>NZ_BJOR01000001.1:6139715-6753686 GCF_006540305.1 Streptomyces sp. 6-11-2 | reverse complement strand
GGCGTCGCCGGTCCTCTTCCAGTGAGCCGGTCGTACAGCTCCGGGCGGCGGTCGCGCAGGAACGGGCGGCTGCGCCGGGTGGCGGCCACGCGCTCCAGGTCCACCTCGGCGACGGCGACGTCGTCACGGTCGTCGGCGGCCTGGGCGAGGATGTCGCCGTCGGGGCCGTAGACGGCGCTGAGCCCGAAGTACTCCTTGACGCCTTCTCTGCCGACGCGGTTGGAGCAGATGACGAACATCCCGTTGAAGACGGCGTGGGCGCGCAGTTCCAGCTGGAACACCTCGCGCATCGGCGCGCTCGCCGAGGCCACCGGTACGCAGAGCACGGAGCCTCCGCGCAGGGCGACGATCCGGCTCAGCTCCGGGAAGTGCCGCTCGTAGCAGATGATCGTTCCGACACCGGTCTCGCCGGTGTCCACGACCTCGGGCTCGATACCGCCGGGACGGAAGTAGAACTTCTCGGGGAAGCCGTTGGAGAACGGCAGGTGGGACTTGCGGTAGACCGACTTCAGTTCGCCGCGCACGTAGGTGCAGGCGGTGTTGTAGTAGACGCCGGGCACCTCGCCCTCCTCGAAGACGGAGGAGACGACCGTGATGCCGGCCCTGCGGGATCGTTCCGCCGCCATGGTGTTGGAGGGCCCGTCGAGGCTCTCCGCGAGCCGGAAGTAGTCCGGGTCGGGGTCGGGCTGGACGAAGGGGACGGCGAACAGCTCGGGCAGCAGGACGATCCCGGCTCCCTGGTCGGCGGCGGCGTCCACCAGGTCGCCGGCGCGTTCGACGGTCTCGGCCCGGTCGTCGGTGGCCCGGAGCTGGACCGCGGCGAGTCTCATGCCACTTCCTCCTTGGCGGCGGCGGTGGACAGGCCGGTGAGTGCCACTCCGGACCTGGTCCTGTAGCGCTTGTTGACGGAGATCAGCACCGCGGTGAGCGGCTCGAGCTGGGCGGCCAGCCGCAGCCGGCCCGCGTCCACCGCGCGGCCTCCGGTGACGTCGGCGGCCAGGGCCAGGACCCGGGCCTTGGCCTCTGCGTCGTCCCCGCAGACGAGGACGTCCTCATGGCTCAGGTCGGCCTCGGGGTCGAGCAGCAGCGGGGCGGCCAGGTGGTGGAAGGCTCCGACGACCGCGGCGGACGGCACGAGCCCGGCCGCCTCCTCGGCGGCGCTCCCTGCCGCGACGGACAGACCGTACGGGCCGCCCTTGTCGAATCCCAGCGGGTTGACGCAGGAGATGATCAGCTTGCCCGCGAGAACGTCGGCCATCGAGGCCACCAGTTCGGCGTGGCCCTGGTAGGGCACGGCCAGCAGGACGATCGCGGCGCACCGGGCGGCGTCCTCGTTGGAGGCCCCGTCGACGGGCGCGGCCACGCCCGGCAGCGTGCGCAGTTGCCCGGCCGCGTCGGCGGCCCGGCCGGCGTCGCGTGAGCCGAGCACCACCAGGTGGCCGGCACGGGCGAGCCGGTAGGCCAGGCCCCGGCCCTGGGGGCCGGTGCCGCCGACCACGGCGATCGGGTCGGCCGGGAAGTCGCTCATCGCCGTCAGCCCTTCGCGGCCTGGGCGAGGCGGGTCAGCGTCTGCTCCTTGTCACCCAGGGTGGAGATGATCGGGCAGCGGACCCCGGCCTCGTGGTACTCCATCAGCTTGGCGAACACCTCGTCGGTGGAGCCGCAGGCGGTGACGTTCTGCACCAGGCTGTTGGGGACCAGCGGCATGGCCTTCTTGATCGCCTCGGGGGTGGCGGGCCAGCCGGCCCGCTCCTGGATGCGGTCCACCAGTTCGCGTTCCACACCGCAGTGCTCGGCGATGTGCGGCTGCTGCGCCAGGTAGAGGGTGAGGAACGCCTTGCAGGCGTCGATGGCCTCCTGCGGATCGTCGTCGTTGACGCTGCACGCGACGATCTGGGTGAGGTCGATCGAGTCCTTGCCGTCGGTCCGCTTGGCGAGTCCCCGGGCGATCGCCTCCTTGGCGCCCACCAGGTACGAGGGCGGGAGCAGGAAGTCCATGTGCACGCCGTCGCTGATCTCACCGGCCAGCTCCAGCATCCGGGGGCCGACGGCGCCGATGTAGATGGGGATGTCGACCGGCTTGTTCTCCCGGTACATGCTGTCGAAGCGCACGTCGCGCATCTGCACGAACTCGCCCTCGAAGGACACGACTTCGTTGCGGAAGAAGCTCTGCAGCACGGTGATGTACTCGCGCATCGAGGCGATGGGCTTGCGCAGCGGCTGGCCGACCTTGGTGGCCAGCGGCTCCCACCAGGCGCCGATGCCGAGAATGGCCCGGCCGGGGGCCAGCTCGTCCAGGGTCTTGAAGGTGACGGCCATCAGGGCCGCGTTCCGGCTCTTGTTGTTGACGACGCCCGTGCCGATCTTGACGTTGCGGGTCCTGCTCGCGATGACGGCGGCCGGGACGATGCCGTCGCGCGCCAGCCGCCCCTCCGCGACCCATACGGATTCGAACCCGTTCTGGTCGGCCAGCTCGGCCTGCCAGTACGTCTGCTCCAGGCTCAGCCGTTCACCGACATGGATGCCCAGGGGGAGTTTCATCGAGACACCGCTCCGTTCGTGTTGCGAGACGCGGGCCCGGTGGCACGGAACCCACCCGGGGTTCCGCACCACGGACACGTGTCAGCTGGTGTGACGCGTCAAGGACGTGGGGGGATCTCAGTGCAGCTGGGGCTTGCCCCGGGTGAGGAAACGCCCTCGGCCCGCGGCCCCGTCGAAGGCCCCGTCAGGGCCGACGAGTTGCTCGCCCCGGGAGAAGACGCGGACCGGACGGCCGGTCACGCGCATCCCCTCGTAGAGGTTGTAGTCGGTGCGCATGTGGCTGCCGGCCGCGCTGATCACATGGTCGGCCGCCGGGTCCCACACCAGCAGGTCGGCGTCCGCGCCCACGGCGACGGCGCCCTTGTGCGGGAACATCCCGAACAGTTTCGCCGGGCGGGTGGAGACCAGGTCCACGAACCTGCAGGCGTCGAACCGGCCGCCCGCGACCCCCGTCTCCCACAGCACCATGAGCCTGTCCTCGATACCGGGGACACCGTTGGGGACCTTCGGGAAGTATCCGGGGCTGCGCAGCTTCTGCGGCGGCAGATCCTCGGGCTGGTGGAGGCAGAAACCGGCGTGGTCGGTGGCCACCGTGGACATCGCCCCGGTGACCAGGGACCGCCACAGCCCCTCCTGGTTGCCCCGCTCCCGGATAGGGGGCGAGCACAGGTAGGCGGCGGCCTTCTCCCCCAGGTCGGCGTAGTCCTCGTAGGCGACGGCGAGGTACTGGGGACACGTCTCGCCCCACACCCGCGCTCCGGCGGCCCTGGCCCTGCTGATCTCGTCGGCCGCGGCGGCGCTGGAGACGTGCACGACGTAGAGCGGGGTGCCGACGGACTCGGCGAGGACCACGGCGCGGTGCACGGCCTCGGCCTCGGAGTCGTGCCCGTGGGCGCTGGCGTGGAAGACCTCGGCCGTCCGGCCGTCGGCCAGCAGTCGCTGGGTCTCCCGGGCGATCATGTGGCCGTTCTCGGCGTGCACCATCGGCAGGACGCCGTGCTCCAGGGCGAGCTCGAAGCCCTCCAGCAGTTCCCCGTCGTCGACCATCTGCGTGCCGGGGTAGGCCATGAAGAACTTCCAGCTCGTGGCCCCCTCCCCGGCCAGCCGCCGCAGGTCGTCCAGGACGTCCGGCTGCTGCTCGCGGGGCGGGACGATCGCGTGCAGCCCGAAGTCGATCACCGACTTGGCCGCCGCGACGTCGCGCCGGGACCGGTAGGTGTCGAGCAGGCTCCGCTCCGGCTCCTTCTTCACGAAGTCCAGGACCGTGGTCGTACCGCCGTGGGCGGCCGCCACCGTCCCACTGTGGAAGTCGTCCGCGGTGCGGGTGGTGAAGCCGTCGATGGGATATTCGAGGTGGGTGTGCGCGTCGATGCCACCGGGCATCACGAGCATTCCCTCGGCGTCGACCACGTGGTCGGCGCTCCAGTCGTCCGTGCCGGCGCCGAGCGCCACGACCACACCGTCGCGTATCAGTACGTCGGCCCTGACGGCGGCATCGGCGTTGACGACCGTACCGCCTCTGATCAACGTCGATGCCATGCTGCACCCTCTCTCATGTGGCGCGCCCGCGCCTTGCCCGCCATTGCGCCTCACCCTACGTACTGCTCGTCGGCGAGGTTCAGGACGTCGTCCAGTACGTCGAGAGCGAGGTCGATCTCGGAGTCCTCGATGACGAGCGGAGGTGTCAGCCGGAGCACGTTGAAGTTGGCCGTCAGGTACAGGCCGCGGGCCATGGCTTCCTTCACGATCCGGGTGACCGGTGCCGCGGCGGGCCCCTTGGCGTTGAACGGCACCAGCGGTTCGCGGCTCTCCCGGTTCTTCACCAGTTCGACGCCGTGGAACAGGCCGCGGCCGCGGATCTCACCGATGCTCGGGTGGCTCTCGGCGAGCTTGGCCAGTCCGGCGCCGAGGCGTTCGCCGCGCAACCTCGCGTTCTCCACGATGTTCTCCTCCTGCATGATGCGGAGTGAGGCGACACCGGAGGCGCAGGCCAGCGGGTGTCCGGCGTAGGTGAGGCCGCCCCAGAACATGTGGTCCCCGAGCCACTCGGAGACGCGGGCCGAGACGGTCATCGCGCCCAGCGGGACGTAACCCGAGTTCAGGCCCTTGGCGGTGACGAGGATGTCGGGGGTGACGTCCCAGTGATTGCAGGCGAACCACTCACCGGTGCGGCCGAAGCCCGCCATGACCTCGTCGAAGATGAGCAGGATGCCGTGCCGGTCGCAGACCTCGCGCAGCGACCGCAGATAGCCGTCGGGCGGGTAGATCAGGCCGTTGGTGCCGGTGACGGGCTCGACGATCACCGCGGCGACCGTGTCCGGGTTCTCGTACTGGAGGATCTCCTCCAGGTGCGGCCCCCCGGAGCACACGGGGCAGGGGTCCGGATGTCCGGCCGGGCAGCGGTAGGTGTACGGGTCGAACATCCGCACCACTCCTGGCATCCCGCCCGGTTCCGCGGCCCAGCGACGGGGGTCGCCGGTCAGCGACATCGCCCCGTTGGTGGCGCCGTGGTACGAGCGGTAGCGGGCGATCACCTTGTGGCGTCCGGTCACGTGGCGGGCGAGCCGGATCGCGTTCTCGTTGGCCGCCGCTCCGCCGGTGGTGAAGAAGCTCATCTTCAGGTCGCCGGGGGTGAGTGAGGCCAGCATCTCGGCCAGTTCGGCGCGGGAGCGCTCGGCGAAGCCGGGGCCTATGTAGCAGAGGCGGTCGGCCTGTTCGCGGATGGCCTCGACCAACTTGGGGTGCTGGTGGCCCAGGTTGAGGTTGACGAGCTGGGACTGGAAGTCGAGGTATCTGTTCCCCTCGTAGTCCCAGAACCAGGACCCGGAACCCCCGGCCACCGGGATGGGGTTGAGCGCGCCCTGGACGGACCAGGAGTGGATGACGTATTCGCTGTCGGCTTCCTTGACGCGCTGCCCGGTCCACGCATCGGTCTCGGTGATGGTCAACGGACTGCCTCCTCGTCGTTCGTCGGCTGCTGCGGTACGGACCTCGTCACTGGTTCCGGGTCTCGGCACCGAAGGCGGCGAGACGGGCCAGCGGGCGGCCGGCGCTCGCAGCGGCGCACACGACGAAGATCTCGCGCGGCCGGGGGACATCGGCGACCTGAAGGGTGACCGTCTGGTGGTGCGAGCGCGTCTTGGCGTCCAGCTTGTGCTTGAGCGGGATGTCGATCGGGCTGCCCGGGAGGCCGACCTTCTCGGCGGCCGGCAGCAGCTCGGTGCCGCCTGCGGCGGAGCGGAAGACGTTGCCGAAGCGCAGGTTGTGGATGAGCGCCGAGCCGTGCTCGACCTCTCCGCCGATGCCGACGAGCGCGGCCTTGCCGAACGCCTCGACCTCGCACCCCAGGAGCTCCACGCAGGCGGGACCGACCAGCTTGCCGATCTCCTCGCCCACCTCGTCGGCGAGAGTGACGAGGTCCTGGACGTACTCGCTGGGATACGGGTTCTCGATGACGGCTCCGACGAACGCGACCCGGTGGACCGGGTCCACGGCGCGGCCGTTCTCCAGCCTCGTCTCATCGAGCTGCTTGATGATCTTGCGGACCCGAATGGGCACGGCTCTCCTCCAGAGATCTGGCTCGCTGGTTCGGTAAGCGAACCGTTGGTTCATATAGTCGTGAGGGGTGATTGGGGTGTCAAGGGGTGGTGAGTGAGTGCGTTTCCCGCGGATGCTCGACGGCTCTCCGACGGTCGCCGAGGACGCACCCTCCACCACGCACGAGGTGCAGGTCGTCGCCGCGATCACGCCTGACGGAGCGTCGGCAAAAGTCGGTATCGGGTCGGCGAAAGGGCTCGTCCTGCGACCACAGGGCTCTCACGGCGGTCGGCCCGGCCGCCACCGGTTGGAGCTTCGCCTTCGACGGCGATCCTGCCCCGTTCGACCGGCGGCGGTTCGTCCCCCCGGCCGCGGCACCGCGCCGCGTTCAGCGGCATCTCACCCCGCTTCCGGCCACGACGGCACCGGACAACCGCTCCCGATCACCGCACCGAGACGATCGTCTGCTTCGCCATCCGGGACCACATCACCCACCGCCGCACAGCCCGCCGGTGCCTGACCCCGAAACGGCACCGGCCCACCCGCACCCTGACACAGCCTCGGACGATCATCCCTCAGCCAACGCGACAAGGCCGGTGCTGGGATTGACCGGCGCTACCAGCGGCGCGCCGCACTGCTGCAGCACTGATCCTCGTCGCGCGTCACTGCGCGGCCTTCGAGCCGCCGTCGATGGGGATGGTCTGTCCGGTGATGGACTTGGCGCTGTCGGAGGCGAGGAAGAGGGCCAGTGCGGCGATGTCCTCGGGGGCGGTGAAGTATTTGAGGGACTGGATGCTCAGGGCGTCGGCGGTGACATCGGCCAGGCTGCGTGCACTGGCATCGGCCCGGCCCTGCAGGACCCGCTGGATGCGCTCGCCGGCGACGGCGCCGGGGGCGATGGCGATGACGCGGATTCCGTCGTCTCCCAGTTCGATGGCGAGGGTCTCCGTGAGGCCGATCAGCCCTCGCTTGGTGGTCGCGTAGGGGCTGCGGTTCGGGTAGCCGTAGCGTCCGCCGACGGAGGTCATGATGAGGATGACGCCGGCGTCGGACTTCTTCAAGAAGGGGATGGAGAGCCTGGTGACGTTGAACGTGCCGGTGAGGTTGACGGCCAGGACGGCTTCCCACTGGTCGGGGTCCATCTCCTCCACCGGGCTGGTGGGGCCGGAGATGCCCGCGTTGTTGACCAGCACGTCGATACCGCCGAGGGCGTGGACCGCTTCCGCGACGAAGGCCTCGACCGAGCGCCGGTCGGACACGTCGCAGACGGTCGCGGTGATCATCGGATTGGCCTCGGTGACCTGTTCGAGGGCCCGTTCGTCGATGTCGCAGATGTGCACACGGTCGCCGTTGGCCGCGAACGCCTTGACTGTCGCGAGTCCGATGCCGGCGGCACCCGCCGTCACGACGACGCGTCGTCCGGTGTTCATGCGGGTCCCTTCCCACTCCTGCCGACCGCTCTGCCCGACACCGCGGTCTCGGCTGCGTACCTCTGCTCGCGCGGGGTCAGTTGGGTTCGGCCCGGCGCCAGGTGAGGGCCGAGTTGACGGTCCTGCCGCTCGACCTGATGGGTGATGCGGTGCTCAGATGCAGCATGCCGCCCTCGATTCTCACCACACGCGGCTGCGTCTGGCCGGTCCAGTTGGGAAACAGGGACACGAACATGGAGTGTGTGAGGGTCTGCTTCTCCTCATCCACGTGGAACGGTCCCGAGTAGGCGATGTAGGAGGTCGCTTCCGCCGTGTACTCCTCCGTCGTCCCGTCGAACCAGTCCCCGGAGGCGAAGCCGGGACGCTCGGGCCTGGACAGCTGCGCGGACATGTACCCGTCCGGGGTGTGCATGATGATGCCCTGCGGTTCATGACCGAGCGGCTCGAACGGCTCGGCACCGTCGACCGGGATCTCCCGGTACGACACCAGCTTCCACGCACCGATCAGCCGACTGCGCAGACCCTCAGTCATCACTGCCTCCATCGATCAGTGCGCTGCTCCGTCGCCGTCACGGCACGCGCGATGTGCGCCCGGCCCGCTACGCCATCCGGGTTGCCTGGGGCGAGCCGGTGTCCCGGGACCGCGAGGTCAAGGAAGGTCGACACCTCATTGCCCCTCCAGAGCGAGCGTGGGCAGTTCGGCTCCGGCGGGCGGGCACTGGTCGACCGTGTCCCGGTGACCGACGATGCTGGGACCGATCCGGCGACAGCCGGGCCGAGAAGCGGCTGCCGGGCCGAGAACGGGCCGCGTGGTGCCGCGCGACCAGGTCGCGATGCCAGGCCGTGTCCCGGGGGCGCACAAGCAACCGCAGTCGACGCAGGACGTCGCGCGGGAGACGGTGCCAACACCGCCGGAAACACCCCATCGCTCGGCCCGAACGGCGGCCTGCCCCCACCCAGTTGCCCCTGGTCCTCCTCGTACGGTCCAGCGACGGCCCACAGATATGCCTGGTGACCTCGCCACAACCCTCCTGCATCGCCCCGGCCGGCAGCCTTGGCAGTACGAGCGACAGTCGCCCCCGGCGGTGGCTCTCGCGGAGGACATCATGCCCCGGGGCGCAGGGCGAGCGTCGGGACGCTGTCCGTGCTGCTCTGGAAGCATGCATCAAGGACCGGCGGCCCCGGCGCCGATCCCGCCCGCGCCGGGCCGGGCCCGATCGGGATCCGCCCCCTGTTCGCGCTGCGTGACGCGAGACGGCGGTGGCCGTTCGCGGCACGCGCGGGGCTGTGCATGGGCGTGCCGGTCGTGATCGGCTGGGCCGCCGACGACACCGCGGCCGGTCTCATGGCGACGATCGGTGGCTTCACCGCCTTGTACGGCAGCGCCCTGCCCTACCTCTACCGCGCGGCGGGCCAACTGCGCCTGCGGGATGCCTTGGAGGCTCTCTCAAGTCTCCGATTCTGAAACGATCAGTTGGCCACAGGCGCTCGTCCATTTCTCACATGGCGCGCAGGCCCCGGTCGGCGAAGGCGATCAGCCACTCGAAGCTCTCGTCGATGTCGGCGCTCCACTGGAAGCCGTTGTCCGCCTGCAGCGTGGCGAAGCCGTGGCAGAGGCTGCGGAGCGTGCGCAGGGCGTGGTCCACGTCGGACTCTGCGATCTCGTAGCCGCGCAGGACCGCCATGAACGCGCCGAGCAGCCGCTCACCTGCGGTGGCCAGCGGATCGTCCGGGCCGGACGGTTCCGCGCCGACCGTCGCGCCGTACCGGCCTGGGTGCTCCAGGACGAAGGCGCGGAAGGCGCGCGCCGCGGCCGCCAGGGCGTCGCGGCCCGCGTACCCCTGGACCGCGCCGCCGACGGCGTCGGCGGCCTCGTTCAATGCCAGGACCGCGATGCGCCGGTTGAGGTCTTCCTGGCTGCCCACGTGCTTGTACAGGGACGGGGTGCGCACGCCCACCCGCTCGGCCAGCAAGCCCATCGTCAGGTTGGCGAAGCCAACCTCGTCGGCGAGGGCGGCACCGGCCGCGACCACGGCCGCCGGGTCCAGGCCGGCCCTAGGCACGAGCGGCGTCCGATCGGAGGAAGGAGAGCATGAGCGAAACCAGCTGGTCGGGGAACTGGTCGTGCGGGTAGTGCCCGGCGCCCTCGATCATCTCAAGCCGGCCGAGGCCGGACGGCAGGGCATCCACGATCGCCGAACCCTCGGCGTGCGGGTCGGCCCAGTCGGGGTCGAGCGTGCCCATCACGACCAGGACCGGGCAGCGGACGTTGCCGAGTTGCGCGCCGGCGTCGGTCGGGGCGCTGCGGCCCATGCCCTGCAGGGCCTTCATCCGGCCCGGCTCGCGCAGCAGGGAGTCGATACGGTCGAGCCGTTCGACCCAGCCGACCGGCTTCACGCCGGGGTGGGCCACGTCGAGGTACGAACGCCAGAGCGGCACGCTGCCGAACACGCCCGCGCCGAGCAGCCGCAGCATGCCCCGCCGGAAGCGCTTCACCCGCAGGTCGCCGAGGCGGATCGACTGCTTGCGGGTGAACGGCGCCAACTCGACAACCGCGGTGATCAGCGAGGGCCCCTGCGCTGCGGCGATGGTGGCGGCGCCGCCGGAGATCGAGTGTCCGACGAGCACGGCCGGGCCGCCCAGGTGGCGGATCACGGCGAGCAGGTCGTCGGCGATGGCGGTGCGGCTCCAGTCCGGCCAGCCGACGCTGGACTCGCCGCAGCCGCGCAGATCGACCGCGGCGACCCGATAGCCCGCCGCCACCAGCTGCGGGATCACGGGATCGTACGCGGCACGGCTGTCGCCCATGCCGTGCGCGAGAACGATCAGCGGGCCGGACCCCGCCACGTCGTAAGCGATCGTGCCGCCGTCGGCGGCAAGGTACTCGGTCATGGCATCCTCCAGCTTAGCTAATCTCGTTAGCTAAAAGCTAATAGCATTAGCCAACCTTGTCAACGACGAAATTCTCGGCACGCTGGAAGAAGCGACGAAGCGCTGCGGAAGGGGGCCGGCCCCGGACCGGCTGCAGGTGTCCACGGCAGCGTCCCCTGGGCCACTCAACCCGCGGAGTGCTCCCGCCTCCCGCAGCAGAGCCGGCCTCACCATGGACGGCATTCCGCCGGTCGCCCACCGTGCCCGGGCCGCTGGCCCATGTCCCCGACGCCCTCGTCCATCAGAGACGTCCTGTCGGCCAGTGTTGCCCTGGACACCCTGCGGGCCCTGGGCACCATCACCGCTGCTGTTTCCGCATGGAGCTCGCGGGAGTGTCAGTGGCGGCTGTGATCCTGTGCCGCATGGACGAGAAGACCTTCTGGGCACTCATGGACGAATTGAGCCGCCGCCCCGGTGACCGGAACGAGCGGCTGGATTGGCTGCGCGGGGAGTTGCTGCGCTGGCCGGCCGCGGCGGGCGTCGAGTTCCAGGCGCATCTGGAGGCCGCGTGCGAGGCCGTCGCCACAGAAGCGCTGTGGCGGGCGGTGAGCCGGATCGAGGGCGGCTCGTGTTCCGACGACGGCTTCGACTATTTCGCGCTCTGGCTGGTGGCGCAGGGGCGAGGGACGTACGAAGCGGTGCTCGCTGATCCGGACGCGCTCGCCGGCGTTTCCGAGGTGCGGGCCCTGGCCGGGCGGCACCTGCGGGAGTGGCACGACGACGAGTGGCCGGAATGGGAGGAGCTCGACTACGTGGCGCAGGATGTCTTCGATGAGCTGACCCGCCAGGAGGACGACTGCGGGGGCGCGTTCCACGAAGCCCTGGACGCTGTCCAGGAGGCGCGGGCGGAGCGTGAAGAGGGTGACGAGTCCGTGAGGACCGCGACGAGGGGTGGGATACCAGGGCTCGCTGCGGGGGCGGGGACACCCCGGCTCGACGCCCTCTTCCCGGTGAAGGCACGCGCCTAGTCAGTGACGCGGCGCCGCGTCAGGAGAATACTGCCCGCGCCGAAGGCGGCCGGGGCGCCGGCGTCCAGGGCCGCTGCCGGTCAGGTCGTCTCTGCGTCCCGGTTTTGGGGTTCATCGCCGATCTCTTCGGCGGGATTGACCGAGCGGTGGCGGCCCATGCTCCAGGAGATGAGAACGGCTCCAAGGGGGGTCATGCCATAGAGCATGGGAAAGTCCTTGCCGAACCTGGTGATGACGAAGGCCAGCCCCGCGAGGGCGAGGATCAGGAGCGGGCGCCTGATGACGTGGCTGCACAGGATCGCCAGTCGGCGCCGCACTCCCCGCACTGTGGTGAACCCTGTCCAGCCTGAGGGTGACATGGCGTCAGCCTAGCCCGTGCGCGGTTCAGGCAATGTGCCTTCAGCTCCTGTGACCGTCGAGGCCCGGGGACCGGGAAGTGCGAGCCTTTGCCCCGGGCCGACGGAGGATCAGGCTGCTGCCGCCTTGCGCTTGGCGGTGGTGCTGGTGAGGCGGAAGGACTGGGTGTCGGTTTCGATGATGTGGGCCTCGAAGGTGAGGCGGTCGACGGTGCGCCGGCCCACAGCCCACAGCCAGGCTTCTCGCTGTTCATCGACGGCAGGACGCCCCGCCCGACCAGCCCTGAGCGGATCGCGCCAACCGACCCGGTTCCGGCCGCTGCTCGCCCAGTTGTCCGCGAACTCCCCCGGAAGTGTCCGCGATCGGTAACGGACGCATCCCGTGGCCGTTGCCCCTCGTCCTGCCAAGTGGTCGGAAGGCGACCAAGGATCGGCGAGGAACTGCGGGAAAGCGGGGCGGACATGGCACGGCACGGCGGCGGGCGGGGCTGGTACGGCAAGGTGGCCGGGGCGGCCCTCGGAGTGACGGTACTGGCCGCCGGTGCCTCGGTGTGGACCGCGCAGGCCGGTTCCGTGGTCGGCTCGTCGCCTCAGGCAGCCGCGTCGGCCACGCCGGGCAGTGACGTCAAGCCAGTCGATGTGACCATCGCGCACGCCTCGGACAAGGGGGAACGCGGCGTCAACATCACCATCGACGACGGCCCCGACCCTGTGTGGACCCCTCAGGTGCTCGACGTACTGCGGGAGTACGGCGTGAAGGCCACGTTCTGCATGGTGGGAACGCAGGCGCGGGCCCACCCGGACCTCGTGAAGAAGGTGGTCGCGGCCGGACACCGGCTGTGCGACCACACGGTGTCGCACGACACCACCATGGACACCAAGTCCCAGGCCTACCAGTCGCAGCAGCTACTCGACGCCGAACGCATGATCACCGAGGCGTCCGGGGGCGTACGGCCGATGTACTACCGGGCACCCGGCGGGGCCTTCACCCCCTACAGCCGCAACCTGGCGGCCTCACGGGGCATGCGCCCGCTGGGCTGGAACGTGGACTCCAAGGACTTCGAGCGGCCGGGCACGGACGCCATCGTCGCCACCGTCGAGCGGGAGCTGCCCAACGGGCCGACACTCCTCTTCCACGACGCGGGCGGCGACCGCTCCCAGACCGTCGAGGCCCTGCGCCGGATCCTCCCCTCGCTCAAGGAGCAGGGCTACTCCTTCGGCTTCCCGGTGCGCTGAGCCCCGCCCTGGCCGGCCACGGCGTTCGAGGTCCCCGCCCTCGACTGCAACGTGATCTCGACGCACTCCCTGTCGGTGACCTCCACACCCAGACCGTGCGCGCGGCGGTTGTTCGCCCGGAAGTACATCTGCGCGAGGCCCTCGGCCGCGATCTGCTGAAGCCGGCGTTCGGTGGCGCCCTGATTCCGTGCGGTGACAGCCGGTCGGAGTAGACGGGCGGCAGGGTCCGGGTGATGTCGTGGAGACCGGCCCGCGCCGTGGTTCTGGAGCCAGGTGTTGCCGGGAGGTGCTGCCACTTTTCGTGCCCCTCACGTGCGCCTTCCTTGCCCGGCGACGCGTGGATCCGCTCCAAGGTGCACCGGTGCCTGCCGTGGCGGAGGCTGGAGACATGGATGTGCCGACGCGGGCGGTGTGGAGGGGCTGGATCACGTTCGGCCCGGTCAGCCTGCCGGTGCAGTTGTTCCCGGCCGCACGACGGCACGGCGTGGATCTGCACGAGGTGCACGTCGCGGACGGCTCCCGCATCCAACACCGGCGCGTATGCCAGGCCGAGGGGCGCGAGGTCGACAACCGGGAGATCACGAAAGGGCACAAAACCCCCGACGGGCACTCGGTGGTGCGCGAAGAAGCAGATCTCCAGGCCCTGCCGCTGCCCGGCAAGCGCGTCAGCGACGTCCTCGGGTTCGTCCCCGTCGACGGCCTGGACCCGATCCTGTTCTCGCGCGCCTACTACGCCGCACCGCACGAGCAGGCCGGGCAGCGTGCCGCCCAAGGAGGTCTGGAGCGGTTCGATCACGTGCAGGAGGTGGGCTCGTGACCGGGGCGACCGGCAGGGTGGCGTTGGTGACAGGGGCCAGCAGCGGAATCGGTGCGGCCACCGCACGCCTGCTGGCCGCGCGAGGGATGCGCGTGGTGGTCAACTACCTCCGCAGCGGCACGGCAGCCGAGGAGGTCGTGGCCGGCATCGAGGCCGCAGGCGGCCAGGCCATGGCCGTGCAGGCCGACGTGCGCGAGGCAGCGGCGGTCGCGAGCATGATCGAGCAGGTCCAGACGGCGTGGGGCGGCATCGACGTGCTCGTGCACAACGCGCTCACCCCGTATGTGATCAAGCCGTTCCAGGACATGACGTGGGAAGAACTGGGCGGCAAGGTCGACGGCGAGATGCGTGCGGCGTTCGCGGTCACCAAAGCCGTCCTGCCCGCCATGACCGAACAGGGCTGGGGACGCATCATCTATCTCGGTACTGGTCTCAGCCGCCGACCAAGGGCGGGCATGATCGCACTGGGAACGGCCAAGGCCGCACTGGCGCAGTTCGCCCGGTACCTCGCCCAGGAACTGGGCCCGCGGGGCATCACGGTCAACGTGGTCGAGCCCGGCCCGGTGGAGGACACCCGCATGGCGGAGGCGCTCGACGAGGAGCTCAAGCGGCGGCAGATGGCCGCCACCCCCCTGGGCCGCCTGGCACGCCCGGGCGACGTCGCCCAAGCAGTCGCCTTCTACGCCGGCGAGGACAACGCCTTCATGACCGGCACCACGGCCGCGGTCGACGGCGGGATGTCCATGGACTGACGCCCCGCTGCCCGCCCCGTACCAGGCCATACCGTCCCCGTCCGGCCGAAGACCGGACCGCGTCCGGCACACGCCACCTCAGCACCACGGGCCACAGCACCGCGCTCGCGGGAGACGCAGGCGCATGGCGGTGACACGATCAAGGAAAAGACGTTCATGTACACGATCGATCTCGCCTACGTCGGGCGGGGCCTGCACGAGGAACTGGTCGCCTACATCGCCGACCAGCATGACTACTACGCCGACGAGGGCGTCCACGTCGCGCTGCGCGACGGCTGTTCCTGGGACGAGGAGCGGCTCCGCCACGGCGCCACCATCGGGCTGGGCCGGGCACTGCTGTCCCGACTGACCCAGAACACCCCCTGGGTCGCACTCACGGTCAACACCCACCGCCCGCTGTTCTGGTTCCTCGCCCGCCCCGGCCTGACCTCCCTGGCCGATTTGGCCGGCCGACGGCTGGCCGTGCACGCCCCCCATACCGCACCCGGGTGCTTCGCCCGCATCGTGCTGCGCCAGGTCGGCCTCGACCCGGACCGCGACATCCACACCATCGTCCGCCCGCCCGGCGACTACGGCATGGACCTGCGCCGGCTGCACGACGGCACGATCGACGCCGCCCTGGTCGGCAGCACCATGGCACCGGAGGCGGTGGCCGCCGAGCACGGCTGGCAGGTGCCGGCCTGGGTCGGCGACCACCTCCAGATCCCCACCGTGGGCGTGGCCGTCGACCCCACCCACATCCAGCCGGACGACCCCGCGGTCCAGGCCGTCGTACGAGCCCACCGGCGCGCCCTGAAAGTGATCCACGACGAACCCGACACCACGGTGCGGCACATCCAGACGTTCCTCGGCCGACACACCGCAGACGAAGCCCGAGCCCACTACGAGACGTTCATCGCCCCGTATTTCACCACCGACGGCCAAGCCGACCTCGCCATCGGCGCCACCGCGATCACCGCGGTCACCGCTGAACTCGGCGTCCCCGCCACCGTCACCGCAGCCGAGTTCTACCGCACCGCAACCACCTCACCCTAAGGGCTCGTAGAGAAGCAAGGTGTTGCTTCGCGTGAGGCAGCTCGTTGTTGTGATTCGAGCGTCTCTCGTGAGGTTCGTGGTCAACTCGCCACGGGACTGCGGCCCGCACTGCTCACCCTGGTGGAACCTGACGAGCGGGGCGATCCGGTGTCGCCGCTGCGTTGGACGGTGAAGTCGACCAGGAGCCTCGCGACCGCGCTCACCCGTCAGGGGCACAGGGTGAGCGCGGACACAGTCGACGACCTGCCGCGTGAGGAGGACTTCAGCCTAATCCCCTTGTAGCAGCAGGTTCGTGAAGCTTCGGCTCTTCGGATCTGTTCGAGTACTGGGCCGTTGACATCTTGTTTCAGCCCGGCAGGCCATGCCTTCCTGCAGAGCGGTGCAACGTCCCGGTGCTCGTGGTGGTGGTCAGGGTGGGTGTCGAGGCGACGCCTTCCGTAATCCGGGCATGAGATGCCTCTACGGAGATCGCGCGGGTCTCGACGCCTCCCCCGCCGCCACCGCCGAGAACACGATCTGGCGGGTCATGCGGGCGCCGGACACACGTCCTTTGCCTGCCGGATACCGGATGCCTCAGCCCAGACAGCACGGCGTCCGACGCATTGGTGACCAGCCAGATCGTGGTCCGTGGTGTGCTTCGTGGCCGCCGGGCAGACGCCTCCCGATCGCCTGGCCCCGATGCCTACTCGTAGATTGCGCGCTGTCCGGCGTCCACGCAGCACACCACGACCGTCAACACTCGCCCTTTGATCATTCGTTGATGTTGGTGGTGCGAGCCCGCTCCATGGTGACCGCTTGTGAAGCCCGAGCCGTCTGAGCTCCCGGATAGTCCGAGGCCCATGGAGCGAGATGGTGCCACGAACGGCTACTGAGGTGGCGGACCGGCCCTTGCGCTGAGTCCTGGGATTAGGTCGCTGCGTGGTTCCGCATGAGCTCGTGACCTACACAAACCGTGCTATGGGGAGGAAATCTTGATCTACTGCGGCATCGACTGGGCCGAGCGCACTCACGACGTCGCGCTGGTCGACGACAGCGGCCAGTTGCTGGCCAAGCGGCACATCACCGATGATGCTGCGGGCTACAAGATCCTGCTGAACCTGCTGGTCGAGTACGGCGACAGCGAGGAGAGCCCGATTCCGGTCGCGATCGAAACCTCCCGCGGCCTGCTTGTCGCGGTGCTGCGGGCCGGCAAGCGGCAGGTGTTCGCGATCAACCCAATGGCCGCCGCCCGCTACCGCGACCGGCACTCGGTCTCCCGCAAGAAGTCCGACCCCGGCGATGCCCTGGTGCTCGCAAACATCCTACGGACCGACATGCACGCCCACCGGCCGGTGCCGAACGACAGCGCCCTCGGCCGGGCCGTCGCCGTCCTCGCCCGTGCTCAGCAGGACTCACTCTGGAACCGGCAGCAGCTGTCCAACCAGCTCCGTTCGCTGCTGCGGGAGTACTATCCGGTCGCCCTGGCGGCCTTCGAGCCCTGGCGCAACGGACTGTGCCGGCCGGAGGCCCGGGAGCTTCTGAAGGCGGCCCCGACACCGACCCGGGCCGCGCGGCTGACCCGCACCCAGCTGGAGGCCGCGCTCAAGCGGGCCGGCCGCAAGCGCGGCATCACAGCCGAAGCTGAGCGGCTCCGTGACGTCTTCCGCGCCGACTACACTCACCAGCCGCCGCTGATCGAGGACGCCCTGGGCAGGCAAATGCTCGCGCTCCTGATCCAGTTGGAGGCCGCCTGCACCGCCACCGACGACCTCGCCGAGGCAGTCGAAGAGGCTTTCCCCCAGCACCCGGACGCTGAGATCATCCTCAGCTTCCCCGGCCTCGGCGTCCAACTCGGCGCCCGGGTGCTCGCCCAGACCGGAGACGACAAGGCCCGCTTCGCGGACGCCCGCGGCCTGAAGGCATACGCCGGTGCCTCGCCCATCACCCGGGCCTCCGGCAAGAAGTCGAGCATCACCCGCCGATGGGTCAAGAACGACCGGCTCAACGCCGCCGGCTACCTCTGGGCCTTCGCCTCCATCACCGCCTCACCCGGTGCCAAGGCCCACTACCGGCGCCGCCGCGACGACCATGGGGACTGGCACGCCGCCGCCCAGCGCAACCTCTTCAACCGCATGCTCGGCCAGCTCTACCACTGCCTCCAGAACCGCAAGCTGTTCGATGAAGACACGGCGTTTCCAACCGCTCTCGCCGCAGCTGCTTGACATGTTGAGTGCCTGAGGTGTCTGCAGGCCGGCGCCAACACCATCGAGGGCAAGCAACACCCCGAAGGGGACACCCCGTTCCGGTACATCAACGAGCTGGCCAGACAGCACACGGGCGCCGGACAGCCGGTGATCAGCGTGGACGCCTTCCCGGACGATCTCACCCCACGGCGAACTGCCGCTTGGCGTGGTGCCGTCCTCGTTGACTACGTCTGAGCATTGCTCACCCCGACCCCACCGATCACGCAGGCGGCTTGACTCAGTCATTGAGACTCCCGGTCAAAATCGCTCCACCGACCGCGTGGTCCAATGGGCGCCGAGGGGGCGGAATGAGTGAGCAGGGGCTGTCCGAAGCAAGCGCGTGGAAGTACCTGATCGAGACACTCACGATGCTCGCCGTGGACGCGAGCGATCAGACAACATGGCTCGACAAGTACCGACTCGAAACCGACGACTTGGCGTTGGACTACGAGAACGCGCGGAGCGCCATCGCGATCCTCGCCGAGGCTGGTCGTATCGATGTCGCCATGGAGTCGCGCCTCGCACGCATTGACGCGACCCTCGACGCGATGAGCGGGGCGGAGCAGGCTCCCAGGTGGACGTATGAGGCGCTGACGGCCGACGCGGGGTGGCTCAAGGTGCGCCGGCTGGCACGCGAGGCACTCACCGAACTAGCCGGTACCTGGCAGCAGCCGTTGCCCACCCTGGGGATCCACGGTGGCTCTCAACAACCGCCCGGGGCCGTCTCTGGGCCGTCCGAGGCCAACCGGCATTGACAGATGATGACAACCAGTCCCGGCATCCACGCAGGTCACAGGGGCAACTACGGTGAGCCGCCGCTCCTGAGAGACTCGGGCCGTCACTTCCAATTGCCCTCAACAGCCGATAGAACTTGGTCGGGTTGGTGCCGGCCGGGAGGCAATGGTCGTGGCGGAGTGCAGCGAATGGGGCAGCGGCCGGCGGCAGGCAGAGTCAGGTAGACGTCGGCGCCGCCTTCGGGGCGGTTGTGGGCCTGTGCGCTGTCCCCATGGACGGTGACGATGGCGTCGACGATGGCCGGTCCGAGGCCGATTCGGCCGGACGCGGCGCGAAGGGACAGCGGTTCTACGTCTGGGCCGTCATCGACCTCGCCGAAGTGGAACCGGGTCCGCCTGGCGACGCAGTCACCAGTCGCGATCACGGTCCGGCCATTACCGGAGACACGTGTGACTGAGTACCTCCGCCGGCCGCCCTGAGCACCGAAGTCGGTCGCCCCGAGCCAAAAGCCGAGGGGTTCATCGGTCGCTGGGAGTAGGTCCTGCGCCTCAGGCGCGCTTCGCACCTGCCTGGCTAGGGTCGGTCCTCATGGAGACCACCGGAATCGTTCGTCGCCAGACGGCCGAGCGTGTGCGCGACGCTCTGGCGCGGCTCGTCACCGAGCGGGATGTATGGGTGTCGACGGCTCACCCTGATCACGGGCCGCACCAGGTGCCGCTGTGGTTCTTGTGGGATGGGCGAGCAGTGTGGATGTGCACCGGCGCCACTTCCGTGACGGCGCGAAACGTCCGCGAAGAGCCGCGCGTGCGCCTGTCGCTACCGGACACCTTCGACGTGGTGCTCCTCCAGGGTGAGGCGGAGTGCTTCCCGGACCAGGAGGTGCCCGCAGGCGCGGCGGAGGCGTTCGCCGGCAAGTTCGGATGGGATCCACGCGTGGAAGAGGGTTCCTTTCTGTATGTACGCGTCGTCCCGAGGACTGTGCGCGCTTGGCGCGGCGAGCCGGAACTACGCGGGAGAGTCATCATGCGCGACGGGAAGTGGCTGGAACAACGGCCGTCCCTCGCCGACGCGCCTCTCTCGGATCACGATCTACAGCTGGAGTAAGCCGCCGGCAGCCGGACAACCACGACATGGCCCGCTCGATGACCCAGCGGCGCCGCCCTAAGCGTTCACTGGACTCGCTTCCCTTACGGGCGAAGAGCACTCCGATGCGCTTCCAACGCGGCCATCTGCGCAGGTCGGCGCAGTCGTGGGCTTTCTCCGCGTGGAGACGCTGCGGCTTGAAGTACCGGACATTGTGAGGGTCGTGTCTCGTTCGGTGACCCTCGATCATCGGCTTCAGACCCTCGCTGTCCTGGGTGTTGCCGGCCGAGACGCCGATGAGGAGGGGGCAGTCCGATCACGTCCGGCAGGACGTGCATCTCGGAACCCGGCTTACCTCGGTCCACGGGACTCGGACCTGTGTGTTCGCCCCCTTTTTTCAGTGTCGGCCGGCCGGTCCCGGGCAGGCGGCTGTCAGCGTCGATGATCTGGTCCCGGGCCGGGGTTTGGGGCCGCGCTTGCACGAGGCCGTGCCGCACCGGCTGGACGACACCGGCCTGGTCGATGTCACTCGCGTCGTCCACGACACCGCCCACGTCAGGGGGATGCTCGCTGCTGCCTTGAAAGCGAAAGTCGACCAGCACATAGCCGAGTTGCCGGCCGAGCGGGACCAACGCGGGCGGCGCCTGGTCCGCAACGGCCACCACCGGTCCCGTACCGTGACCACGGCCGCCATCTGGAGTACCGGGAACCACCGGAGGAGTACACGAGCCGCGCACCCCGCATGCAGTGCTAGTCACGGCGCGGGGACTTTGTCCGGCAGGGCGCGGCTCGTCCATGGCCGGGCCTGCTTACCGTACGGGGAGTGCACTGTCTGCCCGGGAGGTCCTGTGCTCCGTAAGCATCCGAAGGGTTCCGCTGGTCCCCTCGAGGCCATCGAACCACCGCGCGACGCCGAAGTATTGATCGGTGTGGTGTCGATCACGGCTTTGGTGATGGTCCTCAGTGCCCTGTCCGAGTCCCCGGTGTGGCTTCTGGGGCTCCTTGTATTCCTGCCAGGGGCGGCGTCAGCGCTGTGCACCGTACGCCAGACGAAATTCGTGTCCGCATGGACCGCACTTGTGGTCATCGTCACCATGCTGGTCCGTCACGGTGACGGGCGGCCGTGGCTCGACAGGATCCTCATGATGCTGCTCACCCTCGCCCTGGGCGTGGCATCCGTCTACGCTTGCCGCCATCGGATCCGCCGCGAGCACGAGATGCTGCGACTGCGCTCCACCGCAGCAGCGATGCAGCGCCACATCCTGCGCCCTCTTCCCATCCTCACCGACGACGTCCTGGTAGACGGAGTGTACGAGCCCGTACAGGAGGACCGGCTCATCGGCGGCGACATCTACGACGTCGTCGCCTCTCCGTGGGGAACCCGGATTCTGATCGGCGATGTCCAGGGCAAGGGCCTGCCTGCGGTCGGTGCCGCGTTCGCCGCCATCGGCACCTTCCGTGCCACGGCCCACCGAGAACCCACCCTGACCGCGCTCGTCGATATCCTCGATGCCTCTGTCGTACGGCACAACTCCTACGCCGCACAGACCGGCGACGACGAACGGTTCGTCACAGCGCTCATCGTCAACGTTGACGCTCACGAAGAGGTGCAAGTCATCAACTGCGGACATGTTCCGCCGAAGTTGCTGCACGGTGCCACCGTCACCACGCCGGCCCTCGCGTCCGGTGTCCCTCTCGGTCTCGCTGAACTCGCCGCCGAACCCGCGACCGTCGACTGGTTCGCCTTCCCGCCCGACGCGACGCTGCTGCTGACGACAGACGGGATCACCGAGACCCGCGCCGCCGACGGCACGTTCTATCCCCTCGCCGAACGCCTCACCAAGCGCGCAGCCCTCTCCCCCGCCGACCTCCCGCGCGCCCTCTACGACGACGCGCGCGCGTTCGCCGGGGAGGGAGACCAGCACGACGACGTGGCAGTCCTGTCCGTCCGGCGGTCACCGTACCGCTGAGCGGTGACGCCTTGGATCTGGCAGACCTTCGGCCTGCAACCGCACCGCACCGAGACTTCAAGTTGTCCACGGACCCGTACTTCGCGGACAAGGTGCACGACGTCGTCGGCTTGCATCTGGATCCGCCCGAACGGGCGCTGGTGTTCTGCGTGGACGAGAAGCCGCAGATCCAGGACCTGGACCGCTCTCAGCCGGTGCTGCCATCCGTTGCCATGTTCCGCTCCGGCACCAGACTCCGCCAACTCGATCGCCGCCAAGGCGAATACGATGACTACTCGGCCTTGGATCAAGGCCCGTTCGTCCGGTCAGTGGAATTGCGTGTGCCACACCTCGCGTGTGTGGCCCTTCTGGTCGACCACAGCAATGTCGGGCCAGCGGTCAAAGGCGGAGCACGGGTGGGAAATGCCGAGGTCGACTTCGTCGCCAACGCTCAGCCCATGCACCTCGGTCAAGACCAGGTGGTGGTCGTATATCTGGGCAGCGGTCGCCGTGACAGCCGTTCGCCGCGCTCCTTCCGCGTCACGTGCGCTCAGGAACACGGGCAGGCCGGCGTCATAGGGCAACTCACGTTTCCCGGCGCCGACGACGGCACACCCTGGTTCCGGCGTGGACAGCACGACCGCGCGGACCGTCAGCGCTGCGCGCAACCCCGGCAGAGGTGACACGTGCTCGTATGTGCCGTGGTCGTGAGTGACGTAGCAACCGGATCGCAGAACGGGCACCATGGGCAGGTCACTCGGGTTCTGCGCGAGTTCCGCAAGGGCATGGATGACGCGGTCGGGGAAAGCGGAGCCGCCCATGGTGAAGACGGGCTGTGTGATCTCATACAGCGGGAGGAGACTGCGGTACACAGCGATCGCCTGTCGGCAGTGCTCGTCGACCTGTGTCAGCGTCTCGGCGTCGCGGCGATTGGGCCTGACTCCTTCATAGCCTGCGACGCCAGCAAGGCGGAGTCCGGGGGCCGCCTTGACCGCTGCGGCAAGTTCAACCGCTTGGGCCGGCTCCCGCACGCCCGTACGGCCTCCGTCCGTTCCGATGTCGATGAGAACGCGCAAGGGATTGGGGGCGCCTTCCATGGCTGCCCGGGCGAGGTCCACTCCGGTCAGGGAGTCGGCGAAGCAGTAGATCTCCAGCTCCGGCATCTCGTTCAGCCACCGTCGGATGAGGGCGAGGTCGGCTCGGTGGACCACCTGGTTCGCGATGATCAAACGCCGTACTGCCCAGTCCAGAGCTGTGCTCGCCTGCGTCACGGTGGCGACGGTGACGCCCCACGCCCCTTCGGTCATCTGCCGCTCGACGATCGGCCGCGTCATGGTGGTCTTGATGTGTGGAGCCAGTTCGACCCTCCTGTCGCCGCACCATGCGGCCATGAGCTGGACGTTGTGCTCCAACGCAGAGAGATCGAGACGCAGCTCTGGTAGTTGCCGTGTTCGGCATCCTCCGAAAGGCGTGTCGTAAGCCATTGGTCCTCCGTGCATGCTTGAGCGACCCGGTGGAGCCGGGTGTTGCGGATCCGGGGCGGCGGAGCGATCGGCGACACGGCGCGGGTGCCCCTCCGTTCTGGAACCTGCTATGGCTCACCCGCCATGTTGAGCCGGCCGGCATCGATGCACGTGATGACCGGCACCCTGGGCGACATCTCATATATGAGACGAAGCGTAGATTATTCAAGACGCCCACCGCAAACACTATGCTGGATGCCGCATCGCATTTACTAGAGGTGGAGCAGTCCGTGTCGACCATGGAGAACGCGCACACTTCCCCCGAGCCCTCCGGCAGCGACAGGATCGGCCAGTACCTCCGTCGCGAGCGACTGGACCAGGGCCTCACGCTGGAGAAGCTCGCCGAGAAGACGGGACTGTCACGCAGCTATCTCAGCAACGTCGAGCGGGATGTGAACAGCCCGACGATCAATACGCTTCGCACGATCGTCGACGCCCTTGGAACCACACTCAGCCAGTTGTTCCGCGCTGTGGACCGCGAACGCCGTGTACTCACGCGCCCCGATCAGCGCCTCGAGCTCACCCGGTCCGGCGTGGAGGGGGTGACCTACACGCTCCTCAACCCAAAGCATGGAGGCAGGATCGAGATGATGATGCTCGAGGTCGCCCCCGGTGCATCCTCGGGGGGCAATCCACACACCCATGGCGGAGAGGAGGTCGGCCTACTGCTGAGCGGGGAACTGGATTACTGGGTCGATGGCGTGCACTACCGCCTGCAGCCCGGCGACTGCGTCAGTTTCGACTCCTCCGTCTCGCACCGCTACAGCAATCCTGGCGATGTGCCGGCAGTCTGTGTCTGGACGGAGACGTCCCGAGGTTTTTGATGGGCCGTCAATCCGGATCCCCGTCCGGGCCTCACGCGTAGGCGCCTGCCCACGACGGTTCCCAACCTCATCTCGCAGCCGGCCGGCGTCCCGGGGCTCGCGGGTCTGCCCGCTGAGGTAGAGGTAGCGCAGCCGGGAACCGGGTCCGGGTGTTGGAAGCCGGCCAGGGGCAGGCCGGCAAGTTGTCGCTTGCCGGACCTGCAGCGATCTGCACCTCGACTGCGCCCTGGTGATCACGGGTGGGGGCAGCAGGTGGCAGGCCGGGCGGGCCGCCCGTTGCGGGGGACCGCCCGGCCGGACTGTGTGGTTACCGCACGTCGTAGGCGCGGGCGATGGTCTGGGTGACCGCGTTGCCGTTGGCGTCGGTGAGGGTGACCTTCAGTGTGACCTGCTTACCGACGGCGCCGGTGTGGTCGAGGACGGCCGTCCACTTGCCGTCGTGCTGCTCGGTCGGCGCCTGGGTCCAGGTGGTGCCGCCGTCGTAGGAGTAGGACAGCGAGGCCGCCGTGATCGCACCCGGGATGTACCCGGCGTGGCCCTCGACCGACAGCCCGACCTTGATGCCGCTGCGCGCGGGAAGGGTGTTCAGGCCGTCCACCGGCAGGTCGTACGCCGGGTGGAGAAGCGGCAGGCCGCGGGAGTAGACGTCCGGCTCCAGTTGGGAGCGGAAGCTCCAGGTGGTGTCGGCAGCGGTGGAACGCAGCCAGTTGCGGTCCCCGGTGTAGATCTTCTCCAGGTGCTGGGTGAGCTCGTACGCGGAGTCCTCGTCCGGCACCTCGAACACGCCGTACGGGTAGGCGAGCCGGCCGATCTCTTCGCCGTTTCGCTTCAGCTTCAGGTTGCCGATGTCGCCGAACGACCCACCGTAGGTCCAGTGGTCGCCGGAGCCGTCGACCCAGAGCGCGTTCTGGATGCCGAACAGGTTGCCCTGCCGCTCGGCGGCCAGCATCAGGTTGCCGTCGGCATCGCGCGCCGCGCCCGGCCGCAGGGGGCCGCCGTACCATTCCTCGGTGCTCCGCTGTCCGGCCTTGTAGGTGCGGTCCTGGTCGCTCATGAACGCGGCGAACGGGAAGCTGGTCATCGCGCCGTGGTACCAGGCGTCGTCGCCGGTCGTGTAGTAGGCGGTGCGGGTACCAGGCACGTGGACCGTCTGGTACAGGCTCACGGGGATCTGGGTGGAGCTGCTCCCGGAGGGACGGAGGAACAGCGCGTCGATGTAGTCGGCCTCCTTGCCCATGGCATGCCACGTCTCGGTGACCTGGGCCAGCCGGGAGTCATTCGGCTTGTAGGCCTGGTCGGAGTGCAGCGGGCCCTGGGTCGGGAACGACAGGTTGTAGACGTAGGACGAGCCGTCCTCGGAGCCGGTCGCGCGCCAGGTGGGCCGGAACTCGAAGGTGCCCTTCTGAGCGCGCCCGTCGATGTCCGCGTAGAACTTCTGCACGGCGCCGTCGGCCGCGAGTGTTCCGCTGAGCAGCCAGGTGTCGTCCCACGTGCGGGCGTAGCTCAACGTGGTGCCCCGCAGCGTCGAGGGGCGGTCGGTGTGCAGGCTCAGCCGGTGGGCCTGGCGGGCGTCGAGGACAACGGTGGTGTCCTTGGTGATCCGCAGCTGCGGGTTCGCGAGGTAGCTGACCGATTCGGGCGTGTTGCTCGCGTCGGGCGTCGTCACAAAGCTGCTGAGGGCGTAGTCGCCCGGGCGCACACGGTAGGTCTGCTCGGGCGCACCCGCGTTGGTGCGGCGCTCGCCCTCGTCGGAGTCGATGCTGGCGACGTCCAGGGAGGAGGAGCCGGTCGCGGGCTTGCCGTTGCGGTCGACGACCTTGACCCGGAGAGTGACCGTCTCCGGCTGGACGTAGAGGGTGACGGGCACGGAGACGTGCACATCGCCGCCGGTGGCCAGGATCCGGCCGGTGACCGCACCGTACTGGGCGGGCTTCAGACGGGCGGTGGGGTCGATCTGCAGCGGCACCTGAGCGGTGGCCCCCGCCGGGACCGTCACCTTGTTCTCCTGCGGCTTGATGATTCCGGAGGTGACGTCGCTGCCGTCGTTGCCCTGCACACCGCTGAGCTTCAGATGGAGCGTCAGGTCGCTGTCGCTGGTGTTGGTGAAGGGCACCTGCACGGTGGTGCGGTCCGACGCGTCCTGCGGCCAGTTGTAGCTGCCGGCCTGGACGGCGGGCGCGGAAAGCACCTTCTGGTTCACCGCGCCGAACACGTCGAGCACCCCGCCGCCGGTCTGGTCGGCGCCGGCGACCTTGCCGCCGGTGCGGGCGGAGGAGACCAGGGCTGCCTTGATCTGCTGCGCGGTCCAGTCCGGGTGCGCCTGGCGGACGATGGCCGCAGCGCCCGCGACATGCGGGGTGGCCATGGAGGTGCCGGACATCGTCCGGTAGGCATAGACGCCGCGGCCGCCCGCACTGGCCGCCGAGATGTCGACGCCGGGGGCGGCGATCTCGGGCTTGAGGGTGTGGGTGACGGCCACCGGACCGCGGCTGGAGAACTGCGCGGTGGTGTCGTCGCGGTCGACGGCGCCCACGGTCAGCACGCCGGGCACGCACCCGGGCGAGGAGACGGTCTCGGCGCCCGGGCCGGAGTTGCCGGCGGCGACGACGAACAGGGTGTGGGTGTTCTGCGAGAGCTGCTTCGTGGCCTGGGCCATCGGGTCTGTGCAGTCGCCGATCGTGGGGTTGCCCAGGCTCATGGAAACGACGTCGGCCTGCTGGTCGACGGCCCACTGCATACCCGCGATGATCCAGGAGTCCTGGCCGTAGCCCTGGTCGTTGAGCACCTTGCCGATGAGCAGGGAGGTGCCGGGGGCGACGCCCTTCTTGCGGCCGTCACTGGCCGCTCCGGACCCTCCGACCGTGGAGGCGGTGTGGGTGCCGTGGCCCACCCGGTCGTCGGTGGTCTTGGAGTCCGTGAAGTTCCGGGACGCGGCAACCCGGCTCACCAGGTCGGGGTGCTCGGCGTCCACGCCCGTGTCCAGCACGGCGACCTTGGTGCCCTTGCCGTCGTAGCCGGCTGCCCAGGCCTCCGGCGCGTGCACCTGCGTGGTGGACCGGTCCAGCGTGGTCTCGACCTTGCCGTCGAGCCAGAGCTTCTTCAGCGTGGAGGCAGAACGTGAGCGGGCGTTGGTGACGTCCTGCCAGAAGGTGACGGCAGTGGCCTTGCCGGCCTTGAGCGCGACGCCGTCCACGGCCGGAAGGCTCAGGCCCCGCTCGGCCCCGCGAGGAGCCGCCGGTGCGCTGTCGGCAACGTTCACACCGTTCCGGTAGGTGGCGATGAGCGGCAGCGTGTCGGTGTGTGTGTCGTCGTATCCCTGGCGGATGAGCCCAGTGACGTTGAACAGCTGCTCGTCGACCTTGCCCTCGGCGATCGCCTGGGAGGCCTCCTCCGGGTAGACGTAGAGGTCCTTGCCCATCTGGTAGGTCTGGACGATCGGCTGCGTACCGTCGTCGCGCGGCAGCACGGCCGCCGAACTGTGGCCCGACGTGTCCGTGGTCACCAGTACCTTGTCGCCGGTGATGAGTGTGACCGGCACCTGCTTGCCGCCCGTTGCTGCGGTCTCGCTGCCGATGACGGGCCTCTTCCCCGAGGCACCGTCAGGCGGCGCATCCGCCGCCCCGGAAGGCGCTACCGCGGTGACGGCCAGGACGGCGGCGATTGCCGCGCCCAAGGCTATACGCGTTTTGGGGGGCATGAGTCTCCCTACTTGACGCCGTGAACATGCCATGCTGCGGGTGCAGCCTGGCAGACATACGGATCGCGTAGGCATGCCGCGCGTGACGGGTTTCCCGCGTGTCGGTTTTCCGTCATGCGGTCACGTCGACTGGTTCGTCGGCTTGATGGGGCTTCGGGTCCGGCAGGTGGGGAATGCCTCTGCGGACTGACGCTCACCGAGATGATCTCGCCGAGGGGGGACCCGGGAACCGACCCGGCCGCTCATGAGCGAGCTGCGCAATGCGGTCAGGTACCTGTCGCGTGGGTGCGCGCGCCGCCGCATCCGGTAGATGCCTTCAACCTGGATCGCGGATCCGTCGGCGGTGGAGCAGGAACCCGCCAGGAGTTGGCAGCCACCCTCGCAGGCGGATCACCAGCAGACGGCAACTCCCCGGCCCTCAGGCCGAGGAGTAGGTCAAAGCCAGCCCGCTCGTGCGGCGTGCCACCCGAGTTGCAGGCGCGAATCCGCACCGGCAAGGTCCATCAGACGGCGTGTCCGCCGCTCCACGGTGCGTATGGAAACGCCGAGTTGGGAGGCCGCTCGCCGGTCGGAGAACCCTGCCAGCAGCAGAGCGAGGACTTCCAGTTCCCCCTCGGTCGGCTGCTGATCGGCTGCCGACTCCGCGCGCACACCCGTGGTGGTGGTGTACAGCGGCCTGGCCTGGGCCCATTCCCTCTCGAAGAGGTGGACCAGGGCCGTCAGCAAGCCGCTGCGGTGCACCACGATTGCGCTCGGCTCGCCGCCGGAGTCCGCCATGTCCAGTGGCACCATGGCACGCTCTCGGTCGGAGACGACCATCTTCAGCGGCAGCGAGTCGGCCAGGCGAAGCTCCAGGCCCGCCAGGATGGCCGCCCGCATGTCCCGTGCCACGTCGTGACCGTCGAGATAGTTCCTGGCAGCCACGACCCGGAAGTCGACTCCGCGGTCCAGTGCGGAGTTCTCCGACATGTCGGCGTCCTCGCGCGGCACCGCGATGGGTACGCCGACGAGGAAGACAAGCAGCTCCCGCTGGGCGCCGCGCTGCAGTTGGTGGAACCGGTGTGCGACCTGCTCCACGCCGACGACCACCTCCACGACGCTGCCCGCAGGGTGTGCGGCGGTACTGCGGTACTGCTCGGTCAGCATCGAGAACGCGGTCTCGGCCCGGTGCAGCGCGTTGCGCTGCTCGACGAGGAACGGGGCCAGGGCCACCGAGGGTGGTGTGAGCCGATAGCGGGCGGTCTGGAGGCCGGCCCCGCAGCCGGCCGACTCAGGCGTCCCGCCCCCGGCCTCGGTGGCGACCGCCACCAGGCCACGTGTCGCCAGGTCGAGCAGGATGCGGGCGGCCTCACCCTCCTCGATTCCGGTCTGTCCGGCGAGTTCCCGCGCGGAGGCTGTCGGGCGGGCCAGCAGTGTCGTGTAGATGGCCTCTTCAGCCGGGCCCAATCCCAGCGCCTGCAGCATGCAACTCCTCCCCGGGCAGCCAGGTGTCAGGCCCTGGCTCAGCTCGCGCTGACCGAGCGGATCCTTGTCGGCCGAACCCTATCCCGCTGTCAGGATGTCGCCATCGGCTGTTTGCCATGCCTTCACCCCACCCGGGACAACCGACGCCGCGAACCTCGCCCGCACCCTCTACTTCCTCAGCCAGGAGCTGGACGCCGGCGTCCCGTGGTGTTCACCCTCACCAGGCTCGCCGGAGGGCGGCCCGGCCTTGGGCCCGGTTCTCGATGTGCTCAGCCCGCGAAACGGGCCATCCACGCCTCGACCTCATCAGCAGACCGCGGCAGGCCCGCCGACAGGTTCTCGTGACCATCGGCGGTGACGAGCAGGTCGTCCTCAATGCGTACGCCGATGCCGCGCCACTCCTGAGGGACGGTCAGATCGTCCGGCTGGAAGTACAGGCCGGGCTCGACGGTGAGCACCATGCCCGGCTCCAGTACGCCGTCGACGTACTCCTCGGTCCGGGCCCGCGCGCAGTCGTGGACGTCCAGGCCGAGCATGTGACCGGTGCCGGCCATCGTGAAACGGCGCTGGAGGCCCAGCTCGTACGCGCGGTCGGCAGGCCCTTCGATGAAACCCCACTCGACCAGCCGCGCCGCCAGGGAACGCTGGGCCGCCTCATGAAAGTCCCGATACGCGGCGCCCGGCTTGACGGCCGCCATGCCCGCCTCCTGGGCCTCGTACACCGCGTCGTAGACCCTGCGCTGGACGGGGGTGAAGGTGCCGCCGATCGGCAGGGTGCGCGTGACGTCGGCGGTGTACAGGGTGCGCGACTCCACGCCCGCGTCGAGCAGGAGCAACTCCCCGGGGCGCACCGGTCCGTCGTTGTCGGTCCAGTGCATGATCGTGGCGTGCTCGCCCGCTGCGCAGATCGTGCCGTAGCCGACGGCGTTGCCCTCAAGGCGGGCGCGGCGGAAGAAGGTGCCCTCGATCCACCGCTCGGACGAGGCGATCGCCCGCGACAGCTCACTGACGACGTCCGTGAATCCGCGCACCGTGGAGTCCACGGCCGAGCGGATCTCCTTGATCTCCCACTCGTCCTTCACGACACGCAGATCGCTGAGGGCCTCTTCCAGCTCCTCGTCGCGCTCCGCCTCGGTGGCGACGGCGGCCTCCAGGGACGGGTCGATACCGCGGACGATGCGCGTCGGTGCGCCGGAGGCGGCTGCCAGGTCGCCGGCCGCCGTGCGGACGTCCCGGCACGGCAGGCCGAGCACGCGCTCCGCCTCGGCGAGGGAGCGTCGCCGGCCCATCCACAGCTCTGCTGTGGCACCGGTCCAGAACTCGTTGTCGTCCCTGCTGTCCCGCGGGAGTTGGTAGCAGTAGACGTCGTGGCCGCCGTCCGCACGGGGTTCGAGGACAAGGGCACCGTCCCGGGCCTGGTCGCCGGTCATGTGTACGTAGCCCGAGTACGGCCGGAACGGGTAGGTGTCGTCGTTCGAACGGACCTTGAGGTTCCCCGAAGGGATCACGAGCCGTTCGCCCGGGAATCGCGCGGAGAGCGCGGCCCGGCGCGCGGCCGCGTACGGGGCCTGCTCGTTGAGCGTCAGTTCGTGTCGTTCGGTGTCCGCCCACCCCGTCCGCATCAACGCGGACAGTTCCTCGGAGATCTCTGAGTACAAACCGTTCTTGCGGCCTTTCGCCACTGCGTCCGCCTTCCTGGGAGTCGCGCGCCGCCACATGCCGACGGCTCGGCGACGGTATCCCGCGATGCCCGCGCATGGTGCGCAGTGGTGCCACTGGCACAGATCGGCCACGCCGGGCCTGCCGCGGCCGTCGATAATGCGAGTCATGACGAACGCGAGTCTCGGCGATGCACTGCGGCTCCTGGGCATCGGCCAGACGGCGGCCCGGGTCTATCTCACCCTGCTGGAGCTGGCCCCCGCGCCGCTGAGCGAGATCGCCGCCGCGGCCGGTCTGGACAGCCCGAGCCTGGCCACGGCGTACGGCGAGCTCGTCGACGCCGGTCTGGCCGGTGCCGCCGAGAGGGACGAGGACGTAGTGGCGCCGGTGGTTCCGGCGGCCGGTCTCGAGGTCCTCGCCCGGCGCCGTGCGGCCGAGGTCGAGAAATCCCGCCTCGCGGTCGCGGGCGCCTTCGATTCGTTCCGGCGCCACCGGCTCGCGGCACACAACGACCACCTCGTCGAGATCGTCACCGGCGACGCCATCGGCCCCAGGATGCGCCAAGCCTGGGCCAGCGCCCGCCACCAGATCCGGCAGTTCGAGTCGCCCCCCTACTTCCCTGTGGCCAATGCCACCGACGACGCACTGGCCACGCTGGCCCGCGGGGTCACGCAACGCGTCGTGTACTCCCGCGAGTCGCTGGAACGCCCGGACCACCTCAAACAAGTCATCGAACCGTGTATCAACGCCGGTGAGCAGGCCAGAGTGCTGCCGTCCGTCCCCGTCAAACTCCTGATCATCGACGAGGCGTACGCTCTGGTGTCACTGTCGATCAAAGAGGTCGACGTGCACAACACCATGCTGGTCGTACAGCCGTGCGGTCTGCTCTCCGCCCTCATCGCGCTGTTCGAGCAGTCGTGGCAGCAGGCTCTCCCCTTCCACGGCGGCACGACCCGCCCCGGTGGTCCGCCGCCCGCCGACCGCCGTCTGCTGTGGCTCCTGGCCAGCGGCACGAGCGACGACGTCATCGCCCGCGAACTGGGAATCAGCCGCCGCACGCTGTTCCGCCGCCTGCAGGTCCTGATGGCCCGGCTGGGCGCCGCGAACCGCTTCCAGCTGGCTCTGCAGGCCCAGCGCAACGGATGGTTTTGAACCCTCCCCCAGCCGAAGCAGGGGGATTCCTGGCTCAAGCAGCTCATTCGCTCAGCAAGCGAACGAGTCTGACGCTCTCAGCACCAGCCGGGACGGAACCTGCCCGGTTGCCCATCAAGACAAAGGAGTTGCGCGTGCTTGGCTCTCGCGACGCACGGCCCTCAGCCTACCCAACCATCTGGGCGGACTTTCGCCTTTTGGGCGAAACCCCGTTCCCTGCCCTGCTCCGCAGGAGTCCGACTCATCCCCCGGCTGAAGCCGAGGGCGTCCTCGGAGGTTTCCAGTGACGGTCGGCCCCGGCCCGAGCCCACACGGACAATCGCGCGATGGCGGAGGAGACGGGCCTTGACCACGAGCTGTTCCAGCCGACCAGCTCACCGCCACGGCCGTCCAGCCGCCGAGGGCCGGAACACCATGCCCGGCATCGGACCCGTGCTCGGCGCCGCGTTCCTCGCCGCCACCGGTGGCGACATGGCCGCCTGACCGATAGACGTACCCATCAGGACCATCAGGAATCGAAGCCGAGGCCGAGCCGGTCGAGGGTCCTGAGCCACAGGTTGCGTCGGCCGGAGTTCTCGTCCGCGCGGGCGAGGGACCATCTGGTGGCCTGGATCCCGGCCCAGCGGACCGGTTCCGGCGGGAACGGAAGGGGTTTGCGCCGCACCATCTCCAGTTGGGTGAGCTCGGTGCGCTCGCCGGCCAGCAGGTCGAGCATCACCTCGGCGGCGAAGCGGGTCGCTCCCACGCCGAGGCCCGTGAATCCGGCCGTATGGGCGACCCGGCCCCGGTGAGTGGTGTCGAAGAACGCGCAGAAGCGGGTGCAGGTGTCGATCGCGCCGCCCCAGGCGTGGGTGAAGCTCAGCCCCTCCAACTGCGGGAAGGTCCGGAAGAAATGCCGGGCCAGGGTGGCGAACGTCTCCGGCCGCGTGTCGTGCTCGGCGCGCACCCGCCCCCGGTAGTGGTAGACGGCGTCGTAGCCGCCCCACAGGATGCGGTTGTCGGCGGACAGCCGCACGTAGTGGAACTGGTTGGCGGCGTCGGAGAATCCTTGGCGGTTGTGCCAGCCGACGGAGGCGAGTTGTCCGTCCGTCAGCGGCTCGGTCATCAGCGCGTAGTCGTACACGGGGACGGTGTAGAGGCGGTGCCGCTTGACCAGGGAGGGGAAGGCGTTGGTCGCGAGGGCGACCCGGTCCGCGAGGACGCGGCCGTACGGGGTCCGCACCGCGATTCCCGAGCCGGCCTCCTCGATGGCAGTGGCCCAGGTGTGCTCGTGGATGCGTACGCCGAGGTCCAGACAGGCCTGCTTGAGGCCCCACGCGAGACGGGCGGGGTTGACCATCGCCGTGCCGTCCTTGTCCCAGAGCGCCCCCAGGAAGGTCGGTGAGTCGATCTCGGCGCGGACCTGGTCGGCGTCCAGCACCGTCTGCTCGGAGCCGTGGCGGGCGGCGAGCGCGGCGAACTCGTGCAGGTCGTCGACCTGGTACGGCTCGGTCGCCACGTTGAGCGAGCCGGTGCGCCGCCAGTCGCAGTCGATGCCGTACCTCGTGATCGTGTCCTCGATCGCCTGGAGGTTCCGCATGCCGAGCCGCTCCAGGTCGGCGAGCTCGTCGGGCCAGCGGTCGAGGCCGTTGCTCAGACCGTGGGTGAGGCTGGACTCGCAGAAGCCGCCGTTGCGGCCGGAAGCGGCCCAGCCGATCTCCTCCCCCTCGATCAGGACGACGTCGCGAGAGGGATCGCGTTCCTTGGCGATCAGAGCGGTCCACAGGCCGCTGTAGCCGCCGCCGACCACGAGCAGATCGCAGCGGGTGTCGGCGACGAGGGCCGATACGGCCTGCGGGCGGCCGGGGTCCTCCAGCCAGAACGGAGTGGGGCTGGCGTCCTGGAGGGCGCGGACGGGATCCATGGAGGACTCCTTGTGTGCATGGAGGGACTCGCCTCCGGGTCCCTCCATCAGATCTCCGACCCCAGAATAGTGTCAACGGTGTTGACATAAGCCTGCGTACCCCGGACCCGGACCCACGCGATCCATGTCCTCCGCCTCATTCGCCCGGTCCGGCCGGACCTCTGACGGGGCAGGTGGCGGGAGTGAGTGATCCGCTCTCAGCCCACTCCCCCAGCCGCCGCGGGCAGCCGGGCGGCGACGGCCTCGAGCAGCAGCTCCAGCGCGAACGGATAGCCGCTGAGCGGCATGTCGGCGGCCAGCAGGCGCACGGTGGCGGCGATGTTGGGGTGGGTGCTCGCGTCCAGGCTGCCGTAGCGGACCAGCCACACCTGGCGGTCTGCCGCCTGCGCGGGAGCCGGCATGGCCAGCGCGGCCGCGTCCAGGGCCGCGAAGGCGAGCGCCTGGTCCACGAAGGCGTGGTAGATCCGCACGGCTTCCCGGTCGTGGAAGCCCGCCGACCGCAGCACGCCGAGGATCATCTCCACGGCCCGCATCTCGTTGTCGCGCCCGGTCGTACGGTGCGCCGCCAGCAGTGCGGCCTGTGGGTGCGCCTGGTACGAGGCATGGACGCGCAGGCCCAGCTCACACAGGTCGGTACGCCAGTCGCCGGTGGGCTGCCAGCCGTGCTGGGCACGGCCGATGAGCTCGTCGGCGATGACCAGCAGCAAGTCGTCGGTGTTGCGGAAGTACCGGTAGAGCGCGCTCGGATCGGCGCCCAGCGCACCCCCCAGCCGCCGGACCGTCAACGCCTCCGCGCCGTGCTGGCCGACCAGCCGCAGGGCCGTCTCCACGATGATCCGCTCGGACAGCACCGTGCCCTGCTTCGTCGGCCTTCTGCGCCGCCTCTGCGGCTCCGGAACCACACGCTCAGCCATGAGCCGGAGCTTATGACAACACCATTGACGTGAGAAGTGGAGGAGGATTTCATGACCTGCCATCCGGCCCCTCAGGCCGCTTCCCCCTACAGCAAGGCGAAGATCGTTGGCAGTACCAGTGAAGGGCGCGGGCACCACGCCGGGAACAAGCGCCCCAGCCCCCGAGGCCGCGATGCGGAAGTCCATAGGCGTCGTCGACGGCATCGTGCTCGCCGCGTCGAGCACCGCGGCCACCAGCAGCATCGGCATCGGACTCGGCCTGATGGCGAGTATCGTCGGCCTGCACCTGCCGGCGATCATGCTGCTGGCCTTTCTGCCCGTGCTCGGCATCGCCGGCGGATACGGGCGCCTCAACCGTGCCGAACCCAACGCGGGCAGCAGCTACAAGTGGGTCGGCCGCGTTCTGAGCCCCTGGCTGGGCTTCCTCACCGGATGGGTCAACGTCGTCGGCACGATCGTGTTCATGGCCTACACCACCACGGTGACCGGCTCGGCGATCATCCAGCTCCTCGGCCAGGCCACCGTCCACAGCATCGCCGGCCTCTCCCTCGATCCGGACTCCACCCTCCAGTCCACCCTCCTCGGCATGGCCGTCCTGGTCGCCGCCGCGCTGGTCGCCGTCCGCGGGCTCGACCTCGCGGCGCGACTCCAGAAGTACCTGCTGATCTTCGAATACGGCGTGCTGCTCGTCTTCTGCGGCTACGGCCTGTTCGCCGGGGACCAGCCCTTCTCGCTCCAGTGGTTCAACCCCTTCGACATCCCCTCGGCCGAAGCCCTCGCCCAGGGCATGGTCCTCGCGGTCTTCTGCTACTGGGGCTTCGAGTCCGTCTTCAGCGTCGGTGAGGAAGTCGGTGACCCGCGGGACGCCTCCCGGGGCGGGTTCATCGCGCTGACCGTCATGCTGCTGCTGTTCCTCCTCGCCGGCACCGCCTTCCAGCGGGTGCTGCCGCTGGGCGAACTGGCCGACAACGGCGCGCAGGGGCTCGCCTACTTCGGCACGAAGCTCGCCCACCAACCGCTGGCCGCGCTGCCGCTCATCGCCCTCATGTTCTCCGCGGTGGCGTCACTCCAGGCCGCGGTCATCCCCACCGCCCGCGGGATGTTCGCGATGGGCCGCGACGGCGTCCTCGGCTCCGTCTGGACGCGCCTGCACCCCAGGCACGGGACACCCGCCGCCGGCACCCTGCTGATCACCGCGATCGCCCTCGCCCTCGCCGCGCTGGCGCTGATCATCCCCACCGTCAACGACTTGATCTTCGCCGCGGTCAACGCGATCGGCATCGTCGTCGCCCTCTACTACGCACTCACCGCCGCGGCCGCCGCCGTGCGCTTCCGCCACCTGCTGCGCGCCTCACCCTCGGAGGCTCTGCGCGCGGTCGTCGGACCGGTACTGGGCGCACTCGCGCTGCTCACCATCGGTGGGTACCTCGCCTGGACCTTCTACCGCTCCACCGATCACTTCGAACTCTCCGCCGACAACGGCTGGTTCGCGTTGCTCGTCCCGGTGCTGATGATCGGCTCCGGCCTGCTGGCCGCCGCGTGGGCCCGCTGGCACCGCCGGTCGCCCTACTTCTCACGTTCCCGCGACACCGCCTCCGGCGACGCCTCGGCCGGCGCCGGCTGACCAGCACCCCGCGGACGCACGACGCGGACCGCGACACCTCATTTCTCTCCCACGGCCCACGAACGGGCCGCCCACCACCAGGAGCACCTCCCATGACCAAGGCCGATCTGGTCTTCACCCAAGGCCCCGTGCACACCGGGGACCCCGCCCGCACCCGGGCGAGCAGCCTCGCCGTCACCGGGGACCGGATCACGGCCGTCGGCCACGACGAGGTACGGGAGCTGATCGGCCCGAGGACCGAAGTCGTCGACCTCAGCGGCAAGCTGCTGCTTTCCGGCTTCCAGGACTCCCACATCCACGCCGTCTACGGCGGCATGGAGCTCGCCGAGTGCGACCTCAGCGGCACCGTGGGAGTCGACGAATACCTGCGCCGCATCCGTGAGTTCGCCGACACCCACCCCGGCAGCGGCTGGATCACAGGCGGCGGCTGGTCCATGGAGAGCTTCGAGGGCGGCCTTCCGACCCGGCAGCTGCTCGACTCCGTGGTGCCGGACCGGCCGGTGTACCTGGTCAACCGGGACCACCACGGCGCCTGGGCCAACACCCGCGCGCTCGAACTCGCCGGCGTCACCCGGGACACCCCGGACCCCGACGACGGCCGGATCGAACGAGAGGGCGACGGCGCACCGAGCGGCGTCCTCCAGGAGGGAGCCACCGGCCTGGTGGCCCGGCTGGTGCCCGCGAAGACCGCCGCCGACCGCCTCGACGGCCTGCTGCGCGCTCAGCGGCTGCTGCACTCGCTCGGCATCACCGGCTGGCAGGACGCCCTGCTCGGCGAGTTCAACGGCCAGCCCGACCCCTCCGACGCCTACCTCACCGCCGCCCGCGAGGGAACCCTCACCGCCCGGGTCAACGGCGCGCTCTGGTGGGACCGCGGCCGAGGTTCGGACCAGATCCCGGAGCTGGTCTCCCGCCGCGCGGAACTGAGCCACGGCAGGTTCCGGGCCGGCTCGGTGAAGATCATGCAGGACGGCATCGCGGAGAACTTCACCGCCGCGATGACCAGCCCCTACCTGGACGGCTGCGGCTGCGCCACCGCCAACAGCGGCCTGAGCTTCGTCGACCCGGTCGCGCTGCGTTCGTACGTCACCGAACTCGACGCGCTCGACTTCCAGGTGCACTTCCACGCCCTCGGCGACCGCGCGGTGCGCGAGGCGCTGGACTCGATCGAGGCGGCCCGCACCGCCAACGGCCGCCGCGCCACCCGGCACCACCTCGCCCACTTGCAGGTGGTCCATCCCGACGACATCCCGCGCTTCGCGCGGCTCGGCGCGATCGCCAACATCCAGCCGCTGTGGGCCGCCCACGAGCCGCAGATGGACGAACTGACCATCCCCTTCCTGGGTCCCGAACGCGCCGCCCGGCAGTACCCCTTCGGCTCCCTGCTGCGGGCCGGCGCGACCCTCGCGGCGGGCAGCGACTGGTCCGTGAGCAGCCCCGACCCGCTCGCCGGTATCCATGTCGCCGTCAACCGGATGGAGCCCGGGGCGACCGACGGCCGGGTCTTCCTGCCCGAACAGCGCCTCGACCTCGCCACCGCGGTCGCGGCCTACACAGCGGGTTCGGCCCACGTCAACGGCCTGGACGACACCGGCACCCTGCGGCCGGGCCACCTCGCCGATCTGGTGGTCCTCGACCGGGACATCTTCACCGCCCCGGCCGAGGAGATCCACACGGCCCGGGTTCTGCGGACCTACGTGGGGGGAGCACTGGTGCACTCCGCCTCCTGACGGCCGCACCGTCGGAGCGCGACCGTCAGGAGGTGGAATCGCCCCCGCGCCCCGACGACGTCCTGATCTCCAGTTTCGTCCGCACCAGCGCGCCCGTCGGCTCCTGGCTCCCGCTCTCCAAGGCCGCGACGAGCAGCTCGACGCCCTTCTCGGCCACGCTCACCGGCTGGAGGCTCAGGGTCGTGACGGGCGGGTCGGCGTGGGCGGCCGAGGTGTCCTCGCTCGCGCACACCAGCATCAGGTCGCCGGGGACCGACAGGCCCAGGCGGCGTGCGGCGTCGAGCACCAGCGGCGGGTTGGCCTCGGTCAGCACGAACAGGGCGTCCGGCCGGTCGGGCGTGGTGAGGGACCGTTCGACCGCCTCGATGGCAGGGCCGTTCCCCGGCCGGGCCGAATGGGTGACACGAGGCGTGGCGCGCTGCTCGGCGCACCAGCGCCGGTAGGCGTCCAGGGCCGCCGTGTAGAAGCGGGTCGGGGTGTCGGGCGCCACGACCGCGATGCGCCGTGCGCCCTGTGCGTGCAGATGGTCCAGCACCTCGCGTACGGCGGCGTCGGCGTCGACGTCCACCCAGTGCGTGCCGGGACGGCCCTCCACCGAGCGGTCGGTGGACAGCAGGATGCGGGCGGCGATGAAGTCCTCCACCAGGGGATCGTCCACGAGCGGGTCGGCGACGATCGCGGCGTCGAGCGGCAGGTCGGCCCACTCGTCGGGCGAGGAGCCGGTGGGCAGCAGCACCAGGCCGTAGCCGTGGCGCAGGGCCGCGGTCGCGACGGCGCTGGTCAGTTTGGTGAAGTAGGAGGAGTCCATGTAGGACCCGGGGCCCGTGGGGTACTCCCCCACGGCGTAGCCGATGAGCCTGGCGTGCCCGGCGCGCAGCAGCCGTGCCGTCGGGTTGGGCCGGTAGCCGAGGCGGCGTGCGACCTCGCGGGCGTGCTCGCGCACGGCCGGCGAGAGGCGCCCGGTGCCGTTGAGCGCCGCGGAGACGGTGGTCTTGGACAGGCCCGCCTCGCGGGCGACGTCGACGAGGCGCACCCGGGGGACGGCGGCCGGGACGCCGTGGCCAGTGCGGCGCGGAGTTTCGGTCATGCGCTGATGCTGCCAGTCCCGCGCGCCACCGTCCACGCGTCTCTGACCTTTAAAAAACCGTTCCCGCAAACCCTTGTGCGGGAACGTTCCCGCACCAATACTCGCTGCAACCTCCAGAACCCTCGACCCCCCGGAAAGGGGCCGGTTCCTTGCGTGCCTTGCGTACCTCCAGATCCACCGCCCTGCTCGCCGGAGCCGTAGCGCTGGCTGCGACCGTCTCCGGCTGCTCCGGCGCCTCGTCCACCAGCGCCGGATCCGCCAAGGGCGGCACCACCTATCAGGTCTCAGCGGACACACCCGCGGCCAAGGGCTCGATCTCGTCGTTCTCCTGGTCGCTGTACGCCGAGCCGTACTCCCTCGACTACACGCAGGCCTGGGACTACCCGCCCAACACCGTCCTGGCGAACGTCTGCGAGCAGCTGTTCCGCATCACGCCGGACATGAAAATCGCGCCGGGCCTGGCCGTGAAGTCGGCCAATCCCGACCCGCTGACCTGGGTGTACACCCTGCGCAGCGGCGTGAAGTTCCATTCCGGTTCGACCATGACCGCGGACGACGTCGTCGCCTCACTGAAGCGCCATCTCGACCCGGCCGTGGGCTCGGCGTGGGGCAGCGCGTTCAAGAACGTCGCCTCGGTCACCAAGACCGGCCCGCTCGAAGTGACGATCAAGCTCAACAAGCCCGACGTCCTGCTCGACGAACTGATGGCGGCCTCCCCCGGCACCATCGAGAGCGCCGCGTTCCTCGCCAGGACCGGACGGGACTACGGCAACCCGAAAGCCGGCGTCGACTGCACCGGCCCCTACACGCTCGGCACCTGGGCCCAGGGCGACAGCATCACCCTGAAGAAGAACCCCACGTACTGGGACAGCACGCTGACCCCCAAGGCGGAAAGCGTCAAGTTCGTCTTCATCCAGGACCCGGCCGCGCGCACCAACGCCTGGCTCTCCGGATCGGTCGACGGCGGGTACCTGGTGCCGGCCACCTCGATCGGGCAGCTCAAGTCGACCTCGCGGGGCAAGCTGTACTTCGGCCCGAACACCGCCGCCTCCGACCTCGCCGTCTTCAACCTCAAGGGCACACTCGGCGATCTGAAGGTCCGTAAGGCCCTGTCCATGGCGCTGGACCGGCAGAGCATCATCAAGGCCGCCGTCGCGGGAGTGGCCGTCCCGGCCAAGGCCCCGGCCGCGCGGGGCGCCTGGCAAACCGCCCCGGACCGAACGGAACGCTACTTCTCCGACCTTCCCGACCTGGTGTACGACATCGACGACGCCAAGAAGCTGATCAAGGAGGCAGGTGCGACCGGCAAGAAGGTCGTCATCGCGAGCAGCACGCTCACCCCGGAGATAACCGTCGTCGCCAACGCCGTGCAGGCGGCCGGCAAGCAGATCGGCCTCGACGTGCAGATCAAGCCGATCGCGCCCGACGCGTACACCGCGCTCTTCACCGACCCGCACGCCAGCGCCGGCATCGACCTGGTGTTCACCAACGGCTACATCAACTCACCCGACCCGCTCGAGTTCTACCAGTCGTTCCGCACCGGCGACTTCGGCAACTACGGCAAGTACTCGAACCCTGAGTTCGATGCGCTCTACGACCGGGCGACGGCGGTCGCCGACCCGGCCGCACGTGCCGACCTGACCGCCGAGCTGCAGAAGATCGCGCTGCGCGACCTGCCCGCCATCCCGCTGTACGAGGCTCCCCACTCGGTGTTCCTGGGCAGCCGGATCACCGGTGCCCCGGCCGGCATCGCCCAGCTGTACTACCCCTGGGCCGCGAAGATCGGCTCGGCGAACTGATGACCCGTTACCTCCTCGGCCGGCTCCTGGGGCTGGTGACCGTGCTGCTGATCACCTCGTTCCTGGTCTTCAGCGCGGTGCACCTGGCCCCGGGGGATCCGGTGTCCTTCCTTCTCAAGGGCCACCCGGTGTCGCCGGAGACCAAGGCCGCGATCCGCGCCCAGTACCACCTCGACGACCCGTTCTTCACCCAGTACCTGAAGTGGGTCGGCGATGTGCTGCACGGCGACTTCGGGCGCTCCGTCCAGTTCCGGCACGACGTCGGGTCCCTGATCGGCTCGCGTCTGCCGAGCACGGCCCTGCTCGTCGGGTACTCGGCGGTGCTGGTCTGTCTCTGCGGCGTGCTCGCGGGCATCCTCGCCGCGCTGCGCCCCGGGGCGATCGACCGCGTGGTGCTCCTGTGCACCGGCGTGGCCACGGCGACCCCGCCGTTCGTCAGCGCCATCGTGCTGGTCTCGCTGTTCTCCGTGCAGCTGGGCTGGTTCCCCGGGCCCGGCGACGGCGGCACCGGTTTCGCGGACCGGCTCTACCACCTGACGCTGCCCGCTTTCGCCCTCGCGGTCACCCTCGCCGGGCTGCTGGCCCGGGTGACCCGCTCCTCGATGCTCGACCAACTGGGGCGGGAGCACGTGGAGGTGGCGCGTTCCCGCGGGGTCGCCGAGGGCGACGTGGTGCGCCGGCACGTGCTGCGCAACGCGCTCGGCCCGATCGTCACCGTCGGCGGCACGATGCTCGCCGGACTCCTGGTGAGCACCTCGATCGTGGAGACCGCCTTCAATGTGTCCGGGGTCGGCTCACTGCTCGTGCAGTCGGTGACGGTCAAGGACTTCCCCGTGGTGCAGGCGATCACGCTGATCACCGTGGCGGCGTTCGTGCTGGTGAACCTGGTCGTGGACCTCCTCGCGCCGCTCATCGACCCCCGGCTGACCCTCACCCGGCGAGGTGCCTCATGACCACCGCAGTCGACGTCACCGAGCTGCGCCGACGTCCCGGTCTGCGCCGCCTGCGCGTGTTCGGCCAGGGGCCGCTGTTCACCGCGGCCGTCCTGCTGCTGGCCGTGCTGGTGGCCGTCGCCGTGTGCGCACCGCTGCTCGCGCCGTACGACCCCGACGCCCTCGATCTGCAGGCCACCCTGGCCGGGAGCAGCACCGACCACCTCCTGGGAGCCGACCAGTCGGGCCGCGACGTGCTGTCGCGGCTGCTGTACGGCGCGCGCTCCGGGCTGCTCGGACCGCTCGTGGTCGTCGCGTTGTCGACCCTGCTGGGCATCCTGGTGGGCGTCGTCGCCGCCTGGCGCGGCGGCTGGGTGGACGCGGTCCTCTCCCGGTCGATGGACCTGGTGTTCTCCTTCCCCGGCCTGCTTGTGGCGATCATGTTCGTGGCTGTCACCGGACCGGGCATGACCGCGCCGGTCATCGCCATGGCGGTCGCGTACACGCCGTACGTGGGCCGCCTGGTGCGCAGCATCGCCCGGCAGGAGAAGGCCCGTCCGTACATCGAGTCGTACCTCGTCCAGGGCTGGTCGGGCTGGACGATCTGCGTCCGGCACCTGTTGCCCAACATCACGCCGACGGTGCTCGCCCAGTCGGCGATCAACTTCGGGTACGCCCTGATGGACCTCGCGGCTCTCTCCTTCCTCGGCTTCGGGGTACAGCCGCCGACCGCCGACTGGGGCGCGATGATCAACGAGGGTGAGGGCGCGCTGTTGCAGGGCGCGATGCTTCCCGCGCTCGCGCCGTCCGTGTGCATCGTGCTCGCCGTCGTGGCGTTCAGCATCGTCGGCGAGGGCATCGCCGACCGGGTCGCGAAGCGGGAACGGTGAGGCGAATGACTGTGCAGCGGACTCTTCTTGAGATCGACAACCTCACCGTGCGGCTGCCCGAGGGGCTCGCGGCCCGGCCGATCCTGGACGGTGTGTCCCTGCGCGTCGCGGCGGGCGAGACCGTCGGCCTGGTCGGCGAATCCGGTTCGGGCAAGTCGGTCGCGTGCCGCAGCGTGCTCGGACTGCTGCCCGAAAAGGCGCGGACGGAGGGCGAGGTCCGTGTGGCGGGTCGCGACGTACTGACGCTGGACCGCAAGGAGTTGAATGAGCTGAGGACCCGTCAGGTCTCGATGATCTTCCAGGACCCGCGTGCCTCGGTCAATCCGATGCGGCGCGTGGGCGACTTCCTCACCGAGGGAATGCGTGCCGCCGGCGTACCTGCGGCGGCGGCGACGGACCGTGCCGAGGAACTCCTCGACGCGGTGGGCATCCGCGACCCGCGAGGCGCGCTGCGACGCCACCCGCACCAGTTCTCCGGCGGCATGCTCCAGCGGGTCGTCATCGCGGCGGCACTCGCGAACCGGCCCTCACTGCTCGTCGCCGACGAGCCGACGACCGCACTGGACGTCACGACCCAGGCCGAGGTCATCTCCATCCTCACCCGCCTGCAGGCCGAGCGCGGCACGGGGATGCTCTTCGTCACCCACGACCTGGAACTGGCCTCGGCCATCTGCGACCGCGTCTACGTCATGTACGCGGGACGGATCGTCGAGACGCAGGCCGCAGGCGACCTGTTCGAGCGCCCGCGCCACCCGTACACGGCCGGACTCCTCGCCTGCACACCCCGCGTCGAACCCGACGCGGCGCCGCCACGGCCCATCCCCGGCCGCCCGGTCTCGCTCGCCGAGTCGCCGGCCGGGTGCGCGTTCGCCGCGCGCTGCGCGCATGCGCAGGAGCGTTGCCCGGTCGAGAAGCCCGCCCTGCGGCAGTACGACGGCCAGGGTCTGGTCGCCTGCCTGCGCGCCGAAGAAGGGATCCTGCTGTGACTGCTGTGACTGCCGTGACAGGGAGCACCGGCGCGTCCGGTCTCGTGGTGGACGGACTGCGCAAGGAGTTCGGCGGCCACGCGGCGGTCGACGGCGTCTCCTTCACTCTGCGGCCGGGAGGCTCACTGGGCATCGTCGGCGAGTCCGGCTGCGGCAAGACCACCACGGCACGCATACTCGTCGGCCTCGAGACACCCGATGCCGGCACGGTCCACCTGGGCGGACGCGACCGTTCGGCACGCACCCGCGGCCGGGCCGAACGGCTGGCCCGCGCCCGCGAGATCCAGATGGTGTTCCAGGACCCGTACCTCTCCCTCGACCCCCGCATCAGCGTGAGCGCGTGCGTCGAAGAGGTCCTGCGCCTGTACTTCCCGCTGGACGCGCCGGCGCGGCGCAGGCGGGTCGCCGAACTCCTCGACCAGGTGGGGCTGGGAGAGCGCGAGGCCATGGCCCTGCCCCGCCGGTTGTCCGGAGGGCAGCGTCAACGCGTGGCGATCGCCCGGGCGTTGGCGGCCCGACCGCAGGTGCTCATCCTCGACGAGGCGGTCGCCGCCCTCGACGTCTCCATCCAGGCGCAGATCCTCGACCTGCTCGCCGGCATCCGCCGCGACGAGGGCATCGGCTTCCTCTTCGTCAGCCACGACCTCGCGGTCGTCCGGCACATCACCGACGAGGTGGTCGTGCTCAGGGCCGGAAAGATCGTCGAATCCGGCCCCACGACAACTGTCCTGACCACCCCCGAGCATCCCTACACCCGCCTCCTGCTCGACTCCGTACCGCGGCCCGGATGGGATCCGGACCGCATCTCCGCAGGCCGCCGCGCGCTTGCCTGACCCTTCCAACTCATCACGGAGGAACATCACATGACCGATCTCACCGACCTCGCCCATCTGCCGGCCACCGAGGCCCTGCGTCGGTTCCGCGACCGCTCCCTGTCACCGGTGGAGCTGATGACCGCGGTCATCGCGCGCGCCGAAGCCGTCGAACCAAAGGTCAACGCACTCGCCGAGCGGATCTTCGAGGAGGCCCTCGCCGCCGCCTGCGAGGCCGAGGCACGGTACATGGGCAAGGGCGGCGCGCCCCGCGCGCTCGAGGGTCTCGCCGTCGCGACGAAGGAGGAGCAGCCGATCGCGGGCCGCCGCAGTTCGGACGGCTCCCTGGCATTCCAGGACGAGATCGCCGAGCAGACGCACCCGGTCATCGAGCGGGTCCAGGCTGCCGGCGGCATCGTGCACGCGCGGACCACGACCCCGGAGTTCAGCTGTGCGGGGTACACGCAGTCACGGCTGTGGGGAGTCACCCGCAACCCGTGGAACCTGGAATACACCCCGGGCGGCTCCTCCGGCGGCGCGGGTGCCGCGCTCGCGGCGGGTGAGACGACGCTCGCGACCGGCTCCGACATCGGCGGCTCCATCCGCATCCCCGCCTCGTACACAGGCACGGTCGGCTTCAAACCGCCGTACGGGCGCGTGCCCGCGATGACGCCGTTCAACCTCGACACGTACTGCCACGACGGTCCGATGGCGCGCACCGTCGCCGACTGCGCCCTGCTGCAGAACGTCATCGCAGGACCCCACCCCCTGGACGCGGTCTCGCTGCGGCCCGAACTCGTGCTGCCCGAGCGGTTCGAGAGCGCCGAGGGCCTGCGGGTGGCGCTCTCGGTCACCCTCGGTGACTGGCCAGTCGATCCCGAGGTCGAGGCCAACACCCGCGCGGTCGCCCAGGCACTGCGCGCGGCCGGGGCCGTCGTCGAGGAAGTCGAGGTCCCCATCATGCGGGCGGACGTGATGCGGGCAGCGATGATCCACTTCGGTTCCGTCTTCGGCCCCTACATAGGGTCGGTCGCCGCCGAGCACGGTGACCGGCTCACCACGTACGCCCTCGACTTCGCCCGGCGGGCCGCCGAGGCCGTCCGCGAACCCGGCAGCTTCCTGCAGGGCCTTGAGATCGAGGCCGCGGTGCAGACGACGCTCGGCGCCCTGCTGGAGGGCTACGACGTCCTGCTGTGCCCGACCACAGCCGTCCCGGCGCTCAAGGCGGACGACGACTACCTCTCGACCAAGGTCGTGATCAACGGAGTCGAGCTGGACTTCTACCTGGAAGCCGCGATGACCACGGTGTTCAACATCGCCAGCCGCTGCCCGGTGCTGAGCGTGCCGTCCGGTTTCGCCTCGACCGGAGTGCCGACGGGGGTGCAGGTCGTCGGGCGCACCTACGACGACACCACGGTGTTCCGCGCCGCGGCGGCGATCGAGGCCGTCCGGCCCTGGAACAGGGTCCCGGTCCTCTGACCCGACGTCTGACGGGCCCGGCGTGCCGGTGGCTGCTGCTGGACGCGACGAACTCCTCCCACGTCAGCTCGCCGGGCAGCCCGTTCGCGCCGATGTTCCGCCAGGAGCCCCACCCGTCGCAGTGCCGCCCCTGCTCGCCCAGCTGGCCGCGGGCCCTGTCGAACATCCACGACACCAGGCGGCGCCGCCAGTTGGGCCAGTGCCACTCCTCCGGGTCGCGCTCCGGGATGTCGCGGTAGATGGGCAGCTGCACGTCGACGACGTCATCCAGGCGCACCTCCATGTCCGCGAACGCGCGGCCGGCGGCGCGGATGTCGCATTCGTCATACGTCCAGCGGGCTTTGTACTTGTAGCAGCGCACCCCTATGTCGCCGAAGAAGACGTGGCCGTGCTGCCGCAGGCCAGGCATGTGAAGGAGCTCGTCAGGGTCCAGCGGGACCGTGGCGTTCTGCGTCAGGTCCGCGAAGAGGGAGCGTGCGTACTCCCGGCTGATGGGCATGGCCGGGATGGTGGCAGACGGCACTGACAACGTCTCCCGGCCTGCACGGCGTCGCCGGCCGGTTCCTTCAACACTTCGCCCGCTCCTCCTTCAACACCCAGGCAGCCTCATGACGGCAGACTGCAGGTGGCGTGCACATCCTGACCGCGTTCCATGGCCCACTTCTGGACCAACTCCCCGAACCTCACCGAGTGTGTGAAGATTTCAAGGACTTCGGGGAGGAATCATGAGTGACGCCTGGGTTTCGATCGACTTCGAGACGGCCAACTACTGGCCTGGGAGTATCTGTTCAGTCGGCATGACAGCTGTCGTGGGTGGCGAGATCACGGAGCGGTTCACCACCCTGGTGAGCCCTCCCGGTGGCGGCGGCTTCGCGGCGTACAACACATCCATCCATCGCATCACTGCGTCGATGGTCGAGAGCGCGCCTGCCTGGCCAGCGACTCTGGGGCAAATCCTCGACTTCGCCGACGGACGTCCCTTGGTCGCGCACAATGCCGCGTTCGACCTCGGAGCGTTGCGCGCGGCCTGTACAGAGACGGGCCTGCAGTGGCCGGAACTTCGGTATGCCTGTTCGCTAGTTGTCGCTCGCCACACGTGGAGACTGCTCGCCTATCGGCTTCCGTTCGTCGCGGAGGCCGCGGGCGTATCCATGGAGGGGCCTCATCACGACGCTCAGGCGGACGCCGACACCGCAGCTCGCGTCATGCTCGCCGCCTTGGCTGAGCACGGGGCAGACGGACTCGACGACCTCATGCGGAAGCTCCAGATTCGCTACGGCCGGCTTTACCCGGATTCCGGATCATGGTCGAACTGCCGTCGACGCGTTCAGGAGAAGCGCCCGCCCGTCCCGACAGCGAATCCTGACGCCGATCCCGAAGGTGCTTTGTACGGGCGTCATGTCTGTATCACCGGCACGTTGAGCTCCCTGACCCGCACTGAAGCGCAACAACGCCTGGCAGACGTCGGCGCACAAGCCACGACCGGGGTGAGCCGCAAGACGGACATATTGGTCGTTGGTACTGCCGACCCTACGCGCTTTGCCCCCGGCATGACGCTCAGCGGGAAGCACCAGAAGGCGCAGCAACTCCTCGACGCCGGGCACGACATCGAGGTCATCTCCGAGACCGATCTTCTGGAATTGCTTTCTCTCTCCGCCGCCAGTCCCGTAGCCCCAGATACCCCGCAGCGAGCAGAGGAACTGTCTCCTGCGGAGGCAGTCACACGACACGCGAACCTCTGTACAGAGATCGACGACCACCGGTTCCGCTATCACGTCAAGGATGCACCTGTAATCAGTGACGCGGCGTTCGATCAACTCGTACTTGAGAGGCGTGCACTTGAGAAGGCACATCGCTCCCTTCAGAGCTGACTTCCGCGACGCGCTCGGCATCTCGAACCCAACCTCACGGGGCCCACTACCTCTTCGCCGCCTACGACCTGGCGCAGGGCAGGCTCTATGGCTGCATCATGCCTCGCGCCCTTGAGCTGGATCACCTGCAACTGGCGCGACGGGGGTTGGCCGCTCGACGACGACAGATAAGCACCCAACGGCGGCTGACCCACAGCCGCCAGGCGCTGACGACCCTGGCCCGCCTTCGCTTCAACCACTCCCTCGCCGAGCTCGCAGGCAGCACTCGCGTGAGTGTGACCCCAGCGGTACCGCCGCGCAAAGTCGGGGCAGGTATGGCAACCAGCCGCCTTCGGTGCGTACATAACGTGATCAAAGCCACTCTGTGTTACTTGGCAGTTCACTCGATCGCCAGATTGGCCATATGTCAAAGTACGCAGGGGCTGCCCTATGTGACTCATGGGGCAGGTGAACGATCTGGTGGATTCATGGATCAGCGGGGGCGTGTTAGTGAGGCAAGGCAAGCCGAAAGCCGGGATGTACCTACGGCCAGGGAGTCGCCGAAAAATAACTTCGGTGTCTTGTAGGGCTGTTGGGGCCTTAGGGTGCTGCTGTGGTGGAGGGGATCGAGGCGGTGCTGGCGGAGAAGTTCGCCCGGTTGTTGCCGCATCTGGACGAACGACGGCGCCGGCTGGTGCTGGGAGCGGACGCGCGGGCTCTGGGGTATGGCGGTGTCCGATTGGTCGCTCGTGCTGCCCGGGTGTCGGAGGAGACGGTCTCGCGCGGGGTGGCGGAACTGGTCGGCGGGCCGGGGCCCTCGGGCCGGGTGAGGCGGGAGGGCGGGGGCCGGAGACGTCTGCGCGAGAAGCACCCCGGTCTGTTGCCGGCCCTGCTGGCGCTGGTGGAACCCGACCAGCGGGGTGATCCGGAGTCGCCGCTGCTGTGGACGACGAAGTCGACACGGAAGCTGGCGGGTGAGTTGACCGCCCAGGGATTCCGGGTGGGGTCCGACACGGTTGCGGCCCTGCTGAAGGAGGAGGGCTTCTCCCTGCAGGGCACCAGCCGGACGACCGAGGGAGCCCGTCATCCGGACCGGGACGCCCAGTTCCATTACATCAACGGCCAGGTCCAGGAGTTCACCGGAGCCGGTGAGCCGGTGATCAGCGTGGACGCCAAGAAGAAGGAAGTACTGGGCGACTACGCGGTTATCGGGCGGGAGTGGCATCGCAGCGGTGAGCCGGTGAGGGTGCGGGCCCACGACTACCCCGAGAAGAACGCGCAGAAGGCAGTCCCGTACGGAATCTACGACCTGTCCGCGGACACCGGCTGGGTGTCGGTGGGCTGCGACGGCGACACCTCCGCGTTCGCGGTGGCCACGCTCCGACGCTGGTGGGACGGCGAAGGCCGGCACCGATACCCGCACGCGACCCGTCTGCTGATCACCGCCGACGCCGGCGGCTCGAACGGCTACCGGGTGAAAGCGTGGAAGAAGGAACTCGCGGACTTCGCCCTCTCGGCGGGCCTGACCGTAACGGTCTGCCACTTCCCTCCGGGCACGTCGAAGTGGAACAAAATAGAGCACCGGCTCTTCTCACGCATCAGCACGAACTGGCGCGGACGCCCGCTGACCAGCCATGAGGTCGTCGTCAACACCATCGGCGCGGTCACCACGAGCACGGGCCTCACTGTCCACGCCGAGCTCGACCCCGGCCAGTACCCCACCGGCGTCACCGTCCCCGACGAGGTCATGGAGCGCCTCCCGCTCACCCCCCACGAGTGGCACGGCACCTGGAACTACACGCTGCGTCCCGAACCCCTCGCCCCACCGGCTCCGCCGCCGCCCCGCGACCCGTCCTTCGGCCGGTTCCCACCTGGGGACAAGACCCCTGCCTGGCTCCGGCACCCCAGCCTCACCGGCCTGGAAACCCCGGCTTTCGACGACCTCGTCACCCGCTACCGCGGCTACCTCGCCGAACACCCCCCGATCCTGCTTCCCGGCAAACGCCCCGACGGCGGTCCCGGCGCAGGCGGCCGACGCCTGTCCGCCGCCGACCACATCGTCGTCCTCCTCCTCAAAAAGCGCTGGTCCATGACCCACGCACTACTCGCCGAAACGACCGGCCTGACCAAGACAAGGATCGGCTCCACCATCCGGGACGCCGCCTCAGTCCTTACCGCGCTGGGGGAAACCGTGCCCACCGGCCCTCTCACCGTGACCACGGCCGAACAACTCGCCGCCATCGCCGGACACGACCTCACACCCCCGTAACCCATCAAGATCGAGAAGTTATTTTTCGGCGACTCCCAGGGCTTCGGCGTAGTCTCGCGACGTCTGGTTCGTAATGGTCTGCGAGCTCAGCCGCAGGGCACCTCGACAGACACGGCTTCCATGGTCCAGGCGTTCTGGACGCGACCGTGTCACAGCTCTTCGGGCAGTTCGTCCAGGTCCCTTGTGGCGGACCACAGAGCGAACGGTGTCGTGTCCGCGGCTGAGAACAGCATCCCCGAGGGGGGCGCCGCCTGGCTGGCGACGGCATCCGGCCGTTACTGACGTCATTTTTGTTCGGTCGCCTGTGTGTGTCGTCACGGTCTGACGGCTGACGCGTCGAGGTAGACGATGCGCTCTGCCGGTTCGTCGTCACGTCGATCGAAGCGCTTCGGTATGCCAGCAGGGAGGGCCGGGGCCAGCGCGTGGAACACCGCTGCGTACGCGTCGGGGCCGTAGTCCCGGTAGTGCTTCGTCGCCTGTAGCCACAACGCGCCCGACGGCAGGCGGACCACCTCATGGAACGCGCCGGTGGCGCGCAGGGCACCTGCACCGCCGAGGGGTCCGGCCAGTTCCTTTGGGCAGATCGTCCACCACTCGTATCCACGCAGTGCCTGACGGCTCATCGGGATTGTCTCGTAGGGGAACTTCCATGGAGGACCCAGCGTGCGTTCGAGACCCGTTTTGCCCAGCCCGTCGTCGTAGGTGATATTTGCGAAGGACGAGTCCATACCTTCACTGATGCCGCGCAGGAAGCGGAGCACTACCTCCTGCTGTGTGGGGTCGAGCAAGTCCCCCTCGGGAATTCTGCAGGACAGTACCGCCCAATCGATCGCCTCCGGCCAATCCCGGGCCTCGGGGCGGTCGACCGTGATTCGCAGAGGGCTTCTACCTGGGTAGCCGCGTTCGTCGAGGACCGAGAGCCCGATCGTCGCGGTGCGCGGGGGATCGGCCAACTGGCGCAGGAACCACGACATGCTTCGCGCCGAGATCACGCGGCTGGAACGGCGCAGCTGCCGCCCGTCGTGGCGGGCGATCGAGACGAAGCCCCAGGCAGCGTGCGGCGGTCCGCATGGCATGCTGCGCCGCATTGCTTCCATAGGCAGCTTCGGTCCCTCCTCCAGTGCCTGTCGATGGCTGCCTGCCAGCGCGGCAAAGCCCCCATCCAGCCACGCGCGCGCCATCTCCTCGTAGGTCGTGGGATCGGGCCACTCCACGTTGATCTCGGCAAACAGGTAGTGATCTGGCACGCAGGCATCCCATCAGACACCACCGACATTGGGGGGCATAGCCAAGGCGGCAGGTTGCGGCGTGCCCGCGTGACGCCCGTTTTGCCGTCTCATGAGGCCGAGGATTGCGAGCGGGCGGCGTGGATCGCGGGCGTTGCGGCGCAGGTCGGCTGCAATGAAGCCCCGCCATCTTGAAGTGGCTGGTCAGGGGTCTGGTGTGACTCCGTCTCGGGGTGCTCGTGCTGGTCGTGGGCGGCAGTCTGCGGGGTAGATCGTCTGGCGGGGCGGTTTTGCGGATTCCCATCCGCGGTCGCCGGTGCCGCTCCTACGATCCGGCGCATGACGGACCCCGAGGTGCTGGAGCGGATCGCCGCGCGACGCGCGGAGCTGGACGGGCTCGAAGAGCAACTGGCCAAGCAGCTGGCGGAGGTGCGGGCCGAGCGGGACGAACTCGCCGTGGCCGAGCGGGTACTGCAGCGGATGACCGAGCAGATCGCCGACGAGCGCGCGGAGGCCGGGTCGCCGATCGTCCAGGTGGCGGGGCGGGCGGTGCGGCTGGTCCCAGACCGCGCGCCCGGTGTGGAGGACGGTGTGCTGCCGGCGGAGTACCAGCGCATCCTGGCCGCCGTGCGACAGGCCGCCGGTCCGGTCGCCACCCGGCAGATCGGCGAGGTTCTGGGGCTCGATACCGGGGTGCGGGGCAAGCTGGAACCGCTGCGCGGGAAGCTGACGAAGCTGGCCGACCGCGGCTGGCTGCACAAACGGCCCGACGGAAAGTTCACCGCCCGCCCGTGACCGGGCAAGTGGAGCGGCCAGGAGCGTAACTGCGATGCCTCCGGCGGCCGTTGGGATTGTGTGACGAAAACCAACGACCATGCCGGGGACACCGTGTCCCTGGTCTACCAGTGCCGCCTGCCGCTGTCCACGCACACCGTCAACCACCTCGCCGACCTGCTGCGACGCCATCTGAAGGCGATACGGTCCCGGTGGCGGGCGCTGCCACCGGGGAAGATCGCGGTGATCGTCCTGGCCGTGCTGCGGCACGACCAGCGCCTGGCCGACATGGCCGGTCGCAACGACGTCTCCGCCACCACCATCCGGCGCTGACGCGACGAGCTGATCGCCCTGCTGGCCGCCCGGGCGCCGCGGCTGGACCGCACCCTGAAGAAGATCGCCAAACGGGGCGGTGAGGTCGTCCTGATCGACGGCACCCTCATCCCCACCCAGCGCCGTACCGGGAAGGCGAACCGACCGAACTGCTCTGGCAAACACCACCGCCACGGCCTGCACGTCCTCGCCCTCACCGACGACAAGGGCCGCCTGATCTGGATCTCCGCCGCCCGCCCCGGCCGCACCCACGACATCACCGCCGCCCGCCGCGACCACATCCTCGCCCACCTGCGCACCGTCGGCCTCGGCGCCCTGGCCGACCTCGGCTTCCTCGGCCTGGACGACGAACCGGACGACCCCGTGGTCGTCACCGGCTTCAAAGCCACCCGCGCCCGCAAGCTCACCCCCGCCGAGAAGGAAGCCAACCGAGTCCTCGCCGCCGGACGCGCCCCCGTCGAGCACGGCTTCGCCCACCTGAAGAACTGGAGGATCCTCACCAAGCTCCGCACCGACCCCGCCCGCGCCACCCACCTGCTTCACGCGCTGCTCGTCCTGACGAACATCGAGGCCACTACCGACAATTGATCTCTACCGCAGTTAGCCCACGATCAGCACATCCCCCGGAACAGCGTCACCGGGCCGGGATCGGCTGAGTGAGGTTCACCGGGTTGCCGTCGGGATCCTGGATGTGGGCGACGCGCTGTCCCCACGGCATGTCGTTGGGGCCGCCGCGGACCGAGCCGCCCAGCGCCGCCACCCGGCCGAGCGTCTCGTCGACATCGTCGACACCGATGCTGAGCAGGATCCGCGGCGCCGCCCCGGTCCCCGGGTTCGCCTTGGCCACCAGCCCGAGGTCGCTGTCGCCGATGCGCAAGCCGAGGTAGAAGGCCGGGCCTTCCGCCGGTACCCGGAAGATCTCCTCAGCGCCGAACAATTTCGTATAGAAGCCGAGCAGAACGTCCTGGTCGGCAGTCACGATCACTGGCTGGATGGTGGACATGGCACTCCTGTCGAGAACGGTCGTGTCGCTGGATAGACCGTTCGAGGACGGTGAACTCATCGGCAAAACCACCCCGCCGGACGATCTACAACACAGACTGCCGCCCACGACCAGCACGAGCACCCCGAAACGAGGACACGCCACCCCGCTGACCAGCCACTTCAAGATGGCGGAGCTTCAATGTTGGTGGTCCCGGCCAGTTTCAGGGCGCCGATGGCGAGGTTGCGCCAGGTGGCCATCGCACGGGGTGCGTTGCCGGTCCGTAGCTGGGAGGCGTCCTCGGCGAAGGTGGTGTCGCGGACGTGATGCAGGGCCTCGACCTGCCAGTGGCCGCGGATCAGTCGGGCGAGTTGGGCGGGGTCGGCCTGTTCAGCGGTAAGGCTGGTGACCGCGTACACCGTCTTGACGGTGGTCTTGCCGGTCTTGCGGTCGGTGCGGCGCCGCCTGACCTGGATGGCCTGGCGGGCTGCGGGGAAGAGCAGATCGTTGACGGTGGCGACCACGCCGGCCAGGTCGGCGATCGCATCCAGCAGGGGCTCGAAGCGGGTGATCTCGTTCGTCTTCTCGCCGACATCCAGTTGCGCCAGGACCAAGCTGGTGGTGTGTTCCAGTGCGGCGAGCAGGTGGATCTTCCGGCCCTGGGCCTTGGCCGCGCCCCGCAAGCTCTTGCCATCCACGGCCAGGCCCCGAAGTCCGGCACTCGGGGTTGTATCAGGGCGGCGGTCGGCCAGCCAGCGGCCGACCGCCCGGTCCAACGCATCGCCGTCAACGCGAGCAAGCAGCCGACGTACCGCGGGCTCCGAGGGCACAAGGCGGCGCGGCAGCAGTGGATCGGGGCGAACCCCGAGGTGTTCCAGCACGTGGGCCGGCGCGTCGGCGATCCATTCGCCGACCGCCAGTAACGACGTCGCGCCAGCCAGCACCGCGCAGGCGGTCAGCGCGAGCACCACGGCCAAGGCGTGGCGCACGCCGCGCGGATCCCGCGGGTCTGGGACCTCGGCCAGCCGCTCCAGCAGGCCCAAAACCTCCTCGGGTACAAGCTGGGGGTGCTCGCGGAGCTGGTCAAGGACAGGCAGGATCGGCGATGGTTCGTCGGCAGGCACGGTCTTCCACTGGGATCACGGGGCGTAGAGAACTCCATGATCTTGGAAACCCGTGCCTGTCACGTTCGCGGAGCCAGCTCAGCAGCCAGAGCAGCACGAACCGGACACCGTCCGACTACGCCGAAGCCCTGGCCCAGGAGCTGCTGTTCGCTGGGAGTGAGAGCGGGGGCTTTCCAGAGATTGGTCACGAGTCGCGGGTGAGGTGCTTCCGTCACACCGTGCAGAACGCCCTGCGGTCCCACGCGTACTGACCGCTCCGTCGTACTGATCGAGGAGGCGCTCGGCTCGCGCCAGATCCTCCGGGGTGTCCACCGCTACACCGTCGTCCAGGACAGGAACCATGTGCACGGCGTGGCCGTGTTCGACGAAGCGCAGCATCTCCACTCCTTCGGCTCGCTCCAGGGGCCCCTGCTGGAGCTGGCGGAAGCGTTGGAGAGCTGAGCCGGTGAAGCCGTAGAGGCCCAGTTGGCGGAGGTACTTCGGGCGGTCGCCCCTCGGGTAGGGGATGGGCTGGCGCGAGAACATCAGGGCCTCGCCGCGGGCCGTGACGACGACCTTGACGACGTTGTGGTCCAGGACGGCACCGACGTCGACCAGCTCGGTGTACGCATTCACGGCGAGAGTGCCCGGCGGCGTGTACTCCAGGGCCTCGGAGACGTCGTCGATGGCGGTCGGCGAGATGAACGGCTCGTCGCCCTGGACGTTGATGTACGCCTCCGCCGGCAGGCGCTCGGCGACCTCCGCGACGCGATCGGTGCCGGTGAGGTGCTCCCCGGTGCGTATGCACTCGATGCCCAGTTGTCGGCACGCTGCTTCGATGCGCTCGTCATCGGTCGCAACGATGGCTCCGTCGAGACGTTTCGCCTCCAGGCAGCGCTGGTGGACGTGCCAGAACAGCGGCTTGTCGCCGAGGACAGCCAGTGGTTTGCCGGGGAAACGCGAAGCACCCCATCGGCAGGGTATGACGGCGATGTGCCGGCGCGGTTTGGCGCCGGTCGGTTGGGCTGTGGTGGCGGCCACGGCGTCCTCCTGGGGTCGGGGTGGAGTGGGCAGTTCAGGTGAGCAGGGCGAGCTTGGCGCGGACGGTGGGTGAAGCAGCGCTTGCGAACGGCCGCCACTCGTAGCCGTCGACCTCCTCTTCTTGAAGCGTCACCGCGTGTTCTGCACCGAGGTGGAAGGCCCAGCGGAAGTCCACGTGGTGGTGGGCGGGCTCGTTCTTCGACGGGTTTGCCTCGATGGTGTGCACGTCGATGTCGAGGGGGACGTCCTCGTAGCCGACGAGGGGGACGACGGCGCTGGGCGGGATGCCGGCCTCCTCGTGCAGTTCACGCAGGGCGGCGTCGCGCAGGTTCCGGTCAGCAGGTTCGTTGTGCCCGCCGGGCGCCAGCAGTTTCCCGGATGCCTTGTGCGCGATGTGCAGCACGAGCCGTTCGCCGTTGATGAGGATGGCGCTGCAGGTCACATGGGCGGGGAAGGTCTTGCGGCTGGTGGGGTGGTCCGTGCCGGCGAGTGCGGCGAACAGCAGGGTGAGGGACTCACGTTCGTCCGGGTGGCGGGCGAGGTAAGCCTCGGTGACAGAGCGGACGTGGTCGGTGGAGGGAGGCACCGGAGTCACCTTTCGAAGTGGCGGAGCCAGGTTCTGGCGATGGTGTCGCGGTCGGCCGCCGGCATCTCGTGCAGTCCGGGCGGGAAGCGGGCGTGGCTGAGTGCGGCGGTGGCGGCGAGTATCTCGGCCTGGACGAGGTGGATGTACGCGCCGACGGCGGCGCCGTGCACGAAGTTGACGGCACCGCCGTCGGCGAGTACGTAGAAGTAGTGGCCGGTGACCTCGTATCGCGTCAACTGGGTGCCGACTGAGATGCGTTCGTACAGGTCGTGAAGGCTGCTGAGTTCGAGTTCGTCCTCGGAAGAGGTCACCGATCCGAGGTACGCGCCGTTCCGTAGGGCGGCGAAGTCCTCATGCCGCAGGGCGTGATTGCCGGTGGCGCACAGGACGAGTTCCGCGTCGCGGACGGCCTCGGTGGTGGACGCGCTGGTGCGGAAGCCGAGGGAGTGCGCCTGCACCCGCTTGACCGGATCGCTGTCGTACACCGTGACGCGCAGGTCTTGGGCGCGCAGGGTCTGGGCGATGGCGCGGCCGATCTTGCCGAAGCCGATGACGCAGGCGTTGCGGCTGGTCAGGATGTCCCCGCGGGCGCGGACGAGGGCGTCGGTGGAGAACACGATCGACCGGCCGACGAGGTGGTCCTCGCAGTCCTTGAGCGGGGAACGGGCCACGGACACGACCGGGCACGGTAGGGAGTCGAGGGCCGCGTAGCGTTGGTGACCGTTCTCGGTGTCCTCGACGACGCCGAGGATGCGGCCGGAGAACTTGCTCACGAGGGTGTCGAGGCTCGCCGCGAAGTACCCACCGATGTCCACCAGGACGACGTCCTGGCCGCCGGCCGTGTCCTCCAGGTAGTCCAGGGCCTGTGTCTCGTCGGTGAACCGCTCCCGGGTCAGGTCGTGGACCGGCAGGGCACGGCGGACGGCGTCGAGGGTCAACTGGTGGATCGACCGGGGCTTGGGCAGTACGGCGCCGACCGTGGACACCGCGGTCATGGCGCGCAGGAACGCTGGTCTTTCCGGGAGCAGGTGCGTGATGACCAGCGTCGTGATCGTCTCGCCAGCGGGGAACTGCGCGGTGATCTGCCGGAAGAAGGCGTCCAGTCGCGCTCGCTCGGGAGTTTCCATTACCACTCCTCTCGGGCTCCGAGGCGTAGGGCTACGCGGCCCGGCTGTAGTCCGGAACCTGGGCAGCCAGCGCCTGCATGTGGGCGCGCAGTCCGCTGTGGAGGTCGACTCGCGGCTGCCAGCCGAGGACTTCTCGGGCGCGGCTGGGGTCGGCGCGGGTGAGGAGGACGTCACCGTTGCGCGCGTGGTCCTGGTGGAGCTGGATGTCGCGGCCGGTGAGGCTGGTGGCGATGTTGATCACGTCCAGCAGCGATGCGTTCGATCCGCCGCCGACGTTGATGGCACCGTGAGCGGTCGGCACGACGACGGCGGCGGCGATCGTGGCGGCGACCACGTCGTCGATGTAGGTGAAGTCGCGGCGCTGGTGGCCGTCTCCGTACAGACGCAGGGGCTGTCCGGTCAGGGCGGCGTGCAGGGCGCGATGGGTGAACATGTCGGCGCGCTGCCGGGGACCGTAGACGGTGAAGTACCGCAGGGCGACGACGCTGGGGCCGATGGCGCGCTCGGCGTAGGCGAGGCAGAGCTGCTCCTCGGCCAGTTTGGTCACGGCGTACGGGGAGGCGGGTCTCGGGCGGTCGGCCTCGAGGCTCGCGCCGCCGTCGGTCGGACCGTAGACGCTGGAGGAGGAGGCGACGACCAGTCGGGGGACACCGATGCGGGTGGAGGCTTCCAGGACGCGGTGGGTGGCCAGCACGTTGGACGCGAGATAGTCGCCGAACTGCGGTCCCCAGGAGGGCCGTACACCGGGGATTCCGGCGAGGTGGAAGACCGCGTCCGCGTCGATCAAAAGAGGGTCGATCGCGCAGTGGAGGAGGTCGGCCGTGACGTGGTGGTATCCCGGGCGCCCTCGCAGCGCAGCGAGGTTGGCGGCGGCCGAGGGGTCGGTGGACGGGTCTCGGCGGTCCACGCCGATCACGGTGGTGCCGGCCTGGACGAGAGCGTGTGCGAGGTGGGAGCCGATGAATCCGGCGGAGCCGGTCACCACGGCCCGTCGGGGGGCAGCGTCGGTCGGGGGCTGCTCGTGCTGTGGCACGGGGATCTCCAGAGAGGTGTCGTCGAAGGGGAAGGTCAGGTGAGCCGGGACAGGACGGTTCTGCCGTGCTCGCTGAGGGCGGGGTCGTTCTCCTGGTGGCCCTTGACCAGGGCCGTGGCCGCCTCGATGGCGCCGAAGGACTCCAGGAGGCGTCGTTCGGTGTCGTTCGGTGGACGCCCGTAGCCGTCGAAGAAGGCGGTGCGGAGGTGGGGTACGGCTTGCCAACGTCGGAATTCGAGCCGGGCGAAGTCACGGACGCGGGCGTCATGTCGCATGTGCTCGAAGTCGCAGATACCGAAGGTGTCGCCTATCAGCCAGTTGCGCGGCTGGTAGTCGAGATGGCAGACCGCGCTGTCCATGCGGCTGTTTCCCAGGATTGCCGCGTGGTGCTTCAGCAGGTTCTCCTCGGCCGTGTCGATCAGGTCGGTGTGGACGGCCCGGTCGATCCAGCTCTGGAAGCGCTCGGCAAGCGCTGCGCCGACGGCGCCACCCTGGGGCATGGAGGTGGCCCGGTGGAGCTTGCCGAGGACGTGGCCGGCCTCGTGATGGGCCAGTTCCTCCTCGGGTGAGCCTGGGGCCACGGTGTCCGCCCGATCGCCGCTGAGCGCGGTGAGCAGCAGGGTGAGGGTGTCGTCGTCACGGCCGACCAGCTTCGGCGCATGGCCGGTCAGGTGGGTGCTCCACGCTCCGTAGGCGTGGAGTTCCCCGGCGTACCGGTCCCGCTCCGCGTGCTGTTTGGCGATGAAGTGACGCCCGTCGACGGCCTCCAGACGCACGACCCGGGGCGGAAGCACGGCGTCCGGTGCGATCTCGACTGCGCCGAGGAAATGGTGCGCCAGTCGGATCCGGGGGTCGTCCGATGTCGCGATCACGGGGTCGGCTCCGGGGTGAGGAGACTGAGGTGCTCGGTGTCGTTGTGCCGGTCGAGCATCCAGCGGGTCTGGCCCAGGCGGTTGCGGTGGTGCTGCCAGCGGGTGATGGAGGCGTGGTTGTGGGTGAAGCCGGCCGGCGAGCCGATCGGGATGCCGAGCAGCAGGGTGTGTGCGGTGATCACCGTCTCCCCGTGGGCCGCGAAGACGATGCGCTTCCCGTGGTTCTCCTCGATGAGCTGGCTCAGGTTCCTGCTGGCGCGCTTCAGGAATCCGTTCCAGGTGTCGGAGCCATCGGCCCAGGGAGTGTCGGGATGCGCATGCGGTCCACCGTTGGCGGCCGTCTTCACCGCGTCCCAGGGCTTGCCGTCGGCATCGCCGTGGACCGGGCCGTCGAGACGGCCGTCGTGGCGCACTGGGATCTGGAGCGTCTGGGCGATGATCTCGCCGGTCTGGACGAGACGGATCCGCGGCCCGGTGTAGACGACGTCGAAGGGCTTCTTCAGGTGTTCGGTAGCCAGGCGGCGCGCGGCCTGTTCGGCCTGGGCGTACCCGAGGTTGGTCAGGCCGGTGCAGGTACGAGGGCCCCCGACGAGGCCGTCGGCGTTGCACTGGGCCTGGCCGTGTCGTACGAAGACAAGTTCGGTGGTGATCATGAGGCTCCTCGGTGGTGGAAACGGAGGGGCACGCTGTAGCGGTAGCCGTTGCGGCCGACGTACGGGGCGGTGAGCACGGCGTGCAGGCCCAGGAAGCTGTCGAGCCGGCCTCGGTCCGTCGTGCCCAGCCGGGCGTCGTGGCGTCGGGCTGCCGCGTTGTACGCGAGCAGGGCAGTGTTGACGGCTTGGTCCGTGAGCGGTCCGTAGGTCAGGTGGAGCGTCGCGATGAGCTTGGCGAGGTCGTAGCCCATCGGGGCGAGGGACAGGTCGTCGGTGTCGACGGCAACGATGTCCTGCGTGCTGGTGATGATGAAGTTCCGCGGGTTGCTGTCCTTGTAGAAGGCGCATGGTCCCTGGGCGGTCGCTTCCAGCAGGCCGAGCATCGCGTGCAAGGCCGCCCTGTTCGGCAGGTAGCCCTGCTCGTGGCGTCGCCGTAGGGCGAGCTTCCGGGGGCCGAGGTAGTCGTCGAACGTCGTGCCGTCCTGGAAGTGGTGCGGGGTGTCCAGCGACGCGGACCGCAGGTCGCTGGCCCAGGCGGCACCATGGGCGTGGCCCAGTAGTTCCGCCATGCGCGGAAGATCCTCGGGGCGCACGGAGCGGCCCTCGATCCGTTCGAACGTCAGGCTGTCCGTCTCGACGGTGTGGAGCGCAGGCTGCCGCAGTGGCTTTGCGTGCTCGTTGATCCACCGGTAGTGGCGCACAGCCCCCGTCGCGCGCTCCGGTGTTACGTAGTGCTTGGTGAACGGCGTGAGGTTCATGCCGGCCGTCCTTCGTTCGGCTGGGCGACGACGAAGGTGATGCGGGACCGGGTGGTGAGCGGCTGGTCGGGAAGGAACTCGTGCAGGGTCGCGGCCAAGGCCCCGGGGTTCCCGTACAGGCCGGGCGCGAGATCGTACTTGGGGTTGGTGGCCAGGTACTGCGCCGTGTGATCGTGGCCGTCGAAGGTGAAAACGTGCTCCTCGTCCAGGACGGCGATCACGTCGAGCGAGGAGGCGGTCAGGTCGGCGAGGTTACCGCTGTGGGCTTCGGTGTAGAGGCTCTCATGTTGGGCAGCACGCGGGTCGAGGCCGGCGGAGGCGACCAGCCGGTCCATCTCCTGGTAGCTGTCGAGGCCCTTGGTGACGAGCACGGCCAGGCCCCCGGGGGCGAGGACCCTGGCGATCTGCGCGATGACGTTCCTGGGGCGCGGCGAGTGGTAGAGGCAGAAAGCGGCGACGACGACGTCGCTCGACCCGGTGGGCAGCGGGAGTTCGTGGAAGTCGCCTTCGACGAAGTCCACCGTGGTGTCGTGCAGCTCCTTGGCGCGCTCGCGGGCTTGGGCGAGCAGGGAGGGGGCAGCGTCCAGGCCGACGACGCGCTGTGGCCGGAGCTGCTCGGCGATGACGAGGCTGCTCGTGCCGCGACCGCAGCCGATGTCGAGCACCACGCCGAGCCGGTCCGGCTGCCCGTGGTGGGTCTGCACCAGGCTGACGATCGTCTCGGGCACGGGGCGGCCGGCAGTCTTCGCACGCATCAGGGCGCTGGTCCGTCCGGCCAGCCGCGAGGCATGCCCGTACAGCTCCTGCAGCCTGGCGGGGTCCAGGAACGGGTTGGGCTCGTTCATGCCGCACCCCCTGTCCGGGGGCGCGGGCCGTTCAGGACTGCTCGGCGGCCACCTTCCGCAGCCAGCGGCGCGTCTGGCGCCGGTTGGCCAGCAGCACCACATCGGCGCCGGAGCCGAACTCCTCGATCTTCGCCATCACGCGGGGCCGCATCTTGCGCCGGTACGTGGCGACGTACTTGATCACGCCCCAGTGGATGCGGTTGTGCACCCCGTTGCCCTTGTGCCCAGCCCCGTGCCGGATCTGCCGGGAGAAGATCCCGTACAGCGCCGCCACGGTCGACACGTCCATCAGGACCACCGTGTCGCAGGCTTCGAGTCGTACCTGCAGCGTCGAGTTGTAGTTGCCGTCGATCACCCACCGCGGCTGCGCGACCAGCTCGCGCTGCGCGTCGGTGAACTTGTCCATGGGCAGCGCGTTCCACTCGTCGTCGTAGAACGCGGCGTCCAGGTGCGTCACCGGGGCGTCGAGGATCGTGCCCAGCTCGCGGGCCACGTGAGATTTCCCGCTGCCTCCGCAGCCGACGATGGCGACCTTCTTCATGGTGCTCCAGCGTAGAGAGGTTCGGGTGTCCGCCGGGCCCATCCCCGGGGACACGATCGGATGATCCAGGCGCCTTGGCCCATCGAGCGGTCTGCATCAGGCAGCTCCCTGCTCGGTCGCGTTGGTCCCGACGAGCCCGTGCAGGGCGGATTCCAGGGTGTCGACCTGCTTGGTCAGGCCGAACAGGCTCAGGCGGTCCACACACGCGGCGATCAGGTCGGCGTGCTGCTGGGTGCCAGCGATCTCGTGGAGGTAGGAGAGGCGTTCGAGTACGTCGTGGCCTGAGCGCACGACCAGCTCAGGCGGGACGAACCGGTCGGCGAAGCGGATGTCCGCCGGGGCCAGCGGCAGGCACCCAGCGAGTACGGCCTCGAAGATGCGCTGGGTCATCTGCCCGACAGCGGCGTACCGCTCGGGCAGCATGAGCACCGTGGCCAGGGACCGGCCGTAGACGCCGGCGGCGGCCTCGAACGGGATCCGGCCCACGAAGCGGACGTGCGGCCAGCGGTCGGTCTTCGTCCATTTCCCGGCGACCAGGTGATCGACGTGGGTGGCGGCCGGGGCGAAGAAGCGCTCGAAGGGCTCGTCCCGGTCGTACTGGTTGCCCACGTAGCCGAGCACGAGGTCCCGCCGCTGTGCCGCGAGGGCCACGGGGTCGGCCTGGGTGACGAGGTCCTCGGCCACGGGGAAGAGGAGGGAGCGCGCGCCGGGGGTCGGCGCGAGCGCGGCCTCGCAGACGAGGGTGTGGGCCGCACGTCGCCACACGCTCTCGGCCCGCAGGGTGCGGTCCTTGTCCCAGATCACGGTGGGCGTACGGTGCCGGACCGTGTAGTGGTTGATGAGCTGGGCCTGCCGGTGGAGGTCGCAGGTGTGCCCCTCGGTCCCGCAGAGCGTGGTGTTGCGGCCGGGGATCGCCCAGCGCCATTCCAGGAACAGGACGTCGATGGCGGGGGTGCCGTCGTCGAAGGTGTACGCGTCGCCGAGGTCGTCGCCGGCTTCGAGGCGGTCGCGGTCGGCCTGGAGGAAGACGATGTCGTGACCGCGGGCGAGTAGGGCGTCGATGAAGGGGCGACGGTGGCTGCGGCCCCCGTCCGGGGTGTCGGTGACGCCGTTGCCGAGGAAGCCCCAGAAGCTGTATCCGATCTTCACTTGGTGATCCACCGCCCTTCGAGGAGCAGGGCGTCGAGTCCGGAGTCGGCCAGGCAGTCCAGTGCCATTTCGGGTGTTCCGCAGATCGGCTTTCCCTTGACGTTGAGGGAGGTGTTGATCAGCACGGGTACGCCGGTCCGGCGGCCGAAAGCCGTCAGCACCGCGTGCATGAACGGGTTCTGCGACCGGGTGACGGTCTGCAGGCGGGAGGTGCCGTTGGCGTGCACGATGGCTGGCACGCGCTCGCGCGTCTGGTCGGTCACGCCGGAGGCCATGGACATGTACGGCGCCGGCTGGCCGAGCGTGAAGAACTCGTCAGCGCGCTCGGCCGGGACCATGGGGGCGAAGGGCCGGAACGGTTCGCGGAACTTCACGGTGGCGTTCAGGCGCTCCACGACGCCGGGCTCCAGCGGGGAGGCGAGGATCGAGCGGTTGCCCAGGGCGCGTGGCCCGGCTTCGACGGCGCCCTGGAACAGTCCGGCGATCGTGCCGTGGGCCAGCTGGTCGGCGAGGAACTCGGCGGTCTCGATGCCCAGGGTCTTCTGGCGGAGGCTGGGCCAGGGGGTGAGGTCGAGGGGCTGGTCCTCGTAGGAGGGGCCGAGGTAGCAGGTGCGGGCGATGCCTGCGACCGGGCGAGGGCTGCGCCGATCGACGTGCACGGCAAGGGCGGCACCGATCGCGGTTCCGGCGTCACCTGGTGCCGGCGGCACGAACACCTCGTCGAAGATGCCGGACTCGATGATCTTCCCGATGCTCACGCAGTTCGTGGCGACACCGCCTCCCGCGCACAGGCGCCGGGAGCCGGTGAGCACACGGGCGCGGCGGGCGAGGTGCACCATCACCTGCTCGGTCCGCTCCTGGAGGGCAGCCGCCAGATCTCGGTGGACGTCCGTGAGCGGCTCGCTCGTGTGCCGCTCGGGGCAGGTCTCGGCGACGAACCGCCGCGATGTCCTCGGGTATCCCGACGTGAGGGTGCGCGTCGGGAAGTAGCCGGAGTCGATGTGGAAGCCCGTAGCCGTCGTGCGAACGGCCCTCGCAAACAGGTGGCGGAAGCGGGCGGGCTCGCCGAGGGCGGCCAGCGCCATGACGGTGCCTTCCTCGTCGCCCCGCCGCCAGCCCAGATGCTCGGTGACAGCGCCGTACACGTACCCCAGGGAGGCCGGGTCGTTGATCGCTTCCAGTGTTCGGGCGCGGGGGCGATGAGTGCCGTGGCCGTGGGCGATGGTGGTGGTCTGCCGCTCGCCGAGGCTGTCGACCACGAGCACGGCGGCTTCCTCCCAGCCGGAGGCGGCGAAGGCGGTGAGCTGATGGGCGCGGTGGTGCAGGACCGGCGTGACGTGGGCAGAGGGGAACTGGCTGCCCAGGACACGCAGCCGCCGCCGGGTGCGCACTGCCACCTTGGCGAAGCCGTGGGCACGGGCCAGGCTCCGGTCGCGCGTCGTCGGCGAGAGCGCCATGCGCAGGGCGGCGGGCGACTCGGCGAGGTAGCGGGCCGGCTGGAAGTTGTAGGCGACGGCGTCCACGTCGGCGGCGCTCAGCTTGGCCCGGTCGAGTAGCCATCCCACGGCGCGGGCCGGGTAGAGCTTAGTGTGCTTCTGCTCGGAGAGGCGCTCCTCCTCGACGAAGCCGACGAGTTCACCGTCCATGAGAAGGGCGGCCGACGAGTCGTGGGTGTACGAGCACAGGCCGAGGACGACGGAAGGTGTGCGCTTCATGGCGGCGGTCACCTCGCCCCGGCCGTCGCGGCGCGCTCGGCCGAGCGCCGTTTCAGCTCTCCGTACCAGGCGGTGAGGGCCTGGCCGAGGGGTCCGTCGATCCTGTCGGCCGCCCGCCATGCCTGCTCGTGCTTGCCGTCCTTCCACAGCCGGTAACTGCGCAACGTCTCGGCCATCGCGTCCCAGCCGGGGTGGCCGGTCACGTCGTGAGCCTCGACCTGGTCGAGCAGGCTGGCGAAGCCCGTCCAGGGCGTTCGCAGGTCGGGCATGATCGGGCTCGCCGAGAGCGAGGTCAGCGCGTCGGCCTGCTCCACGTGTTCGTCGTAGATGTGCAGCGAGCCGATGTGCAGGTGGAACTCGCCCAGTTCCGCGTCGAGCCACCCGGCGACCAGCTCGTGCAGCACGGTGTAGAAGAACACGTCGTACGGCATGCCGATCCACACGTCCTGGCCGCGCATCATGGTCGCCATGTGCAGGCGGCCGGCACGCAGGTGGAACCGGAAACCGAGGGTGCAGGGCACGTCCTTGTGCCCTGCGGCGTCCTGGGCCGGGTCGTAGAGCTGGATCAGGGCTCGCCGGGAGTCGGGGTCCGCCTGGAGGATCTCCACGACGCGGGCCAGTTGGTCCACCTTGCCGGCCCAGTTCCGCATCCTGGGTCCGTACGCCCCCAGGAGGACGCCGTCGTCGGCGAACTGCCGCAGCCGGTCGTTGTAGTCGAAGATCCACGAGGCGTCGGATCCGGACAGGTGCCAGACCGTCTCGGCGACCGCGAAGGCCGGGTTCACGATTCGGGCCGGCGGTGCGTGGAGCAGGCGGGCGCGCGGCTGGGTGAGCAGCAGGTGCACGTCACGGACTTCGCGGGTGGCCATGCCCCGGGGGCTGACCTTCTCACCGGACTTGGCCAGCGTGACGGCGCCGGAGAACAGTTCGGCCATGCTGTCGGCGGTGAGGTGTGTCATCGGACGGATGCTCCTTCGTCCTGGGGCGACGCAGAGGCGCCCGCATCTTGGTGGATGGAATTGCCGGGCCCTGTGGCGGATGCGGCGCGGTCGGTGATGAGGCGAGCGATCCGAGCCGCGCTGTCGCCGCGCCACCGGCACACCGCGTCCAGGGCCGTCTGCGGGATCGGCGTACGCGCCTCGCGCAGTGCGGAAAGCGCTTCGGCGACGCCACCGGCGTCGTGGCACCGGGTCGCGAGACCGTGACCGGCCAGGTCCAGCGTGCGTTCGCCCGGCGGGCCGATTTCGAGGACCGGGACGCCGAGCAGTGCGGCTTCGATACCGCACGTCGAGTGCGCGCTCGCCAGGACGTCAGCGCCGGCGAGGCAGCCTCGTGCACCGACCCGGGGATCGGCCACGGCAACGTGCGGCCCGCCGTCCCGCTTCACCAGAGAGGCGTAGGCGTCGGCTCCCTGCGCCGGGTGTGGAGCGATGACGAGACCCCATTCGTCGTCCGCCTTGCCGAGTCCGTCCAGGAGGAGGTCCGCGTGGGACTTGAGGTGATCGGGGCTGAACGGCTGGCAGGCCCACACCGCGATCCGGGCGGGCGCGCGGCGGCCACCCGGAGCCAGCAGCTTCTCCAGATACCGCCGCTGCGTCTGGCGGCCCAGGCCGGCGAGTACGTCGAAGCGGGGCTGTCCGAGTACGTGCACCTCGGCGTCGGGGTGACGCACCCACGCTCGTCCCAGAGCGAGGTCCCGATCGCCCATGACGATGATGTCGCGGCTGTGCAGGGCCGGCCAGGCGGCCGATTCCGCCGTCCACGCCCCGTGCTGGACGTGAACCGAATTCGCGCCGTGTCGCTCGGCGGCGTGCGCGGCCAGCACGCCGAGGGGGCTGGTGTCGTTGCTCAGGAGGACGGTGTGCGGCCGGGTTGTCGACAGCATGTCGTCGAGCCAGCTCTCCGCCCGCACCAGGGTCCGCCACGACGGCTGTGTGCAGCCCCCGCTGGTCTCGAGTAGCACCGACAAGAGCCTTACGAGCCGTGCGAGTTGAACATCGTGGCCATTTATGTGGACGACGTACTCGTCGTCGGGCAGGTGTAGGCCCTCGGCGGTGCCGGAAGGGGTGAAGAGGTCGCTCGGAGCCGAGCGCAGCTCGATGCCCGTGACCGATCCCGCGCTGCACCGCTCTGCGGGATCGGTGGCGAGATCGAGCAGGAGACTCTTCTGCCCGTCGCGCGCCAGTTCGCTGAGAACCGGCATCAGCGTGGCAGCGTGGCGGGAGGTCCAGGACAGCGCCAGAACGTCCTGTCGTCCGAGGTTCGAGGGAAGTGGACTCGGCTCCGTGTTCGCCGTACCTGTCCGGGCGCGGTTGCGTAGCTGGGCGGAGCGGGTCGGGTTGTGCGGTGCCGCAGCACCGAGCAGGTACGCGATGCCGGACCAGGTCACGGTGTAGGCCAGGTACTCACGCGAACTGCTCGAACGCAGTCCCACGAGTCCCTCGTACGGGGCCAGGGCCAAGGGCCCCGGCGCCGAAGCGAACGGCTCCCAGGCGTTCAGGGCCAGGAGCTTGCGCACGATCTCGGCAACGAAGCGCCGCACGGGAACGTGCTGGACGTGGAGCCAGCCGGCTCCGCCCGGAGTGGAGGCCAGCGAGGCTCCGTAGTTGTCGAGGACAGCCATGGCGTCCTCAACGCAGGCGCCCAGTTCCTGCCGGTCGACGGCCGTGGCTTCCAGTTCCGCGGTGTGGACGTGGTCGGCTCTCGCGTGCGCCAGAGCGCCGCTACCGACGAGAGCCCATGTCGGCTTCCCGGCGAAGGCGGAGCGGACCAGGCCCAGACCACCAGTCGTGCGGGGACTCACACCATGCTCCTTTCGACAAGCTGCTTGGCCGGGCGGAGAAGGCACAGCAGTTCCCTGGGCGAAGCGGCCGTCTCAGGTGCGGGAGCCGTGGGCTGCCCGTATCCCCATCCAGCGTGGATATAGGCGACCCCGGCGCGTGCGGCCGACTCCTGGTCGACCGCCATGTCCCCCACGTAGACGGCCGCAGCGGGATCGACTTCCAGATCGACCAGGGCCAAGAGGAGCGGATCCGGGGCCGGCTTCGTCCGGCCTGCCCCCGCGGGCGTACGGATGGTCGCGAAGGGACACCCGAGGCGCGCGAGGAGAGGAGCCGCACGGTCGACGTGCTTCGAGGTCACCACACCAAGCCGCCAGTCGGCGGCCACGAAGGCGTGGAGCATCTCGACGATGCCGGTGAACTCCTGCGCGAGGTGCGCGCCGGCGACGGATTCCGCTTCGTACGTCCGGCGGACTGCCTCGGCGTCGGCCACGCCCAGTCGCTGCATGATGTCGCCGAACTCGCGGCCCAGGTGGCGCTCGTAGTCGTGGAACGGAAGGGTGACGCCGTGCAGCTCTTGGACCTTCCGCCACGCCATCCGCATCACCGGACGGGTGTCGAGCAGGACGCCGTCGAGGTCAAGGAGAAGAGCGTGCGACGTGTGGTCGCTCGGCGCGGGCGGAGCTGGTGGCGATTCCGAAGCGGGAACGGTCATGATCGTCCTATCTATTGATGTGGGTCTGAACTGGTCACTCGTAAGATCGGCGAGGCCCAGGGGCCCTGGGTATGGCTGTCATGGTCGAGCCGCTGGATGGCTTGAAGTCCATGGCCGCCCGGGGCCCCGCGACGACTCGACCGCCAATTGGGAGATGCGACTCGATCGCTGCATAGGACAACGTCGGCGAGGTCGTCTGCTGGGTTGATGTGACGACGAGCTGGCGGAGGTGACCGTGCCCCAGATTTGGGCCGGAGTGGACATCGGCAAGACGCACCACCATGCGATGGTGATCAACGGGGACGGCGAACGGCTGCTGTCCCGCCGCGTACTGAACGACGAGTCCGAGCTGCTGGAGCTGATCGGTGACGTCCTGGCGACATCCACGGACGTCCTGTGGGCGGTCGACCTCAACCACGGCGGTGCCGCACTGCTGATCGGACTGCTGCTCTCGCATGGGCAGCCCATGACCTATCTCACCGGCCTTGCCGTGCACCAGGCCTCGGCGTCCTACCGGGGCGAGGGGAAGACGGACGAGCGCGATGCCTTCGTCATCGCCGACCAGGCCCGCGTCCGCCGCGACCTGGGGGTGCTGCGGCCCGGGGACGAGCTGGCTGTCGATCTGCGGACGCTGACCACCCGCCGCCTGGACGTTGTCTTCGACCGCACTCGCCAGATCAACCGCCTCAGGGCTCAACTCCTGGAGATCTTCCCGGCGCTGGAACGCTCGGTCGACCTCATGAAGAAGGGGCACGTCACGCTGCTGACCGGCTACCAGGCTCCAGCCGCGATCCGCCGCGCCGGCGCCAAGCGCATCGAGACCTGGCTGAAGACCCGCAAGGTCCGCGGCGCCGCCGCCATCGCCAAGATGGCCGTGGAAGCCGCCCAGGCCCAGATGGCCGCGCTGCCCGGCGAGACACTTGCCGCCGCCATGGTGGCCCGCCTCGCGAAGGGGGTGATGGCCCTCGATGAAGAGATCGCCGAGCTCGACGCCCTCATCGAGGCCCGGTTTCGCGAGCATCCCCACGCCGAAGTGATCCTCAGCCTGCCCGGCATGGGGCCCAAACTCGGGGCCGAGTTCATCGCCACGACCGGCGGCGACATGGACGCCTTCGGCAGTGCCGACCGCCTGGCCGGGTTCGCCGGCCTGGCCCCGCAGCCACGCGACTCCGGCCGAGTCAGCGGCAACCTGCGCAGACCCCGCCGCTACCACCGCGGACTGCTGCGGGCCATGTACCTCTCGGCGATGGCCAGCCTCCCGGCCTGCCAGGCATCCAAGGCGTACTACCGGCGCAAGCGCAGCGAGGGCAAGGGACACAAGAAGGCCCTGCTCGCTCTCGCCCGCCGACGCCTCAACGTCCTGTGGGCCATGATCCGTGACGGAGCGCGCTATCACGCTTCACCTCCCGTCACGGCTGCGGCTTGACAACACGATTGGGATGTCCTTCTCGTCGGGGGTGGCCGTCGCGCCTCAGAGGGCCGAAGCCGGTTCGAGTTCGCACTCGGGGTACTGATCCGGGCCGCCGGCCTCCTCGAAGGCCGCGTTGAGCAACGCCACGTACATGCGGTCGCGCCGGCCTCGGCACTGCCGAGCACGCCCGTGGCGGGACAGCGCCCACGCCTTGAGGGCCGCCGGGTCCTGCATGAAGTTCTTCGCGTTCTGCCGAAGCACGGCAGGCGTGAACACACCGAGGTTGAGACCGGTGCGCCAGAACTCAAGCCACCACTGACACACCAGAAGAGGACCCGATTCACCCTCCTTGACATGATTGGGATGGTTGCGCACCCATATCGGATCCAAGTCCGGGTGTGTCGTCGCGACTTCGAGCATGCGGCCGTGTGCCTGGTGCACCGCGAGCTCCAGGAACTGGCGGTGCTGCAGGTGCCGCTGGGCGGTGTGTACCGCGGACGCGAAGGCGATGGTGGCGGCCAGAGCGAGAAAGGGACGGTTCATCTGCAACCTTTGCTCACGGATGGATGGGGGTGGTGCAGGGCGACCGCGCTCCTCTGGCGAGGCGCGTGGGCGACGACTGAGGAGCAGCGGCGTTCGCCACCGCGCTCGCTTGAGGGAAGTCAGGCTGCGTCCGGCGGTCCGTCAGTCGGAGACGAGACCGCCCCGTTCGCCGGGGCCGGCAGGCGGGAGAGCCGGTGGAAGCGAGAGAGGTCGAAGCCACCCCCCTGCACCTCGCCGGCGGGCACGGCGAAGAGGTCGAGTCCCACTTCGCTGGGCGCCTTCGGGGTGGCCTCCTGGATGACGAGGAGCGCTTCGCCCTGCTCGCGGTGCGGCAGGAGGCGCGGCGCCCGATCGGTGTGTCCCTCGAAAGTCATGGTCAGCCCCCGGTCAGGTGTATTTGAAGGTGATGGCGAGCGCGGCGCTCACGGTGGTGATGAGGAGGACCTGGGCGCTAATCTGCCTCCAGCCCCAGCCCTTCTTGTCCATCCAGCGCAGTGGACGCCTTCAAGTTGGCGCGCTGGGCTCCTCGGAGATCACGAGGTGGACAAACGCCCGGCACTGCTCGCCCAGGTGCATGATCACGGCGTGGTACTCGTCGTCATCGGAGCTGATGTTGTGCCGGTCGAGGACGATCACGCCCTCCGCCAAGCCGTCTCGGAGCTGCCGCTCGGCTTCCCGCCAGCCAGGGCGCTGCCAGGGAGGCGTGTAGATGCTCCGGCTCGCACGGGAGGCGGGGATGTACGTCGTGGGCACCGGGACGGCCACATCGTGGAGCCGAGCGCCGATCGCGTAACCGTGCTGCTCGGCCTCGGCCTGTAGCGTGCCCCAGTCCTCGTCGGGTCGGGCCCCCGGACTCGGCACCAAGCTGTACGCCAGCAAGCGCAGCGGCTGGTCGCCCTTCCTGAGATCCCGCGCGTCGACGACCTCTCGGTAGAAATGCTGGCGGATCCTGCGGAGTTGACCAGCCCGGGACTGGCGCTTCGCGGGGTGTGGGGTGCGGGACCACCTCGGACGGTCCTTGCTGGCAACCTGCGACGCACCGGCCGTCTGCGTCTCTCGACCGCGGCCGAGGGCAACCACGGGGCTCAACACGTCGGGTCCGAGCTTGATCGCATCGTGCGGCGACATGGGGGTGCCTCCGTAAGAGTGGGGATGACCGCGTAGGTAGTTCGGCCGCTGTCCGCCACGCCCCACCGAAGCGACAAGCGGGCGACGAGGTACAGCCCTCGACCACCGAGATCACTGGCACCAGCACGTCGTCGCCTGGCCGGCGCGGTGCTGTCGTCGGTGACCCAGATCCGAAGCTCGTGGTTGTCGTGCCGCAGTCGCAGGCGGACATCCCCAGAGCCGTGGGTGATCGCGTTGGACACCAACTCGGAGACGACGAGTCGGGCGTCTTCTGCCAGAGCGTCCGGCAACGACCACTGCCTCAGCACGGTGACCGTGGTTCGTCGCGCCTGAGAGACGTGTACACCCGCCGACTCCATGACCATCTCGAAGACGCGAGAGCTCAGCGGACACTCAGCGGGTGCGGTGCCGGCGACGCTGGTGCCGCCGCCATCACCCTTCGGTCGCAGTGGCGTTGCTGTCAGGTGCGTGGTCATGTGCCCATCGCACCGTGGCTTCGTGATCCGGAACAGGGGAAACCGGAGGGGGGAAATCTTTGTCAAGGGGGAAAATCAGAGGGGAGTTGGGGAGAGGATCGGATTTCTCCCACCGATAGAGGTCAGACTCATGGCAGTGGATCCGTTTGCCGAGTTGCTCCGTCACCTGCGGCTGAACGCGGAGCGCACGCAGGACGAGCAGGCACATGCGATCAACTCCGCTTCCGGCCGGGCAACGATGACCCGCCGAGAGGTCGGTCGGTACGAAAAGGGCGCCAACGTCCCCACGGACCACACACTGGGGAACATCGCTTTGGCCTGCGGCGTCCCGCTGGAGCCGCTGCTGCGCGAGGCGAAGGCCGCCCGCGCCAGGCGGCGAGAGAGAAACAAGGCTGAAGGGGAGGACCTGGACGACGTGAAGCGCCGAACGTTACTGGGAGGCGCCGTCGTCGGCGCGGCTACGGCTGCTGAGCCGTGGGGTCGGCTCGCCCATGCACTCAGCAGGGGCTCCAAGATCGACCCTGACTCGGCGGGCGTTCTCATTGATCACGCGGCCCGGCTGCACGTGGACGAGCTGAGCGAAAGCGCACGTAGTCTGCAGGCTCGGGTCGAGTCGCACCTGGACGCGATCACCGCAGCCCTTCCCCGCGCCGGCACCCATGAGCGAGCGCTGACCATCGCGGCGGGAGAAACGGCAGCTCTTGCCGGGTGGGTTGCCTGGGATCTTGGGGAGCACGACAAGGCCGCCGCCTATTACGGAGTGACCTCGGAGTGCGCGAAGAAGGCCGGGCACCCCCCTCTGCGCGCCCTGGCGCTGGGCTACGCGAGCTACGGCGCCCCCAACCCTACGAAGGCGCTGGAGATGCTGTCACAGGCAGCACAGGACGTGCGCGGGCGCGGCAACGCAACCGCTGCAGCGTGGGCCCTGGGCCGGTACGCGGAGGAAGCCGCTCAGTCAGGGGATGACACCGGCGCTCTCCGAGCCCTGGAACAGGCAAAGTTCGCTTACGACTTCGCCGACCATACGAGTGAGCAGGCGTGGGTCCGTTTCGTGACGCCGTACCGGATGGACTCCTTAACGCTCTCGGTATACGGCGAACTCAAGCGTCAGGAGCTGACGGCCACAGCCGACTCCGCGGTCGAACGCCTCGGTGGGGAACTGCCCGACTCCGGAGTGGTCGTCCTCGGGGACCTGGCGTCGGCACTTCTGCGCGGCGGCGACGTGGACCGCGGGGCCTACGTCGCGCACCAGTTCGCAGCGGCAGCGGAGTCCAAGCCCAACACCATGGGACGTCAGCGGGCGCAGGCCATCGCTGCCGGGCTCCCTGACACGGAGCACGACCTGGCCAGCCACCTGCTGACGTTCGCGTCCTCGTGAACCGTCGCACCCCGCACGCTCGCCAAGGGCGAGGCGCTGGGCGGCGTGTCCTACTGCGGGTGCGTCTCGTCGACCACCCAGGCCAGGTATGCCTCTGACCCTCCGGTCACGGGCAGCGTGACCCACTGGGGGACGTCATACGGGTGCTTCTCGTGTACCCACGCTTCCAGCGCTGGGAGGCGGTCCGACGACGTCATGTACGAGATTCGCCACTCCTGAGCTGCTTCGACCTTCCCCTTCCACCAGTAGAAGGCCGTGATGGGCGCATCGATGTGAACGCCCGCCGCCAGCTTGCTCTCGACAGCGCCTCGGGCGAGAGCCTTCGCCTGCTCTTCGTCGTCACTGGTCGTCTGCGCGATCACGATCTCGTGGTCCATGCGGCTACCTCTCCAGCTCGGGTACCGCGACCCTATCCAGATGTCCGAAACAGGCAGGCGGGTGGTAGTTGCCAGGAGGGCTTGGCGAACTCACCTTCCGCACTGATTCCGTCTGCAGGGCCCTGTGATCCTGTGCAGGAGCGCGCTTCGACATAACGGGGTCAACGAAGTTGAGCGGTGCGAGGTGTCCTTGGGCTCGGCGGGTGGTGACGCAGCGTGTGCGTAGCCGCTGGTTGGCCGGGTTCCGGAAGCCGTGCGTATTCCGCGCGCACAGCTTGATCATCCGGTTGACGCCCTCGCTGGCGGTGTTGCTGTGGCCGGTCGCGATGAACGCCGAGATCTCGGGCCACCAGCAGTCGAGAGTGACCGCGAGCTGGCGGACCTCGGGGACCTCGGAGTCCGCGCACCAGGTGAGCAACTTCCAGCGCAGGTGGCCGACGCGCTCGCGGTCGGCCCCGGTGCGGGCGAGGGCGAGCAGGTCCCGCAGCCGCTTCTGCGCGATCCACGCGGTCAGCAGCGTCATGCCGATCTGGCCGGCGTCCATCAGGGCGTTCCGCATCTTCGTGAACTGCTTCTCAGTCAGGTCCTCGCGGTTGCAGAGCAGTCGGCACCTGGTCTGCCACTCGGGGTCGGTGGCCCGTACTCGCCGACCACGCAGGGTGGCGGTGGTGCGGATGGCGCACCGTGCTGAGCATCTTGTTCGCGAGCTGAACGACGTGGAAGTGGTCGACGACGATCGTGGCGTGGGGCAGACCGGTGCGCACGGCGGCCCGGTAGCTGGTGGACATGTCGATGGCCACCTTTCATAAGATTGCCCCTGATGCGCGACCAACGAGGAGGCATGGGTGGGCAATCTGGGGGGATACCAGACGATGACGACGCTGGCGAAGAAGGTGGGCGGCCCCGGAGCGCTGGCCGTCGTCACTGCCGTGGGCGGGTGGGCCATCGGCCGGGGTGCTGAAGCTGGCGGGAAGAACGTATTCAGGGCCGTCAAGGCTGCGGCCAAGAAGCGGAACGCCCCGTGCTCGACGAAGGGTCAGGTCTTCGACGTCGTGTCCGACTGCGAGGACGGCAAGGGCCTCGCGCTCCGGGCAGGTGACCAGTACCGAGTCATGGAGTGCGACGGGGAAGCGATCCTCATCGAGGTGCTCGGTGGCACGAACAATCCCTACTTCACGTCAGCGCAGTTCCTGGCGTCGGTGTCGGGCTTCCCCACGGCGGAGAAGATCAATGCCGAGTAGCTTGACTGCGGGTGTGGGCACTCGAGTCAGCGGCTGACCCGCGCATCGTAGAAGCCCCCGTGAGTACTGCGCTTACGGGGGCTTCTACGCTGCGGCAGGCCCGACTCGCCGTCCGGCCGATGGGCCATTCAGCGAGTTCGCTCTCCCCGCGTCCGCCATCCGGGACGATACCCAGCAGGCGGTGGAGGTCCACTGTGACCACACGCACGCGCTGTCGAGCTTGAGGAGCATGACTGGGTGCTCGCCCCGCTTCGCCAGCGCGTAATCCGTGCTGCAGCCGATCGTCAGCGCCTTGTTCCCTGTGTCAAGGTCGACGGCGACAGGCAGAGCGAGCAGCCCCCGCGGGTCATCCCCCTGCTTCTCCACCCCAGGGACTTTTCAGGGACTTTCAGCACTGCCTGAGGGACTTCCGAGGGACTTTTCGCGGCCTAACGTGGCAAGCCCCCGAAAGATCGGAAAGGGCCTCCGTTGCAGGTCAGAGGCCCTTTCCCAGCCAAAGCCGCAGGTAGCGGCAGACGAGTCGGGCTGTACGCCGGGTACTGTCGCCCTCCCGACGCAAAGGCACAGGCGTACTCCGCCAATTCAGACCGCGCGATCCACCGCCTGAGCCTCCAGCCACGCCTCCACCTCCGGCCAGCGGTAGCGCAAATAGCGGCCGACCTTGTGGGCTCGCGGACCCTGGCGTCGGTGATTCCATACGTAGACCGTGTTCAGCGGCACGCCGAGAAAGCCGGCCAGTTCCTCAGCGCTCATCAGCGGGCGACGGTCCCTCGCGCCACTGGCGGCACCTGTCGCACGGGCAGTGGTTCGACGCATGGATACTCCAGAATCTCGGAAACGGGCAGGAAAGAACCCAGGGAGTCGCCGAAAAATAACTTCTCGATCTTGATGGGTTACGGGGGTGTGAGGTCGTGTCCGGCGATGGCGGCGAGTTGTTCGGCCGTGGTCACGGTGAGAGGGCCGGTGGGCACGGTTTCCCCCAGCGCGGTAAGGACTGAGGCGGCGTCCCGGATGGTGGAGCCGATCCTTGTCTTGGTCAGGCCGGTCGTTTCGGCGAGTAGTGCGTGGGTCATGGACCAGCGCTTTTTGAGGAGGAGGACGACGATGTGGTCGGCGGCGGACAGGCGTCGGCCGCCTGCGCCGGGACCGCCGTCGGGGCGTTTGCCGGGAAGCAGGATCGGGGGGTGTTCGGCGAGGTAGCCGCGGTAGCGGGTGACGAGGTCGTCGAAAGCCGGGGTTTCCAGGCCGGTGAGGCTGGGGTGCCGGAGCCAGGCAGGGGTCTTGTCCCCAGGTGGGAACCGGCCGAAGGACGGGTCGCGGGGCGGCGGCGGAGCCGGTGGGGCGAGGGGTTCGGGACGCAGCGTGTAGTTCCAGGTGCCGTGCCACTCGTGGGGGGTGAGCGGGAGGCGCTCCATGACCTCGTCGGGGACGGTGACGCCGGTGGGGTACTGGCCGGGGTCGAGCTCGGCGTGGACAGTGAGGCCCGTGCTCGTGGTGACCGCGCCGATGGTGTTGACGACGACCTCATGGCTGGTCAGCGGGCGTCCGCGCCAGTTCGTGCTGATGCGTGAGAAGAGCCGGTGCTCTATTTTGTTCCACTTCGACGTGCCCGGAGGGAAGTGGCAGACCGTTACGGTCAGGCCCGCCGAGAGGGCGAAGTCCGCGAGTTCCTTCTTCCACGCTTTCACCCGGTAGCCGTTCGAGCCGCCGGCGTCGGCGGTGATCAGCAGACGGGTCGCGTGCGGGTATCGGTGCCGGCCTTCGCCGTCCCACCAGCGTCGGAGCGTGGCCACCGCGAACGCGGAGGTGTCGCCGTCGCAGCCCACCGACACCCAGCCGGTGTCCGCGGACAGGTCGTAGATTCCGTACGGGACTGCCTTCTGCGCGTTCTTCTCGGGGTAGTCGTGGGCCCGCACCCTCACCGGCTCACCGCTGCGATGCCACTCCCGCCCGATAACCGCGTAGTCGCCCAGTACTTCCTTCTTCTTGGCGTCCACGCTGATCACCGGCTCACCGGCTCCGGTGAACTCCTGGACCTGGCCGTTGATGTAATGGAACTGGGCGTCCCGGTCCGGATGACGGGCTCCCTCGGTCGTCCGGCTGGTGCCCTGCAGGGAGAAGCCCTCCTCCTTCAGCAGGGCCGCAACCGTGTCGGACCCCACCCGGAATCCCTGGGCGGTCAACTCACCCGCCAGCTTCCGTGTCGACTTCGTCGTCCACAGCAGCGGCGACTCCGGATCACCCCGCTGGTCGGGTTCCACCAGCGCCAGCAGGGCCGGCAACAGACCGGGGTGCTTCTCGCGCAGACGTCTCCGGCCCCCGCCCTCCCGCCTCACCCGGCCCGAGGGCCCCGGCCCGCCGACCAGTTCCGCCACCCCGCGCGAGACCGTCTCCTCCGACACCCGGGCAGCACGAGCGACCAATCGGACACCGCCATACCCCAGAGCCCGCGCGTCCGCTCCCAGCACCAGCCGGCGCCGTCGTTCGTCCAGATGCGGCAACAACCGGGCGAACTTCTCCGCCAGCACCGCCTCGATCCCCTCCACCACAGCAGCACCCTAAGGCCCCAACAGCCCTACAAGACACCGAAGTTATTTTTCGGCGACTCCCTGGGGTCGGCCGCCCCGGCCTTGCATCCAGCCCGACTCCGGCAGCAGCGACCGGACCTCGGCCCACTCCGCGTCCGTCATGTCCGTCGGGTATTGGTGCTGCCGCCCGGGCCGGTCGACCGCGTTGCCGAACATGTGTGCGAGGCAATCACACAATGGGGCAGCCGAGTTGGACTCGTCCGGCACCAGCACGGAAGACTGTGGCAACAGGGCCTCCTGATGCTCGTATGGATTCGACACCCATGAGCTGTGCAGGAGGCCCTGCCTTCATGCCCTCACCCCGGCAGGATCACCCAACCGGGAACCCGCGTTCGACTGCCGTTGCTCAAGATCGGTAAGACAACAGCTTCTTACTCCGTGGTCAGACTGTTCAGCTCACACAGAGTCCGGTGATAGCGCAGGTATGCCTCATCGATCCGATGGTCGGCGTGTCGGCGAAGGTGCCCCAGCGACTCGCCCCCATGGGCCTGCCTCACGACGCCATCAACGTCAATGTAGATCTCCAGGCCGTCGAAGAGGACGTGGTGATTGGGGCACAAACAGAGCAGGTTCTGCAGTTCATCCGGACCGTCATGCGGGGAGCCGAGCCCACGTATGTGAGCAGCCTCGCTATAAGGCCTGTGCTTGTACTGCAGGCGGGTTCCACACACCTGGCAGGCATGGCCGTGCAGTTCCTTGACCCGATTTGCAATCGCTGCATCGCGAATCAGCCGTGAGGAGGTCGACTCCCGCCGCGCAGTCGGACCAGTCGCCCGCTTTTCATCGGCGGCCTCCTGCCCGCGGCCGTCCTCGCCGTCATCGAGCAGGCCGTCGGCGGTCGCGTATCCGGCGAGGCCTACCCGGCTGAGCAACTCGCGCTGATCGACGTCGTCAAGATAGGTGCTGCACAGCTTGACCACGGCTTCCAGGCGAGTCAGAGGGTTCTGCAGCAGTTCGGCGGCCGCATGAGTAAGGCCTGCGACGGGTTGGACCCTGTTGAAGATTCCCGGTTGCGGCATGGAGCTGGCATCGCTTTCTATCCCATGTACCTCCCACAGGTCATTGCCCTTCAGGTGCCAGAAGGGATATTCGGGAGTGACCTTGGAACCGGGCAGTCCAAATTCGGCTAGGAGTGGACTGACCTCCGCGCGGAAGCAGGACCAAGGTGCCAGCCGCGGCTTGCCCGCTGCGATCCGAGAGACCGCCCAAAGCAAAGCCAGCGGCTGGTGACGGCTGGGAGCTTTGTTCCTTGGATGACGATGAATGTTGAGAGAGCCGACCCGGTCTAGCAACTCCGCCGAGGTCAGCTGTAGAGGTGCAGCAGGAAGTGTTGCCTGAGGTGGGGTAGGGACCGGTTGGCGGCTATCCGGGAAGAACTGGACAACACGGCGGTAGGCCTCGGCGGACCTCAGGGTGAGGCTCCGTAGAGGCGCTGGAACGCTCAGGCTCTGCAGCACCGGAGCTGCAGGAACGCGTACGGGAAACTCCTCGACGTCTCCCAGCGCCATGATGTGTTCCCAGGTGGCGTTGTCCTCATCGGTCCCCCAAACCGCCTGCGCCACGGGCAAGCTGTTGAATAGGTGGAGGATGCGGGCGCGAGCGATGAAGTGGCTCTCTGCATAGAAGAACACGTCGTCGCCAACGCACCGGCTTCGCAAAGCTTTTGCTTTTTCGTTATTAACTCGCGTGGTGGGGGTGGAGCCCCAAAGTCGAGCTATCCCGTCCGGGTACAAAGCGGCGAGCGCATCCGCCTGCCCGCCAAGTACATCCTTGATATCTGCGATCGGGATGCCCTGTCGTACAGACCTGGCGAAGTTTTGCGGGCCACGGTCCCGAGCCCCACCGCGAGGCTGGAGAACCAGTTGTGGCGCCATCTGCTGCGACCCATGCGTGACAGCGGTCCCGTCCTCCACAGTGAAGCCGAGCGCGCGCAGACGGTGCGCCACTGTACGCGCCCCACCACTGAAGCCATCAGCTGGTAGCAGGTCGCCGACCGAGTAGAGGTGCGCTACGCCTGCAATTGCCTTCGAGTCGTAGCGGTTTCCATCCCAGACCAGCTCATACGCCATGGCTCGGCCGAAGCCGTACCGGCGGCGAAAGGTTTCGCGCCCGAGGTCCTGACACTCCTCGACGGCAGCCAGTACTCCTGCACGCGTCACATCCCCAAGTCCCATACGCAAGAGGTTAGTTCTGCGCGGTGTCGTCCGCATGTCATCCGCGTCGATGATCCTCAACTGGGCTCCGGGATGGGGACGTTCCTTGCGGAGATCAACCGCGTGCCCTTCGGCCAGCCGTCGAGCAGGTCGCCGGTGAGTTCAGCGACCCAGGCCCCGCCCCTCACTTCGCCGTCCGTTGTAGGTCCCAGCCCGTCCCGACCGTCGGCCGGTAGCGGCCTGTCCGCTCTGGCGCCCAGGCGTCCATCGGGTTGTGGTGCGCGTGCGCGCGGCCGGAGCGACGCCCCAGATCCAGCGGGAACGGGTCGAGCAGCGGCCCGGATCCGGCATCACGGTGCAGGTCATAGAACCTGCGCAGCACCGTCTCACTGGGGCGACGGTCGACGGGGCATAGCCGGACCCCAGGGTCGTTTTCCCCGTCACCGGGTTCGGGGCGCCGAAGCTGCCGGCCGGCCGCCTGGCCGCGGTCGCCCGTGGCTTGACCGTCAGCTGGATCCAGCAGCTGAAATCCCGAGCATCCACGCGCGTCGCTCGATCCCACGGCACCTGGACCGCGTGCAGGAACCGCCACCACCGCAGCAGGTCCATGCCATAGGAACGGACGGTCGCCGCCGCCTACCCTGCTGCAAGCAGCTCCTGGAAGAACATCGCGACCGGCGCCACGGTCGCACCGTCGGCGCCGACGAGCCGGTAGGGCTCGTACCGGTCGCCGGTCTCCGCCAGCCGACCCCACCGGGGGACGGCCAACCTCGACAGATCCCGCTCGGGCGCACGATCGTTCATCCGGGCCCCTGTCAGGACTTCTCTCTCCGTGAGCGCTGATCGGAAGGTCGTCGCCGACGGTCGCGGCTTTCGATCGTCTCTTTCAGGAGCTGTGACCGCGACTACATCTCCGAGCATGAACGCCGCACGGCACTCGCGGACTTCCTGAACTACTACAACCACGAGCGGCCGCACGCCGCGCTCGGAGGCCGACCACCCATCAGCCGGACCTCCGGCGGCGACAACCGCGTTACCTTCGACCAGCCGCCGGAACCACTCGACACGCTCCCGCAGCAGCTCACGTTCGAGGAGTTCGTGGAACCAACGTCATGAGACATCACATCTAGCGGACCTGCTCTCACTGCTAGCTCTCCCGGCCCCTCGGTCATCACCAACACCAAGCGGCGGCGCACCCCTCCCTGTTCGCTCACCCCCAGGGCTCGACGCCCACCACGGCCTCGACCGGCACTGCCCCGTACACGTGCGGGAACTCCTCGCCGTTCGGCGGCATGGCCTCGTACCTCAGCGGGACATCAAGCCGGGCCGGGTCCACGACCAGCACCACCAACTCGTCGGGGCCCTCGTAGTCGCCGTAGAGGAAGGCCGCGATACGCGGGAGCTGGTCGCGGGTGGAGAAGTGGACGAACCCCTCCTGCTGGAGCGTGCGGCCGCGGGTGGACATCTCGTAGGTGCCGGACTCACGAGCCGTCTCCCATAGTGAGCGCTCGGTGATGTGCACGATGTGCTGAGGTTTCGGCATGCGGCCACGCTACGGGCCCGGCCCTGCCGCGCGCATCTGTAAAATTGCGCCGGTCCGGCAGGCTGAGGGACCGGGTGACGGTCGACGCATAGGCGGTGCGGGTACGGTCGTGCCTCCGCGCGCCGAAGATCGCGCGTATGTCCCGCCAGCGTGATCACATACGCACTCACCTCAAGCAGCTACCCGCGCACCTCGGCCAGCGTGATCGCATACACACTCGCCTCAAGCAGCTGCCCGCGCTCCTCCACTTCCGCCGCCTCCTGACCTCCGCCGCGGAGGACCTTCTCCGGGATGCGCTGAGGGCGAGCCTGAGCGGGCTTGGAACACTCGCGCTCTTCTGGTGGCATCACCGCCATTGAGTCGCCTGTAGTGTTCGGCGCTGCGATCACCTCTGAAACTTTCAAGACCGCCCATGCCGCGCTGCCCGTCCTGGTCCTGACCGAGCTCGTGGCCGCGGTCGGCGACGACGGCGAGCTGGACCGGTTCGAGCGCGCCTGACGGCAAGAGGGAGGGAGCGGCTTCGAACCGCTCCCTCCCTCACACCCGGCACACAATGGCCGACCGACCGCGGGCAAGGCAGAGTGGAAGGCATGAGTCCCCGGCAGAGCCTTGTCGGTCTGCGGCAGCCGTGGAAAACGAATCATGCGCTGGTGCTGCTTCCAGTCACGCTCATTGTGGTGATCACGGTCGTGGACCTCAGCATTCCCCAGTACATCTATCTCGAGCCTGCGCTAGTCATCGCGCCTGCGCTGACCCCATCGTTCGCCGGGCCCCGGACTACCGGCCTCATCGGAGCGCTGGCGGTAGCGGCCCTTGTACTCATCTCCCACTTTCAGGCCGGTCTGGGAGACCTGAACCGCATCGTGCAGATCGTCACGCTCATTGTGCTCTCGGTGACGGTCGTGATCTACAGTGCGCTCCGCGACCGGCGCCGAGCACAATTGGCCCAGGTCCGGTCGGTGGCCGAGGCCGCACAGCGCGTCCTGCTGTGGCCGCTACCCGAACAGATCGGCCCCCTGAAAGTCGCCAGCCTGTACCTGCCCGCCGAAGCCGAAGCGCAGATCGGTGGCGACCTGTACGCGGTCGCCCGCACCGACGGCACGGTGCGCATCCTGATCGGCGACGTGCGAGGCAAAGGACTTCCCGCCATCGGCGAGGCCGCAGTGCTACTTGGAGCCTTCCGCGAGGGCGCCCACCGGCAGGCCTCCCTGCCGGAGCTCGCCGCCACCGTGGAGCAGAGCGTGACCCGCTACCTGACCGAGTCCGAGCCGGCAGAGGAGGCCGGCGAACGCTTCGCCACCGCCCTGCTCGTGGAGATCCCCGACACGGACCCGGTCACCCGGATGACCAGCTGCGGGCACCCGCCGCCACTGCTGATCAGCACCGGCCGCTCGGTCACCGTTCCCAGCCTGCAGCCCGCACCCCCGATGGGGGTCGGCTTGACGGGCTCGGGAGACCACAGCCTGGACGTGTTCTCCTTCGAGCCCGGCGACACCCTCCTGCTCTACACCGACGGCGTCATCGAGGCCCGCGACACCCGCGGCCGCTTCTACCCCCTCGCGGAACGCGTCGCGCAATGGCCCCAAGCCGGACCGGAGTCGCTTCTGCATCACATCCGACGCGACCTCCTCGCCCACTCCGGCGGACGCCTCGACGACGACGCTGCACTGGTCGCCCTCCACCGCACCCCGCCCGCCCACCGCGGACAGATCATCCACCGCGGATAGCGCTGGTCCCGGACGGCACCGAGAAGAACGACTGGCGACAACTACTTGACTGCTCCCTCGCCTGAAGGCGGGGGATTCCTGGCTCAGGCAGCCCTCTGGAGCAGCGCTCCAGACGGTCTTACGCCCTCAGCACCAGCCGGGGTCAGACCAGCCCGGACGAGCATCACGGATGCGGAGTTCTTGTCTCTCGGCGAGAGGGCTCCGCACGCGGTGCACGTGTAGGTACGTTCCGAAAGGAGGAGTGCGTGCTTGGCTCTCGCACCGCACCGTGCGCAGTCCCTCGTGGTGTGCGCGGGGTTGACCAGGTACACGGCACGGCCGTGCTTGCGGCCCATTTCGACCAGGGCCTTCTTCGTGGCGCCGATCGCCGCGTCAGCCGCCTTGCGGGCCATCGAGGACTTGGCGAGGAACTTCGGGTGGAAGTCCTCCACCGCGATGGCATCGTGGTCGCGGACCACTGCCTTGGCCCACTTGCGGCCGGTGTCCTGCCGCTGCCGGGCGATCTTCTGGTGCAGCTTCGCGGCCTGCCGCTGCGCCTTGCGGTAGCCCTTCGAAGCGGCCTGGCCCCTGTGCGGCTTCCGGCGGGACATCATCCGCTGGTAGCGGGCCAGCTTCCCCGCGGCCTTCCTCCCGTGCTGCGGATGCGGAAGATCGTGGGCATCGGAGGTCGTGGTCGCAAGCTCCTTCACACCCCAGTCGACACCGATCACCGCCCCGGTGCGCGGCAGCGGCTGCACCTCTGTCGGAAGGACAAAGCTTGCGTACCAGTGGCCGAGGCTGTCGCGGTACACGCGCACCGACGACGGGTAGGCCGGAAGCTGCCGCGACCACACCACCGTCAGGCTGATGCCGCCCGCCAGGTGCAGCCGCCCGTCCTTGAGCCGGAAGCCGCGCCGCGTGTAGTTCAGGCTCGGCCGGGAGTCCTTGAGCTTCTTATGTCCGGGCATTCCGGCTCGCCGGCGCATCGGCAGCCCCGCCTTGATGTCCTTCAGCGCCTTGGCGCGGGACCTGCCGAAGTCCCGGATGATCTGCTGCTGCGGAACCGAGGAGCCCTCGCGCAGCCAGGCGTTGCCGGCGCGGGCCTCGGTCAGCATCGTGTCCAGCCGCGCCGGGCCGCACGTCTCGCCGTCGGCGAACGCCTTCTTGGACCGGGCGACGCACTCGTTCCAGATCCAGCGGCAGCGCCCCCACTCGCCCGTCAGCAACTTCTCGGCGGTGGCGGACACGCGCAGCCGGTAGACGTACCGGGCACACCCGGCGTCCGCCGTCTCCTGCTGCTGCGTCGTCACGCGCGCCAACCTATCGGCGTCGCACGACAGTCGACGCCGGTTCGCCCGTCGGCGAAACGGCATTCCCTGTCCCGCTCCGCGGGCGACCGAATTCCTCCCCAGCCTGAAGGCCGCGGCATCCTTCGGAGGTTTTGGTGATCAGCGGACGAGACGGGGCAAGTCGATGTCGATGCCGAAAGGGACCGCGGTCTTCATGCGATCGCGGCTAATACCGGTGGCTACGTAGGTGCGGGTGGTGTCGTCCAGCTCGTACGTGTGGATGACGGGGAGGCCGTTTTCGTCCTCGACACGCCAGTAGTGCCGAATACCCGCCTGCGCGTACTTGAACGGCTTCAGCGACCGGTCGCGGTCGGCGGACTCATCCGAGACGACTTCGATGGCGAGGGCGACCTGGTCGGGGAGGTAGCACGTACGGTTCGGGTCGTATGGGGCCGTGACAGCGAGGACGTCAGGCTCGGGCGGTTCTTCTCGTTCAGCTTGACCGTCATCTCCCGGTCGATCACGAATCCCTCGGGAGCTTGATCGTCCAGTGCGGTCGTAAGCCGGGTGACGACGCGGGCGTGCCAGGACCGCTGCGGGGACATCATGAAGATCAGCGCTCCATCGATCAGCTCGGTGTGTCGTGGGAGGTCGGGTGCGTTGTCGAGGTCATCGGCCTCCCAACCACTCGGCCGAGGCGGCAGCATCCAGGGCGGGAGCGCGTCCCATGCGGTCGTCATCGTGTCCTCCTTCGGGCGCCCCGGCCAGCTTAATCCGTCAGTTCCGCGTGGCGGCGGTACGGGCCGCGACGAGGGCGGCGACGGGGTCGGCTGTGGCGGGGGCACAGGGCCACCATCGGGTGGTGGAGCCGCGTCCTTCGCGGAGGTAGGGATGCCATCGGTTGTCGGGGCCGAGGCGGATCTGGACGCCCTCGTCATCGGCGGTGAGACGGTTGCGCCAGACGCGTACCCGCACGGTGCCCGCGGTGTCGTCCTCGGTCTCCGCGTTGTCGGCGTTGTCGGGGTCGCAGAGGGCGGCGCGGGCCGCGGCCATGGTAGCGGGGTCGGGGGTGAGGGGCGCGCGGGCGACGGCGACGCCGGCCGGGCCGCCGTGGCGCTGGGCGCGGACCAGGCGGGCGAAGTCGAATGGAGGCAGGCCGGTGGAGCGTACGAGTTGATGGAACCAGTGCTCGCCGACGCCGCTCGCGGCGAGGCGTACGGCGTCGTCGAGCGGGGTGCAGGTGAGGGAGGCGGTGTGTCCGGCCGCAAGGGCGCGGGCGCGCTGAGCGGTGTCCCGGGTGAGGGCTTCGAGGTCGTCGAGGGTGAAGGGGGCGTCGGGTGGGGGCGTGGTCGTGAGGGGGGAAGGGACCGACCCGGGGTCGGCGGGGTCGGCGGGCGGGCTCTCGGTTCCCTCGGTCTGTGGGGCGGGCGGGGTGAAGACGCCGTCGAAGGAGGCGAACGCGTCGCGGGCGGGCACGCCCTGGCCGCGGGGCGTGCCGCCGGTTTCCGGCGCGGCGCCTGTGCGGGCCTGGCGCCGGGTGCGCAGCGCGGCGAGGACGGTGTCCTTGGTGCGGCCGCGGAGGGTGAAGAGCCAGAAGGGGTCGTCGTCGAGGTGGGCGGCGGTGGCGTAGCACAGGGCGGCGGCGTGCTTGCAGGGGTAGCCCCAGTCGGGGCAGGAGCACTCGGGGTCGAGTTCGCTCGGCTCGGGCAGCAGGGGGATGCCGGCGGTGCGGGCGTCGTCGACGAGGTCGGTGGGCATCTCGCCGTCGAGGAGGGCGGCGGTGCGGCCGGCCTGGGCGGCGATGGCGGCGAGGAGGGTGTCCCACTGGGCGTCGGTGAGGACGCGCAGGTGCACCGCGGCGTCGTACGGCCAGGGGGTGCTGCCCTCGACCTCGGCGCGCAGCACACCGGGGGTGACGGTGACCGGGCCGACCATGCCTTTGCGGGCGTAGGTGCGGCCGCGGGAGAGGCGGCCGGAATCGAGGGTGGAGGCCTCCAGGGCGTCCACCCAGGCCTGCCCCCACCAGGTGGCGGCGAAGGCGCGGCTGCCGGTACGGGGTGCCTTGCGGGCGGGGGTCATTCCTCGAACTCCTTGGAGAGCGCGACGAGTTCGGCGAGGTCTGCGTCGGAGAGTTCGGTCAGGGCGGCCTCACCGGAGGCGATGACCTGGTCCGCGAGGGCGCGCTTGGCACCGAGCAGGCGGGCGACCTTGTCCTCGACGGTGCCCTGGGTGGTGAGGCGGTGGACCTGGACAGCGCGGTCCTGGCCGATCCGGTAGGCGCGGTCGGTGGCCTGGTCCTCGACAGCCGGGTTCCACCAGCGGTCGTAGTGGATCACGTGGGTGGCGCGGGTGAGGTTGAGGCCGGTGCCGGCGGCCTTCAGGGAGAGCAGGAAGACGGGGAACTCGCCCTGCTGGAAGGCGGCGACCATCTCCTCGCGCCGGGGGACGGCGGTGGCGCCGTGCAGGTAGCGGGCACGGACGCCGCGGTCGGCGAAGTGCTGCTGAAGGAGCTTGCCCATCTGCGTGTACTGGGTGAAGACCAGGGCGCCCTCGCCTTCGGCCACCACCGTGTCGAGCAGTTCGTCGAGGAGTTCCAGTTTGCCCGAGCGGCCGGGCAGCGGGCCGGCCTCGCGCAGGTAGTGGGCGGGGTGGTTGCAGATCTGCTTGAGCGCGGTGAGGAGTTTGAGGACCAGGCCGCGGCGGGCGATGCCGTCCGCCTTCTCGATGAGGGCCATGGCCTCGCGTACCTGCGCCTCGTACAGGGCGGCCTGCTCACGGGTGAGGGCGACGGGGTGGTCGGTCTCGGTCTTGGCCGGGAGTTCGGGGGCGATCCCAGGGTCGGACTTGCGGCGGCGCAGCAGGAACGGGCGGGTGAGACGGGTGAGGTGCTCGGCGGCCTGCCGGGCCTGATCGGCGGTCTCCGCGTCATCGTCCATGCCCAGCGCGCCGCGCTCGATGGCTTTGGCGAAACGGTCACGGAAGGCGGACAGCGGGCCGAGCAGGCCGGGTGTGGTCCAGTCGAGCAGTGCCCACAGCTCGGAAAGGTTGTTCTCCACCGGGGTGCCGGTGAGCGCGACGCGGGCACGGGCAGGCAGGGCGCGCAGTTCGCGGGCGGTGGTGGCGTACGGGTTCTTGACGTGCTGGGCCTCGTCGGCGGCCACCAGCGACCACTTCACGGCGGCGAGCCGCTCCCGGTCGCGGCGCAGCACGCCGTAGGTGACCAGGACGAGTTCGTCCCCGGCGAGGTGGTCCAGGGTGCGCTCCCCGCCGTGGTAGCGGCGTACCGGCACGGCGGGGGCGAAGCGGGCGGCCTCGCGCTGCCAGTTGCCGAGCAGCGAGGCCGGGCAGACCACGAGGGTGGGACCCGCGGTGTCGGGCTGCTCCTGGCGGTGCAGATGGAGGGCGAGCAGCGTGACGGTCTTGCCGAGGCCCATGTCGTCGGCGAGGATGCCGCCGAGGGTCAGGCGGGTCATGTCCGCCAGCCAGGCAAGGCCCCGCAGCTGGTAGCCGCGCAGGGTGGCGGTCAGGCCCTCCGGCGCCCGGACGAGGGCGCGGCCCTCGGGGGCGCGCAGTTGGGCGACCATCTCGCCGAAGGCGCCGGCCGCCTCCACCGCGACGCGCTCACCGTCCCATTCCACTTCTCCGGTCAGCACCGCCTGGAGTGCGTCCACCGGGGCGAGTTCGCGGTCGCGCCGCCGTTTGAGGCGGGCCACGAGTTTCGGGTCGGCGACCACCCACTGGTCGCGCAGCTTGACCAGCGGGCGGCGGGCCTCGGCGAGTTGGTCGAGCTCGGCCTCGGTGAGTTTCTCGCCGCCGAGCGCGACATGCCAGGAGAAGTCGAGCAGTGCGTCGCGGCCCAGCAGGGTGTCCACGGTCGCGCCGGGCGCGGTCGCCGCCCCGATCTCCGCGTGCGCTTCGAGGGACTTGACCAGCTCACGCGGCCAGTGCACCCGCACGCCCGCCGAACGCAATGTGTCGGTGGCGTCCCCCAGCAGCTCCATGGCCTCCTCGTCATCGAGCCGCAGCATGCTGGGGGCGGCCTCGGCGAGCAGGCGAGCCAGCGGTTGCCAGGCGCGGGCGGCGCGGCGCAGCGCGAGCAGCGCTTCTTCCTCGGCGCGCGGACCGAGCAGGTGCTGTGCGCGAACCGGATCGGCCCACAACTCGGCAGCGTCCAGGACCAGGGACGGGTCGGCCGCGGTCCGCAGCTGCAGCACCGTGTGGAAGACACGGCGCCGCCCGGCCGGGGGCTCGACCCGCAGTTCCACACTGATCTGCGCGGCCCGCTCGGCCGCGGTTTCGGCCGCCCACTGGGCCAGGCGCGGATGCAGGGCGGTCGCACGGTTGGCGTAAGGGTTGCCGGGCACGGCCCGGCCGGCGGCTGGGGTGCGCGGCAGAGCGTCCGCGAGCGCGTCGCAGAACTCCCGTACCAGAGCAGCCGGTTCGGCGACTCGTACGGTCTGGTCGTCCGCCGGGGGCGCGGGGAGGTTGTGGGCGTACGGCGGCAGGGCGGCGGCCAGCGCGTCCAGGTCCCGCTTGCCCTTCGCGCCGGGCGGTCCGAAGCGCCAGGTGGTGTACGTGTCGGAGGTCAGCGCCGGATACAGACGTCCCTCGCCCAGCAGCCGAAGGGCGAGCCGGGCGACGGCTGCCCACGCGAGGAGCGAGGGATGGACCCCGGTCCCGGGCAGGTCGAGCAGGAGGGCGAGCGCGCCACCCGGATCGAGCGCCCACCCATCGACGGTGCGGGTGCGCACCCCGCTGCCGTGCGGCAGGACCAGCGGCAGCCGGACCCGCTCCACCGCCTCCGGCGCGGCGGCCTGGGCGGGCACGCGGCAGGCGTCGGCAGCGGACCGGTAGAGCACCAGACGGCCGAGCCGGGCCGGCTGTCCCGGCTCGGCAGGGGCGAACACCGCCGCCCAGCCGCCGGCGACGAGGCGCTCGCGGGCCCAGGCGGTAGCAGCGGGATCGACGAGCGGTACAGCTTCGGCGCCGATCTCCCTCACGAGCAGGCTCACTTGGCGCTCCCTGCCTTGAACGCGGCCTTCCGCAGCCGCTTGGCCAGGGCCTTGTCGACGGGCTTGACGGCATCGGCCAGCGCGCCGAGCACCTCGCCGGCGTGCGGGTGGCCGGCCCGCCACAGGTCGTCGGCGCGCTCGGCCAGCTGCTCGAGCGGACGCCTGCCCTCCTCGGGGCCTGCCAGCAGCTGTTCGCGTAGCAATTGCTCGCCCGCTGCGACGAACGGCAGCACGCCGTCCACCAGCATCCACTCCAGGCCCCACGCGTCCTCTCCTTCGGCAGGCTCGCCGATCCGGCGCAACATGGACGCCGCCGCGTGAGCACAGCCGGTGACCTTCGAGAGGGCGGCCTTGCGTAGTACCGCCTTCGCCCGCCCGGTACGGTCCGCCTCCAGTATGGCGGCCAGCACCCGCGGGGCCTGCAGGCGGCGCAGGGCGTCGGCCGGCTCCGTGCCGTCGCAGGCATCCACCACCTGGACAGCCGCGTCCGCCGCGGGGCGAGCCGCCAGCCAGCCCGCCACCTCCGCCGCCACGTCCGTCTCGGAGGGGTACGCAGGGAGCGCGGCCAGCAGTGCGCGGGCGTCTGCCTGGGCGAGCGAGCCGATCACCGGTGCCGGGACGCCCGCCGCCACCAGCAGCGCGCGCAGGCCGGAGCGGCCCAGCGTGGTGAGCCGGAAGCGGCCGGCGGACGGCGTGCCCCGCATGCCGCCGTCGGGCCCGTCAAACAGCAGCGCGAGCACGGCGTCCGTCGCAGGAGGCTCGTGGCCCTCACGTTCGGCGGCGCCGAACAGCTCCAGAGTCCCGGCGGTGTCGTGATATTGGCCGATGAGGAGCGCCGAGACCAGCCGCCGGGCCGGGCCTTCGGGCAGCCCTTCCATGCCGTCGGTGAGGAAGCCGTCGACGGCCAGCCACTCCCCATCGGGCAGCCCGTACGCCGCGATCAGCATCAAGAACACCAGCGGCGGGGCTTCCTCGACCAGCTCCCGCAACGGCTGCAGCCCGCCCGGCAACTCGTCCAACGCAGGGAAGGAGAGGGAGAGTTCGACCGTCGCGCCCGCCACCGCTTCCTGCCAGGCAGACAGGAGCGCCGCGTCATCGTCCTGGTCCGGCAGTTCGTCGCCGGCGTACGCCCGGTTGCCCTCCATCTCGACGAAGCCACAGTCCAGCGCCCAGTCCCAGGGCAGAGCCAGCGGCTCCATGTCAGCCGCGCTGCGGACCTTCGCCAGCCACGCGGCCCGCTCCTCGGCATCACCCCACCCGTCGGGGTCGACGCGCCACAGCTCGGCCTCCTCCACGGCCTGCCGGGCGAGCTTCGGCCGCAGCACCCCCTTCGGGGTCAGTTCCCGACCGCCGCCGCACCAGTGCCCGAGGCGCACCGCCGCCATGAAAGCGGGCACCTCGCGCACCGCGCGGGCCAGCTCCGTCTCGCCAGGCAGCCGCACGGCCGGCAACCGCAAGCCCACGGCGCCCAGGACATCGGACAACGACACCTCGTCGTCCGACTCGTCGTCCTCGGCGAGCGGCCCCGCGCCTCCGGGCAGCGGGTGCAGACCACCGCACTCGCACCGGTACCTCCCCGGCGGAACCTGGCGCCCACCCGGCTCGCCGTGCCTCTTCCGCATCGTGCCCACCGCCCGACGTAGCGGCACCTGCGCGAGCTCCCCGGTGAGCTCGGCGGGGTCGAAGGCGACCGGGTCGAAGCCCACCTCGTACAGGCCCGCCAGCACCTCGTCGTGCAGGCCGTCGTACTCCGCCCACTCCTCACCGCCGTGCCGGACAAGCCTGGGGCTCGGCCGCTCCCCGTCCGCGTACCGCTCCAGCAGCCCGGCCAGCCCCCACACACCGCCGAGGTCCTCGGCGGGCGGCATGGCCCGGCGCCCGCCCGCGCACACCGCGTGCTCCCCTTCACCCTCCCGGGCGGGGCGCACCGCCTCCACCGTGATCCGGTGCAGCCAGTCGTCGCCGAAGTCGTACGTGTAGTCCATGTAGTCGCCGGTACCCGGCAGGACATCCGCGAGGCCGGCCTCCTCCTCGTCGAAGACCGGGACGTCGAGGTCCCCCCGAGGGGCGTACCGTCCGCCGGCGCGGTCCTCGAAGACGTGCAGGTGCATGCCCTCCCAGCCGAACGCCCCCTGGATCACGTCGTGCAGCGACCCCAGGGCGATGTCCGAAGGCACCACCAGCCGCCGCCACACCGGAGGTTTCATCCCCACCAGAGCGACCTTGAGTTGGTGGACGAAAGCAGTGCGCTCCCCGGAGCTGCGCTGGGCGGTCATGGCTGAGGGCTTCCCATTCGTCGGAGGCATAAGCTCCGGGGCACGCGACGCGCCCGCCGCTGTACGCCGAACGGCTGACCCGGCCATTCTTGCAGTCCTGAGCCACCGGCCCGGCCGCCGAGCGGAATTCCCCCGGCCGACTTGCGCACGAACCACACCTTGTGCCTGAGTTCCAGTCCCGGCCCGCACGGCGCCCGATCCCGGCGAAGTACTGATCACTGACTTTCGTGGCGAAGTCGAGATCAGGCCGCGGCTGCGGTCGTCAGCCCAAGGTCACGGTGGAGTCGGTGGACTCGGGTGGGCGGGCGGCCGGGCCGTCCGCCATGTCGCCGAGATTCCGGGCATTCCGGAGGGCAAGGTACTCATCGGCTCCACCGGCGTCATCGGGCGTCCACTGCCCATGGACGCCATCCGTACATCATCGGGCAGTTTTACCGGGACTCTTGCAGAAAGCCCCGGAGTTCACGCCGGGGATGAATGCATCTCAGGACTGCCCTGACCTGCACGCTGGAGTGGGCGTTTTTGCTGCGATGTACTGGCGGACGGTCGTCAACGGTGCTCCGCCGCATGATGCGGAGAAATACGAGGGTGTCCACAGGTGTTCGTTGACCCCATCCCAGCGCGTCGCGGCCGGGGAGGTGATCGGTCAAGCCCTCGCCGAGTCCGACCATCTTCCCGACCTCAAGACACAGGTCATCGGAGAACTGTGGCTCCGAGATCTCGAGCTCACCGCCTGGCACGTCCTGCATGCAGACCGCAGGTCGGACTATCGGGCTGGACGGAAAGCCTTCCTCGACGCCTGGACCAGCGCCTGAACGTCTACTCCTCCAGGCAGGCGTGCAGGGCATACGGCGCCCGAGCCGGCACGTGACGCGCAACCCGGCCTCGTACCCCTGCTCTTCCGGCTCGGTGCCGCTGCACCTTGCGAGCAACCCTGGTCGCCGACGAACTGAGACACGTACGGGTGAGGCGGCCGAGCCCGCAACGGCGCTTGATGCCAGGTTCAGGAAGTGCCCGGTCGAGGTCGCGCCCCCCTGACGCACCTCAACAGATCAGGGCCGCGCAGCTATGCTGCGCGGCCCCGATCCTGTGCACCGCAGATTCTGTCGACGACCGGCACAAGAGCGGACCCCCTTGTCCGGCCGAAAGGACGGCCTGCACGGGCCGCGGCAGTCACCGGACGCGGAGTGCGCCATCCCTCGGGCAGAGCTGCAAGGTCAGGCCGGGTTGATGTTCTCGGCCTGCGGGCCCTTCTGGCCCTGGGTGACGTCGAACGTCACGATCTGGCCTTCCTGGAGCTCACGAAAGCCTGAGGAGTTGATTGCGGAGTAGTGCGCGAAGACGTCCGGACCGCCCCCGTCCTGGGCAATGAAGCCGAAACCCTTCTCCGCGTTGAACCACTTCACGGTTCCCGTAGCCATAGTCATGCCTTCCAGTCGATGAACGCCTCCCACTCCATGTGGAAGGCAGAGGTGATCGCCCTGGTTCCTGCGGCACAGCACAGCAAAACGCCCACACCAAGGCGTGGGCAAAGGGAAATTCCGAACCACGACAGCTGACGCAGACGCTACACGCCCGAACACCGCGTCACCACAGGAATGTTCACGCCGCGCACCAGGACTGTCGGGCTCCGGCGGCAAGACCGTGAGCGCCCGCCTTGCCCGGTAGCGACCGCACGGAGGAGTTCAAACGGGATGCGGTCGCGCTCGTTCGCTCCTCCGGGAAGACCGTGACCGAGGTGGCCCGGGGGATCGGGGTCAGCGCCGAGGGACTGCGGAACTGGGTCAAGCAGGACACGATCGACCGCGGGCAGGGGGCGCCGGGAGAGCTGACGACGGCCGAGCGCGAAGAGATGCGACGGCTGCGGAGGCCGGCCGCCGAGCAGGCGGAGACGATCGAGGTGCTGCGAAAAGCAGCGCTCTTCTTCGCGAAACAGAGCGATCGATGAGCGAGGTGTACCCGGTCATCGAGGCGGAGAAGACCACCCACAATGTTGCTCTGTTGTGCCGGCTGCTGAGGGTGGCATGCTCCTCCTTCTACGCGTGGCCGGCCGGCGAGAAGGCGCGCTCGGCGGGGAAGGCCGCCGATGACGCCCTGGCCCACGAGATCACCGTGCTGCACGTCGCCTCCAAAGCCACCTACAGGGTGCCGCGCAAGTTGCTCGTTGCAGAGCTGGTGCACCATCTCCATGGGCACGGGGCCGAAGAAGACACGCAGCGGGGAGTCCTCGGCACTGACGATCTTCAGGGGCTTGCGCTCAAGAGATCCGGTCAGGCCCGGACAACCGCCGTCGATTTGCACAGCGGTACAGCGGGCACGGCGGGCGCGCGACACCGGCCGCGTGCCCTCGGACGAGGCAGTGCCCTCGTCCCGGAATGATCAGTGATTCGGACGGCTCCGGTGGTAACGCGGGGTGGCCGGACGCGTCGGCGTCGCACCGGGCCGTCAGCTACGTCCTGGCCACCGTGCAACGTCGGCGGCCGGACGTCCTGGCCGGAATTCCAGCGCGGCGGCGCCACCGACCCGCGCCAACCGCAGCCGGGCCCTTCCCACAGGCGAGACTGCTGGCCGCGCCTCACCCGCAACGCGCACAGGGGCATGAAGTGGGGCGCGCGAGTGGGTGGCGCTCAGAGTGCTGATTGAGCGGCCAGATCGCGGGACTGATCGACTCAGCCGCCGCTCTTACGCCTGAACGACCGCTGGCTCGCAGCCGGGCCGTGCGCCGCACGCACCTTCGACGCATCCGGGTTGGCGGCAACATCGGCGGCGTCCGCCTGCGCACCGCGCTTGCGCGCCAGGGCTTCGCGGAACTTGCGCTTGAGGTCGTAGTTGCCGTCGCTGTCCGCCAGAGGGGACGTCTCGGGGGCAGCCGACTCCGAACCTTCCGTAGGTACGGGCTCTGCGGTCATGGTGACCTCCTGGGTTCGGGGGTGGGCAAGCACAGCTTGTCATGCCGGGCGCAGTGCGGGACGCCGGCAACATCATCCTGCTCGGTTGCGGCGGGTATCCCTCTCGTGGTCGAGGGCGTTCGCTTCGTAGGTGGGGGCGCAGGACGGGCTTCGGGCCGGGCCGAGGGTTGTCGATCCCGTGGCCGGGAGATTCGCTGCCAGGGCAACGGCTCTCAGCCGTTGCGACGCACGAGGGCGGCCTTGCGGGCCTCGCCGGCCTTTCGGGACTTGCTGCCGGCGCCGCGGGAGGTGTCCTTGCTGGTACCGAGGCCGCGGAAGGGAGCGTTGGTGTTCTTGGGTCGGGGGACGGCGGGCCCGCCATCGAGCGGGGTGCCGGAGGGAGCCTTGGCGCCGGTGATCCGGCTCAGCTCCGCCTCGCCCGAGCGCACCTTGGTGACGGTCGGCTCGATGCCGGCCCCGGCCATCATTCGGCTCGTCTCGCGGCGCTGGCCCGCCAGCACGAGCATGACCACGCTGCCGGACTCACCGGCGCGGGCGGTGCGGCCCGCCCGGTGCACATAGCCCTTGGGGTCGGTGGGCGGGTCGACGTTGACCACGAGATCGAGGTCGTCGACGTGCAGGCCACGGGCCGCGACATTGGTCGCCACCAGAACGGTGATCTGGCCGTTCTTGAACTGCGCCAGGGTCCGTGTGCGCTGTGGCTGTGACTTGCCGCTGTGCAGGGCCTCGGCGTGCACCCCGCTGGCTCGCAGATGCCGGGTGAGCTGGTCGACGGCGTGCTTGGTGTCGAGGAATAGCAGTACGCGGCCGTCGCGGGCGGCGATCTCCGTGGTGACGGCGTAGCAGTCAGGGCCGTGGACGACCAGAACGTGGTGCCCCATCGTCGTGATCTTGCCCGCGGACGGGTCGACCGAGTGGACGACGAGGTCGTGGAGGTAGCGGCGGACCAGCTGATCGACGTCGCGATCGAGAGTGGCCGAGAAGAGCATCCGCTGACCGTCGAGGTGCACCTGGTCGAGGACGTCGACAACCTGCGGCAGGAATCCCAAGTCGCGCATCTGGTCGGCCTCGTCCAGCACGGTGGTCCTTACCCGTCCCAGGCGGCAGGCGTTGCGCTCGATCAGGTCGTGCAGGCGTCCAGAGGTGGGGACGACCACCTCGGTTCCCTGGCGCAGCTCGGCGACCTGCCGCCAATCGACATGCCGCCGACGACCGTGGCCATCCGCAGCCGCAGTGCCTGGGCGTACGGCGCCAGCGCCTGGGTGTGAACCGCCCCGGTTCAACCCTCTTCGAGCCCCTGAACCACCGCTCCACAGGCGGGCATGGTGGCCGCACGCATAGCCAGCCGTCAGACTATGTTGGCTCGCCACATGTGCTCCTGACCTGCATGTTCCTACCGTGTGCCGACACGTACCCGTCCCCACCGCAGACGAGGAAGTGGCGCACATGGCCTCCCCGACCACCTCTCCCCCACCCCCGGCGAACCTCCGCCGCATCGTCGCCGCCAGTCTCATCGGCACCACCATCGAGTGGTACGACTTCTTCCTGTACGGCTCGGCTGCCGCGCTCGTGTTCAACAAGCTGTTCTTCCCGGACTCGGATCCGCTGGTGGGGACGCTGCTGTCGTTCCTGACGTATGCGGTCGGGTTCGCGGCGCGGCCGCTGGGCGCGCTGGTGTTCGGGCACTACGGTGACCGGCTGGGGCGCAAGAAGCTGCTGGTGCTGAGCCTGCTCCTGATGGGTGGGGCCACCTTCGCCATCGGGTTGCTGCCCACGCATGCGACGGTGGGCAGCGCGGCTCCGGTGCTGCTCACCGTGTTGCGTCTGGTCCAGGGCTTCGCGCTGGGCGGTGAGTGGGGCGGAGCCGTGCTGCTGGTGTCGGAGCACGGGGACGCGCGGCGGCGCGGGTTCTGGGCCTCCTGGCCGCAGACCGGGGCGCCCGCGGGGCAGTTGCTCGCCACCGGTGTGCTGTCGCTGCTGACCGCGGTGCTCTCCGACAGCGCCTTCGGCAGCTGGGGATGGCGCATTCCGTTCCTGCTTTCCGGTGTACTCGTCGTCGTCGGTTTGTGGATTCGTCTCTCCGTCGATGAATCGCCCGTGTTCCAGCAGGCGTTGGCGCAGGCCGAGAGCCGCAGGGCGGCGCGGGCGGCCGAGGACCGGACCGAGAGGCTGCCGCTGGTGTCCGTGCTGCGGCATCACTGGCGTGATGTGCTGGTGGCGATGGGGGCGCGTATGGCGGAGAACATCAGCTACTACGTGATCACCGCGTTCATCCTCGTCTACGCCACCACCTCCGCCGGCGTCTCCAAGCAGACCGCGCTCAACGCAGTGCTGATCGCGTCCGCGGTGCACTTCGCGGTGATCCCGGCCTGGGGTGCCCTGTCGGACCGGATCGGGCGCCGCCCGGTGTACCTGCTGGGTGCCGCCGGGGTCGGCCTGTGGATGTTCCCGTTCTTCTGGCTCATCGACACCGGCGGCTTCGGCCAACTCGTCCTCGCGGTGACCGTGGGCCTGGTACTGCACGGGGCCATGTACGCCCCGCAGGCGGCCTTCTTCGCCGAGATGTTCGCGACCCGCATGCGCTACTCCGGCGCCTCCATCGGCGCCCAGTTCGCCTCCGTCGCCGCGGGCGCGCCCGCCCCGCTGATCGCCACCGCCCTGCTGTCCGCCTACGGCAGCTCCACCCCCATCGTCCTGTACGTGATCGCGGCGGCCGTGCTGACGCTGATCGCGGTGGGAGTGGCCAAGGAGACCCGGCACCGCGACCTCGCCGACGTCGAGGCGTCCGCGGACGCCGGGCCCACGGCCGCCCGCACCGCCGGCGCGCGTAGCGTCTGATCCCCGCCCGCCCCCTGTTCCGGCCGGCCCCCGTACGCCCGCTCGCGTACGGGGGTCAGCTCTGCGCCGGTACCGACAAGCGGTGCAGACGCATGGCGAGTTGGATCTCCAGGGCGCGGGCCGGGGTCTGCCAGTCCCGGCCGAGCAGCCGGCCCACGCGGTCCAGTCGCTGGGCCACGGTGTTCACATGGACGTGCAGTGCGTCCTTGGTGCGGGCCGGGCTCATGCCGCACGCGAAGTACGCCTCCAGGGTGCGTATGAGCTCCGTGCCGCGCCGATCGTCGTAGGCGACGACCGGGCCGACGGTGCGGTCGACGAAGCCGCCGATGTCCCGGTCACCGGCCAGCAGCAGGCCGAGGAAGCCGAAGTCCTGGGCGGCGGCGCCGTCGCCGGTGCGGCCGAGCAGCCGCAGGGCGTCGAGGCAGCGCCGCGCCTCCTCGTAGGCGGCGGCTACGGTCTCGGGGTGGGCGGCCAGGTTCTCGACGGGCGCGGAGGCGCCCACGGTGACCGCCTCGTGCACCCCGGTGCCGAGGTGGCGGGCGGTTCTGCGGGCCAGTTGAGTGGCGCTGTCCCCGCGGCGCAGCGGCAGCAGCAGGACCGTGCCGCCGTCGCGGGCGGCGGCCAGTCCGTGCCGGGTGGCGGCCAGGTGAAACGCCGCCGACCACAGGCGGTGGCGGGCGGCGGCCTCCTGCTCGGCGTCGGCGGACGGGGCGTCGAGCCGGGCGGCGAGCACGACGTGCGTGGCGTCGAGGTCGGCCTGCAGCCGGGCGGCGCGCTCGCGCAGCAGGCGGGGATCGCGGTCGCGGGCGTCCAGGAGGTCGTCGAGGAGTTCGCCGCGGACGCGCTGTTCGGCCTCGGCGGCCGACCGTCTGGCGAGCAGCAGCAGCGAGGTGACCATCGCGGCTCGCTCCAGCGTGCGCTGGTCGACGGGGTCGAGGCCGGGGTGACCGCGCAGCACGAGCGCGCCGAGCAGTTCACCGCCCGCGGCGACGGCGGCGATCCAGTCCGGACCGTGCGGCACCGCGTGTCCCTCGGCCCGGGATGCCTCCAAGGCGCCGGCGGGTGCGGCGGCGGCCTCGGTGAACTCGACGGCGCCGTCGAGCACTTGGGCGACGGCGGCGGCGACGTCGTGCACTCCGCCGCCGCGCAGGACGAGTTCGGCGAGCCGGTCGTGGACATCGGAGGCGCGCTCGATGACGCCGCTGCGGTCACGGATGATCTCGTTGGCCCGCTCCAGGCCGGCGAGCGCCGAGCGGGTCTCGGTGAGCAGGTTGGCGCTGTCGATGGCCGCCGCGGCGAGGGCCGCGAAGGAGCCGAGCAGGGCGATCTGCTCCCGTTCGAACACACGGGCCCGCCGGTCGGCCGCGAAGAGTACGCCGATCACCTGTGGTCCGAGCATGAGCGGCACGCCGAGGATCGCGACCAGGCCCTCGTCCCGCACACCCGCGTCGATGGTTCCGGTGTGCTGGAAGCGGGGGTCCTTGAAGTAGTCGTCGGTGACGTAGGGGCGGGCCGTCTGCGCGACCAGGCCTCCCAGCCCCTCCCCCATGCCCAGGCGCAGTTGCTGGAAGCGGGCGGCCACCGAGCCCTCGGTGACACGCATGCAGGTGTCGCCGCGGGCGGGGTCGTTGAGGGTGAGGTAGGCGATGTCCGTGCCGAGCAGCGAGCGGGCGCGCTGCACGATCGCCTGGAGCACCGCGTCCAGGTCGCGCAGGCCGGCCAGGTCGTGGGCGGTCTCGAACAGCGCCGAAAGCTCCGCCTCGCGGCGCCGCCGGCCCTCCAGTTCCGCGCGGACGCGCAGGGCGAGCAGTCTGGCCTGCTCGAGCGCGTCGATCCACTCGGCCGGCCGGCCCTCGGCACGGGCGAGCAGCACCGGCTGTTCGAAGGCGGCGGTGGGCGCGCCCCGGGCCAGCAGCTCGAGGAAGGGGGTCTCGGCGCTGCCGGCCGGAGTCCTGGCGGCGGGGCGCCGGGCGGACTGCACGTGATCACTGGACATGCCCACAGGATCACCCATCGTCCGGTCCTCTCGTGGAGCCTGTGGAAAACCCGGGGGTGCGCAGAGGAACCGGGGGGCCGGTCAGTGCGCGGTCCACCCGCCGTCCAGGACCAGCGAGGAGCCGGTGACGAAGGAGGCCTGCGGCCCGCACAGGTACGCCACGGCCTCGGCGACCTCCTCGGGTTCGAGCAGCCGTTTGACCGCGCTGTCCTTGAGCAGCACCTCGGAGAGCACGCGCTCCTCGGAGATGCCGTGGGCCCGCGCCTGGTCGGCCAGCTGCGCCTCGACCAGGGGGGTGCGCACATAGCCGGGGTTGACGCAGTTGGAGGTGACGCCGTGCGGGGCGCCTTCGAGGGCGGTGGTCTTGGACAGCCCCTCCAGGCCGTGCTTGGCGGCCACGTAGGCCGACTTGTAGGCGGAGGCGCGCAGGCCGTGCACGGAGGAGATGTTGACGATCCGGCCCCACTGCCGGCCGTACATGTGCGGCAGCGCGCCGCGGATCAGCCGGAAGGGCGCCTCCAGCATCACGGTGAGCACGGTGTGGAAGACCTCGGGCGGGAACTCCTCGATGGGGCACACCAGTTGCAGCCCGGCGTTGTTGACGAGCACATCGGTACCGGCGGCCGCCCGCTCGGCGGCGTCGAGGTCGGTGAGGTCGAGCACCAGCGGTTCGAGGAAGCCGGCGAGCGCGCCCGCCCGCTCGGCGAGCGCTTCCAGGCCCGGCGCGTCCCGGTCGACGGCTCTGACCCTCGCCCCGGCGGCGGCCAGCCGCAGCGCGCAGGCGCGGCCGATGCCTCCGGCGGCGCCGGTGACGAGCGCGGTGCGGCCGCCGAGATCGAGCGAGGGGGTGCGCGGAGCGGGGAGCGGCGAGGTCATGGAGTGACCCTAGGCAGGCCGTCCGTCACACCACATATGGGCACGACCCATACTTCAGTTCAATTCCGTGGGGTTGAACCACGTGGGTGCATCGGACATGGCCTGCTTGATCCGGAACAGACCGAACTCGTCCAGGTCCGGCAGCGCGTCCACCGCGAACCAGCCCACCTCCAGCGACTCGTCGTCGTTGACACGTGCCTCGCCGCCCACGGCACGGCACCGGAAGGTGATGTCCATGTACTGGCAGATGTCGCCGTTGCCGTAGGTGACGGGGTCCAGCGCCTGGACCAGGACCACCCGCTCGGCGACACAGTGCACCGCGGTCTCCTCGTGGACCTCCCGCACGGCACAGGCGGCCGGCTGCTCGCCCGGCTCCGGGATGCCGCCGACCACCGACCATTCGCCGGTGTCGGAGCGGCGGCCCAGGAGCACTCTGCCGTCGTCGTCGAAGACGATGGCGGTGACGCCGGGCAGCCACAGCAGCTGTTTGCCGGCCGAGGTCCTGATGGTACGGATGAAGTCGGGAGTTGCCATGGAGCCGACCTTAACCGGCCGGATGCCCCGGACCGTGGCGCGGTCAGGGGCATCCGGGGGGCGTACGTCCGGCGTACGGTTACATGTTCTGGGCGCGTCGCCCGCGCAGTCCGGCGCCGACGGCCCACCCGAGGCCGCCGGCCGCGACCAGTACCAGGGCGAGCTCCGGCAGGGTGCCCAGCCGGGTGGCGGGCGTCTCGGACGAGCGCAGCGGCACCTTCTGGACCAGGTAGCCGGGCACGAACATGCCGGTCCTCTGCGTGATCCGCCCGTCGGGCATGATGATCGCGCTGACACCGCTGGTCACCGGGACGGTGACGGTACGGCTGTGCTCGACCGCGCGGATCCGGGACATGGCGAGCTGCTGGTAGGTCATCTCGCTGCGGTCGAAGGTCGCGTTGTTGCTCGGTACGGAGATCATCTGCGCGCCGGCTGTGACCGTGTCGCGCACGGCCCAGTCGAAGGCCGCCTCGTAGCAGGTGGCCAGGCCCACCTTCGTGCCGTCGATGGTGAACACGCCCGGCTTGTCGCCCCGGCTGAAGTCCTGCCGGACCATCGACGTCCAGTCCTTGTTGATCGCCCCGAGCAGCGGGCGCAGCGGAAGGTACTCGCCGAACGGCTGGATCTGCCGTTTGTCGTACGTCTGAGTGGGTCCCTTGGCCGGCTCCCACAGGATCTGCTCGTTGAACAGTTCGCCGTCCCGCTCCACGACGCCGCCGACGGAGACCGGCACCCCGACCGCCCTGACGGCCATGCCGATGACGGCACGCGCGTCGGGGTTGACGAAGGGGTCGATGTCGGAGGAGTTCTCCGGCCAGAGCACGAAGTCCGGCTTGTCGGCCTTGCCTGCCTTCACCGCCTGGGCCAGCCGCTCCGTCTCGCGCGCGTGGTGGTCGAGGACCGCGCGCCGCTGGGCGTTGAACTCCAGGCCCGCCCGGGGCACGTTGCCCTGGATGAGGGCGACGGTGGCGGTGCCGTCCTCGGCCTTGTCGCTCACCAGGGGCCGGGCGGCCACCGCGCCCGCCACCGGGACGGCGACGCTCAGCAGGGCCGCCGCCGCGGCCGGACGCCGTACGGCTCCTTCGCGCCGCCCCCGCACCGCCAGGCGCACGGCCTCGCACAGGCCGAAACCGCACAGGGCGACCGCGAAGCCCAGCACCGGGGTGCCGCCCACCGCGGCCAGCGGCAGGAACACGCCGTCGGCCTGCCCGAAGGCGATCTTGCCCCAGGGGAAGCCGTGGAACGGCACGCGTGCGCGTACCGCCTCGCCGGCGATCCACACGGCCGCCGCCCACAGCGGCCAGACGGGCAGCCGGGACACCGCCGCGACACCCGCGCCCACCAGCGCGACGAAGACCGCCTCCACGGCGACGAGCGCCAGCCACGGACCGGGGCCGACCTCCACACCGGTCCACACCAGCAGCGGCAGCAGGAATCCGAGGCCGAAGAGGTAGCCGAGACCGAGGGCCGCCTTCCAGGTGCGTCCGCGCAGCAGCCCGCCGAAGACCGCGAAGGCGGGCAGGGCCAGCCACCACAGGGGGCGCGGGGGGAAGCTGAAGTAGAGGAGGACGCCCGACAGGGCTGCTACGGCGGCGGGCACGAGCCGGAGGAGCCTCGCCCTCCAGGGCGCGGGCGCGGCCTGCGGTCGAAGCCGGTCCGACTCGTCGACGGAAGTTGCGGTGACGGTCACTCCGGGAGTGTACGGCCGGCCCTCTTCGAGGGACCGGCCAGGCCGCTCGGGCAGGTCAGACCTTGCCGCGGGCCGACGGGTGGAGGCGGTCCCTGATCACGTGCACCGCCGTCTCGGCGTTGTCGATGGTGATCGTGAACGTATGGCCGTCCCACATGCGCAGTACGACCCCCTCACCGCGGCGTACGACGACCGCGGTGCCCTTCTCGGGCCGCCACCGGTAGCCCCAGCCGCCCCAGTGGCGCGGGGTGACGTGGGGCGCGAACTCGGCGCCCGCGACATGGGCGAGCGGGATGCGGCGGCGCGGCAAACCGATGTGCCCGCAGCGCACCTCCAGGGACTCATGGTCGACCCGTACGGCGACGTGCACGAAGGCGAGGGTGCCGAAGAGGACCAGCAAACCGGCCGCAATGCAGCCCACGACGGACATCACCAGCGGGGCGACACCGGAGGTCCAGGCGGAGTCGACGGCCAGCTCGATGCCCAATGCCATGCAGGCGGCGCCGGCCAGCGCCAGCAGCCACTGCATCCGGTTGGTGGCCCGTCCGGTCCACACCTCGGGATGGGAACTGTTCTCGGGATGGGGGTCGTCCCTCATACCCATGAGGTTACTCAGGTTTCGCTGCGCGGGTAGCGCGTAGCACACGGTGACGGGACCGGGCGGCCGCACCCGGACGGGACGCGCCGGGTGGCCGGCCCGGCTCAGCGGGCCGGGGCCACCTGCTGGAGGAGACGCCCTTCCGCGTAGGCCAGGGCCGGGGCGGGCAGGACGCCCTCCCGTCCGTTCAGCAGCACGGTCACGCCGCCCTCGGCCGCGCTCTCCGGTTCGGGCCGGGCGCCGATCCGGCGCAGCGCCTGAGCGGCGACAGCGCCCGCCGAGCCGCGCAGGACCGGCGGCGGGCCGTCCGGCTGCCCGACCGCGGCCCGGATACGGTCGGCGACCAGCTCGTAGTGAGTGCAGCCCAGGACGACGGTCGTCACGTCCGCGGGGGTGAGCACGGCGGCCGCGGCAACAGCCTCGTCGATCGCCGTCTGATCCGCGTGCTCCACTGCCTCGGCAAGGCCCCAGCACGGCACCTCGGCAACCGGCACGCCGTCGGCGAAGTCACGGATGAGGTTCCGCTGGTAGAGGCTGCCAGTGGTGGCGGGCGTCGCCCAGATGGCGACGGGCCCGCCGCCGGCCGCAGCCGGTTTGATCGCCGGCACCGTACCGATGACCGGCAGGTCCGGTTCCAGGGCGGCCCGCAAGGCGGTGAGCGCGTGCACGGTCGCGGTGTTGCAGCCGACGATCAGGGCGTCCGGGCCGTACGCGGCGGCGGCCTCGGCAACGGCCAGGGCACGCTCGATGAGGTCCTCCGTCGTGCGTCGGCCCCACGGCATGCCCGCAGGGTCCAAAGAGAGCACGAGATCTGCGTCGGGACGCAGCCGCCGTACCGCGGCAGTGGCCGCCAGCAACCCGATCCCGGAGTCCATGAGCGCGATCTTCACCCGGCCACGATAGTCGATCCCCTCGAACCGGCCGCCCGGGTGGGGCAGACTGCGCAGGTGAGCGTGATCGAGTGGAGTGCCGTCGGATCACTCGCCGCCTGGCTGTGGCTGCTGCTCTGCCAGGGCTTCTTCTGGCGTACGGACGTCAGACTTCCACCCCACGAGGACCCGGCCCCGGACGACTGGCCGTCGGTGTGCGCCGTCGTCCCCGCACGGGACGAGGCCAGCGTCCTGCCAGAGAGCCTCCCCTCCCTACTCGCCCAGGACTATCCGGGCCGGGCGGAGGTCTTCCTGATCGACGACGGCAGCCGCGACGGCACCGGGGAGCTGGCCCGCGAACTGGCACGGCGACACGGCGGGCTGCCGCTGACCGTTGCCTCACCGGGTGAGCCGCCCACCGGCTGGACGGGCAAGCTGTGGGCGGTACGCCACGGCATCGGCCTGGCACGCGCGCGTAAACCCGCCTACCTGCTGCTGACGGACGCCGACATCGCCCATGCCCCGGACAGCCTGCGCCATCTGGTGGCGGCGGCACGCACCGGGGGCTTCGACGTCGTCTCGCAAATGGCCCGCCTGCGCGTTGAAAGCCGGTGGGAGCGACTCGTCGTACCAGCCTTCGTCTACTTCTTCGCGCAGCTGTACCCCTTCCGCCGAATCAGCCGCCGCAGGGCGCGGACAGCGGCGGCCGCGGGCGGCTGCGTGCTGCTGCGCGCCGAGGCCGCCGAGCGGGCGCAGATCCCGGACGCGATCCGGCAGACGGTGATCGACGACGTCGCCCTCGCCCGGGCCGTCAAGGCCGGCGGCGGCCACATCTGGCTAGGGCTCGCCGAGCAGGTGGACAGCGTGCGCCCCTATCCGCGACTGCGCGACCTGTGGCGGATGGTCTCGCGCAGCGCCTACGCGCAACTGCGCCACAACCCACTGCTGCTGCTCGGCACGGTCGCCGGGCTGGCGCTGGTGTACCTGGTGCCGCCGGTGGCGCTGGCCGTGGGCCTGGCGGCGGGCGACGCGGGGGCGGCGCTCGCCGGTGGTTCGGCCTGGCTGGTGATGGCGGCGACGTACGTCCCGATGCTCCGCTACTACCGGCAGCCTCTGTGGCTCGCTCCCCTGCTGCCGTTCACCGCGTTCCTCTATCTGCTGATGACGGTCGACTCGGCGGTGCAGCACTACCGGGGCCGCGGTGCGGCCTGGAAGGGCCGCACGTACGCGCGTCCGGACGCCGTGCCCGACGAGGGGTTGTGAACTGCTGGCGTTTGACTGTGGCTGGGCGTGTTCTGGTGCGTATGAGTGAGCATGGCGTGCGTGAAGGCGCGCGGTCTTTGGAGGCGACCGGGAGTTCTGGTTTCGAATGCGTGACCTTCGGCCGGGAGTGGTCGTTGGGGGCGGTGAGGGGTTCTTCGGCTTCGGGCGGGGGTGGGCGATGGGTGGGCTGCGTGAGGTGGCGGCGCCGTTCGTGGTGCCCGGCCCGTCCGGGGTGGCGATCCGTTCCGGTCTCAAGGGTTTGACCGTGCAGGACGAGACGGTCCTGCGCCAGGTCGGCGCTCTGCTCGGCTCGCTGGCCTCCTGCGACCTGAAGGCGCGCTGCGCGGCGGGGTCGGCTCACGACGGTGAGCAGTGGGCGCGGCGGAAGCGGGCGTTGACCGGGCAGTCGTCTTCGCGGTGGGCTGGCAGCATCACCAGGTCCGCGCATGACCAGTGGGCGCTGGCCCGGCGCGGGCAGCTCGCCCACCTCCACAGCCTGCAGGCAGGCGTCGAGACGATCACGCACCGGCTCGCTCAGCCCGTCGGGGCCAAGGGCAACAAGGGAGTGCCGGGCGGTTACCGCTCCCGGCGGGAGTGGTTCGCCAAGTCCCGGCGGCTGCACGTGCTTCAGGACCGGCTGGAGCAGGTACGGGCCGACTGGGAGGCCGGACGGGTGCGGGTGGTGCGCGGCGGCAAGAAGCTGCTCCACACCCGGCACCACCTCGAAGCCGCCGGGCTGACCGAGGCGCAGTGGCGGCTGCGATGGGAGGCCGAGCGGTGGTTCCTGCAGGCCGATGGCGAGTCCGGCAAGCGGTACGGCAACGAGACGATCCGCATCACACCCGGCGGTGAGGTGAGCATCAAGCTTCCGGCTGCCCTGGCCGGGCTGGCGAACGCGCCGCACAGCCGGTACGTGCTCGCCGGCCGTGTTCACTTCCACCACCGGGCCGAGCAGTGGGCCGACCGCATCGCCGTGAACCGTGCGGTGGCCTACCGCATCCACTACGACACCGGCCGAAACCGCTGGTACGTGACCGCCTGCTGGCAGAACCCGCCTGTGCGAACCGTGCCGTTGGAGACTGCTCGTGCGGGTGGGCTGGCCGGGGTGGACATGAACGCCGACCACCTGGCCGCCTGGCGCCTGGATGAGCACGGCAACCCCGTCGGCGAGCCCCACCGCTTCGACTACCGGCTGACCGGCAGCGCACAGCACCGCGACGCACAGGTGCGCCATGCCCTGACCCGTCTGCTGCACTGGACGGCGCGGCACGGCCTGGCCCTCGCAATCGAGGACCTGGACTTCACAGCGGACAAGACCCGGGAGAAACACGGACGCCGCAAACGGTTCCGCAAGCTCATCTCCGGGATGCCGACCGCCAGGCTGCGGGCACGGCTGGTGTCGATGGCGGCCGAGCTGGGCGTCACCGTCGTCGCCGTCGACCCGGCCTACACCAGCCGCTGGGGCGCCCAGCACTGGCAGAAACCGCTGACCACCAAGGCGCGCAAGCCCACGCGGCACGACGCTGCCGCCGTGGCGATCGGACGACGCGCCCTGGGATGCCCGATCCGGCGACGGACGGCACCGCCCCCACACGACCGGAGCGATCGTGTGGGGCATCGGACCGTCCAGGCCGCACCGGGCAGCCCGGGGCGTGAGGGACCCCGCCCCCGCATCCCCGGACCACGGACACGATCCGCCGGCGCCGGACGCGGAGCGAAAGCGGGCGACCAGTGTGCCCACAACCGTTCGGGACACACGGCTGAGCACGAGCCCTGGCACCAGGACTCACTCCCGCTCAGTCTCTAGGAACGGTGAGCGGGTGAGCGTTCACTTGCGGCCGGGGGTCCAGTTCATGCCCCAGCCGTAGGCGCGGTCGATGGTGCGCTGCGGGCTCACCCCGCGTTCGGGCACCAGATAGCGGGCCTCCCGCTGGACCACGAGGTCGCCGCCGGTGTTGGTGATCAGGGCGAGTGCGCACACCGTCGAGGGCACCGTGCACTCGTCGAGGGAGAAGTCGACGGGGGCGCCGTGCTGCGGCTGGAGGGTGACCGTGGCGTGCAGGTCGGCGAAGGAGCGGGCGCCTTCGTAGATGGTCACGAAGACGAGGATGCGGCGGAAGTCGCCGCTGTGGTCGAGGTTGATGGTGAGGTTCTCGCCGTCGGCGACGGCGCCGGTGCGGTCGTCGCCGTCGAGGTGGATGTACGGCGGCTGGTGCAGCGCGCCGAAGGCGTTGCCGAGGGCCTGGACGACGCCCTTGCGGCCGTCCGACAGCTCGTAGAGGGCGCAGAGGTCGAGGTCGAGGTCTCTGTGCATGGCCACCGCACGGCCGCGCTTGCTGCCCCAGCCGGAGAACTGTTTGCGCATCTCCCAGTTGAGGTTCACGCGCATGGCGCCCGTGGTTCCGCCCTGCTTGGTCAGCGACACCGAGGGGGCCGCCTTGGTGAGCGTCACCTTGCTCAGGCGGACCGGGGCCGCGGCGGGCGTGGACGTGGCGGGTGCTTGCGTGGGCGTGGCGGGTGCGGGTGTGCCGAACGGGGTCGCGGACGTGCCGGGCTGAGGCATGGTGACCGGGGGCGTGACCGGCGGCGGAAGGGGAACCGGCGGTCCGACCGGCGGCGGGGGCGTGGCCGGGAAGGGGGCCGGCGCGGGTGGCGGCGGCGCCATGGCGGGTGCCCGCGGGGCCGGCGCCGGGGGCGGCGTGTGCTGCGGCTCGTCCACGGTGATGCCGAAGTCCGTGGCCAGGCCCGCGAGTCCGCTGCCGTAGCCCTGGCCGACGGCCCGGAACTTCCAGGCGCCCTGACGGCGGTAGAACTCGCCGAGCACGAACGCCGTCTCGACGCTCGCGCCGGCGCTGTCGAACCGCGCGGCCACCGTGCCCCGAGCGGCGTCCCGGACCTCGATGTAGAGGCCGGGCACCTGTCCGAAGGTGCCGCCGTCCGCGGAGGCGGCGAGCACCACCTTCTCGATCGAGGGCTCCACGCGCGCGAGGTCGACGAGCAGGGTGTCGGTCACCTGGCCGCCGAGGGTGTCCTTGCCCTCGTACCGGACCGCGCCGGAGGGATGGGCCGGCTGGTTGTAGAAGACGAAGTCCGCGTCGGAGCGCACCTTTCCCCCCACCAGCAGCAGCGCCGAGACGTCAGCGTCGGGGACGCCCGGACCGGGGCGCCAGCCCACCTCGACGCGCAGGGCGGTGGCGGGCACCGGCGTGTTGGACCCCTTCGGCATGGACATCTTTCGCCCCCATCACATGTCGGACAAGCCGTGGCTCCGGCGGCCCGTCGGCTCGCTACCCGACCAACCTAAGCCCGACGACACCGAACTCCCACGAGAAGCACCGGAACACGCCTGGCCGACCGCCGGTAACCCGGCCTGAAGATCCGCCTATACAGCATCCGAGCCTCGCTCGATGCCCCTTTTTAGCCAAGTTCGCTCATATTGGGGACTTCACGTCACCGCCGACACGGAAAACAACCCTCTTATCGGTCTCCCCAACCAGCACATCGTGGGCTTTACTTATGGCCATGACCTCCCCCCGCTCCAGTTATGGCGGCGGCTACTACTCCGCCTCCTTCCCGGACACCCCGATCTACGACTCGCTCGTGGCCGAGCGAGGAACCCCGCAGATCGCCCCCATCCGTGTTCCGGCGCCGTACGACACGGGCAGCCACCTGACCGGGGGCGGCCCGATGAGCACCGGCAGCAACCTGCCCGCGCTGCCCTCGGCGCTGCCCGCCCTCCCGGCGGCCCCGCCCCAGCCCTCCTACGGCTACCCACAGGCGCCGCAGCCCGTCCCCCCGCAGCCGGCGCCCACGGCCTACATCCCGCAACAGGCCTCCGCGCCGCGCGGGTATCCCGGCCCGCAGCAGCCGCAGCCACCACGCCCGATGCAGGGCGGCACCGGCTACGAGGCCATGCGTCCCGCCACTCCCCGGCCTGCCCCGGCGCCCTACCAGGACCCGTACGGCAACCAGCAGTACCGCGGTTACTGATCCGCTCCGGTGCCGTCCGCTCCCCGGCTATCCGTGCCGCCTGGCAGGATGAGGCCATGGGGAACGCGGAACTGCACGCGCTGCACATCCACCCGGTCAAGGCGCTGCGAGCCGTCCCGCTCGCGGAGGCTGTCGTCCAGCCCTGGGGGCTGGACGGGGACCGGCGCTGGGCGCTGATCGACGACGGGGGAAAGGTCGTCACACAACGCCAGCAGCCGCACCTCGCGTTGGCCGCCGCCGAACCCGAGCCCGGCGGCGGCCTCCGCCTTTCCGCGCCCGGACGCGCCCCGGTCACCGTCTCCGTCCCCGCGCCGGGCGACACGGTGACCGTGGAGATCTTCGGCGAGAAGGTGGAGGCCGTCCCGGCGGACGCGGCCGCCCACGCCTGGTGCAGCGGCCTCACCGGGGACGACGTCCGCCTGGTCCACCTGGACGACCCCGCCACACGCCGGCCCGTCGACCCGGCCTACGCCCTGCCTGGCGAGACGGTGAGCTTCGCCGACGCCTTCCCGCTGCTGCTCACCACGCTCTCCTCACTCGCCTCCCTCAACTCCCTGATCGCCGAGGGGGATCACGTCGGCGAGGGCCCGCTGCCCATGAACCGCTTCCGGCCCAACGTCGTGGTGGCCGGCACCACCGCCTGGGCCGAGGACGACTGGTCGCGCATCGCCATCGGGGAAGTCACCTTCCGGGTCGCCAAGATGTGCGGACGGTGCGTGGTGACCACCACCGACCAGGCCACCGGAACGCGCGGCAAGGAACCGCTGCGCACCCTCGGCCGCCACCGCCGCTTCGGGGGCGAACTGGTCTTCGGCCAGAACCTGGTGCCCGAGTGCACCGGCACCATCCGGCTCGGCGACCCGGTCACCGTCCTCGAATGACGCCCGGCCACGGGCCGGGAACCCCGGAGCGCGGACCGGTCGTTGGGCTTTCGTGAGGAGTTCGTGAGAATGCCCGGCCCGAGGTGATTTCCCTCTCTCTTCGGCCGGCGAGGGGGCGAACTGCCCCGGCCGGGGTTATCACGGAGGGGAAGGGGGGTTCGGTAACCGTGCGAGCGATCAGCGGACTCTGGCGCTGGCGGCACAACCCGCTGCGGCGCAGGACCGATCTCGTCGAGGCCTGGGTGGCCCTGGCGGCGCTGCTGCTCGTCCTGGTCGCCGCCCCCGTGATCGGCTCCCTCGCCGGTTCCCTCGCCCAGGACGCCCTTCAGCAGTCCGTGCGCGAGCAGCGCCAGTCCCGCCACCCGGTGGCGGCCACGGTAGTGCGGATACTGAACCGGCCGGACCCCGACCCCGAGATCACCACGGGACGGGAGCTGCGCAGCCGCGTCCTCGCCGACTGGACGGCCCCGGACGGCACCCGGCAGCACGGCCCGGTCACGACGGGCCTGGGGTCCCCCCACCCCGGCGACCACTTCACGCTGTGGACGGACGGGCACGGCCGCACCGTGACCCGCCCCCTGGACTCCACGACGGCCACGACCCATGCGGTGCTGGCCGGTTGCGGCGCGGGCATGCTGGCCGCGGGCCTGGTGGAGGGGATACGCCGGCTGATCGTCTGGCGCCTGGTCCGCCGGCGGTACGCGCGCTGGGACCAGGCCTGGGACCGCGCGGGCCCGGACTGGGGCCGTACCGGCACCGGCAGCTGACGGCCTTTGGGCTCTGTTGACTTCCTCCCCGGGCTCAAGCTCGGGGATTGCCCTATGAGGGGGTTCGGCCGGTCGCCCGGCTTACGGGTTCCTGCTTCACGGACCGGCTGGTGCCAAGGTCTCCACAGGCTGAGACCGCATGTCCTGCGGCCTTGATGTTCTTCGCGGCGTTCACGTCGGCATGGTCGCGGTGTCCACAGCCTGGGGCTTTGCACCGGAAGACCGCTTGACTCTCGCGGTTCCCTTCCGTGACGAAACCGCAGGCGGAGCACCGCTGCGACGTGTACGCGGGGTTGACTTTCACCACGCGCGTGCCCGTGTAGCGGGCGGCATTGGTAAGGGCGAGTTCGAGGCGGTGCCACCCCTTGTCCAGGATGGCCCGGTTGAGCCCGGTCTTCTGGCGGACGTTCCGGCCGGGCTCGGCCACAGTGCCAAACCCGCCGGCGGACATGTTCTTGATCCGCAGGTCTTCGAGAACCACCAGGGCGTTCTTCGCGACGATCCGGGCGGCCCTCTGCGCGCAGAAGTCCCCACGCCGGTCCGACACCCGGGACATGATGCGGCCCATGGCCGTGATCGTCTTGTGCCGGTTCGCGCTGCCGCGCTTGGACCGGGCGAGGCGCTGTTGCAGACGCCGGTACCGGACGATCTCGCCGGCGGTGATGAACGGCCGGCCGTGGAAGTCGCCGTCCGAGGTGACGACGGCGGTCTTAACCCCCCGGTCGATGCCCACGGCGGTACCGGGCATGGCGTGCTGCTCGGGAGCGGCGGCCTGGTCGTCCACGAGGAACGACACAAACCACCGGCCTCCCTTGCGGGACACGGTCGCGGAACGGATCTCACCACCGAGGGGGCGGGACCAGCGGAAGCGGACCCAGCCCAGCTTCGGCAGCTTGGCCCGGCCCCACTTGCGCCCCAGCCGCTCCACCCTGATCTGCCTGGCGTCGGGGAACCGGAACGACGGCGACCAACGTGCCTTCGACCGCCACCGCACCTTGAACGTGCCATGATCCCGGCAGGCCCGGTCCAGATCCTTGAGCGTCTGCTGCAATGCGTGCGACGGTGCCGCCTTCAACCACGGGTGCTCACGCTTGGCGTCGGCCAGCTCTGCGCACTGCGGCACGTAGTTCATCCACGCCCCGCGCCGCCGGTATTCCCGACGCTGCTCCAGGGCTGTGTTCCACACCGACCGGCAGATAGCACCGAACTCCTCACACATCTCCTCTTGTTCGGGCGAGAGGTGGAGCAGGTAGCGGCGACCGGACAGCATGACAACACCCCCCTTCAACTGGTGCGATCAACATAGCGCGCGCCACTGACAACGCAGAGAACACCGCCGCTACGCGGCTCCGCACCAAGGATGAGCTAACCCCATCCTGAAGAACGGGGCTTGCGCTCAAGAGATCCGGTCAACCGAGCGTCCGCGCGCACGCTACGGTGGACCGGCCGATGCACTCGGCATCAACCAACCCGCGTACGACGAGGTGGGGGCACAGCAACGCCATGGCACAGGGCACGGTCCAGGTGACGCACACCGGCACATCGCGGTGGCGGCGCCGCACGGGTGAGTACACATCGCTCGCCGCCGCCCTGGAGGCCGCGGCCGACGGTGACGTGCTCACCGTCGCCCCGGGCACCTACCGGGAGAACCTCGTCGTACAGCGGGCGGTGACCCTGCGCGGCCCCGAGGGCGCCCCGGGCTCGGTGCGCATCGCCCCCACGGAGGGGGTGCCCCTGACCGTGCGTGCCTCCGCGGTCGTCCAGGACCTGCACGTCGAGGGCCAGGACTCCGCCGCGCCCGCCCTGTTGGTCGAAGAGGGTGCGCCGGAACTCAAGGACGTGCGGATCGTGACCCGGTCCGCGGCCGGCATCGAGGTGCGCGGCGGCGCCCGGCCCACCGTGCGGCGCTGCACGGTCGACAACCCGGCCGGTGTCGGCATCGCCGTACTCGACGGCGGCGGTGGGGTGTTCGAGGAGTGCGAGGTCGTCGCGGCCGGGCAGTCGGGCGTGGCGGTCCGCGGTGGCGCCCACCCCCGGCTGGAGAACTGCCGCATCCACCACGCCTCCGGCGCGGGCCTGACGGCGACAGGCGACAACTCCGCCCTGGAGGCGGTGGGTTGCGAGGTCTACGAGGTCCGGGGCAGCGGTGTACAGATCACCGGCCGGGCCACCGCGCACCTCACCGACTGCGATGTGCACCGCACCGCCGCGGACGGTGTCACGCTCGACACCGACGCCGTGCTGACGCTGGCCGACTGCCGCATCCACGACATCCCGGAGAACGCGGTGGACCTGCGTTCCCGCTCTGTGCTGACGCTGACGAGGACGACGGTGCGTCAGTTCGGGCGCAACGGCCTGTCGGTGTGGGATCCGGGCACGCGTGTGGACGCCAACCAGTGCGAGATCTTCGACAGCACCGGCGACTACCCCGCGGTGTGGGTCAGCGACGGCGCCACCGCGGTGCTCGACTCCTGCCGGGTGCACGACGTGCCCGACGCGCTGTTCGTGCTGGACCGCGGCTCCCGCGCGGACGTCGTCGACAGCGATCTCTCCCAGGTGCGCAACACGGCGGTTTCGGTGAGCGACGGCGCCACCGCGCAGCTCGACGACTGCCGGATCAAGGACGCGGCCACGGGCGCCTGGTTCCGCGACCACGGCAGCGGCGGCACGCTCAACAACTGCACCGTGGACGACACCCAGACCGGCGTGATCGTCACCAAGGGCGCCGACCCCACCATCGAGCGGTGCACGGTCACCTCCCCCGCCGAGGCCGGTTTCTACGTCTCCGCCGGGGGCCGCGGCAGCTTCCTGGGCTGCCGGGTGACGGGCAGCGGCGGCTACGGCTTCCATGTGATCGACGGCTGCCGTACGACGCTCAGGAAGTGCCGTACGGAGCGGTGCGCCCGCGGGGGTTACGAGTTCGCGGACGGCGGGCCGGACACCGGGGCCGGGTCGGGCCCCGTGGTCGAGGACTGCACCAGCGACGAGAGCGGCGGCGTGCGCCCGCTCGTGGCCCGGGAGGCGGCCGTGCAGACCACGCCCCCGTCCACCGGCCTGCTGGGCGCGATCCCCGGGCAGCGCACCACCGAGCAGGAGCCGCTGGTGACCGCCGGTGAGCCGGAGGTGCCCGCGCGGACCGCGAAGGACGTCCTCGGCGAACTCGACACGCTGGTCGGCCTGGACAGCGTCAAGCGGGAGGTGCGCGCCCTGACCGACATGATCGAGGTGGGCCGGCGCCGTCAGCAGGCCGGGCTGAAGGCCGCCTCGGTCAAGCGGCATCTGGTCTTCACCGGCTCCCCCGGCACCGGCAAGACCACGGTCGCCCGGCTGTACGGCGAGATCCTGGCCTCCCTCGGTGTCCTGGAGAAGGGCCACCTCGTGGAGGTGTCCCGCGTCGACCTGGTCGGCGAGCACATCGGATCCACCGCGATCCGCACCCAGGAGGCCTTCGAACGGGCCCGCGGCGGAGTGCTGTTCATCGACGAGGCGTACGCGCTCTCCCCGGAGGACGCCGGGCGCGACTTCGGCAAGGAGGCCATCGACACGCTGGTGAAGCTGATGGAGGACCAACGGGACGCGGTAGTGGTGATCGTCGCCGGCTACACGGCGGAGATGGAACGCTTCCTGTCCGTCAACCCGGGTGTGGCCTCCCGCTTCTCCCGCACCATCACCTTCAGCGACTACGGCCCCGACGAACTGCTGCGGATCGTGGAGCAGCAGGCGGAGGAGCACGAGTACCGGCTGGCTCCGGACACGACCGAGGCTCTGCTGGCGTACTTCACCGCGGTCCCCAAGGGTCCCGCGTTCGGCAACGGCCGCACGGCGCGGCAGACCTTCGAGGCGATGGTGGAGCGGCACGCCGGCCGGGTCGCGCAGCTCGCCGAGCCGAGCACGGACGATCTGACGCTGCTCTACGCCGAGGACCTGCCCACGCTGCCCTGAGAGCCGGGCCCGCTCGGCGGCTCCGGACCGGTGTCCGCTTCCGAGGCGGGTGCGTCGGGCCGCCCGTGCCGGGGCGACGGCAGGTCCGGGCGCAGCCGCGCCAGCAGCCGGCGGCGTTCCTCGTCGAAGGCCGGGTCCGCCTGGTAGTCGGAGTGGCCGAGGATCGGGGCGGGCAGCGGATGGCGTGCGGTGCGGCCGTAGGCGAGCGGGTCCTTGAGCGGGGCGCGGTCCACCTCGGGGCCGCAGTCGCCGGGCAGCCGGACCGGGCCGCCGATGGGGTCGGTGAGCCGGTACAGGTTGCGCCAGCAGTCGACGTCCCGGTGCAGGGCGCCGAGCGCGGCCGGGCCGAAGTGGGCAGGGAACCAGCGTCCGTAGAGCCGTTCCAGCGGGGATCCGTAGGTCAGCAGGGCGACCCGCTTGCGGACCGGCGGGGTGAGCTGCCAGGCCGCGGCGGCGGCCAGCACACTGCCCTGGGAGTGCCCGGACAGCACCAGCCGTCCGCCGGTAGCCCGGGTCCAGGTCGCCATCCGCCAGGTGAGGTCGGGCACGGCGCGTTCGGCGTAGCAGGGCGGGGCGAAGGGGTGGGCGGCCCGCGGCCAGAAGGTGCCGACGTCCCACAGGATGCCGATGGTGCGCCGGGCGGAGGCGTCCTTGTAGGCGCGTCGGCCCCAGGTGATGAAGAGTATGAAGCCCAGTCCGATGAGCCAGGAGCCCAGTGCCTGCGCGGTCTGGGCCGCACCGTGCAGGACGGGGTGGGTTCCCGCCGCGGCCCCGGCAGGTGTCCGGTCGGTGCCGAGGGCGCCGACGAGTGCGCCGGCGCCCAGGAGGAGGGTGACGGCGGAGGTGGTGCCGACCAGGAGGGGGCCGTCGTCGGTGAGGGTGGCCGTCGCCCGGGTGCGGGCGATCCGCCGGGTGCGCTCGGGGTCGGCCGGCTCGCCGGGGTGGTCGCGTTCCACCGCGAAACGCTCGGCGCGCGCGAGCCGCCGGGCGCGCCGGGCCGGCCGGGCACAGAGCGCCAGCAGCACGACGAGCAGCGGCGGGATGACGGAGGCCTGCCAGGTGAGCAGGACCGGCGGGCCCGGGATCGAGGCGCCGGTGCCGTCCAGCCAGTCGGCCACGCGCTGGCAGACCCCGCCGGACATCACGCCGCCGAGCGCGCAGGCCAGCGTCGCGACCGCGGGTCCGCCCAGGCCCCGCAGCGCGGCTCGCGGGTCGGGGCGGGTGCGGTACAGCGCGTGGGCGACGGCGGCGAGGGCGACGACCAGGAGGCCTTGGCCCAGCGCGATGCCGCCGAAGGCGGTGTCGCCCGCCAGCCGGCCGGTGGACTGCCAGCCCGGGCGCGACCATCCGGCGTACACGGCGGTGAGCAGGAGCAGCAGGAGGGCGCCGAGCGGCAGCCGCCGGACGAGGTGGCGGTCCAGCTGCCGGTCGAGCAGGTGCTCGGTGCGGCCGCGACGGCAGACGACCCAGACGACGGCGGCGGACCACACGAGCAGGACGGTGAGCAGGAGCCGGCCCACCGTGTCGAGGGCCTGGGAACCGCCGGGGCCGCGGTCGAGGGCCGCCGTGGGCACGGCGATCGTCGCGGCGACCGTCAGCAGGCCTGCGGCGGTGTGCGCGGCGCGCAGCCTGGCCACCAGTCGGCGCCCGTACCAGAAGCCGGGACGGCTCAGGGATCCGTTGCCGGTGCCGTCCTCGGGCTCCGGGTCGCGGGAGATCGGCTGCTGGGACTCGTAGGCGCTCCAGGTGCGGTGCGCCAGGTACCACAGCAGGCCGGTGAGCGCGGCGGGCACCAGGGCGGCCAGGGCGAGGCGGCGGCCGGGCGTGCTCCACCAGCCGCCGGCCTCGGGCGACAGGAAGCCCAGCCAGGAGTGCCGTGCGGCACACGCGTGCGTGCCCGCGCACTGCCAGGCCGTGAGGTCGAGGGCGACCTCGCAGGCGGCGGCGACGAGCAGCACCGTCAGGGTCAGCCCCGCCAGCCGCACCAGCAATCCGTACAGGCTCACGGCGCGCGGGCGGCCGGGGGCGGCGGGGCGCATCCAGTGGGCGAGGTTGACGACCATGAACGGCAGCAGCAACAGCCACAGGGCGCGGGCGCCGTTGCCGGAGGTGAGGTTGCACCAGACGTACGCCTCGGGCACCGGCGTGCCACGGGGCTCGCTCTCCTCGTCCGGGCGGCTCTCGGCGTCGACGTCCTCCGCGCGCCGGAAGACGGCCGCGGTGTCGTCGCCGGTGATCCGCACCGTGCGCGGGGCGTCCAGCATCTTCTCGGGCGTGGTGCCGCCGACGCCGTGGACCAGGAGTTCCAGGGTGCGTCCGGTCGGCTCGTCAGGTGCGGCGGGGCCGTCAGCCCCGGCGGTCTCCGGTTGCCGCTGCGCACGTTCCACTGTTCGCACTTCCCCCGTGACGCGTCCGTCGGTCTGTGTCCGTGCGGACACCAGGATCGCCTCCCGTGGCACGCGGCACATCCCTCGTCACCGAATCTCCCCGATCCGGGTGACGAGAGGCTCGTACGGGAGGGCAACGATGTCATGCGCGCGTCGGTCGGGCGATGGCGCGGTGCGGACCGCCCCGTGAAAGGATGGGACGTCCGCGCGCCGGAGGACATGACGGACCTTCTCGTCGCCGGCGGCTGCGCGGGGCGGGTCGGACGGCTTGAGGCGAAGGGAACCGGAGCGCACGTGAGTGAGAATCAGAACCTCCTCGCGGAGCAGCGGCGCGCACTGATCCTGGACGAGGTCCGGCGCCGCGGCGGTGTCCGGGTGAACGAGCTGACCCGGAAGCTCGGCGTGTCGGACATGACGGTGCGCCGCGATCTGGACGCGCTGGCCCGGCAGGGCGTGCTGGAGAAGGTGCACGGCGGCGCGGTTCCCGTGGTGGAGGCCAGTACGCACGAGCCGGGCTTCGAGGCCAAGTCGGGTCTGGAGCTGACCGCCAAGGAGGACATCGCGCGGGCAGCGGCCGGGCTGGTCTCGCCGGGCACGGCGATCGCCCTGTCGGGCGGTACGACGACGTACGCGCTGGCCCAGCACCTGCTCGACGTGCCCGATCTGACGGTGGTCACCAACTCGGTCCGGGTCGCGGAGGTCTTCCACTCGGCGCAGCGCACCTCCGGCCGGCGACAGGGCGCGGCGACGGTCGTGCTGACCGGCGGAGTGCGCACGCCGTCCGACTCGCTGGTGGGTCCGGTGGCCGACCAGGCGATCGCCGCGCTCCACTTCGACGTGCTGTTCCTGGGTGTGCACGGGATATCGGCCGAGGCGGGCCTGTCCACGCCGAACCTGGCCGAGGCCGAGACCAACCGTCGGCTGGTGCAGTCGGCGCGCCGGGTGGTGGTGGTCGCCGACCACACCAAGTGGGGTGTGGTCGGCCTGAGTTCCTTCGCCGCGCTGGACCGGATCGACACGCTGGTGACGGACGCGGGGCTGCCCGCGGAGGCACGCGCCGAGATCTCGGAGCACCTGCGGCTGGTCGTGGCGGGCGAGCCCGGGGACGAGACGGACGCCTGAGGGGCCGTCAGCGAGGGCGCGCCGTGCCCCGTCCGACCGCCCGCCCACTCCGCTGCCACTCCGGGGCCGGCCGGTCCCGAGGACCTGGACCGTCCGGCCGTACCGGCCCTCTCAGCTCGGCCACTCGCCGGTCGTCAGGAACGACTCCAGCACCTGTGTGTACGGGGCGCTGTCGAGGCCCTGTGCGGTCAGCCAGGCGTCGGAGTAGTACTTGTCGAGGTAGCGGTCGCCCGGGTCGCACAGCAGGGTCACGACACTGCCCTGGCGGCCCTCCGCCAGCATTTCGGCGACGATCTTCAGGGCGCTCCACAGTCCCGTCCCGGTGGAGCCGCCCGCCTTGCGGCCGATGGCCCGCTCCAGGGCGCGTACGGCGGCCACGGCGGCGGCGTCCGGCACCTTCATCATGCGGTCGATCGCCCCGGGCACGAAGCTCGGCTCCATGCGCGGCCGCCCGATGCCCTCGATACGCGAGCCGCAGTCGCAGGTGACGTCCGGATCGCCGGTGGTCCAGCCCTCGAAGAAGCACGAGTTGTCGGGGTCGGCGACGCAGACGCGGGTGTCGTACTGCATGTAGTGGACGTAGCGCGCGATGGTCGCGGAGGTGCCGCCGGTGCCCGCGGTGGCGACGATCCACGCCGGCTCCGGGAAGCGCTCCAACTCCAACTGCCGGAAGATGGACTCGGCGATGTTGTTGTTGCCGCGCCAGTCCGTGGCCCGCTCGGCGTAGGTGAACTGGTCCATGTAATGGCCCCCGGTCTCGGCCGCGAGGGCGACGGAGGCCTCGTACATCGTGCGCGGGTCGTCCACGAAGTGGCACCGCCCGCCGTGGAACTCGATCAGGCGGCACTTCTCGGCGCTGGTCGTGCGCGGCATGACCGCGATGAAGGGCACGCCGATCAGCTTCGCGAAGTACGCCTCCGAGACGGCCGTCGAGCCGCTGGATGCCTCGATGACCGGGCGGCCCGGGCGGATCCAGCCATTGCACAGCCCGTACAGGAACAGCGACCGCGCCAGCCGGTGCTTGAGGCTTCCGGTCGGGTGGGTCGACTCGTCCTTCAGGTACAGGTCGATGCCCCACTCCTCGGGCAGCGGGAAGCGCAGCAGATGGGTGTCGGCCGAGCGGTTGGCGTCGGCCTGCACCTTGCGGACGGCTTCTTTCAGCCAGTCCCGGTATCCGCTGTCGCTGCGGTCGACGTCGAGGGTGTCGCCGGTCCGGCGCTGCTCGGTGGTGCTCACGGCGGGGCTCCTTACGCTGTGCGCCGGCAGCGTCCCGCGCGGCCGGACACGCTCGATGATAGACACCTTCAACACGCTTCTCACCTGCATAAACGCATCTTTGAGCGGCTCAAGGAGACGCTTGGGAGCAGACCGAGCCCGGGCCGATCCGCGGCGAGGGGGCGCACGTGTGGGGGCGCGTTCGCGCGAGTGCTCCGGGCGCCACCCGCGAGCGCTCCCCGCGCACTGGTGCTCCGTGCCGAAGGCGTGCAGACTGCACCGCGGCGGGACGAAGCGCCCGCCGTGACACACGGGATCTCGAACGAGCCGGGCCGGCTCGTGGACCAGGCGGAGCGGGAGCCGGCGACACGCACGAAAGGGCGGGGAGATGGCCGAACCGGAGTTCACGGCCACGGGCGTACGCATCGACAAGCGGCTGCGCTCGCTCACCCGGGCCGGACGGGTCCGGATCCGCGACGGCAGGCTGGAGCTGCTGACCAGCTACGGCAGTGAGATCGACAGCGCTCCGGTGCAGTCGGTGCGCGCGTCCCAGCCCTGGTACGCGCCGGACGACCGGGCGCTGGCCGACCTGGGCGGCCAGCGGTACCTGCTGACCCTGGGCGACCACGACCCCGCACCGGGCGAGCCGGGGCCGCCCGCGGCCCGCCGGTTCGTCGAGGCCGTCCGTCGAGCGGCGCGGCGCGGCGGCTGAGCGAGGCGAGTTGCGTGACCCCACACCGTGGGCCACGCTTGTCTCACGTCACTCAGGGTTTACCGGCGATAACGCTGCGAACCAGCCCGCCGGCCAGACAGCAGGCGGCAATGTCACGCAGGCGTCCTGCTGCATCCGAAACGTCGTGTTCTTCCGGACCTCAACGTCGGGGAGTCGCAGCCGTGATCAGTCACCCGAGCAGGCACTGCACGGTGGAGCTCCAAGCCCTGCCGTCGCGGATCGGCCAAGTCCGCAGAATCGTATCGGCGCACTTGCGCTACTGGCATCTGGACCCTCTGATAGACCGGGCCGCGCTCGGTGTGACGGAGCTGTTGACCAACGTCCACCGGCACGCCCGGCCCGACAAGCTGTGCACCGTGGAGCTCGAACTGCTGCTTGAGCGGCTCACGGTCTCCGTGCGCGACCACGACCCTCGGCTCCCCGTGGTGGAGAAGATGGGAGACATTGCGCCGCTGGCCACCGAAGGGCGGGGGCTGGCGATGGTGGCCGCGATGAGCGAGAGCTGGGGCGCGCGGCCGGACGGCGAGCAGGGCAAGGTCGTCTGGTTCACCCTGCCGACCGCCGCCCCCTCGGTCGCGGTGCCGGCCCGGGCACCGGCGCTCGTGACCGCGGAGCGGTCCGCGCGCCGCTTGGCCGAGGCCGCCTCCGCGCTCGACGGCGTCCGGCCCGTCCGGCCGGTCCACGCTCCGGCTGGCTCCGCCGTCGTCGGTTGACCGCGTCCGCCGTGGTCGGCTGACGGGGGCGGCGGCCGGGGCAGTGACGGGCCGAGGGCGGTGACGGGCCTTAAGCCGTGACGGGCCGTAGGCCGTGACGAGTCCTGGGCGGTGACGGGTCCCGGGCGGTGACGGGTCCTGGGCGGTGACCGGGTTGCCGTCCGGTCACCGCCCGGTGGTGTGCCGCACCCCAGCGGCCACCGCCCGGTGGTGTGCCGCAGCCCGGCGGTGGCCGCCGGGCCGGTGACCGCCGGGACCGGAGTCGCAGTAACCGCCGGGCCGGAGTCCCGCAGTGACCGCCGGGCCGGTAACCGCCGGGACCGGAGTCGCAGTAACCGCCGGGGCCGGAGTCCCGCAGTGACCGCCGGGCCGGTAACCGCCGGGACCGGAGTCGCAGTAACCGCCGAGCCGGAGTCGCAGTACCCCACCCGGCCCCGGTGCTCACTCGGTGGCGATGGCCCTCAGCACGTCCAGGCGGGCGGCGCGCCGGGCCGGGCGCAACCCCGCGAGCCCGCCCGCCGCGATCCCCACCAGTGCCACCACGAGCAGCTGCGCCGGAGGTACCGCGAAGGCGAACGCGGTGCCGCTCTCGCCGTCGGACGCCTTCACCAGCACCCAGCCGAGGAAGGCGCCCAGGGCGAGTCCGCCCGCCGTGCCGAACGCGGCGACCAGGACCGATTCCCAGCTGACCATGGCCCGCAGCTGGGACCGGGTCTGGCCGACGGCCCTGAGCAGACCGAGTTCGCGGGTCCGCTCGTGGATCGCCAGGGTCAGGGTGTTGGCGATGCCGAGGAGTGCGATGAACACCGCGAGGGCGAGCAGCGCGTAGACCAGGGTGAGCATCATGTCGATCCCGGCCGCCGAGGACTGCGCGTACTCGTCGCGGGTCTGCACCTGCGGGTCGCCGTACCGGGCGGCGACCCGCTCGACGGCTGCCTTGCCCGACTGCGCGCTCACGCCGGGCCGGAGGGAGACGGCGACGAGCCTGTCGGAGTCCTGGGTGCGGTGCGGAGCCCAGGCGGAGCGGCTGACGATGTAGTCGCCGGCGAGTTCGGACCGGCCGTAGACCGCGCGGACGGTGAAGGTCCGCCTGGTGCCGTCGGCGAAGGTGAGCCGTGCCCGGTCCCCCGTCGTCAGGCCCCGCCGGTCGGCCTCGTCGCGGGTGACGGCGAGGCCGTCGGTGCCCAGGCCGTTCAGGGAGCCGTCCACGGTTCCGAGGTCGAAGGTCCGGGCGAGCGCGACCGGGTCGGTGACGGTCAGGGCCCTCCCCTCGCCGTCGACCTCGGCGACGCCCCGGCCGAGTCCGACGGCCGTGTCCACCTCGGGCAGCCGCTGGATCGCCCCGGCCAGCCGGGGGCTCAGGCCGCTGCCGCCGGCCCCGAAGGAGGGGGTGCTCACGGCGAGGTCGCCGGCGAAGGACCGGGAGACGGTCTGGTCCATGGTGGCCTTGAGCGAGGCTCCGAAGACCGTGAACAGGGACACGACGGCGACCCCGATCATCAGCGCGCTCGCGGTGGCCGCGGTGCGCTTCGGGCTGCGCAGCGCGTTGCGCCGGGCCAGATGGCCGGTGATGCCGCGCAGCCGGCCGAGGGGGCCGCCGAGCAGGCGGACGGCGGTGGCGGAGGCGACCGGGCCGAGCACCACGAAGGCGGCCAGGGCGAGGACGGCGCCGACTCCGGCCGCCCATACGGACGGGGAGACCAGGACACCGGCGAGGGTCGCGGCGACGGCCGTCGCGGCGAGGACCGCTCCCGCCACGGCGCGCGGGCGGGAGGCGCCGGAGGTGTCCACGGCCGTCTCGCGCAACGCGGCCATGGGCGCGGTGCGGCCGGCCCGTACGGCGGGCGTCAGCGCGGAGCCGAGGCAGACCACGACACCGACCACCAGCGGCAGTGCCATCGACAGCGGCCGGACGACCAGGCTGCCCTCCGGGAAGGGGAATCCGATCGCCGGGAACAGCGCCTGGAGCCCGGCGGCGATCCCGATGCCGCCCGCCAGCCCGGCGGCGGACGCGGTCAGGGCGACGGCGCTCGCCTCCACGAGGGTGGCGGCGGTGACCTGCCGGCGGGAGGCGCCCAACGCCCGCAGCAGCGCGTTCTCGCGGGTGCGCTGGGCGACGACGATCGCGAACGTGTTGTGGATGGAGAAGGTCGCCACCAGCAGCGCCACGCCCGAGAACACCAGCAGGAACGTGGTGAAGACGGTCAGGAACTGGCTGGAGACCATGTCGGTGTTCTCCCGCGCGGCCTCCTGGCCGGTGACCGCCTCGACGCCCTCGGGCAGTACGGGAGTCAGCCGCCGCACCAGCTCGGCCTGGCTCACCCCGGGTCCGGCCCGGACCCCGATGCTCGCCGCCCCTCCGGGCCGGGCGGTCAGGTACTTCTCGGCGTCGGCCCGGGTCAGTCCGGTGAAGGTCACCTGCGCCATGCCGTCCTCGCCGCCGAAGGTCGCCAGTCCCACGATCGTCACCTCGACGGGGTCGGGGGTGCGCAGCGTCGTGGTGTCGCCGATCCGCAGGCCGCCCTTCTTCGCGGCGCCGCGGTTGACGACGGCCTCGCCGGACTTCGCGGGGGCGCGCCCCTCGGCGAGCCGGTACGGATTGAGCTTCGGGTCGGTGATCCAGTTGCCGGCGAGGGTGGGCGGACCCTGGCCGCCGACGGGCTCGCCGTCGCGGCCCAGGAGCTGGCCCGCACCCTGGATGTCCGGGGCGGCGGCCGCGACCCCGGGCAGCCGCTCGATGGTCCTCACCAGCGCGGTGTCCACCGGCCGGCGTACGCCCTGGCCCTCGCCGGCCGCGGTGATGACGTCGGCGCTGCGGACGACGGCGTCCGTGCCGTCGGTCGCCTTGCCGAACATGGAGTCGAAACTGGCCCGCAGGGTGTCGCCCATGACCAGGGTCCCGGCCAGGAAGGCGACGCCGAGGAACACGGCGAGGAAGGTGCCGGCGAAGCGCCGCCGGTGGGCCCGCAGGGAGGAGAGGCTCAGGCGGAGGGAGGCGTTCACGTCCGCACCTCGAAGGCCTTCATCCGGTCCAGGACCCGGTCGGCGGTCGGGGACTCCATACGGTCGACCAGGCGTCCGTCGGCGAGGAAGAGCACCTCGTCGGCGTGGGCGGCGGCGACCGGGTCGTGGGTGACCATGACGACCGTGCGGTCCGTCTGCCGCACCGCGCGGCCGAGCAGGCCGAGCACCTCCTGGCCGGAGCGGGAATCGAGGTTGCCGGTGGGCTCGTCGGCGAAGACGACGTCCGGGCGGGCGGCGAACGCGCGGGCCACCGCGACGCGTTGCTGCTGTCCGCCGGAGAGTTCGGCGGGCCGGTGGTGCAGGCGGTCACGCAGGCCGACGACCTCGACCAGCGCGTCGATCCACTCGGGATCGCCCCGCCGGCCCGCCAGATCGAGGGGCAGCGTGATGTTCTCCGCGACGGTCAGGGTCGGCACCAGGTTGAACGCCTGGAAGACGAAGCCGACGCGGTCGCGGCGCAGCAGGGTCAGCCGGCGGTCGTCGAGGCCGCCCAGTTCGGTGTCGCCGATGAACGCGCTGCCGGAGGTGAGCGTGTCGAGCCCGGCCGCGCAGTGCATCAGGGTGGACTTTCCGGAGCCCGAGGGCCCCATGATCGCGGTGAAGCGCCCGGCCGGGAAGCCGACGCTCACGCCGTCCAGGGCCCGTACGGCGGTGTCACCGGCGCCGTGGACCTTCACGGCGTCGACGACCCGCGCGGCCGTCCTGGTGGCGGATGTGGTGGAAGAGGCGGTGGAGGCGGGCGTGGTGGTCACCGGGCACCGCCGGTGCGGCCGAACTGCTCCTCCAGCACCGACAGCCGGCGCCAGGGCCCGGTGTCCATGCCGCGCCAGGGGGCGCCGCGGCCGCGCCGGGCGGTACGGCGCAGCAGGGTGACGGCGCCGACGACGACGGCCGCCCAGAACAGCGGGAAGAAGAGGATCCACGGCCCGGGGCCGCCGTCCCAGTTCGCCAGGGTCTGCATCTAGGTTCATCTCCCTCGAGGGGTCTGCCGAGAGGCTGCGGAGAAGTTCTCCGGTGCTGCGTCGACAGTGGCTCGGGGAGGGGCTCCGGGTCGTCGTACGGCCAGCGGCAGTGCGGCTACCTCCCGGGGAGTACGCGGGCGTGCCGCGGCTGCTCCGTGCGGCCCGCCCCGGCGTGCGGGACGGATCCGGCGCGGGCCCGCGGTCCGGCGGGCGGGGAGCCGCGGGCTACCGCGCGGGAAGTACGGGGGCGCCGGGCCGGGTCAGGTCAGGGCGGCCAGCGGGTCGTCCAGGACCGGCTGCCAGGCCAGTTCGGCCGCGCCGACCAGGCTGTTGTGGTCGAGGGTGCAGGAGAGGATCGGGACGACGCCGCTCCGGCCCCACAGGCTGCGGTCGGCGACGACGGCGCGCAGACGGTCGGGGGCGGCGTCGAGCAGGGTGCGGTGCAGGCCGCCGAGGATGATCCGGTCCGGGTTGAGGATGTTCACCAGGCCGGCCAGGCCCAGACCCAGGCGGTCGACGAGGGCTTCGACGGCCCCGCGGACGGCCGGGTCGTCGTACTGGTCGCGGATCAGGTCCTCGGCCTGTCGCAGCAGGGACACCTCGGGGCCCGGTTCGCGGCCCGCGGTGGTGAGGAACGCCAGCGGGTCCGTCTCGACGTCCAGGCAGCCGCGGCTGCCGCAGTGGCAGGGACGGCCCTCGGGGTTGACGGTGAGGTGGCCGACTTCCAGCGCCAGGCCCGAACTGCCCGTGTGCAGCCGCCCGTCGAGGACCAGCGCGCCGCCCACGCCCCGGTGCCCGGTCGCCACGCACAGCAGGTCGCGGGCGCCGCGCCCGGCACCGTGCCGGTGCTCGGCGAGCGCGGCGAGGTTGACGTCGTTGGCGGCGAAGGCCGGTCCGGCGATTCCGGCCGCGCGCACGCACTGCGCGAAGATGCGCCGCACCGGTGCTCCGGCCGGCCAGGCCAGATGGAGCGGGTTGAGGGCGAGGCCCTCCGGCTCGGCGACCGCGGACGGCACGGCGAGTCCGGCGCCGACGCAGCGCCGGCCGGTCGTGCGGAGCAGCTCCGCGCCGGCCTCGACGACGGAGCCGAGCACGTCGGCCGGGTCGGCGTCGACGGTCCCGCGGCCGGGCGCGGTCGCCACGATCCGGCCGCCGAGGCCGACCAGGGCGGCGCGGAATCCGTCGGCGTGCACCTGCGCGGCGAGGGCGACGGGCCCGTCCTCGGCGACCGCCAGGCGGTGCGAGGGGCGCCCCTGGGAACCGGCCGCCGCGCCGGGCCGGGCATCCACCCGGATCAGACCCAGCGCCTCCAGTTCGGCGGCCACCGCGCCGGCCGTCGCCCGGGTCACGCCCAGCTCGGCGGTGAGGACCGCGCGGGTCGGGGCGCGCCCGGTGTGCACGAGTTCCAACGCGGGCCCGAGCGCGCCGCGCCCCCGGTCCAGCCGGGTCCTGGAGGTGCTCCCTTCCCCCGCCGTCCGGGGGTCCGCCTTGCCGCTCATGGGGGCGAGTCTCCCATGATCCGTACATCCGGTGACCAGCGACTCGTCCGGCGGGCCGGGCTAGAGGCCGCTCACCCTGAGGGTGAGGTTCAGCCGGCCGGTCAGCCCCAACTCGGCTGGTGCCGTGCCCGGATGGACGCGCGGCACCCCGTGGTAGGCGAGGCGGGACGGCCCGCCGAACACGAACAGGTCTCCGCTGCGCAGTTCGACGTCGGTCCAGGGCCGAGTGCGGGTCCCGGTGTTGCCGAAGCGGAACACGCACGTGTCGCCGAGGCTCAGCGACACCACCGGCGCTCCGGACTTCTCGTCGCTGTCGCGGTGCATGCCCATGTGCGCCTCGGCGTCGTAGAAGTTGATCAGGGCGATGTCGTACGGCGCCGGGCCGGCCGCGCGGGGGCCCAGCGCGTCGGTCACCGCGCCGCGGGCCAGCTCGTCCAGCCACGCGGGGAACGGCTTGACCGGGGCGCCGTCGCCGTCGACGGCGGTGTCGGCGTAGCCGTACGGGTACCAGTGCCGGCCCAGGCAGACCTGCCGGGCGGTCATCGTGCCGCCGCCGGGAGTGCGCACCGTGCGCAGGCCGGCCGGCGGGCGGGCCCACTCCCGGCAGGCGGCGAGCAGCGCGCGCTGCCGGGCCGGATCCAGCCAGTCCGGCAGGTGCACGGCGCCCGGCGCGATCTGCCTGCGGTCGCGCGGGAACAGCTCGGCGTCCATGCTTCCCATCCTGCCGGACACGGCGTGAGCTGCGGCTCCGCTAGCCTTGACGAGCCATGAACGACCGTATGACCACACCGTGGGGCGAGCTGGAGCTCGCCCGGTTCCCGCAGGACCCCCGTGACCGGCTGCGGGCCTGGGACACCGCCGACGAGTACCTGCTGGGGCACCTCGACGAGCAGGGGACCAACCTGTCCGGGACCGTCGTGGTCGTCGGCGACCGCTGGGGCGCCCTGGTCACGGCGCTGGCCGGGCACCGGCCGGCGCAGATCACCGACTCCTTCCTCACGCAGGAGGCGACTCGCGCGAACCTCGCCCGGCGCGGCGCGGAGCCCGGCGCGGTGCGCCTGCTGACCACGCAGGATCCCCCGCCCGGCCGGATCGACGTACTGCTGGTGCGGGTGCCCAAGAGCCTGGCGCTGCTGGAGGACCAGTTGCTGCGCCTGGCGCCCGCGGTGCACGAGGGCACGGTCGTCGTCGGCACCGGGATGGTGAAGGAGATCCACACCTCCACGCTGACGCTGTTCGAGCGGATCCTCGGACCCACCCGGACCTCGCTCGCGCGGCGCAAGGCCCGCCTGATCCTCTGTACGCCGGACCCCTCCCCGGAGCGGCCCGCGAACCCGTGGCCGCACACCTACACGCTGCCCGACGGCATCGGTGCCGCCTCCGGGCGGACCGTCGTCAACCACGCGGGCGTCTTCTGCGCCGACCGGCTCGACATCGGCACCCGGTTCTTCCTGCGGCACCTGCCGGACGGCGACGGCCGCCGGGTGGTGGACCTGGGCTGCGGCAACGGCGTCGTCGGTACGGCGCTGGCGCTGGCGAACCCCGGCGCCGAGGTGCTGTTCACGGACGAGTCGTTCCAGGCCGTGGCCTCCGCGGAGGGGACGTACCAGGCGAGCGGCGTGCCGGGGCAGGCCGAGTTCCGGGTCGGCGACGCGCTGGCCGGGGTGCCGGCCGGCAGCGTGGACCTGGTGCTGAACAACCCGCCCTTCCACTCGCACCAGGCGACCACGGACGCGACGGCCTGGCGGATGTTCACCGGGGCGCGGCGCGCGCTGCGCCCCGGCGGCGAGCTGTGGGTGATCGGCAACCGCCACCTCGGCTACCACGTCAAGCTGCGCCGGCTGTTCGGCAACAGCCGGCTCGTCGCGAGCGACCCGAAGTTCGTGGTACTGCGGGCCGTCAAGAGGTAGGTGCCGTACGGCGCGAGCCGATCACGCCGATGAGCCGCTCCACCTCCCCCACCATCGCCTCGCGGCCCACGCTGAGGTACTTGCGGGAGTCGACCGCCTCCGGGTGGGCGGCGAGGAAGTCGCGGATCGCGGCGGTCATCGCGAGGTTGAGGGCGGTGCCGACGTTGACCTTGGCGATGCCCCCGGTGACGGCGGCGCTCAGTTCGCCGTCGGGGACGCCGGAGGAGCCGTGCAGGACGAGCGGCACGTCCAGCGCTCCGGCGAGTCGCTCGATGAGGTCGTGGTCGAGGGCGGCGGCGCGCTCGGTCATGGCGTGGGTGCTGCCGACGGCCACGGCCAGGGCGTCCACCCCGGAGCCGGTGACGAACGCGTGGGCCTCGGCGGGGTCGGTGCGCGCGCCGGGGGCGTGGGCGTCCAGCGGCGGCGCGCCGTTCTTGCCGCCGACCTCACCCAACTCGGCCTCGATCCACAGCCCTTGGGCGTGTGCCCAGGCCGCGGCGGCGCTGGTCGCGGCGAGGTTCTGCGCGTACGGCAGCCGGGAGGCGTCGTACATGACGGAGCTGAAGCCCGCGTCGGCCGCCTGGCGCAGCAGGTCGTCGCTGTGCACGTGGTCGAGGTGCAACGCGACGGGTACGGTGGCGCGTTCGGCCGCCGCGGCGGCGGCGCGGGCGAGTGGCAGCAGCCGTCCGTAGCGGAACATGACGGCGTTCTCGCTGACCTGGAGGACCACGGGCACGCCGGCCGCCTCGGCCCCGGCGACGACGGCCTCGACGTGTTCCAGCGTGATGATGTTGAAGGCGGCGACTGCGGAGCGCGCGGCGGCCGCGTGGGCGACCAGCTCGCCGGTGGCTGCAAGCGGCACGGTCTGTCCTTTCCGGTACCGGTTCGGGTGACGGGGCGTCAGGGGGCCAGGATCACCGAGCGGGTGAGGTGGCGGGGCTGGTCCGGGTCCAGTCCGCGGGCCGCGGCGACGGCGACGGCGAGCCGCTGGGCGCGGATCAGCTCGGCGAGCGGGTCGAGTTCGCCCTCGATCCACAACGCGCCTGTGGCACGGACCTGTTCGGCGAGCCCTTCCGGTGCCCGGCCGAGCATCCAGGTGGCCGTTCCGCCGGTGGTGACGCTGATCGGACCGTGCCGGTACTCCATCGCCGGGTAGGCCTCGGTCCAGGACAGCGAGGCCTCGCGCATCTTCAGTCCGGCCTCGCTGGCCAGTCCGACGGTCCAGCCCCGGCCCAGGAAGGTGAACTGCGTGCAGTCGACGAGCCGTTCGGGCAGCGGAGCGGACAGGGCGGTGCGGGCGTCGACGACGACCTCGTCGGTGTGCAGTCCGAGGTGGGCGCGCAGCAGGGTGAGGGCGGTGGTCGCGAACCGGGTCTGCACCACGGAGCGTTCGTCCGCGAAGTCGAGGACCACGACCTCGTCGGCCGCGTCCATCACGGGGGTTTCGGGGTCCGCGGTGATCGCCGTGGTGCGGGTGCGGCCCTTCACCTCCCCCAGCACGTCGAGCACTTCGGTGGTGGTGCCGGAGCGGGTGAGGGCGAGGACCCGGTCGTAGGAGCGGTCGCGGGGGAACTCCGAGGCGGCGAAGGCGTCCGTCTCCCCCTGTCCCGAGCCCTCGCGCAGCGCGGCGGCGGCCTGGGCCATGAAGTACGACGTGCCGCAGCCGACGATCGCGACCCGCTCGCCCTGGGCCGGCAGCGCCCGGCCATGGACGGCGACGTCGGCCGCGACGCGGGCCCAGCACTCGGGCTGACTGGTCAGCTCGTCCTCGACATGGCTCATGGCCCCTCCTCCTGCTCGACACGGATGCACGTGGTGCGGTGCATGTTTATGCAAGATATCGCCGAGTTTCGAGCAAAATCAAGCATCCGGAGGAATGCCGAGTGCGCTAAGGTCACGGAGAACCCAGGGAACGGAGGAGGCGGATGTCACGCGACGCCCGCTGGAAGGCGCTGCTGGAGCTGCTCGTCGAGCGCGGCCGGCTGGACGTCGAGGAGGCGGCGGCCGGACTGGGGGTGTCGGCCGCGACGATCCGGCGGGACTTCGACCAGCTCGCCGAGCAGCAGATGCTGGTCCGCACCCGGGGCGGCGCCGTGGTGCACGGCGTCTCCTACGAGCTGCCGCTGCGCTACAAGACCGCCCGCCACGCCTCCGAGAAGCAGCGCATCGCCAAGGCCGTCGCGGATCTCCTGGCGCCCGGCGAGGCGGTGGGCCTGACGGGCGGCACCACCACCACGGAGGTGGCCCGTGCCCTGGCGGTGCGCGCCGACCTCGCGTCCGGCTCCCCCGCGCTGACCGTGGTGACCAACGCGCTCAACATCGCCAACGAACTCGCCGTCAGGCCCCAGTTCAAGATCGTGCTGACCGGAGGGGTCGCACGGCCGCAGTCGTACGAGCTCATCGGGCCGCTGGCGGACGGGGTGCTGAGTCAGGTCACGCTCGACGTGGCGGTGCTCGGAGTGGTCGGCTTCGACGTCGCACACGGCGCGGCGGCACACGACGAGGCCGAGGCCGCCGTCAACCGCCTGCTGTGCGAGCGCGCCGAGCGCGTCGTCGTGGCCGCCGACTCCAGCAAGCTGGGCCGGCGGGCCTTCGCCCGCATCTGCTCGGCCGAGTCGGTGGACACCCTGGTCACGGACGCGGCGGCGGGGCCGGAGACAATCCGCGCGTTCGAGGAGGCGGGCCTGCGGGTGCTGGCCGTCTGACGTCGCCCGTCCCGCCGCCACGTCAGATCCGCACGAAGCCCACGCCGCGGACGTCGTTGCAGCCGCAGGGGGTGGTCCGGCCGTCGTCCGGCCGCCCCTGGCGGGCCTTGAGCGCCACACTCATCAGGCTCATCAGCAGATCCACGTCGGCCGAGGCGTCGAGGCGAATGGTCACCCACGAGGAGCCAGGCACCACGCGGACCGCGGCGAACCGCCGCAGGTCGCCCTCCAGGCGGCGGATCGCCCGGGCGGTCAGGTGGAGGTCGACGTCCCGGCCGGAGTGGAAGTGGGCGATCTCCCCGCCCGCCGAGCTGAGCGCCTGCCCGCTGCCGCAGCTCGGCACCGCCTCCGTGAGATCGGGCCAGGTTGCCAGCTGGGCGAGAGCGCGCGCGGCGAGCGTCATGGCTCCATCATGGCGCGCTCACCGTATGGCAACGGCCCCGTGAGAAAGCCTTAACCGTTCCGTGTCCGAAGGTCCGGCGCGGACCGGTGGTCCATGCGCGGGGACAGCCGTACCACCGGCCCCGGCCCCCTCGCCGGGCTCCCCGGAAGCCATGGATCGCACCTGGGGGCACACTGGTCAGTGGGGGCCGTCGGTGCTCACGAGGGGGTGTCGAAGGTGACACGTCGTACGGGAGTGTGGCTGTGGCGATGGCGGCGCAATCCGCTCAGGCGGACCAGCGACGTGGTGGAGGCGTGGATCCTGCTCGTCGCCTGGGTCCTCGCCGTGGTCGGCGGTGTCCTCGCGGGTGTGCTGACGGCGGGCGCGATGCAGCGGGCCGCGGACCGGGTCCGCGCCGAGACCCACCCCGTGCCGGCCGTGGTGACGCAGGAGGCGGCCCGCGGGGGGATCCGCCCGGTGAGCAGTTCCCTGGGCTGGGGGACGGTCCGCTGGACGGACGCCGACGGCTCGGCGCGCACGGGCCGGACCAGGGTCCCGGTCTCCGCGACACCCGGCGCCCATGTCACGGTGTGGACGAACGGGCAGGGCACGCTGGTCCCGCCGCCCGCCTCACGGGCCGACATCGCCTTCCAGACGACCCTGGGCGGACTCTGGGCGGGTTCGACCGCCGTGGGCGTCGTCTTCGGCGGTGCCAAGCTGGCCAGGACCCGCCTCGACCGCCGGCGCTTCGCCCAGTGGGACGAGGAGTGGGCGCGCGTGGACACGCCCTGGGGCTGGAAGACAGGCTGAGGACGGGTCGCGCACGAGGGAGGGGCGCCTCTCCCCGGAACTGATCGCCGTACACTTTGAGCCCGAATGACCGGGCGGGCGGCACCGGCCCGCCCGGTCCCGGCGATCAGAGCGAGGGAGTGCCCGTGCCCGGCCACCGTTCCATCACCGAGGCGGAGAAGCTCGCGCAGGCCAAGCTCGGTGGCATCCGCGTGCGCCGGGAGCAGATGGCGGCGGTCGCCAACATCTACCGGGCCGCCTCCGCGGTCCGCCAGCACCTGGAGAACTCGGTGCTGCGCGGCTCGGACCTGACCTGGACCGCGTTCGTCGTGCTGTGGGTGGTCTGGGTGTGGGGCGAGTCGGAGACCCGGCACGTGGCCGAGGAGGCCGGCATCTCCAAGGGCACCCTGACGGGCGTCTCCCGCACGCTGGAGTCGCGCGGGCTGCTGCGCCGCACCGGGCACCCCACCGACGGACGGCTCGTCCTGCTCTCGCTGACCGCCGAGGGCGAGGAGTTCATGAGCCGGGTCTTTCCGGAGTTCAACGAGGAAGAGGCCTTCGTCACCTCGCAGTTGAGCGGCGAGGAGTGCCGGGGTCTGGCGGAGATGCTGCGGCGTGTGGTCCTCCAGGTCGAGGAGCACGGCGAGGAGCGCCGCCGGTCGCTGCTGGACGGCGCGGACCCGGCGCCGCGCCGCAGCGGGCGCCGCGCCAAGGGCTGACCCGCCGGATTCCGCGCCGCCTCCGGTGCGCCGGGGCACTCAGGCACGGGCCGCTCCCACCAGCGCGTCGAACAGGCGCTGCTGCGCCGGATCCTCGTGCGCGGTGTCCTCGGGATGCCACTGCACGGCCACGAACCAGCCCGTGCCGTCCGCGCGCTCCACGCCCTCCACGGTGCCGTCGGCGGCCCGGGCGGTGACCGTCAGGCCCTCGCCGAGCCGGTCGATGTGCTGGTGGTGGTAGCAGGAGGCCTCCACCTTGTCGGCACGGGTGATCCGGGCCAGTGCCGAGCCGGGGGCGAGGGACACGGGGTGCCGGACGTGCCGGTGGTCCTGGCCGGGGCCGCCCATGTCCTGGTGCAGCGTGCCGCCCAGCACGGTGTTGACCACCTGGAGACCGCGGCAGATCGCCAGCAGCGGCAGTCCGGACCCCAGGGCGCGGCGGGCCACCTCAAGGTCGAAGGCGTCCTGGAGGTCGTCGACGTCGTACACGCTGTCGTGGGCGTCGGCGGCGCCGTACCGGTGCGGTGCCAGGTCGCCGCCGCCGGGCAGCAGGACGCCGTCGAAGCGGGCGAGCCGCGCGGCGACGTCGTGCCCGGCGGGGTCCGCCGGGTGGATGGTGGCCGGCTCGCCGCCGGCCCGCCACACCGCCTCGACCAGGGCGCGGGCGTTGACCTCGGCGGCGAAGCGCAGCGCGGAGGTGGTGGCGCAGAAGCGGGCGGGGATCGCGATCAGGGGACGCACGGGGGTTCGGCTCACAGCTGGATCCAGGTGGTCTTCAGTTCGGTGTACTTCTCCAGGGCGTGGACGGACTTGTCCCGGCCGTTGCCCGACTGCTTCATGCCGCCGAAGGGGACGGTGAGGTCTCCCTCCTCGTAGCAGTTGACCCAGACGGTGCCGGCCCTCAGGGCGCGGGAGACGCGGTGCGCGGTGGACAGGTCGGAGGTCCACAGGCCGGCGGCGAGACCGTACTCGGTGGCGTTGGCGAGCGCGACCGCCTCGTCGATCCCGTCGAAGGTCAGCACGGACAGGACCGGGCCGAAGATCTCCTCGCGGGCGAGCCGGCTGCGCGGGTCGACGCGGTCGAAGACGGTGGGCTCGGCGTAGACGCCGCCGGTCTCCGCCAGGATGCGCCGGCCGCCGGTGCGCAGGCGGGCCCCGTCGCCGGCGCCCTGCCGGACATGGTCCAGCACACGGCCCAGGTGGGCCTCGCCGGCCAGGGCGCCCATCTCAGTGGCGGGGTCCAGGGGGTCGCCCACCCGCAGTTCGCGCGCCCGTGCCACGACCGCCTCGGTGACCTCCTCGGCGATCGAGGAGTGCACCAGCAGCCGGGAGGGCGCGGTGCACATCTCGCCCTGGTTGAAGAAGATGCCCCAGGCGGCGGTGGCGGCGGCCCTCGCCAGGTCGGGGGCGTCGGGCAGGACGATGTTCGGCGACTTGCCGCCGAGCTCCAGCCAGACCCGCTTGAGGTTGGAGTCGGCGGAGTAGCGCAGGAAGTGGCGGCCGACGGCCGTGGAACCGGTGAACGCCAGCACGTCGACGTCCGGGTGGAGGCCGAGGGCCCGCCCGGCCACCGGCCCGTCGCCGTTCACCACGTTGAGCACCCCGGGCGGCAGCCCTGCCTCGGTGGCGATCCGGGCGAGCAGCAGCGCGGACAGCGGCGCGTTCTCCGAGGGCTTCAGCACGACGGTGCAGCCGGCCGCCAGCGCGGGGGCGACCTTCCAGCCGGCGAGCGTGAGGGGGAAGTTCCAGGGCACCACCGCGCCGACGACGCCGGCCGGCTCCCGGGTGACCAGGGCGAGCGCGTCCGCGGCCGTGTGCGGGGACTCGTCCGTGAGCTTGTCTGCGAGCTGCCCGTACCAGCGGAAGGTGTTGATCACGGCGCGCAGTTCGATGTCGTGGGCGTCGCTGACCGGCTTGCCCATCTCCAGGCTCACGGCGAGGGCGAGGTCCGTACGCCGCTCCTGGAGGAGATCGGCGATGCGCAGGAGGACCCGGCCGCGGTCGGCGGGCGCCCACCGCGGCCACGGTCCGCTGTCGAAGGCACGGCGAGCGGCGGCCACAGCGGCGTCGACCTCGGCGGGGCCGGCGTCGGCGACCTCGGTCAGCACCTGGCCGTCCCGGGGCGAGACGACCCGGAAGGCGCCGTCGCCGGACTCCTCGGCGCCGTCGATGTGGTGCGCGCGAGGGGGCTGGAACTCCTTGGCCCGGTGGAGCCATTCGTCGTGGGTGACAGCGGACATGCGGTCCTCCAGACCACGTTGATCGTGCGTCGTTTCAGGGTGGGTGAGGGGGTTACGGCGTCGCCGCGCGCCGTCGCCCGACCCGTTCCTTGACCGCGCCGAGCGCCAGTACCGCCGGCACCAGGAGGGTGAGGCACACGGCCGTGCCGGTCGAACCGCCGATCAGGGTCGTGAAGTTGGCGAGGATCAGCCAGATCGCGCCCGCCAGGCCCAGCACGCCCAGCACCGGGGCGACGAGCGTGTTCCACACCCGGCCGTCCAGGCGCTCGCGGCGGAAGAAGACGACCACCGACACCGAGGTCAGCAGGTAGAGCAGCATCATCGCCAGGACGGCGACCCCGCTGAACCAGGAGAAGAGGGTCAGCACCGGGTCCTTGCCGGTCAGCGCGAACGGGACGACCAGGGCCACGGCGACCACGGTCTGCACCCAGCCGGCGGCCGCGGGCGCGTGGCGGGAGTTGAGCCTGCACAGGCCCGGCGGCAGCAGCCCGTCGCGGCCGAGCGAGAACAGGTAGCGGTTGGCGGAGTTGTGGAAGGTGAGGATGCCCGCGAACAGGGAGGTGGCGAGCAGGATCGGCAGCACCTGGTTCACCCAGCCGCCGAACTCCGCGGCGATCGGCGCGAAGACGAAGCCGGTCGAGTCCCCGCTCGCCAGCGCCTCGCCCGCGGCCGCCGACGCCTTCGAGGCGCCGTAGGCGGAGATCAGCATCCAGGAGGTCAGCGCGAAGAAGCCGGTGACCACGAGGACGGACAGGTAGGTGGCCCGCGGCACGGTTCTGCTGGGGTCGCGCGCCTCCTCGCCGTAGATCGCGGTGGCCTCGAAGCCGAACATGGAGGCGACGGCGAACATCACGGCGACCCCGGGTGCGCCCCGGAGCGCCGCGGACGGCGAGAAGCTGTCGGTCACGCCGAGCCCCTCGGGCCCGCCGCCCTTGAACAGCATGACCAGTCCGAACACCAGCAGGATGCTGAACTCGGCGGTGACGAAGACGGCCAGTACGCGGGCGCCCATCTCGATACCGGCGGCCCCGAGCACCTTCACCACGGCCATGGTGGCCAGCGCCCAGACCCACCACGGCAGGTCCAGGCCGGTGTGGTGGGCGACCAGTCCGCTGACGATGGAGCCGTACAGCCCGTACATGGCCGCCTGGATGACGCAGTACGAGAACAGGGCGAGGCCCGCGCTGCCGGCTCCGGCGGTACGGCCGAGCCCGGTGCCGATGTAGGTGTAGAAGGCGCCGGCGTCGACGACGTGCCGTCCCATGGCGACGAAGCCGACCGAGAACAGCAGGATCATGGCGCCCGCGAGCACATAGGCGGCGGGTGTGCCGGCTCCGTTGCCGATGGCCACGGAGATCGGGGCCGCCCCGGCGATCCCGGTGAGGGGGGCCTGCGCGGACAGGACGAAGAAGAGGATGCCCAAAACGCCCAGCGCATTGGGCTTGAGCGTGGCTGCGGTGGATGTGTCCCGTACGGTCCGCTCCGCGGAGGCCGTCTGACTGTCCACTCGGATCACCTGCCAGAGAAAGGAGGGTCGTTTCAGGCCAAACGAGTTGCCTCATCGTGAGGGCGGAACTATCCGTTTGACAAGGGGGTGAGGGCGGGGAATCCGTGCGGATCGGCGATTCCCGCGCCACCGTGGCCCACGGCCCTGGCCGCGCCGGTGCGGCGTACGGGTCAGGCCTCGTCAGGGTCGGCGGCGAGCTGCCCGAGCAGTTCGCGCAGCCGGGCGAGGGCCTCTTCGGTGACCTCGCGCTCGCCGAACACGAGCTGGTGCAGGACCAGGCCCTCCAGGGCCGCGAAGACCAGCCGGTACAGGCCCCGGTCGACCGGCCGGGCGAGCATCTGGGACAGCTCCCGCCGGGTGGCGCCGAAATACTCCTCGTACAGGGCGCGCAGGTGCGGCATGAGCTCGGGACGGCGGCGCGCCTCCAGCAGCAGCTCGTACTGGAAGGCCTGGAGGTCCGGGCCGGACTCCACCATGTCCGACAGCCCGGCGGAGAAGTCCGCGACCCTGCCCGTGCCGGGTTCGAGCGCGCTGCTGTTCAGTGAGGAGCGCACGGCGTGGGCGAGTGCCTCCTCGATCAGGGCATCGCGCGAGCCGAAGTGGTGCACGACGAGCCCGTGCGTGACCCCGGCCTCCTGCGCCACGGCCCGGTAGGTCAGCTTGCGCAGCCCCCCGCGGGCCACCACCCGCACGGCGGCGTCGAGCAGCGCGTCCCGGCCGGCCCCGTAGTTCCGCACCCGCTTACGCGACCGCCGGCCAGGACCGGCTGCGGCGGGCGCGCCGGACTCCACGGCCGCATCAAGCCCGGTGGCCTCACAGGGTTCTACGGCTTGGTCGGGCCCGGCGGCCTCATGGGACTCCTCGGCCTGGTCCATCCCGTTGGCCTCACCGGGCTTCACCCCGGAAGCGGAAGCCGCAGACCCGGCGGGCGCCCCCGTCCCCGCGGTGGGCGCGGGGGCGGCGGGGCTGCCGGGAGCCGTGAGGTCCGTGCTCTCCGCGGGTGCCCCGGACTCCGCTGCCTCGTCTGGCTGTCCGGGCTCGGTCATCGAGGTACCTCCGAGGAAACCCCCGCCTTCAGGCAGGGGAGGAATCGGACTCCTGCGGAGCAGGGCAGGGAATGGCGAATCGCCGCTGGGCGATTCGTTGTCCACCAGCCGGATACCAGCAGATCGTCACAGGCTGATTTGATAGTTTGTGAGGTATGACGGCCATTCAGGTGAAGCGGGCGTTCAAGTACCGCTTCTATCCGACCGATGCGCAGGCAGCCGAGCTGTCGCGCACGTTCGGCTGTGTGCGCAAGGTCTACAACATGGCACTCGCGGCCCGTACCGAGGCGTGGGCGCGGCAGGAGCGGGTCAACTACAACCAGACGTCGGCGATGCTGACTGAATGGAAGAAGACCGAGGAACTGGCCTACTTGGGCGAGGTGTCCGCGGTGCCGCTTCAGCAGGCGCTGCGACACTTGCAGGCGGCGTTCACAGGCTTCTTCGGCAAGCGGGCCAAGTACCCGCGGTTCAAGTCGCGCAAGAAGTCGTGCAGGAGCGCGGAGTACACCACCAGCGGGTTCCGGATCCGGGACGGGCAGCTGACGCTGGCCAAGATGGACCGGCCGCTGGACATCGTCTGGTCCCGGCCCCTGCCTGAGGGCGCATCCCCGTCCACGGTGACCGTCTCCCAGGACAGCGCGGGGCGCTGGTTCGTGTCGATGCTGTGCGAGGACCCCAGCGTGCGCCCGCTGCCGGCTGCGGACGCGGCGGTCGGGATCGACGTGGGACTGGACCACCTGCTGACCCTCTCGACCGGTGAGAAGATCGCCAACCCGAGGCACGAACGCAAGGACCGCGCCCGCCTGGCCAGGGCCCAGCGGGAGCTGTCCCGCAAGGCCAGGGGCGACGGCGCCAACCGGTGCAAAGCCCGGCTGAAGGTCGCGAGGATCCACGCCCGGATCACCGACCGCAGGCGTGATCACCTGCACAAGCTGACCACTCGACTCGTGTGTGAAAACCAAACGCTCGTGATCGAGGACCTCACCGTGCGCAACATGGTCAAGAACCGGAGCCTGGCCCGCGCCATCAGTGATGCGGCATGGTCTCAGTTCAGGAGCCTTCTGGAGTACAAGGCCGCCTGGTACGGGCGGGAAGTGATCGCGGTCGACCGCTTCTTCCCGTCCTCCAGGCTGTGCTCCGCCTGCGGCGCTCTCGCCGAGAGCATGCCGCTGAGCGTCCGTACCTGGACGTGCGCCTGCGGGACGACCCATGACCGGGACGCGAACGCGGCGAAGAACCTCCTGGCCGCCGGGCTGGCGGCGTCGGTCTGTGGAGCCGGTGTAAGACCTCAACGGAGAACTCCGGACGGGCAGTCGGCGACGAAGCAGAAAACCTCACAGCGCGAGCCGTGAGAATCCCCCTCCTTCAGGAGGGGGAGAAGTCAAGGCACCGACCCTATCGAGCACGGGCCGTTCAGCGGCGTGGTGGGCGGATGCCACGGAATTCCCAGTCGCCGCCGAGCGCGGTGGACAGCACCTCCTCGGACTCGGTGGGCTGGGCGCCGACGTCGGTCCGGATCGGGGTCGGGCCGGTGACGACGTGGTTGGTGAGCCGGCCCAGTCCCTCGACCTCGACCTCGACGACGTCGCCCGGCCGGACGGGACGCGAGTTGGCGGGGGTGCCGGAGAGCAGCACGTCACCGGGGTGGAGGGTGATGGTGCGGGCGATGTCCGCGACCAGGTAGTGCATGTCCCAGGTCATCTCGTCGGTCGAGCCGTCCTGGACGACTTCGCCGTTGACGTAGGTCCGCAGCCGCTTGCCGTGGAAGTCCCAGTCGGTGACGAGGCCGGGGCCGAGCGGGCAGAGGGTGTCGGAGCCCTTGACGCGCAGCATGGAACCGGCGTCGGTGTCGCGGAAGTCGTGCAGGCCGTAGTCGTTGGCGACGGTGTACCCGGCGATGTACTCCCCCGCCTCGGCCGGCGAGATGTTGCGCGCCGTCCTGCCGATGACGATGGCGACCTCGCCCTCGTAGTTGAGCCACTTGCAGCCCTCGGGGCGCACGATCGCGCCCTTGTGGGAGTTGAGGGCGGAGGTCGGCTTGTGGAAGTACGTCGGGGTGTCGGGCAGGCCGATCCGGAACTCGTCCACCCGGCTGCGGTGGTTGAGGTGGACGGCGATGACTTTGGAGGGGACCACCGGGGGCAGGTGCTGCGCGTCGTCGGTCTTGACGCGGCGGCCGTCCCCGGCGATCAGTTCGTCCGCGTCGACGGTGACCTGGACGGCGGCACCGTCGAGCAGGATGCGGCGGTACTCGGGCATGAGGGGCCTTTCTAGGCGGTCGGGTGCGGGGCGGTGGACGTGGGCGGACCGCTGCCGGTCCAGCCCTCGGCCGGGCGGTCGAACCACAGGTGGACTTGGCCGGTGCCGATGGAGTTCTCGTACTCGCCGTACTGGCGGGCCCTGGCGACGCAGGCCCGCTCGCCGAGCGCGCCGGCCATCATCAGGTAGTGGAAGAACTTCGCCTCGGGCTTGTACCTCCAGAACTCGTCCATGGTGTCGAGGACCCTGTCGTGGCGGCCCTTCTTGAACCAGGCGATGCGCTCGTGGTCCGCCTCGCGGGCCTCGGGCGTGAAGATGTGGGCCGGGTCGCTGGCTTCGTGGTCGCGCAGCTCGCGCAGCGGCCAGAAGGTGTGCGACAGGGCACCGGAGGCGATGAGCAGGACCCGGCGGCCGGGGGTGGCGGCGATGCCGTCGGCGAGGGCGCGGCCGAGGCGCAGGTGGTCCTCCATGTCGCCGGTCTGGCAGACGCCGATGGTCACCCACCGCTTGTCGGGCAGTCCCTCGCCGAGGAACTTCCACAGGTTGATGGTGGCGTAGTAGATCGGCAGGTACTCGTCGTCGATCGCCGTGATCCAGGTGCCGTGCTTGTCGGCGAACGAAGCGATGTTCCGCGCGAGTTCGGGGTCGCCGGGGAAGTCGAAGGGCATCCGGCACATGCCGCGCGGCAGCTCCTCGGAGGTGAACAGGCCCGCGCGCCGGTGCTGGGCGGTGACGACGAACTCGACGGTGGTCGCCCAGTGGGAGTCCAGGACCACCACAGTGTCGTATGCGTGGGCGTCATCACGTGCGAAGACGTCCTCGCGCAGCTGCTGGAGGCCGGTGACGAGGGTGATCTCCTTGCCCTCGTTCAGCTCCAGCCGCGTCTCTTTCGGCAGTACGACGGTGGGGACGTGGGCGAGCAGCCCCGCCCCGACGATCTCACCCATGGTCCTTCCATCCCTCCGGGGCGGTGACGGTGTTCTTCAGGTCGCAGTAGAAGTCGAAGCTCCAGGTGCCGCCCTCCCGGCCGACGCCGGAGTGGCGGGAGCCGCCGAAGGGGGCCTGGAGGTCGCGGACGAAGAAGCAGTTGACCCAGACGGTGCCGGCGACGAGCCGCGCGGTGACGCGTTCGGCGCGCTCGTGGTCGCCGGTGGTGAGGGTGGCGGCCAGGCCGAAGCGGGTGTCGTTGGCGAGGCGGACGGCCTCTTCCTCGGTGCCGAAGGTCTGGAGGGTCAGCACGGGGCCGAAGACCTCCTCCTGCACGATCTCCGAGTCCTGGGCGACGTCGGTCAGCAGCGTCGGTGCGTAGAACCGGTCGTCCTTCCGGTGGCCGCCGATGACGGCCCGGGCCCCGGCCGCGAGCGCCCGCCGCACGAAGCCGTCTATCTTCTCCAGCTGGCGGGGGTGGATGTTGGGGCCGATGTCGGTGGCCTCGTCGCGCGGGTCGCCCTGCACCAGCCGGGAGGCCTTCTCCCTGAAGCGACGGGTGAACTCCTCGGCGATCGACTCCTCCACCAGCAGCCGGGTGCCCGCCAGGCAGACCTGGCCGGCGTTGTCGTACTGCTCCACCGCGAGGTCCACGGCGAGGTCGAGGTCGGCGTCGGCGAACACCAGCAGCGGGGACTTGCCGCCGAGTTCGAGGCTGAGCGGGGTGAGGTTCGCGGCGGCCGACGCGGAGATGCGCCTGGCCGTCGGGACGGAGCCCGTGAAGCTGATCCGGCGCACGTCCGGATGCGAGGTGAGCGCGTCGCCGATCTCCGAGCCGAGGCCCTGGACGACGTTGAGGACGCCGGCCGGGAGCCCGGCCTCGGCGGCGATGTCGGCGAGCAGCGAGGCGGTCAGCGGGGACCACTCGGCGGGCTTCAGGATCACCGTGTTGCCGGCGGCGAGGGCCGGGGCGACCTTCCAGGTGGCCAGCATCAGCGGCGCGTTCCACGGCGTGATCAGCACGCAGGGGCCGGCCGGGTCCCAGCTGACGTGGTTGGTGTGGCCGCGAGTCTCGAAGTCCTCGCGGCCGAGCCGGAGCAGCCAGTCGGCGAAGAAGCGGAAGTTGTGCGCGACGCGCGGCATGACACCGCGGCGGTGGGAGCGCAGCAGGGCGCCGTTGTCGGTGGTCTCGACGATCGCGAGATCTTCGAGCCGCTTCTCCACGCCGTCGGCGATGGCGTGCAGGAGGCGGGCGCGTTCGGCGGGCGGGGTGGCGGCCCAGGCGGGGAAGGCGGCCTTGGCGGCGGCCACGGCCGCGGCGGCCTCGCTCGCGGTACCGCGGGAGATCTCGCCGAGCGCGGCGCCGTCGATGGGCGAGACGTCGGTGAAGGTGCCCGCGGAGGCGACGCGTTCGCCGCCGATCCAGTGCCGGGTGTCGACGGCGACTGAGGCGACGGTGATGGTGTGGGTGTCGGTCATGTCCGGTCTCCAGGGTGTCTCGTCTGCGGGTGCGTCACTCGGCTCCGGACGTGCCGGACTCCAGCAGGCGGCCGCCGTCCCACACCACGCCGACCTGGCGGTAGTACGCGGCGATGGGCTCGCGCACCTCCAGCCGGGCCAGTTCCTCGGTGGGCGCCTCGAACAGCTCCAGATCGGCTTCGCCGACCCACGGCTGCCCGCCCTCGAAGGAGGCGGCGCCGGACTCGATCAGCTCGTCCAGGGCGAGGCCCTTGCCCTTCTCGACGGACGGCAGCCAGCGGTGGTGGGCCATGGGGTGGCCGTTGACGAAGCCGTTGGTGTCGGACGGCTCGCGCAGGGTGACCACGGCCTGGGCGATACGGCGGTCGGCGGCGGCGAGCGTCGCGCCGAAGCGGGCGCCCGCCTCGATCCGCGGGGCCGGCCCGTAGGGGTGCGGGCGGGTCTGGTGGATGGAGCCGAACTTCTTCGGGTAGCCCTGGTGCAGCCCGCGGGCGATGGCGAAGTCCTTGTCGACCCAGATGTGGACGCACCGCGTGTACGTCTGCCCGCGATACGTGCAGCGGACAACGGCGAAGGCCTCCTTGTACTGGGCGCGCACCGGGTCGAGCAGCTCTTCGCCGGAAGCGGCGCAGGACTGCCAGTCCGCCCAGATCAGCGCCACGGCGCCGGGGTCGTCGTCGGCGAGTTCCAGCGGCTCGGGCAGCAGTTCGCGCACGCGTGCCGGGTCGGTGCGGTACTCGACAGTGAGCAGGTCGCCGGAGTAGTGCCACGGCGGGGAGGGGATCAGCGACGAGGCGCCCGTCGCCGTCTTGGGGTGGAAGAATCCGCGGACGGTGGTCATGGCAGGCGTTCCTTACGCGGTGAGGGCGGGCAGCTTGAGCAGTTCCGCGCGGTGGCGGGCCGCGGCGGCCGCCGCGGCCTGACCGCCGAGGGCGACGACGCCGACGAGGCGGCCGCCGGTGTGGTAGCCGGCGAGCACGTCCCCCTCCGGGTCGCCGTCGAGGATCCGTACGTCGCCGAGGCCGAGCCCGGGCGCGCCGAAGGACTGGAGGCGGAAGTCGTGCTGGTCGCTCCAGAAGGTGGGCAGCGGCGCGAACGCGTCGAGGCGGGCGTCGGTGCCGTCAAGGCGGGCGGCGAGCACGCGGGCGGCGTGCTTGGCGGTGTCGGTGGGGATCGACCAGTGCTCGACGCGGCGGGGTACGCCGTCGTAGCGGGCGTTGGGGAAACGGGCGACGTCGCCGACCGCCACCACCTCGGGGCATGAACCGACGCGCAGGTGCTCGTCGGTGAGCACCCCGTCGGTGAGGTCGAGGCCGTTGCCGTCGAGCCATTCGGTGTTGGCGACCGATCCGACCGACTCCACCACGACGTCCGCGGGGAGCACGGTCCCGTCGCCGAGCAGCACGCCGGTGACCTGGTCCGCGCCCTCGAAGCCGGCCACACCGGTGCCGAGCGCGAAGCGCACTCCGCGTTCCTCGTGCCGTTTCAGCAGGGCCCCGGCGAGCAGTTCGCCGAGCGGTGCGGCCATGGGCAGGGGCAGCGGGTCCACGACGGTCACCTCGGCGGCGCCGAGGGCGACGGCGGTGGCGGCGACCTCGCAGCCGATGAAGCCCGCGCCCACCACGACCACCCGGGCGCCCGGGCGGATCAGAGCCGCGCGCAGCTCGCGGGCGTCGTCGATCGTTCGCACGGTGTGCCGTCCGCGCAGGGGTCCGGGGCAGCGCAGGCGGCGGGGCCGCATCCCGGTGGCGACGACGAGTCCAGAGTAGGAGAGGGTCTCGCCGTCGTCGAGTTCGACGAGGCGGCGGTCGAGGTCGGCGGCGACGACCCTGGTGCCCAGGCGCCATTCGGCGTCGGCGACCGCGGCACGGGGCCTGAAGGCCAGCGACTCGAAGGCCGCCTTGCCGGCCAGGACCTCCTTGGACAGCGGCGGCCGGTTGTAGGGCATGTGGGGTTCCTCGCCGACCAGGGTGATCGGGCCGGAGTATCCGGCGGCCCGGAGCTGTTCGGCGGCACGCAGACCGGCCATGGAGGCGCCGGCCACGACGACGGGTGCGCGCACGGCTCAGTCCTCGATCCGGATGGCCTGGAGCGGGCAGACGTCGGCGGCCTCCTCGACCTCGTCGCGCAGCGCGTCGTCGGGGTCGCCGACGTAGGCCAGACGGCCGGTGTCGTCGAAGCTGAAGACGTCGGGGGCGGCGAAGACGCACTGACCGTGGTCCTGGCACTTGTTCATGTCGACGACGACCTTCATGGCCGGTCCTCCTGGTGCTGAGGGCGTCGGGCGGGGGAGCTGGGAGGGAATGGGGCCCGGACCGGATGCGGCCGGGCCCCGGCCAACGGGGTGGGTGACACCGCACCCCGAACTCGTTTGGCTTCAAACAACATAGGAAGCGGCCGGACCCTGGTCAATAGCTATCCGGATGGATAAATTTTTGCGGCCAGCCTCTTGCGGCGAGGTGACGGGGGTCCATACCGTTTGGCACCAAACGTTGAGCGGCCCCTGCTCCTCCCCGCAGTGCGGCGCCGCCCCTCTTCCCCTCTCCCAGCGCCCGCTCCGGCCTGGGAAGCGCCCCACATTCCCCAGAGGAGACTCCGGTGAGCGCATCCGACTCCCCATCCGTCCGCCGGCACCAGGACCGGCTCGCCGCCGAGGGCGTCGACGTGGTCCGGGTGACCTATCCCGACCTCATCGGCACCGACCGCGCCCGGGACGTCCTGCTGGAGCACCTGCCCTCGGCCTGCGACCACGGACTGGCCTTCTGCCGCGCCGTCTACCACACCAGCCCGCAGGGCGACGTCGTCCCGGTCGCCGGCGGGCTGGACGCGGGGCTGCCCGACATCTGCGTACGACCGGATCTCGACACCCTCGTGTCCCTGCCCTGGGAACCCGGCGTGGCGAGCTGTCTGGGCGACGTCACCGACCCGGCCACCGGGCTGCCCGCCCCCGAGTCACCCCGCGACCTGCTCCGCGCCGTCCTCGACCGCTGCCGCGCGCACGGACTGCACCCGGTGATCGGCCCCGAGCTGGAGTACTTCCTGTGCGAGCCCGCGCCCGGCTCCCCGCGCGGCTGGCGCCGCTACAGCGAGGCCCGGGGCGTCGTCTACACCGCGGGCCTGCGCGCCGACGACGACAACCACCTGCTGCGTACCCTGCGCCTGCTGCGCGCCGCCGACCTCGGCGTGAGCAGCGGGAACCACGAGTTCGACGGGGGCCAGTTCGAGATCAACCTCACCCACTCGGAGGCGCTGTCGGCCGCCGACCGGGCCTTCCGCTTCAAGTCGGCGGTCAAGGAGCTGGCCCGCAAGGAGGGACGCCTGGCCACCTTCATGGCCAAGCCGTTCAACGACGCGGGAGGCTCCGGCTTCCATCTGCACCTGTCCTGCGAGGACGACGACGGCGGCAACGTCTTCGACGACCCGGCGGCGCCGTACGGCCTGTCCGCGAGCGCCCGGCACGCCGTCGCCGGCATCCTCGCCCACGCGCCCGCGCTCGCCGCGCTGGCCAATCCGACGGTCAACTCCTACAAGCGTTTCGGCCCGGACACCCTCGCCCCCTGGCTGATCGACTGGGGCCTCGACAACCGCAGCGCCATGGTCCGCATCCCGCCCGAGCGGGGCGCCGGCTCCCGGCTCGAACTGCGCCTGGGCGACGCCGGCGCCAACCCCTACCTGCTCATCGCCGGGACCGTGGCCGCCGCCCTGCTCGGCGTTCTGGCCGGCGAGGAACCGCCCGCCCCGCTGGACGGATACGGCTACGACACCGACCGGTCCGCCATGCTCCCGGCCACCCTGTCCGCCGCGCTGGACGCCCTGGAGGCGGACACCGCGCTGACCGACGTCCTCGGCAAGGACTTCACCGCCTCCTACCTCACCTACAAGCGCGACGAGGTCGAACGCTTCGGACGGCACGTCACCGACTGGGAGTTCACCGAGTACGCCTACCACCTCTGACCGAGCCCGCCCCGCCCGTGGCACCGGGCCCCCGCCCCCTGACGCCGGATCCCGCCGGCACCGAGCCCCGTGACGCCGAGGAGACACCGCCCATGACCACCCCGACCCCGTCCGACGCCGTCCGCGAGCCTCTGCCGCTGGCCGACGTGAACCTCGCCGACCTGGACAACTTCACCGACGGAGTCACCCCCTGGCGCATGTTCCACACCCTGCGCCACGAGGACCCGGTGCACTGGCAGCCCGAGGAGGCGCCCAACTCCGGCTTCTGGAGCGTGACCCGGCACGCGGACATCGCCCGCGTCGACCGCGACGCCGACACCTTCACCTCCACCCGGTTCGTCAACCTGGAGGAGGTCGACGACGACCAGATCAAGAAGCGCGCCTCCATCCTCGAACTCGACGGGGTCCGCCACCGCGCGCTGCGCAGCCTGATCCAGCGCCAGTTCGGCGCGAACGTGATCAACAGCTACGGCGACTTCCTACGCGGCCTGACCGCGACCACCCTGGACGCGGCCCTGGCCAAGGGCACCTTCGACTTCGTCAAGGACGTCTCCGCAGACTTCCCCATCAACGTGCTGGCCCGGCTGCTCGACGTGCCCCCGGAGGACAACCAGCAGCTCATCGACTGGGGCAACCGCATCATCGGCAACACCGACCCGGACTACGCCGACGTGCTCCTGCACAGCGAGGAGAGCGAGAAGTACCGCGACCTGCCCTTCCGCTCCCCCGCCTCCCTGGAGGTCTTCGCCTACGGCCGGGAGCTGGCCCGGCAGCGGCGCGGTGGCGACGGCACCGACCTGGTCTCCCGGCTGGTCAACGGCACCCCCCGGGACGGGGTCCCGCTCTCGGCGCAGGACTTCGACAACTACTTCCTGCTGCTGGTGGTGGCGGGCAACGAGACGACCCGCCACACCATCAGCCACTCCATGCTGGCCCTGCTCCAGCACCCCGAGCAGCTGGCCCGCCTCCAGGAGGACCCCTCGCTGATCCCCACCGCGGTCGAGGAATTCCTGCGCTGGGCCTCGCCCGTGTACCACTTCCGCCGCACCGCCACCCGCGACACCGAACTCGGCGGCAAGCGGATCAAGGAGGGCGACAAGGTGGTCATGTGGTTCGCCTCCGGCAACCGTGACGAGGAGGTCTTCGGCAACCCGTACGACTTCGACGTCACCCGGCGGAACAACGACCACGTCACCTTCGGCAAGGGCAGCCCGCACCTGTGCCTGGGCAACCTCCTGGCCCGCACCGAGATCCGGATCATGTTCGAGGAGCTCGTCCCGCGCCTGGCCGGCATCCGTCTGGCCGGGGACGTGCCCCGGGTCCGCTCCAACTTCGTCAACGGCATCAAGAGGCTGCCGGTGGAGGTGACCCTCGCCTGACGGACACAGGCGGCCCCGCCCCACGGCAGCCTGCCTCATCAGGTCATCCGGCCGGGGACCTCCGGGTGTTCGACCCGGCAGACCAGGGCGTCCTTCTCGACGTCCGCCACGATCGTGTCACCGGGGTCGGCCGAGTCGCTCAGCAGCAGGGAGGCGATGCGGTTGTCGAGTTCGGCCTGGATGGTGCGGCGCAGCGGACGGGCGCCGAACTCGGGCTGGTGGCCGTGGGCGACCAGCAGCCGCTTCGCGGCGTCGGTGACCTCCAGCTCCAGGCCCTGGGCGCGCACCCGCCGGCGGCTGTGGTCCAGCAACAGGTCCAGGATCCGGTCGAGGTCCTCCTTGCTCAGGCCGTGGAAGATGATGATGTCGTCGATGCGGTTGAGGAACTCGGGCAGGAACCTTCCGCGCAGATCCTCCATCAGCTGGTCCTTGATGGCGGCGACGTTCCCGTGGTGGGCGAGGATCCGCTGGGCGCCGATGTTGGAGGTCATGATGACCACGGTGTTGCGGAAGTCGACGGTACGGCCCTGGGCGTCGGTGAGCCGGCCGTCGTCGAGGACCTGCAGCAGGGTGTTGAAGACGTCCGGGTGGGCCTTCTCCACCTCGTCGAAGAGCAGCACGCTGTAGGGCTGGCGGCGCACCTTCTCGGTGAGCTGGCCGGCCTCCTCGTGGCCGACGTAGCCGGGCGGGGCCCCGACGAGCCGGGAGACGGTGTGCTTCTCCTGGAACTCGCTCATGTCGAAGCGGACCATCCGGTTCTCATCCCCGAACAGCAACTCGGCGAGCGCCTTGGCCAGTTCGGTCTTGCCGACCCCGGTGGGGCCGAGGAACAGGAAGGAGCCCACGGGCCGGTTCGGGTCGCCCATGCCGGCGCGGCTGCGGCGCACCGCCTGCGCGATCGCGGTGACGGCCTCGTCCTGACCGACGACCCGGGAGTGCAGCGCCTCCTCCAGCTTCAGCAGCCGTGCTTTCTCGCTCTCGGTCAGTTGGGAGACGGGGATGCCGGTGCGCCGGGACAGCACGTCGGCGATGTCGTCGACGGTCACCTCCAGCACGCCCTCGCGGCGCTCGGCCAGGCCCTCCAGCTCCGTCTCCACCTCGGCGATCCGGTCCTTGAGCCCGGACGCCCGTTCGAAATCCTCGGCGGCGATGGCCTGGTCCTTCTCACGGCGCAGCTTGGCCAGCCGGTCCTCGCGCTCGACGACCTCGGTGGACCGTCCCAGGGACCGCAGGCGCACCCGGGCGCCTGCCTGGTCGACCAGGTCGATGGCCTTGTCGGGCAGGAACCGGTCGGTGACGTAGCGGTCCGACAGCTCCGCCGCGGCGACGAGGGCGTCGTCGCTGTAGCGGATCTGGTGGTGGGCCTCGTAGGAGTCGCGCAGACCCTCCAGGATCTGCACGGTCTCCTCGACGGTCGGCTCGGGCACCATGACGGGCTGGAAGCGGCGCTCCAGGGCGGCGTCCTTCTCCACGTACCGCCGGTACTCGTCGAGGGTGGTGGCTCCGACGACGTGCAGCTCACCGCGGGCGAGGGCCGGTTTGAGGATGTTGCCCGCGTCCATGGAGCCCTCGCCGGTGGCTCCGGCGCCGACGACGGTGTGCAGTTCGTCCAGGAACAGGATCGTCGACTCGGAGGCCGCCTTGACCTCGTCGATGACGTTCTTCAGCCGCTCCTCGAACTGGCCCCGGTACTGGGCGCCCGCCACCAGTCCGGTGAGGTCCAGGGCGACCACCCGCTTGTTCTCCAGGGTCTTCGGCACGTCCCCGTTGACGATCCGCTGGGCCAGCCCCTCGACGATGGCGGTCTTGCCGACGCCCGGCTCGCCGATCAGGACGGGGTTGTTCTTCGTGCGGCGGGAGAGGACCTCGACGGTCTGCTCGATCTCCATGGCCCGCCCCACCACCGGGTCCAGCTTGGCGGCCCTGGCCTCCTCGGTCAGGTCGCGCCCGTACTGGTCAAGGGTGGGGGTGTCGCTCGGGGGCTCGGCCCCGCCGGGCGCGGTGTCGGGGCGGGACGCCGTGTCGGCGCTGCGGCGCAGCTGGTCCGCCTCGATGCCGTGAGCGCTCAGGGCACGCGCCGCCGCGGCGCCCGGGGTGTCCAGCAGCGCGCCGAGGATGTGTTCGGGGCCGATGTACGACACTCCGGCCGCGCGGGAGTGCTCGTAGGCGCGCAGCAGCACCCGCTTGGCGGCCGGGGTCAGGCCGGGCTGCGCGGAGGGAGTGCCGCTCTCGCCGGGCAGCACCTCGGCGAGGGCCGCTCCGAGCCGGTCCGGGTCGGCCCCGGCCTGGGCGAGCAGGCCACGGGCCGGCTCCACCTGGGTGCACGCCCAGAACAGGTGCTCGGTGTCCAGGTCGGAGCTGCCGTCCTCGGCCGCCCGCCCGGTGGCCTGGTTGATCAGCTCGCGCGCGGAGTCGGTCAGCAGCCGCCCGATCGGCACCCGCTGCACCTGCGGGGGCGCCGCGCCCGGCGTCATGCCGAAGAAGCGGTTGAGGATCTCGGAGAACGGGTCCGGGCCGCCGAAGGAGGCGCCGAAGGGGGACATCGTCATGATCGCCGTCCGGAACGTGGGCAATGAGTCACCTTCCAGCCCAACCCGCCGAATGGAGTACCGCAACGCGGCCTACGCCGGTCCGGTGCCGCAGGCGGCTCTCCCCCGAGCCGGGCCGCGTCCGGCAGCTCTCCCCGGAACCGGGCCGCATCCGGCAGACTCCCGGCATGGAGACCGCCGCGCACCTTCACGCACTGGACCGCCACGGCACTCTGCTGGCGGCCGCCGCCGAGCAGGCGGGGCCCGACGTCGCGGTGCCGGCCTGCCCGGGGTGGCGGGTACGGGACCTGCTGCGGCACACGGGCGTGGTGCACCGGTGGGCCGCCGGCATCGTCGCCGACGCCCGCACGTCACCGCGCCCGATGGGCGATCCGCCGGACCTGGACGGCGCCGCGCTGGTGGCCTGGTACCGGGCCGGTCACCGCCTGCTCGTCGAGACGCTGACCACGGCGCCCGCCGACGTGGAGTGCTGGACGTTCCACCCGGCGCCGTCCCCGTCCCCGCTGGCTTTCTGGACCCGGCGGCAAGCACACGAGACGGCGGTCCACCGCCACGATGCCGAGGCCGCGCGCGGCGGCACCCCGGACCCGCTCGGCACGGCCTTCGCCGTGGACGGCATCGACGAGCTGCTGGGCGGCTTCCACGCCCGCACCCGCAGCCGGGTCCGCAGCCGCGAACCGCGGGTCCTGCGGGTGCGCGCCACGGACGCGGACGCGGTGTGGACCGTGCGGCTGTCCGGCGGGCCACCAGTCACCACCCGGACCGCGTCCACCGCCTGCGACACCGAACTCTCGGGCCCCGCCGACCAGTTGTACCTCGCCCTGTGGAACCGCGTCCCGATGCCGAACGTGACGGGAGACCAGTCCCTCGCCACGCTGTGGCGGGAGACGTCGGGAATCGTCTGATGCCTCGCCGCGCCGCTCTTGCCCGCCGGGTACACGGCTGTTTGACTCCCGCCATGAAGGCTCACGGGGGACGGCGGAGTCAGGCCGAGCGGGACGCGATGACCATCGAGATCGGGTACGCGCTGTGCAGCGCGGCGTTCGCGGCGGCGGTGGTGTTCGGGGCCGTGGCCGGCCCGGTGCTGCTGTTCGACCTGCCGCGGGGCGTCTCCACGGTGCTCCTCGGGGCGGGCCTGGTGCTCGCGCCGGTCGTCTTCACGGTCCGGGTCGTCAGCACGCTGGTGCGTTTCCGGCAGGCGTCTCAGCCCAGCCAGCCCGGTCGCACCAGGCCCGACTCGTAGGCCAGGACGACCAGTTGGGCGCGGTCGCGGGCGCCGAGCTTCACCATGGTGCGGCTGACGTGGGTCTTGGCGGTGAGGGGGCTGACGACCAGCCGGCGGGCGATCTCCTCGTTGGACAGGCCGATGCCGACCAGGGCCATCACCTCGCGTTCGCGTTCAGTGAGCTGCGCGAGGGCGTCGGCGGCCGCCGGTTCCTTGGAGCGGGCGGCGAACTCGGCGATCAGGCGGCGCGTCACTCCGGGGGACAGCAGGGCGTCGCCGCCGACCACCGCCCGTACCGCGCGCAGGAGTTCGTCGGGTTCGGTGTCCTTGACCAGGAAGCCGGAGGCGCCCGAGCGGATCGCCTCGAAGACGTACTCGTCGAGTTCGAAGGTGGTGAGCATGACCACCTTGACGTCCTTCAGCCGCGGCTCGCCGGTGATGCGGCGGGTCGCGGCCAGTCCGTCGAGCAGCGGCATGCGGATGTCCATGAGCACCACGTCGGGGCTCAGGTCGCGCACCTTGCGCAGGGCCTCCTCCCCGTCCGCGGCCTCCCCGGCGACCTCGATGTCCGGCTGGGCGTCGAGCAGCGCCTTGAAGCCGGCCCGCACCAGCGACTGGTCGTCGGCCAGCAGTACCCGGATCACCGGTTCTCCTCCTCGGTCGTCAGGGGCAGTACGGCGAGCACCCGCCAGCCGCCGTCGGGGCGCGCTCCCGCGTCGATGGTGCCACCGAGGGCGGCGGCCCGCTCACGCATCCCGGCCAGGCCGTTGCCGCTGCCGCCGGCGTCCGCCCCGGTCGCGGGCCCGTCGTCGTCGATGCGCAGCCGCAGCGCGCGGCGGTCGTGGTCGAGACGGACGCGTGCGTGCCGCGACCCCGAGTGGCGTACGACGTTGGTGAGCGCCTCCTGGACGATGCGGAAGGCGGCGAGGTCCGTGCCGGGCGGCAGCCGGGGCGGCGCCCCCTGGACCTCGACGGTGAGGCCGGCCGTCGCCGCCTGGTCCACCAACTCGGGCAGCCGGCCGAGGCCGGGCGCCGGGGCGCGCGGGGCGTCGCCAGGAGTACGCAGAGTGTCCAGCACCTGACGCACCTCCCCCAGCGCCTCCTTGCTGGCGGCCTTGATGGTGGTCAGCGCCGTGCGCGCCTGCTCCGGGTCGGTGTCGAGCAGGGCGAGGCCGACGCCCGCCTGGACGTTGATGACGGAGATGCTGTGCGCGAGGACGTCGTGCAGTTCCCGGGCGATCCGCAGCCGTTCCTCGTCGGCCCGCCGCCGGGCGGCCTGGGCGCGCTCGGCGCGTTCCTTGGCCCACTGCTCGCGGCGGACACGGGCCAGTTCCGAGACCGCGACGAGGGCCACCACCCAGGTGGCGACGGCCAGTTCCTGCCCCCAGGAGGCGGCGGTGTCGCCGGTCGGCGGCAGCCGGCGGTACAGCCAGAGCGCGATCAGCGCGTGCCCGGCCCACAGCATGCCCACCGACGCCCACGCGGCCCTGCGGTGCCCGGTGACGACGGCGCTGAAGCAGCTGACGGCGACGGCCAGGAAGACGGGGCCGTACGGGTATCCGGCGGCGTAGTAGGCGAGGGTGGTCGCCGCCGTGCCGAACGCCACGAACGCCGGATACCGCTTGCGCCACAGCAGCAGTCCCAGGGTCACGAGCAGCAGCGCGAACCCGAAGGCGTCCAGGGGCTCCCGGTGGCCGTGCTGGTTGCGGGCCGAGAAGTGCGTGCCGACGAGCACGAAGGCGGTGAACAGCGCGGTGGAGAGCCAGGGCCAGTGACGGCGGCCGGACGCCTCCTCCTCGTCGGCGCGGTGCCACCACGAGGGGCCGTGCCGCCACCACTGCGGCGGGCCGCCCCGGCGTACGCGCTGCTCCGTCATGACCGCCACGCTAGACGGCCGACGCCACCGGGGGCGTCAGCCGAGCGAGGTGATCACACGTACTTCCCGGGGAGTACGCGCCCTCGCGGGTGCGCGGAAGCACGCGCCCTGGCGGACGCCGGAAGTGCGCGCCCTCGCGGGTGCGCGGCCGGTGGCGGCGGTGGTCAGGTTCCCAGGCCGATCCCGTGCGCGAGCCGGACCATCGCGTGCCGGAAGAACGGCTCGCGGTCCTCCACCACCCGGTTGAACTGTCCGAACAGCTCGAACCCGACCAGCCCGAAGAGCTGCGCCCAGGCGGCGACGAGGGCGGCCCCCACCTCGGGCGGCAGACCGGGCGCGAGGTCCTCGGTCATCCGCTCGGCCTCGCCCCGCAGCTCGGCGGGGAGCGGCGGCACGGTCAACCCGTGCCGCTCGTGGGCCTCGCGCACGATGCCGATGAGGACCAGACCGACACGGGCCGCGGCCGGGACGGTGGTCATCGGGGCGGTGTAGCCGGGCACGGGGGAACCGTAGATGAGGGCGTACTCGTGCGGGTGGGCGAGCGCCCAGCCGCGCACCGCCTCGCACACGGCGGTCCAGCGCGCCAGGGGCTCGGCGCCGGACGCGTCCGCGTTCGCGGCCTCCGCGGCCTCGCCCACGGAGTCGTAGGCGTCGATGATGAGCGCGGTCAGCAGGTCGTCACGGCTCGGGAAGTAGCGGTACAGCGCGGAGGAGACCATACCGAGTGCGCGGGCCACGGCACGCAGCGAGAGTTTCGCGGCGCCCTCGGCCGCGAGCTGTCTGCGGGCCTCATCCTTGATCGCCGCGGTGATCTCCGTCCTGGCCCGGGCGCGGGCTCCCTGTGCGGTGCTCATACGGACCAGTGTTCCATGAACTCAGAGCACTGCACACAAAAAAGAGCAGTGCTCTTGCTTTGGATCACCGATCCACCCCACACTGTTCATCGAGCGAGAGCACTGCTCTCCCGAACCCGTGGGGGTCATCGTGTCGTCTTCTTCCTCCTCTTCGTCGTCCTCGTCGCCGTACTACCTCAAGGGCAGCCCGATGGCCGTCCGCCTCAACGGCGTCATCGGCTGGCTGGCCCGCCGCGGGCTGAGCCTCGCCGGCTCGGCCGAGCTGTCGGTCCGCGGTCGCAAGAGCGGCGAGCCGCAGCGCATTCCGGTCAACCCGCACACGTACGAGGGCGGGCAGTACCTCGTCTCGGCGCGCGGCCACTCCCAGTGGGTGCGCAACATGCGCGCGGCGGGCGGCGGGGAACTGCGCGTCGGGCGCACGGTCCGCGAGTTCACCGCGGTGGAGCTGCCCGACGCGGAGAAGCTCCCGATCCTGCGGACCTATCTGGAGAGGTGGGGCTGGCAGGTCGACGGGTACTTCAAGGGCGTGACGGCGAAGTCCCCCGACGAGGAGATCACCGCGTCCGCCCCCGACCACCCGGTCTTCCGTATCACGGTCAGGAACTGACCGTCTCCTCGGCCGCGGGCGGGGCCTGCCGCCGGTCCAGCGCGGTCAGGGCGCGGTGGGCCATGGGATGGGTGCGGACGATCTCGCCGAGCGAGGTGGAGCCCCGCGTGATGTCCTTGAACGCCTTCCAGGCGGGCCGGAAGCCGGTCAGGACGGCGTGGAAGATGCCCGGCCGGCGCTCGAACACGGCGAGCATCCGCTTGCCGACGGCCATCTCCACGCCCAGTCCCGCCTTGATCGCGAACGCGTAGTTCAGGGCCTGCCGGCGCGTGTCCACCGCGTCGTGCGCCTCGGCGACGCGCACCGCCCACTCCCCCGCGAGCCGCCCGGACCTGAGCGCGAAGGAGATACCCTCGCGCGTCCACGGCTCGAGGAGTCCGGCCGCGTCCCCGCACACCAGCACCCGCCCGCGCGAGAGCGGCGAGTCCTCGGCGCGACAGCGGGTCAGATGGCCCGAGGAGATGCTCGGTTCGAACCCCGCCAGGCCCAGCCGGGCGATGAAGTCCTCCAAGTACCGCTTGGTGGCGGCGCCTTCGCCGCGCGCCGAGATCACCCCGACGGTCAGCGTGTCCGCCTTGGGGAAGACCCAGCCGTAACTGCCGGGCATCGGGCCCCAGTCGATGAGCACCCGCCCGCGCCAGTCCTCGGCGACGGTCTCGGGCACCGGGATCTCCGCCTCCAGGCCGAGGTCCACCTGGTCCACCTTCACCCCGACATGCGCTCCTATCCGGCCGGCGCTGCCGTCGGCGCCGACCACCGAGCGCGCGAGCACCGTCTCACCGCCCTGGAGCACCACGGCGACCGTGCGCCGGTCCGGCACCGCCGAACCGTGCTGCTCGACCCGGGAGACCGCGACGCCGGTCCGCAGCTCGGCGCCCGCCTTCTGCGCGTGCTCGACCAACTGCTGGTCGAACTCGGGCCGGTTGATCAGCCCGAACAGCATCTGCTTGGACCGGCGGGTGCGGGTGAAGCGGCCGTTGTGGGAGAAGGTCACCGCGTGCACGCGGTCCTTGAGCGGGAGCTCGAAGCCGGGCGGCAGCGAGTCGCGCGAGGGGCCGATGATCCCGCCGCCGCACGTCTTGTACCGGGGCAGCTCCGCCTTCTCCAGCAACAGCACGCGCCGCCCCGCGACCGCCGCCGCGTAGGCGGCCGAGGCCCCCGCGGGTCCCGCGCCCACCACGACGACGTCCCACACCTGCTGCACGTCGTCCGCCGAAGAGTTCTCGCTGCTCACGATGGTCTACCGCTCCCGATCCAAGCCGCCTGCCGCTGCTGTCTCCCGCATCCTACGGCGGCACCGGCAGTGGGCCGCTGTGGGAGGATCAGCAGCGTACGTGCCCCGTACACCGGGTCGCGCCTACGCTGACACGATCATCCGGAATACAGAAGTGCTCGCAAGTATCACTCTGGGTACTCACGAGTGCGCCTTCGCACCTACAAGGAGCGTGCCCATGTCGTCGAATCCGGTCGCCGAGACCGTCGCCTCCCTCATGCCCAGGGCACGGGCGGAACTCGCCGAGCTGGTTGCCTTCCAGTCGGTGGCGGACTTCGACCAGTACCCGAAGAGCGAGAGCGAGGGCGCCGCGAACTGGATCGCCGACGCGCTGCGCGCCGAGGGCTTCACCGACGTGGCCCTGCTCGACACCCCGGACGGCACCCAGTCGGTGTACGGCTACCTGCCCGGCCCGGAGGGCGCGAAGACGGTCCTGCTCTACGCCCACTACGACGTGCAGCCGCCGCTGGACGAGGCCGGCTGGACCAGCCCGCCCTTCGAGCTGACCGAGCGTGACGGCCGCTGGTACGGGCGCGGCGCCGCCGACTGCAAGGGCGGCCTCATCATGCACCTGCTCGCCCTGCGCGCCCTGAAGGCCGACGGCGGCGTCCCGGTCAACGTCAAGGTGATAGCTGAAGGCTCCGAGGAGCAGGGCACCGGCGGCCTGGAGCGCTACGCCGAGGAGCACCCCGAACTCCTGACGGCCGACACCATCGTGATCGGCGACACCGGCAACTTCCGCGTCGGTCTGCCCACCGTCACCAGCACCCTGCGCGGCATGACCCTGGTCCGGATCCAGGTCGACACCCTCGAAGGCAACCTGCACTCCGGCCAGTTCGGCGGTGCCGCCCCGGACGCGCTCGCGGCGCTGATCCGTGTGCTGGACTCGCTGCGCGCCGAGGACGGCTCGACGACTGTCGACGGCCTGTCCGGCGACTCCGTCTGGGACGGCCTGGCCTACGAGGAGGAGCAGTTCCGCAAGGACGCCAAGGTGCTGGACGGCGTGGAGCTGATCGGCTCCGGCACGGTCGCCGACCGCATCTGGGCCCGCCCGGCCGTCACCGTGCTCGGCATCGACTGCCCGCCGGTCGTCGGCGCCACCCCGTCCGTGCAGGCCGGCGCCCGCGCCCTGGTCAGCCTGCGGGTGCCGCCGGGCGTCGACGCGGGCGAGGCGACCAAGCTGCTCCAGGCCCACCTGGAGGCCCACACGCCGTGGGGCGCCCGGGTGCGCACCGAGCAGATCGGCCAGGGCCAGGCCTTCCGCGCCGACACCACCAGCCCGGCCTACCGGGCGATGGCCGACGCGATGGCGGTCGCCTACCCCGGTCAGGACATGCAGTACGCCGGTCAGGGCGGCTCCATCCCGCTGTGCAACACCCTCGCCGCGCTCTACCCGCAGGCCGAGATCCTGCTGATCGGCCTGAGCGAGCCGGAGGCGCAGATCCACGCGCTGAACGAGAGCGTCTCCCCCGAGGAGCTGGAGCGCCTGTCGGTGGCGGAGGCCCTGTTCCTGCGCAACTACGCGGCGAGCTGACCCTCGCTCCGTCCGCGGCCCGGGTCCTCCGCCGTACGACGGAGGACCCGGGCCGCGGACGCACTCACGACGGCCTCGACGTTCAACTCCTGTGCCAAGGCGTGCCGTTCCCGAGGCAAAAGGGGCCGACGAGCGCCCGGCGTCCGGATGAGGATGGGATCATGACCCTCTCCACCCGCATCGCGGCACACACCGACATCGCCACCGCCCTCTCGCTCCTCAGCGACAGCGAACTCGCTCAACTCCTCGCGGGCGGCAAGCCGTTCGGCACCGGGATCGGCGGCCGTTCCGCGATCGTCGACGTGGACGGCCACCAGGTCTTCGTCAAGTACGTGCGCCTGACCGACGTCGAACGGCTCACCGACCACCTGCGGTCGACCGCGAACCTCTTCGACCTGCCGCCCTACTTCCACTACGGCATCGGCAGCCCCGGACTCGGGGCGTGGCGGGAGCTAGCCGCGCACCACATGACGACGAACTGGGTGCTCTCCGGCCGCTTCTCCGGCTTCCCCCTGCTGCACCACTGGCGGGCGCTGCCCGACACGCCCGGACCGCTGCCGGAGCTGCTGGCCGACGTGGAGCGGACCGTCGCCTACTGGGGCGGCGCCCCGCAGGTGGAGCACCGCATCGAGGCCCTGCGCACGGCCACCGCGAGCCTGGTCCTGTTCCTCGAGTACGTGCCGTACACCGCGGACGACTGGCTCGCCGCCCGGCTGCGCGGCGACGCGGCGGACAGCGCGTGCGAGTTCGTCGAAGCCGGCCTTGAGGCCCTCACCGGCTTCCTGCACGAGCACCGGCTGCTGCACCTGGACGCGCATTTCCACAACATCCTCACCGACGGCACCCGGCTGTACCTCTCCGACTTCGGTCTCGCGCTGAGCGACCGGTTCCGGCTCACCGAGCGGGAGCGCGAGTTCTTCGGCCGGCACCGCGGCTACGACCGCGCCTACACCGTCACGCACCTGGTGAACTGGCTGGTCAACGCCCTGTATGCAGACGACCTGGAGGAACGCCGGGCCTTCGTCCGCGCCTGCGCCGAAGGCGCGCGGCCCGAGGGCGTCCCGGCGGCGGCCGCGGCGCTTCTGACCCGTCACGCGCCGATCGCCGCGCGCCTGAACGCCTTCCACGACCGCCTGCGCAAGGAGAGCAGGCTGACCCCCTATCCGTACGAGGAACTGCGAAGCGTCGGCGACAGCCTCACACATTCGGCGCATTCCATGCATTCCGCTTAGGCGCGGGCGTCAGCCGACCGGGACGCCCGCCTCCAGGTACGCCGCCGCGCCGCGCTCGCGGGCCCGCAGTGCCCAGCGCAGCCGGGCGTAGCGGACGGGCGGGAGCAGGTCGGCGGCCTCCCGCTCGGTGACGAAGCGGCAGGCGCGCAGCTCGGGTCCGGGCAGCAGCAGTCGCTGGGCCGCCGCGGAGTTCAGCCGGCCGCCGTCGAAGAGGAAGCGCAGACCGCCGAAGGCGGGGGGCGCGGGCGGCTCCCAGTCGACGACGAGCAGCCGGGGCACGTCGTCCAGCCGCACCCCCGTCTCCTCGGCGACCTCGCGCATTCCCGCACGGGCCGGTGCCTCGCCGGGTTCGACGACACCGCCGGGGAACTCCCAGCCGGGCTTGTAGGTGGGGTCGACGAGCAGTACGCGGTCCCGTTCGTCGAACAGGAGCACCCCGGAGGCGACGGTCTCGGCCGTGGGCTCCGGGGTCTGCACGATGTCGCAGACGGGCACGGCACCGCTGCTGACGGCCTCGACGACGCGGACCGCCGTCTCGTGCGGGGTGAGGGCGCTGGTGTCGACGGGGTGGGCGTCGGCGGTGAGCCAGGAGGCCAGCGCGGTCCGGTAGGGCTCGATGTGGTCGTAGGCCCACTGGCGGACGCGCATCTCGCCGTCGGGCAGGTCGGGCGGGACCTCCCGGTGGGCTATCCGCTCCCGCAGGATCGTTTCGGCCGGGGCGAGGAGTACATGCCGCACGGCGATGCGGCGGGCGGCGAGCCCGCCGAAGATCTCGTCGCGGTGCTCCTGGCGCAGCAGGGTCATGGGCACCACGAGGGTTCCGCCCAGCTCGGCGAGCATCGCGGCCGCCGTGTCGATCACCATGCGCCGCCAGATCGGCAGATCCTGGTAGTCGCCGACCTCGGCGAGATGTTTGGGCGGCAGCAGATACGTCAGCGCACCGCCGATGACCTCGGGGTCGAAGAGCGTACTGTTCGGGATCAGTTCGATCAGTTCCCGTGCGGTGGTCGTCTTCCCCGCACCGAAAGCGCCGTTGATCCAGACGATCATCCCTACTCCAACACCGGTAGGCCGCTGAACAGCGGCGGGGCCTCATCCAACAGATCATCTGGGAGAGGCATGGGAAACGGTGCCTCCCACATTCCAGCCCCCACTACCTCCTTCTCCCAGACGCCCTGCAGATACTCCACAATCCGCTCCTCCATCCCGACCGTCACCTCGCTGTACACCCCCTCCACACCCGGCAGTTCTGGCCCATCCGTCCCTCGATCGCCACCCGCGCCACATCCGCGCCCGGCTCGTCCAACAGGGCCTTGTGCCAGTGCCGCAGCCGGTAGATGTCCTCACCCGCCATCTCCTCCACCGCAGGGATCTCCGGCCGCGCCCACCGCTCGTACCGCGGACGGACCGGCCGCTCCTTCGCGCCGTTGCCGGATCGGGTGCATCTTTTGACCCGTCACAGGCTGTACTGAGCGGCATGCAGACAAGCGCGATCTGCACACTGAACGGGACGACGGATTACGTCGAGGTCTTCGCCGCCCACTCCTCCACAACTGGCCCCGGCGGCAACTCACTGCCAACCAACGCTGGCCCTGGCGTCTTCTGCGCTGCCATGGGTGTCCTGTGGATCGGCCGCTGATCATTACTCTCCCTGCCGTCTCCCAAGCCCCTCGCCTCCGAGGGGCTTTCTCTATGCCCTGGAGGCACCTCATGACCAGCACTTGCCGAGGCGTCGACGTCTCCGCCTACCAGGCCGGACAGGACTGGGCCGCCCACGCGCGCGACGGCGTGGTCTTCGCGTTCGCCAAGGCGTCCGAGGGTCAGAAGACGCACGACAGCCGGTTCGCGACCCACATCAAGGGCATCCAGGCGGCCGGGCTCGTGCCCGGCGCGTACCACTTCGCGTGGCCGAACCAGGACGCCGCAGTGGAGGGCAACCGACCGATGCGCAACTGTGGGCGGCCGCCCTCGCCTTCCTCCTGCCGCCCGTCATCGCGATCGTCAACCAGCCCCGCTGGTCCGGCGCCGTCAAGGGCCTCTTCATGCTCCTCGTCGCGGCCGGCGACGGCCTCGGGACCGCCTACTTCAACGACGAGTTCACGGGCAAGCGCGCCATCACCTGCATGCTCATCGCCGTCATCGTGATCGGCGCCGCCTACCACACCGTGTGGCGGCCGTCCGGGATCGCGACGGGGATCGAGCTTGCCACCTCCACCGGAGGCGGCAAGCACGCGGCGGTCGAGCCGGGCACGTGATCCATCAGTGGAGAGGAAGGCCGGTGTGAGCGCTCTGATCGGGGCCGGTTGGGCAACGGTGGGCACCACCGGCCTCCTCGGGCTGGCCGTCCTGCTCGTGCTCACGGGCAAGCTCGTCCCGCGGCGGCTCTACCTCGACATGAGGCAGGAGCGTGACACCTGGCGCCAGGCTCACACGGAATCCGAGAAGGCCCGGCAGGTGGCCCAGCAGCAGGTTGGTGAGCTGCTGGAGCTCTCACGCACTGCGGGCCACATCCTGACGTCACTTCCCCGGCCGGACGGTCAGGGGGTGAGCTCGGGTGCGGAGGTGGATGGGGCGTCTACGCCAGGCGGTGTCTCGTAAGCGGAAGCCGACCCGCGGGCAGCAGGCCGCGGCGTCGGCTCTGGAGCGGGCGCAGCACGATCGGCTGTGGGGGGAGGCGCGGGGGCCGGCCGTGCAGGCGGCGGCAGATCTCCTGCGGGGGGTGCAGCAGCGCAATCACCTCGGGGAGTTGATCCGCGCGACGTATGAGGGGAGGCGCCCGTTGTGACGCTGACGTGGTCGATGATCGTGAATGCGGGGGCGTCGGGGCTGATCGTGGTCGTCGCGGGTGTTTTCCTGGTGACGTACGCACGGATCCGCCCGTGGCGGACGACTGCGATGGGCTGGTATCTGATCTGTTTCGTGGCCACGATCCTCGGTCTGGGCGCGTACACGGTGACGATCACTCTGGTGGGGATCCACTCGCCTGCCGCTCCGTTCCTGCGTGTGGCGCGGGTGATCCTGTTGCTGGTGATCAGCGGTCTGCTGGTGTTGGCGACGCGGACGGTGCGCCGGGCGCAGCGGCCGATCGCTCCGCCGCCACCGCCGGAGGATGCCGAGTAGGCGCCTGCCCGTGTGAAGGGAGTTCGGATGCGTGCAGTTGAGCGGCCTCCGCGGCCAGCGAGGACCGTGAAGGAGGCGACGGCTGCTGCTGGTAGGTCCGCTCGGCCGTCTCTGGAGCGGCCGCAGTGGGAGGGCCTGTTCCGGGAGCCGGACTGGCCGCCGGACGACGAGCCTGAGTGAGACTCGTTGCGCCCCCGTTTCTCTGCCTGCGGGCGTGGAGGCGGGGGCGTTCTTTCGTGGGGCGCCGACTCGACCTCGAACAGCTCATCCCGCTACGCATACCGATATCATCCGGCAGGAATGATCACGAAACGCAGGCGGGTTGCCGGTAACTGGGAAGCGCTCCTACGCCTGGTACCGGTAGAGGTCGCGCAGCAGGGCGATCTCGGCTCCGTGGTGCAGGAGTTCCTGGTTCACCCACCAGATGACGTCGATGAATGGTTCCTCCGGGTCGCTGCCGTGCGGGTACGTGCAGTGGCCGATCTTGTCGAGCACGGCGTTGTCGGCGGCGAGCAGCGCCTCGCGCCAGGCTGCGGCGGCGGCCGAGAAGCTCGCGATCGCCCCGGCGGCGTCAGGGCTGACCCGGAAGTCGTCCTTCGTGAGGGTGTGGGTGCCGTTGGCGTGGTCGGCGCGGACGGCCAGCATCTCGCCGAGGTGGGTCAGCCGCCAGGCGATAGTGGTGAAGGGCGGCGGCACGGGGTGCGGCGAGGCCGCCGAGTCCCGGCCCCAGTCGCCCGCCCCCACCAGCAGGGTGGCGCGTGCTCCCGGCCCGTCCACGTGGCGGCGGACCGACCAGCAGTCGGGCACCGGCTCCCAGAGGTATTCCCCGTCGGTCATCGGGGTGGCTTCGACCTCGACTCCGTTGCCACTGTCCACCACCGGCCCGTTGATCCGGCCGAGCAGGCGCTCGCAGCCGAAGTCGAACTGGTCCAGCAGTGTCACCAGGCGCGCTGGCGTGGCGACCTGACGGCTCATCACTCCTCCTTCACCTCGCGAGATAGCGGACTGCGGATGTTGGCGAGGGCAGCAGCCACAGTAACGACAGCTTGCCGCTGGCGCCCGCGATTAACAGCGCCTTCCGGATGCCGAGGCAGGTCCCCAACGCTCCGCCCACCAGGCGGATGCCGTAGTTGACACAGTGAATGAGCCGATCCCCGCCGACCCCCTCCTAGCCCCAGGTGGTGTCGTCGTTCATGGTCTCTCCCTCGGCTTGGGTGCGGACACGCTACGTGGGACACGGCCGTCCTGCCCAGCCCTGTGCCACACTGGCCCTACGCCCACCTCGCATCCCCCGTCGAGGTGGGCGCTGTCGTGTCACCGCTGCCAGGGCCGCTTGTCAGGGCCGGGCGCAGACTGGCTGGTACGGGAGGCTCGCTGGTAGCAGGCCCTGGTGGCGAGCGCGAGGGCCGCGATGAAGAGGACGCGGAGAAGACCGTCGATGATGCCGCTGCCGATGCTGTAGCTGTTGTGGGCTCCGGACGGGCTGTTCTGTACTGCCTGGATGGTGCTGCCGACGGCTCCGAGCGTGAACAGGCCGAAGAGGAAGGTGAGGAGTGTCCAGACGGCTTTCATATCGTCCCCCAGGGTGTGCGGTGAGGCGCCAACCTAGCGGGAGCCGAGCGGGGATGAGGCTGTTCTGGCATTCTGGGCGCACGGCATGACGCGAACGCCGACCTGACGCGCGCGGGGAAGGCCCTCAGGGCCCGTGTAGGAAGTCGCTGGCAACAGGGATAACCGGAGGCGGTGCGCGACGCCCGAGCCGCAAGGCCAAGGGTCACAGACTCCGCGTAACCCGAGCGCCCGACCACCACGGTCGGGCGCTCATGCTTGGTGGCCCGGGTGCGCCGCGGCGTAGCCTGATCCTGCTCGGGGCCTGCAGTGGAGGTCTTCCCATGCCCCGAACCATCTGGTCTGGCGCGATCAGCTTCGGCCTAGTCACGGTGCCGATCCGCGTGGTCAGCGGCACCGAAGACCACAGCGTGCGCCTCCACCAGTACCACCTTGCCGACATGGGCAGGGTCCGCGTGCGGAAGGTGTGCGAGATCGAGGGGCGCGAGGTCCAGCAGTCCGAGATCGGCAAGGGCTACGAGTGGACGAAGGACCAGGTCATCCCCATCACCGACGCCGAGCTGAGCAACCTGCCACTGCCCACCGCCAAGGCGATCGAGATCGACAGTTTCGTGCCGCTGGACTCGGTGGACCCGATCCGGATCGGTGAGGGCTACTACCTCGCCCCGGACGGTGCCGTCGCCGCGAAGCCGTACAAGCTGCTGGTGCAGGCGCTGGGCCGCTCGTCGAAGGTGGCCGTCGCGAAGTACGCGTGGAGCGGGAGGGAGCGCCTGGGTCTGCTGCGGGTGCGGGATGACGTGCTGGTGCTGCATTCCATGCGCTGGCCGGACGAGATCCGTTCCCCGGAGGAGTTGTACCCGCCGACTGTGGACATCGACGAGGGCGAGATCGACGGCGCGCTCGCACTGATGGAGACGATGGCGCGCGACGACCTGACTGGGCCGGACTTCGTCGACCAGTACACGGAGGCTCTGGAGCGGATCATCGAGGCCAAGCGCGAGCACCGGGAGCCGCCCGCGGTGCCGGAGCCGGAGGCCGAGCCGGGGCAGGTGCTGGACCTGATGGCGGCGCTGAACGCGTCCGTGGAGAAAGCGAAGGCCGCGCGCGGCGAGGCGGAGGCCGACGTGCACGAGATGCCGGTACCGAAGAAGAAGACCGCCGCAAAGCAGCAGCCGGCCAAGGAGGCCACCGCACAGAAGACGGTGAAGAAGTCCGCGCGACGGCCGCGCAGCGCCTAGTCCGAGCCCATCAGCTTCAGCTCGCAGGCCGGACACAGAGCGCCGTACGTGTACTCGGGACATCCCGGAGTACCACAGACGATGAGCGGCGCGCGCTCAAGGGCGGGAATCGTCGACTTACCCCTGGCCAGGGCTTCCATTACAAGAACCGCATGGTGCGTCTCCCGCGCTACGCCCTCGTCGCCGACGAGATTGTCCAGGTCCACCAGCCGGCGGTTTCGATCCTCGTGCATGCGGTGAAGGAGTTCCCAGAGAAGTTCGCTGTCGTCGAGGTCCCGGATGCGGTACGCGTGAAGCAGGATGCAGACGCGCTCGTAGTCGTCTCGGGTGATCGGGCGCTCATTGTCGGTCATGGGGGTGAGGGTAGGGTCATCAGAATCCGGCGCCCGCGCCACCCTCATGACTGGACCGACGCGGCGGTCAGGATGACGGGTGCCGCCAGACGTCCGGCCCGCCGCCGCGCCACTCGATCATGTCCGACCCGGCTACATCCAACTCGTCCCAGCCCTCCAGACCGGCATGCTCAAGGAACACGACCAGGTCCTGGATGCTGTACGCCGTACCGATGGCGATCCCGTCGACAGTGACCCGCCGACCACCGACCTCCCCGAGCGGGTGAACAACCACGCGACCAGCCATGCCACCATCCTGCCGCCGCACCGGGCAGGGCGCATCGCAGCGGGTCAGGATCAGCGGGGCGGGAGGGAAGCCAGAGAGAGGTCCCACTGGTCAGCCGCGCGAAACAGCTCCGCGGCGTCCATCCTGACCTCCACTACGTACTGGTAGATGTCAGCCCCGTCGTCACCCTGTTGCCACGGGGGTGCCGCCTCCAAGGACAGATGAACGCGAATCACCGCGGTCTCGCCCTCGCTTCGATTGGCGAGGCTGAAAGCCACGACCGGCTCGATGAATCCGCTGCCGTCGCCACTGCCGCAGGGCTCACACCCACCGACGAACGGCACGAAGGTGAGATCCGATGGCAACGGAGCATCAGACGATAACTTCAACGATCCACAGATCTTGACTATTACTCCATGGGGTGCACAGTTCCCGACAAGCAGTATGCGGAGGGGGCAATTCCTTCCTGGGACGTGAACGCGCCGGGCCGCTCCTTCGGGATTTTGGCAGGGCGCCCGACAGCTGCAGCAGCGGGCGCCCCGGCCGTGAACCTGCAGGCAACCGGTGCTGCCTACTGTCGGGCCTTGTTGATGGCTTTGTGGAGCTTGTTGAACCCCACCCATCCCCAGTAGACGCGGTGGTGGGCGATCAGCCCGTTCTCGAGATCCATGGACTCGATGACGTCCGTCTGGTCGCCCTTCGGGGTTTTGCGTGGGTACTCCCAGATCAGCAACCGCCCGTCGGAGAAGTATTGCCCGCTGCGGAACCAGTCCTCGAAGACCCCTTCGCCGCTGCGGGCTTGGAAGCTTTGCGCGAAGAACTGCGCGATGGCGTCTCTGCCGTGCACGACGGCGTCCTCGCGCTCGGGCCACAGGGCCAGCACGGCCGGGGTCTCGAGCACCCCGTCGTGCGCGTAGAGGGCGGCCATGCCCTCGGCGTCCTGGTCCTTGACGGCCCGGTGCCACTCGTCGAAGATGTGGCGGATTTGCTCGTCGGTGTTGTTCGGCGTCATCTCTGCGCTCTCCTCGTGTTCGTCTGTCGTCGGATCGCGTTCGGCACCGGCCAGGGCGCGGGGGCGCCGGTGCCTGGTGCCTGCATGAGCGTTTCATCACGTGCGCCGGACTCGTTCTGCACCGTCATGAGACGCTCTCCTCCATTGGGTAGCGAAACCCACTTTATGCACTTTTTTGGGCTGTCAAACTCAAAGAATTGGGAGGGCGCTGAGGAGTGTCAAGCGCATGCGCCGACTGTGACGGTGCAGGTGAAAGGCTTGGTAGTAGCGGTCCTGCGCCGTGCCGGGCCTGGAGCACAGCGGTGGTCCTTTAGCGGGAGACGGCTGCCTCGTCGATCTGGGCACGGTAGCCCGCGCGCAGGATCGCGAGGATCGAGGGCGGGGTGATGACCTCGGCCTGCCCGCGCGGGGCGGGGCCTGCGGTTCTGGTAGCCGCGTTCGGTCCACTCGATTAGCTCCGAGTCCAGCACCAGTGCCGGTGTCCCGTCGTGCGGGACGAAGGCCCCGTTCGGCAGTGTGTTCCATTCCAGGTCGTGAAGGTGCCGGCGCCGGGTGCCCTTGATCGCCGTGCGCTCGGCGGTCCCTCGTCGCCGCTCTCTCGCGGCCAGGCGTTTTTGAAGGCCGTGTGTGTAGTCGCGGTGGCGGCACTCTCCGCACGGGCGAAGCGTACGCATTGCCGGTGATCTTGAGGGGTAGGTCTACATAGCACCGGCGGCTGAGGGCGTGTCGTGGCGGACGGCTGGCGGGTGGCTCACGGGGGAGCAGCGGCGACCGGGCTCGGGCGGACCGCAGGAGCCCTGCCCGCCAGGCAGGATGCCAGAGTCCCGCGGTGACTGGTTCGAAGGAGGTACTGGAATGAGCAAGCCCGAAGTCATCTGCTTCCCCGTGTCGGAGCGGATCGGCCACTATGCGGATGCGGTTCGCGTTCCGCCCGGCTACGAGCTGATCCTCGTGTTGGGAACGCCTGGGCTGGACGAGAACGGCGCGTTGGCGGACAACATCACCGATCAGGCGAGACAAGCATGACGCAACATCGAGGGCATCCTCGCGAAGGCCGGAGCGAGCCTGATGGACATCGTGAGCGTGCGCCAGTGGCTGGTCGACGAAAATGACGTCGACGCGTACTGGGTCGTCCGGCGCGAGGTGATCAAGCACGAGATCGCGTCGATGATGGCGGTGGTGGACAGGTTCATATGGCCGAGCTTCAAGGTCGAGCTCGAAGTCATCGCGGCGAAGCCGCCCACGAGCTGAGCAGCCAGCATCACCGCGCCAGCACGGCGCGCAAGCCACGGCGCGGCCCGCGATCCACATCATGATGGCGAACAGGATGAGCAGAACGCTCCCCACCGAGCCCCAGCGTCACCCGGCACGAGTTCCGTAGGTAGGGTTGAGTGGGTGCCGCAGGAATGGTGGAAACCGACCTGGTCAGTACCAGCCGCGATGCGCGCTGTGCGGGCGGCCATCGTTGTTCCGTCGCTGTTCGCGATCGCCTACAAGGTGATCGGCAGCCCGCAGACCGCGCTGTACGCCACCTTCGGCGGGATCGCCACGCTGGTCATCGCCGGATTCGGCGGTACCAGGACCAACAAGCTGTCCGCGCACACGCAATTCGCCGTCGTTGGCAGCCTCGCGCTGATCATCGGCACGCTGGTGAGCGGGACAACCTGGCTCGCCGCCCTGGTCACGGTCCCCGTCACGTTCGCGATCTTCTTCGGCGGGATTGTCGGCCCGAACGCGGCGACCGGCGCCATCGCGGCCATGTTCGCCTACGTGCTGCCGGTTGTCTCCGCGGGCGGCGCCGCCACGATTCCGAGCCGGCTTGAGGGCTGGTGGATGGCGTCCGTCGCCGGAACCATCGCGGTGCTGCTGCTCTCGCCGCCCGCGCCGGGGCACCGGCTGCGCGCCGCCACCGCCGAGCTGGCGGGCGAGCTGGCCGGCCGTCTGCGCGCCGCCGCCGACGGCCAGACGACGACGCCCGCGGCGATGCGCGCGGCCAAGGAGCGACTGCGCGCCGCGTTCGACGCCGCGCCGTATCGCCCGACCATGCTTGGCACCGCCGACCAAGCGCTGGGCAGCCTGGTGCAGCTGCTGGAGTGGGGCGCGTCGCAGGTTGGCGACGCGTTCGACGGGCACATCGACCTGGCCCGTTCCTGCCCGCAAGACCGCGCGCTGCTGCGCGCCGCCGCAGGCCTGTTCGCCGATACGCAGGCGCTGCTCGCCGGCCAGGCGGCCAACCCCGATTTCGCCGCTTTGGAGAGGGCGCGGAGGCGGTCGGCGGAGCGTCTGCGTGACCTGTCCGGCCGCGCCGGCGAGCCGGACGCACGGGTCGCGGCGGCGCAGGCGGTGCACGCGCAGTCGATCGCGGTCGTCGCCCGCGGCGCCGCCGCAGACGCGCTGATCGTCAGCCACCGTGCCTCCGCCAAGGCGGTCGAGGCGGAGCGCCGTGACTGGTACGGCTTCTCCACCGACGCTGCCACCGCCGCGGCGGCCCCGGCCGCCATCGTGCCTGCAAACGCCACGCCTGCCGCCGCCGCGCTGGCCGCAGCGACCAACTCACCCCGGATAGCGACCAACTCACCCCGGATGCAGGGCCTGATCGGTGCGGTCACCCTGGTGCGGCGGCACGCGTCCGTCCGCTCGGTCTGGTTCCTCAACTCGCTGCGCGCGGCGGTGGCGCTCGCCGCTGCCGTCGCCGTCGCGGACGCGTCCGGGGTGCAGGACGCGTTCTGGGTGGTGCTTGGCACGCTGTCGGTGCTGCGCACCAGCGCAGCGGCGACCGGATCGACGGCGTTGCGCGCGCTGGGCGGCACCGTCGTCGGTTTCGTGGTGGGGGCGGCGCTGCTCATCGGGATCGGGACCCATCCCGGCGCGCTGTGGGCGGTATTCCCGGTGGCGGTGCTCGTCGCCGCGTACGCGCCGGGAACCACGTCGTTCCTGGTCGGGCAGGCCGCCTTCACGGTGACGGTCGTGGTGGTGTTCAACCTGCTCGCCCCGGTCGGCTGGACGATCGGGCTGCTGCGGATCGAGGACGTGGCGATCGGCTGCGGTGTCAGCCTGGCGGTCGGCGTGCTGCTGTGGCCACGCGGGGTGTCGTCGGTGGTCGGCGACGATCTCGCCGACGCCTTCCGCTCCGGCGCGGCGTTCCTGACCCAGGCGGTGGACTGGGCGCTCAGCGAGCTGATGGTGCCGCCGGCCGCCTCGATCGCCGCGGTGAGCGCGGGCATCAGGCTCGACGACGCGATGCGCTGCTTCCTCACCGAGCAGGGAAGCAAGAAGCTGGGCAAGGAAGACCTGTGGACGCTGGTCAACGCCGCGACCCGGCTGCGGCTGACCGCGCATACCCTGGCCGCGCTGCGGCCGGCCACGCCGGTCGCGTCGGCCGACCCCGGGAGCGCCTGCATGCCGCTGGCGGGGTCGGACGGGTACGCGGGCGCGTCGGCCTGCACCGGGCTCCGGATCGAGGCGGCGGACCTGGCCGGGTTCTACGGAACGATCGCCCAGGAGGTGAGCCGGCCATCACTCGGACCGACGACGGTTTCGCCGCCGCTGTTGATGGCGCCAGCCATGCCAAGGCAGGCGTCAACGGCCGACGCGAACGCACCAGTCGAAGCGTCGCCGGAGCCTGAACTGCCGCACCCGCACCTGTTCTGGGTGCAAGAGCACCTGCATCACCTGAGCAAAGACGCCCAGTCGGTGAGCGAGCCCGCGCAGCACATGGCGGAGGTCCGCCGCCGCCCCTGGTGGCGGTAGCACAAGGTCGGTTACTGACTTCGGCTCGTCAGGGTGAATCTTCGCGAAGCTGGAGCGGTGGCTGTATCCCATGCTGTGTGAGGTATGCGGACGGGGGCGGGCTGACGGCTGCTGCACGGCGGCGCCGTGAGACAGTGCGGAAACCTGCCCGGCCGCCCGGCATCATGGGCGTCATGGACACACCGACCACCGGCTGGATCAGCATCGCGGTCTACGAAAACCTGCCGGGCCGCCTCCACCCGATGGCAGCTGCCCGCGCTTGACTGCGAGACCGCGGCATCGACTGGATGCCCCTCGCCCCAAACGAGATCCGGTGGGATTTGGCCTGCGGCATCGGTCCTGACGGCCACTGGCACGGCTGGTTCGATGTCTGCATCCACGCGAGCGCGCTTCAACGGCTCGGGCTTCACCCTGACCAACCCACCGCCAACGTCACCGGTGCGTCTCCACCTGGTTGGTGGCATGCCGCCGCAGAGCGCAACGCTCACTAGCGCCACCGAAGACCACTTCTGAAACCGGCCCTAGGTCGCCCTAGGTCGGCGGGGAAGTCGATGGTTGCCACGGGCATCGATCCTACGCCGCCTTCACGACGTCCCCGAGCATCCGCTCGCGCGCGACGGCGACAGTCCACTCCGCGACGAGCCGCTCGTACCGGTCCCGCGTCTCCCCGTACAGCCAGCCACCGCATGCTGTGACCAGGGCGCGAATCTCCTGGTTCACGACCTCGGACGGCCGCACGGAACCAGGGACGTGGACGTCGAAGGACATGGGAGAAGCCTACGCGGCAGCACTGACAGCGGTCAGGCCCCGAGCACATCCATCAGGTGATCGTCCAGGTCCGCCGCCCAATCCTCCCGCCGCCACGGCCGCAACTCCTGCCGCGCCCTCCGCAACCGAGCGCCGGCACCCGGCCGCCGGTGCTGGAGGCCGCTGCGACGCACTCGTGCAGCAGCTCGGCCGCAGCCTGCGGCTCGCCGAGCCGGATCCGGGCCAGTGCCTGGTCCGTGGTGACGATCGCGCGCTGCACCTGCTCCCGGGGCGCGGTGAGTGCGGTAGCCGAGCGGGCGAATCGGTCGTGCGCGGCGGCCGGGTCGCCGATGTACAGCTCGCAGACGCCCTCGAAGCCGCGCAGGTGGCCGGGCGAGAAGCTCGTCGGCGCGGGATCGGCGGCATGGTCGGCGTCCATGTCGTACCAAGCCAGCCCGAGAGCGGTCTGCGCCTGCCGCTCCAAGCCGGCCCGGGCAGCAAGCTCGGCCTGGAGGGTGTGCGCGCGGGCCCGCATCAAGGTGGACTCACCGGTGCGCGCGGCACGGACAGCCTGGTCGACCAGTAGCCGCGCCCGCTCGGGGCCCTGCACCGAGTAGAGGGTGACGAGGGCGTGGCTCATGTGGACGCTGGCCTGCCGCCACGGTTCCTCGAGGAGGCCTGCCTCGCGGGTGGCTTCGTCGTACAGGGCCCGGGACGCGGCGTCGTCGCGGGTCTCGAAGCTGAGGCGGCCGGCGAGGGTAATCTCCAGCAACGGCGACCTGTCGCAGCGGGGCAGCGACCTCAAGAGGGATCGGCCCGGCGAGGAGACGACGCGCGGCCTCGACCGCGGGGGTGAGGAGCAGCTGGAGGCGCACCATCGGCAGCGACCCGACCTCGGCGTTGACGTCGGAGATGACAGAGGCGAGCCCGGCGAGCGTCTGCTCGTCGGTGCGCGCGGGGTCGACCAGGGCGGCGGCGAGGTTGGCGTGGAGGCCGGGGGCGAGGAGGGCGAGCATGCTGCCGCCGGCGTCGGTGGCAGCGCGCAGGACGTGGGTGCGGAGTTCCGCGGTACGTTTCTCGCTCTCCCCGAGTAGGCCGAGCGCCTGGAGGTATTCGGCGAAGTCGCTGCCGACGCCGAGGGCGATGTCACCGCTCGGGGTGTGGGCGTAGAGGTGGGCGAGGAGGAGCTGGTACCGCTCGTCGGGCATCGTCGGCCGTGCGGCTTCCCAGCGGGCGACAGACCGTTGCACGCTGGCCACGACGGGCAGGGGCGGCTGGTGTAAGGCGCGGGCGGTGTCGGTGAGCGCGCGGGCGAGGCCGGCGAGGGAGAGGCCTCGCCGTCTCCGGAGCCGTTTGAGTGTGGCAGCGCCTGCGGCCCTGTCGTCCATGCTGCTCATCGTGCAGCAGTTGGTGGTCAGATGGGGACGACTACGTGAGGTTTGCCCTGATCTCGCGTGTAGTTGAGGGTCTGCCAGGTGCCGGAGTGGAGCTGACCGGCCAGCGGGAAGCCGATCGTCATCGCGGAGTGGTCGACCATCCACCGGTTCCGGGCGTGGTAGGCAGCCGCGTTCAGCTCGGGTGCGGCGAGTTCGACGACCTCAGTGATGCGGTCCCGGACGCGCGCGATGGCCTGCCGGGCTTCGGCGGGCTGCTGGCAGACGGTGCCGGGGACGACGACGGTGAGTGCGGCGTCGGTGTTGCCGGCGAGCCAGAGCAGGGTGAGGGCGTCGATGCCGCGCGCGCCGCCGATGTAAAAGTGGGCGTCGGTGGCGAAGGGGCCGAGGAAGTCGGTGAAGAGCTGGGCGTACTCGTCGAGGGGTTTGTGGCTGGTGTTGCGGGTGCCCGTGATCGTGATCGCGCGCGTCAAGATCATCTCCGTGTCATAGATTGTCAGATCCCGCACCCGTGGCGGAGTTGGGATCGTCTGCGTGTGGACACCAACGACCTGCAAAACCTTGCGCGCCACCTGGAGAATCACGGCCTCCAGGTCGGCATCGACGCCGCCGGGATGCGGCTGACGGTCACCAACCCGCTCAACAGCCGCCTCACCGAGGATATCGCCGCCTCCGGCGGCCGGTGGGTCACTTCGTTCGACTACGAGATCGGCGAGCACGGGGGCGAAGGGGCATGCGCAGAACGCATCGCGCGCGTACTGGCCGTCTCCAGCACCCCAGCACGAGAGCGCGCAGCATGAGCGCGGCGGCCACGAACCGGAGCACGAGAGCCGGCGCCCTGCCGCCGGCGGACACCGCGACGATGCGCCGCAGTGCGGCTCGGGCCCTCCCACCCGAGGGTGAAGAGCCGCCGACTGGCGAAGCCCTCGAGCAGCTCACCGGTCTGCTGCGAGGGCACATGGAGCTGATCGTCCCGCAGGTCGAGCAGGCTGCTGCGAAGCTCCCCCGCGACGACGTGCCCCGGTACTGCGCGCTCGCCTGCCTCGGCGAGGCACGCCGCAAGCTCAGTTCACAGGCCGGCGAGGGTGAGTACGGTGCGCAGGCGCATGCCCGGAGGCTGGCCCGGTCGCTGATGGCGCTGTGCGACCACTACGAGACGCTGACCGGCATCGTCATGTGCCTCGCTTGCGACCAGCCGATCAGGGCTGGCGATGTGTCCCAGCCGTACGACCATGCCGGCTCGTCCGGTGGGACGGCGGGTGCGGGCCGCGTTCACGCCCGGTGTGCCGCTGCGGTGCGTCGGCGCTGAGGTTGAGCTCCAGCCTCAGCCGATGAGGTCGCGGAGGGGGACGTCGAGGACGAAGGCGATGCGTAAAAGGGTGCTGAGCTTGGTGTCTTGGCCGGTTTCGAGGCGCCAGAGGGTGACGCGGTCGATGCGCGCGGCGAGGATGACCTGTTCCTGGGTGAGGCGTTGCCTCTCGCGTTCGGCGCGGATGCGGGTGCCGATGGCCCGGCGTTGCTCGGGGATCCAGGAGTCGTCGTCGGGCAGGTCTCGCACTCGACAAACGCTCTGCTGAAGTTGATCACATGTCTGCTGAATGTGTTCAACATTTTCGGCCGCAGGGTGGGGTAGTCAGGGGTGACACGGGGAAGAGACCCGTCGCCCCTCCATAGACCCAGCACGGACAAACGCCAGGCCCGTGCTGGTTCGTCCGCCCATCCGTCGTGAGTACCCCCTCGTCGACGGATGGGCGGTCGCACCCCGCGAGTCAGCCGAGTAAGCACCAATCCCACTCGTACTGATGACATCGAGGCGGTGACGTGTGCACGATGTATTCGTTGAACACCGTGACCAGGGCGGGAGTTAGTCCGCCTCCCCAGGTGGATTTCCCGTCCTGGTCATGAAGAGCGGCCCCAGGCGACTCGTACGCCTGGGGCCGCTCCCATTCCCCATGGGGAACGGATGGGGGAAAGATCTTGACAGCCAGGGTCAACCAAAACCAACCCCGATCAACTAGGGTCAGCTCAAGTGAGGACGTTTCCGCAGGTGGGCCGTTGACCTGCCCAAACGAGGGATGCGCCGTTGATCCAGACGATCACGGGTCCCCCTCTGCTGTCGGCCCCCTGTGGCTTGCCCGCTCCACCCTGCCGCGGAAACCAGCCCCAGTTGAGGGCTGTCCACAGGACGGCGCCGGCACCCCCGCGACAGGGGCGCCGGCGCCGCGCCGGGCCGACGGGCGTCAGCCGTGGTGACGCCCGGACGCGTCGTCGTCCGTCGTGTGGCCTTCCTGACCGACGACCTGGTCGACGGTGCCCACGATGTCCTTCACGCTCCGATCACCGAGCCCGTCGTGGTCGACGGCGTGCGACGGCGTGACGGCGGCCACGACGAATCCGGTGGCCAGGGACGCGAGGGCGAGCATGCTGCGCTTCTTCATGCTCGGTTCAACTGCGCCGACCGGCCGCGGGTCACGCTCGTGCACCCGACGGGAGCACTCACCCCTTCGTCGACCCCAGCGTCAGTCCCGCGATGAAGTGGCGTTGCAGGAGCAGGAAGACCACGATCGTCGGAAGGGCCACCAGGACCGATCCGGCCGCCAGCAGGTTGTAGTCCGTAAAAAACTGTCCGCGCAGGTTGTTCAAGGAGGAGGTGATCGGAAGCTTGCCGGGGTCGGAGATGAAGATCAGGGCCCAGAGGAAGTCGTTGTAGACCCAGGTGAACTCGAGGGTGGCCAGGGCCGCGAGGGCCGGTCGGCACAGCGGCAGCGTGATGCGCCAGAACCGGGTCCACACGCCCGCGCCGTCGACGATCGCCGCCTCCAGGATCTCCTGGGGCAGCGTGCGCATGAAGTTGGCCAGGACGAAGACGCAGAAGCCCAGCTGGAAGCCGATGTTGACGACGATGACGGCCCAGTAGGAGTCGTACATCGTCAGTGAGTCGGACATCCACCACGGCAACGGGATCCTGTTGAACAGGACGTAGAGAGGCGTGACGATCACCTGCTGCGGGAGCAGGTTGCCCGCCGTGAAGAACATCAGCAGGACGAGGCCGCCGCGCAGTCTCAGGCGCGAGACCGCGAACGCCACGAACGCCGCAAGGAACAGCGTGACGATCACCGCGGGCACCGCGATGATCAGCGTGTTGACGAAGTATCCGCCCATGCCGGACTCGGTGTAGGCCTGGCGGTAGTACGCGAAGGACAGATGGCTGGGCCAGGAGAAGTAGCCGTTCTGCGCCGTGTCCTGGTAGGGGCGCAGGGAGGCGTAGACGGCGAGCAGCAGCGGCGCGACGAACGCCAGCGACACCGCCGCCAGGAAGATCTGCACGCCCCAGCGGCCCCGCCGCCGGGGCCCCGCCGGCCGTGCGGGCGCCTGCGCCGGGCGGTGCACGGGCGCGGTGGTGCGGATGTCTGCCGTCATCGGTCGCGGGCCCCTCGCAGCTCTTGGACCAGGAACGTCACGATGCCCCCCAGGGACACGGTGAGCAGGACCACGGCGATGGCGGAGCCGAAGCCGATGCGGCTGGCCTCGCCGATGATGTTGTCGGTGATCAGCACCGACAGCAGTTCCAGGCCGTTGCGGCCCTTGTTGACCGCGTAGACGATGTCGAAGGCGCGCAGCGCCTCGATGACCGTGATGACGCCGACCACGACGTTCACCGGGCGCAGTGTCGGCAGGACCACGCGGAAGAACGTCTGGCGTTCGTTCGCCCCGTCGATCGCCGCCGCCTCCTTCAGCGCCGGGTCGACGGACTTCAGGCCGGCCAGGTAGAGGATCATGACGTAGCCGACGTGCCGCCAGCTCGCCGCGATCATCATCATCCAGATGTTGAGGCGGGAGTCGCCGAGCCAGTCGACGGGGTCGGCGCGGTTGCCGAGGAGGGTGTTGACCGCGCCCTGGTCGGTGCCCAGCAGCAGTTGGGCGATGAAGCCGACGATGGCCAGGGAGAGCACCACCGGCAGGTAGAGCACGGACTGGTAGAAGCGGCTGAAGCGGACCCCCCGGTCGATGAGCACGGCCAGGAACAGTCCGAACGGCGTCGCGATCAGTCCGAGGAAGAGCAGCCAGAGAACGTTGTGGCGGACCGCGGGCCAGAACGGCGGGTAGTTCTCCGCGAGGTTCCGGTAGTTCTCGCCCCCGGCCCAGTGGATGTCCCCGATGCCGTCCCAGGAGGTGAAGGACAGTCCGATGGAGGCCAGCGTCGGACCCCAGACGATGGCGACGTCGAGCAGCACCGGTATGCCGAGCAGCACGACGAGGACGGCGAGGTCGCGGCGGGTGAACCGGCGCAGCCGTGGCCGTCCGGCGCGCCGCGGCGAGGTGAGCGCCACGGAAGATGTCCTCCAGTGATCAGCCGACGGGCTGCGAGAAGATGGTCTTCTTCTGCCGTTCGATGCTGTTGCACAGCCCGTCGACGTCCTTCGGGTCGCCGATGAAGTCCTGGATCGCCTGGATCATCACGGTGGAGGCGAAGTCGGGGCGGGTGTCGCGGTCCAGGAACTGCGAGATCTGCCGGGCGCCGGAGACGAGTTCGGCGGACTTCTTCTGCAGGGCGCTGTACTTGGAGGTGTCGGCGCCGGAGTTGACGGCCACGTTGTTCGGGTCGTACTGGAGGTAGATGTCCTCGGCCTTCGGTGTGCCGAGCCACTTGAGCAGGTCCTTGGCGGCGGCGACGTTCTTGGACTTCTTCGCCACCAGGAAGCCGTCGATGGGCGCCTCCACGGCGTCCTGGCCGTACTGCGGGTCGATCTCGGGAAACGCGAAGAAGTCGATGTCGTCGCGCTCGTTCTCCGGGAACTGGCTGCCGGGGTGCGGCATGCCGAAGACGGCCATGCCCGTCCTGCGCTGCTGAAGGCTCTGCCCGGCCTCCTCCCAGGTCCGGCCGAGGGCGCCCTTCTGGTAGTACGGCATGAGTTCGCGCCAGGTGTCGAAGACCTTCTTCACCCGATTGTCGGTCCACGCCTCCTGGCCCGCCATCAGGGACTTGTGGAAGTCGTATCCGTTCAGGCGCAGGTTGATGTAGTCGAAGGTGCCCATGGCGGGCCAGCCGTCCTTGTCGCTGAAGGCGACAGGGGTGCCGTCCTTGGACATCCGCTTGGCCAGCGCGATGAACTGGTCCCAGGTCTTGGGCTGCTGGTAGCCCTTCTGCTGGAACAGGCTCGTCCGGTGGAAGACGGCCCACGGATAGTAGTAGTACGGCACGAAGAACTGCCGGCCGTCGTGCGTCGACTGCGCCTTGAGGGCGTCGGAGAACCCGGAGAAGGACGACCACACGTCGCTGATGTCGGTCAGCAGCCCCTTCTCCGCGAAGTACTGCATGCGGTACCCGGCGAACCACATGAAGACGTCGTCGGGCCGGCCCTGGAGATACCGGTTGATGTTCTCCTGGAAGTCGTTGTGGTCCTTGGTGTTGACCTTGGCCTTCTTGCCGGACTGCTTCCGGTAGGCGTCGAACGCCGCCGCGTACGCCTTCTTCGGTACCGCGTCCGAGGCGTTCGACCCGACGCTGACCTCGTTCTTGCCGCCACCGGGCCCGGAACCGCAGGCGGACAGCAGGGCGGGAAGTGTGACCATGCCCGCTCCGAGGGCCGCACCCCGCAGAACATTGCGCCGGGAGATCGGATGTCCTGCTTCATCTGTCGGCGGAACGAGCCGGTTGAACGATGACTGCGCCATATCCCCCTCCTCGGGGTGCACCCAACACAACCGAACGAGAGGGTTGGATCTCACCGCCAACTTGCCTTGGAGTCAAGGGTTCTGACGGGATATCGAACAACCGTTACCGCTTCTCTTCCAACAGAGTCCGACAGCTCCTACCATAACCGCGCACCGATGACGCGGACATGATGTCATCCCATCTTTCGCGAGTTCGGAGGAGCGTTCTCATGCGTCACCCGCACACGCGCACCGCCCGCCGCACAGTGGTCGGGGCTCTGACCGCAGGACTGCTGTGCACCACGGGACTTGCCGCCCCGGCCGTCGCCGCACCCGCCGGGGCACCCACCGCCGCGACCGCCGCGCGGGACTCCGTCACGCCCACGCGGGCCGACGGGCTCGCCCTCACCCCTCCGATGGGCTTCAACAACTGGAACTCCACGCACTGCCGGGCCGAGTTCGACGAGTCCATGGTCAAGGGCATCGCCGACCTCTTCGTCGCCAAAGGGCTGAAGGACGCCGGGTACCAGTACGTCAATCTCGACGACTGCTGGGCCCTGCCCGCCCGCGACGCGAACGGCAAGCTCGTGCCCGACCCGGTCCGGTTCCCGAACGGCATCGAGGCCGTCGCGGACTACGTGCACTCCAAGGGACTCAAGCTGGGCATCTACACCAGCGCCGGCACCAAGACGTGCAACAGCGCCGGATTCCCCGGCGCGCTCGGCCACGAGTACAGCGACGCCCAGCAGTTCGCCGACTGGGGTGTGGACTACCTCAAGTACGACAACTGCAACAACCAGGGCGTGGACGCCGAGCTGCGGTACACCACCATGCGGGACGCGCTGAGGGCGACCGGCCGGCCCATCGTTTACAGCCTCTGCGAATGGGGCGAGAACAAGCCCTGGGAATGGGCCTCCGACGTCGGGCACCTGTGGCGCACGACCGGTGACATCAGCGACAGCTGGGGCTCGATGCTGTCGATCCTGAAGCAGAACCTGCCGCTCGCCCCGTACGCCGGTCCGGGCCACTGGAACGACCCCGACATGCTGGAGGTCGGCAACGGCGGCATGACGGACGCCGAGTACCGCACCCACTTCTCGATGTGGTCCGTGATGGCCGCGCCCCTCCTCATCGGATCGGACCTGCGCAAGGCCTCCGAGGCGACCTTCGACATCCTGGCCAACAAGGAGGTCATCGCCGTCGACCAGGACCCGCTGGGCAAGCAGGGCGCCGTCGTCTCCTCCGAGGGCGGGCGCTGGGTCGTGGCCAAGGAGATGAAGGACGGCAGCCGCGCCGTCGCCCTGTTCAACGAGACCGGCAGCCCGCAGCGCGTCGCCACCTCCGCGCGGGCCGTGGGCCTGCCCGACGCCGCCGCCTACACCCTGCGCGATCTGTGGCGGCACCGCTCCTACAACACCGCGGGCACGATCTCGGCGACCGTTCCGTCCCACGGCACCGTCCTGGTCCGGGTCTTCCCCGACCGCCGCTGGGCCGCGAACCCGCCCGTCGTCGAACTCGGCCTGGACGGCGCTCCGTTGCTGGAGGCGGGCAAGCCGGCGACGCTGACCACGACCGTCACCGACCTGGGCCGTACGCCGGCCACGCAGGTCTCCGTGGCCCTGACCGGCCCCGAGGGCTGGACGGTACGGCCCGAGTCCGCGACCCGCGCCGAGTCGGTACCGACGGGCAAGGCGCTGCGCACCCTCTGGACGGTCACCGCACCGGCCGGAACGCCGACGGGGTCGTACGACCTGACGCTTCAGGCGCGTCACCGCTCCCCCGGTGGCGCCCGCGCCGACAGCGCCCTGGCCTTCTCCGCCGGCGTGGTGGTGCGGCCGCCCGCCGGGACGTCGTACCTCAGTGACCTTCCCTGGCTCTCGGCCACCAACGGCTACGGCCCGGTGGAACGCGACACCAGCAACGGCGAGAGCGCCGCCGGTGACGGTCACCCGATCACCCTCGGCGGGGTCGTGTACGCCAAGGGGCTCGGCGTCCACGCGGAGAGCGCCGTCGAGTACTACACCGGCGGGACCTGCCGGACGGTCACCGCCGACGTCGGCGTCGACGACGAGAAGAACGGCAAGGGCACGGTCGCGTTCGAGATCTGGGCGGACGGCAGGAAGGCCGCCGCCACCGGGGTCCTCACCAACGCGACCGGCGCGCGGCCGCTGTCGGCCGACGTGACCGGCGCGCAGGTGGTCCGCCTCGTCGTCACGGACGGCGGCGACGGGATCGACTCGGACCACGCGGACTGGGCGGACGCCCGCCTGGTGTGCTGAGCCGTGCGAGGAGGCGTTGCTCGGCGACTCACGCGCCGGGAGCGCCTCCTCGCACGCGTCCGGCTCTCAGAGGGGGCCGAGGTCGCCCAGCGGGTCCTCGTAGGGGTCCGGCCGCTGCCGCCCCAGGAAGAGCACCAGCGAGGCGGCGACGGCCACCAGCCCCGGCACCACGCTGAGGGGGCCCGGCCCCAGCGCCCACCAGCACACGACGAACAGCGGCGGCGAGAAGGCGACCGCCACCAACGCGATGCGCTGGGTGACCCCGGCCGACCAGGCCGACCGCAGCGGGCCCGGGTCGGTCCGCCACCGCAGGACCATGCCGATCACGACCAGGGATGTCGTCACGACGCAGGTCGGCAGGCCGATGTGCGGGAGTTTCTGCCATTCCACCCCGGAACTCGGTTCGAGCAACAGCGCGCCCTGCACGAGCGCCCCGGCGCCGATCAGGGCGAAGGCTCCACCGAACGTCCGGACGAGCTTGATGTCTCGTGACGTTTTCGGCCGCCACGGCCGGCCGTTCAGCCGGAACCTCTGCCGTGTCGCCCCGCGATGGTCGAAGGCCAGTCCGCCGCCGAACACGACGGCCACGACTCCCCACACCAGCAGGAAGAGCGCCAGGGCGTTTCCGCCCCCGGCCGTACTCTGCTGCGCCACCACCAGTCCCCCTCCGGCTTCCGACGTGCACGGCTCACATCATGGACCGCGGCCGCCGTTTCAGACCCCGGCCGCCGTCACGCCCGTTCGCGCCGCGAGCGCTGCCGCCGCCGCTCCCACCAGGCCGGCGTCCGTGCCCATCTGGGCCGGGGCGACCGTCAGACGCCGTACGAAGGAGAGGGTGGCGTAGTCGGCCAGGGCCCGGCGCAGCGGGGCGAGGAGCACCTCCCCCGCCTTGGCCACTCCCCCGCCGATCACCGCGATGTCGATCTCGACCAGGGTCGCGGTGGCGGCGATGCCCGCGGCCAGGGCGCGGGCGGCGCGGGCGAAGGAAGCCATGGCGACCGGGTCCCCGGCGCGGGCTGCGGCGGCCACCGCGGCGGCCGAGGTGTCGCCGTCGGGACCCGGGCGCCAGCCGTGGTCCAGGGCCCGGCGAGCGATGTTCGGGCCGCTCGCGATGCGCTCCACGCAGCCCCGCGAACCGCACGGGCACGGGTCGCCGTCGAGGTCGACGCTGATGTGGCCGATGTGTCCGGAGTTGCCGGTCGGGCCGGGGTGCAGCCGCCCGTCGAGGACCAGGCCGCCGCCGACGCCGGTGGAGACGACCATGCACAGCGCGTTGTCGTGTCCGCGGGCGGCACCCTGCCAGTGCTCGGCCGCCGCGATCGCCACACCGTCGCCGATCAGCTCCACGGGCAGGCCGCCGGCCGCGGCACGGGCCCGCTCGACCAGCGGATAGCCCCGCCAGCCGGGCACGTTGACCGGACTGACCGTGCCCGCGGAGGCGTCCACCGGGCCCGCGCTGCCGATACCCAGGACCGTGGCACGCCCCCACAGCGGCGACGCTCCCAGCTCACCGAGTACCTCCGCCACGGCCCGCATCACGGTGTCCCCGTCCTCCTGCGCGGGCGTCGGGCGCTGCGCGCGCACCAGGATGCCGCCGCGGCCGTCCACCAGCGCTCCGGCGATCTTGGTGCCGCCGATGTCCAGCGCAGCCACGAGGTCGGTGTGCATCAGAGTCAGATCTCCCCGTCAACCATGAGAAAACCAAGAGGTGGGCGCAGTCCGGTATCGCTGTGGGGGGCGCGGTCCGGAGTATGCGGTGGACAGTCTCTCGTGCATATGACAACGTTGTCCAGGTTCTATGCTCGACGCCACATCCTCATACGAACCCATGGACCGACGCATCCCCGTGAACGCGATTCGTCCCCGTGGACGACAGGACAGGACACCGCACCGTGCCCGAGACCGCCCGTCGAGCAGACCGCCCCGCAGACCACCCGCATCGCGGCTCCGGGAACCGCTACGGCAGCCGTCCGACGATGAAGGACGTGGCGGCACGCGCGGGCGTCGGCTTGAAGACCGTCTCCCGCGTGGTCAACGGCGAGCCCGGGGTCACCCCGGACACGGAGCGGCGCGTCCAGGACGCCATCGCGGCCCTGGGCTTCCGCCGCAACGACAGCGCGCGGGTGCTGCGCAAGGGCCGTACGTCGAGCGTGGGCCTGGTCCTGGAAGACCTAGCCGACCCGTTCTACGGGCCGCTGAGCCGCGCGGTGGAGGAGGTGGCCCGCGCCCACGGCGCCCTGCTCATCAACGGCTCCAGCGCGGAGGACCCGGAGCGCGAGCAGGAACTGGCGCTGGCACTGTGCGCACGGCGGGTGGACGGGCTGGTCGTGATCCCGGCCGGTGACGACCACCGGTATCTGGAGCCGGAGATCAAGGCGGGCGTCGCGACCGTGTTCGTGGACCGTCCGGCCGGGAACATCGAAGCCGACGTCGTACTGTCGGACAACTTCGGCGGCGCCCGCGACGGCGTCGCCCACCTGATCGCCCACGGCCACCGCCGGATCGGCTTCATCGGCGACATGCCCCGCATCCACACGGCCGCCGAGCGTCTGCGCGGCTACCGGGCGGCGATGCAGGACGCGGGCATAGCGGTCGAGGACTCCTGGATGTCGCTGGGCGTCACGGACCCGGAACGGGTGCGCCGCGCCGCCGAGACGATGCTGTCCGGGCCCGATCCGGTCACCGCGGTCTTCGCGGGCAACAACCGGGTGACCGTCACCGTGATCCGCGTGCTGGCCGAGCAGGCGCGCCGGGTCGCCCTCGTCGGCTTCGACGACATCGAACTGGCCGATCTGCTCCAGCCGGGCGTCACCGTCGTCGCCCAGGACGCGGCGGCCCTCGGCCGGACCGCCGCCGAGCGCCTCTTCCGCCAGCTGGACGGCACCCTCCTCGCCCCGGAACGCATCGAACTCCCGACCCGGCTGGTCACCCGCGGCTCGGGCGAACTGCCACCGTCGGACTGAACCACTCGTGGGGCCGGCCCCGCGGGCTCTCCGGGAGGCACCCGGGCGATGCTGCGCGCGGCAGGGCCGGATCCGCCGCCTGCGCGCGCGGGGCAGGCGGGACACGCGGCTGGACACCCGTACCAGGTGGAGCACGCGGATGATCGGGGCGGCGCCGAGACACGCACGGGGGCGTGACCGCGGGAGTCAGGACCCCGCGGTCACGCCCCTGTCGGTGTCCCCGGCTACTGCGCCGAGGCGGTCAGGTCGCCGCGGCGCGGGGCGGAGAAGGACTCCAGGTCGGCGCGGGTCAGGCCGGTGAGCCGGGCGACCTCGGCGGAGTCGAGGGCGCCGCAGTCCAGGCCGCGCAGCAGGTAGCCGCTGAGCGCCTTGGCGGTGGCGGGCTCGTCCATGACCTCGCCGCCGGCACGGCTGACGTAGCGGGCCAGGCGGGCCGCCGCCTGCTCGAAGCCCTCGCGGTAGAAGGCGAACACGGCCGCGTACCGGGTGGGGATGTGGCCGGGATGCATGTCCCAGCCCTGGTAGTAGGCGCGGGCCAGGGCGCGGCGGGTGAGGCCGAAGTGCAGCCGCCAGGCGTCGTGCACCTTCTCGGTCGGGCCGACCGGCAGGACGTTGGTGGAGCCGTCCGAGACGCGTACGCCCGTGCCTGCCGCGGCGACCTGCATCACGGCCTTGGCGTAGTCGGCGGCCGGGTGGTCGCTGGCCTGGTAGGCGGCGGAGACACCGAGGCAGGCGCTGTAGTCGAAGGTGCCGTAGTGCAGTCCGGTCGCGCGGCCCTCGGCGGCCTGGATCATCCGGGCGACGGTGGCGGTGCCGTCGACGGCGAGGATGGACTGGCTGGTCTCGATCTGGAGCTCGAAGCCGAGGCGGCCGGGCGCCAGCCCATGGGCCTTCTCGAAGGCCTCGAGCAGCCGGGCCATGGCGGTGACCTGCTCGGGATAGGTCACCTTCGGCAGAGTCAGGACCAGCCCCTCGGGCAGGCCCCCGTCCGCCATCAGGCCGGTGAGGAAGATGTCGAGGGTGCGGATGCCCCGGTCGCGGACCGCCGCCTCCAGACACTTCATGCGGATGCCCATGTAGGGGGCGGCCGTTCCGTTCCGGTGCGCCTCGGCGACCAGCCTGGCCGCGCGGGCGGCCGCCTCGTCCTCCTCCGCGTCCGGGCGGGGGCCGTAGCCGTCCTCGAAGTCGATCCGCAGGTCCTCGACGGGCTCCCGCTCCAGCTTGGCGCGGACGCGGTCGTACACGGGAGCGGCCAGTTCGTCGCTCAGGCCGAGGACGGCGGCGAAGGAGGCCGCGTCCGGGGCGTGTTCGTCGAGCGCGGCGAGCGCCTGGTCGCCCCAGGAGCGGATGGTGCCGGCGTCGAAGACGTCGCCGGGCACGTAGACGGTGTGCACGGGCTGGCGGGTACCGGGGTCGCCCGGGTAGAGGCGCTCCAGTTCGGCGTCGACCGGCGCGAGGGAGGCGCTGATCTCCTCGCTGACAGCGCCCGCGAGGCTCGTCGCCACGTTCTCCTGCTGGCCCTGACCCATCCCACACCCTCCTGTTTTCCGCTTCTCGGAATCAATAATCCGCAGTACGAAGTTATCCGTGGATCTTCCCGTGGGTCAACACCGTCTTTCGCGCGACCGCCCACGCCTTCATCCTGGCGCGCGGGAGGAGGGGATCACCCGTCGAGGCTCCGGGGACTCCGGGGGTGTGCCGCCAGGACGAGCCGAGGCCCCCGCGTCCCACCCGGAGAGGGCGGGGCACGGGGGCCTCGGTCGGCGTCGGAGGATCAGCCCTTGCGGGCCTTGATCTCCTCGGTGAGCTGCGGGACGACCGCGAACAGGTCGCCGACCACGCCGTAGTCGACCAGGTCGAAGATCGGGGCCTCGGAGTCCTTGTTGACCGCGACGATCGTCTTCGAGGTCTGCATGCCGGCCCGGTGCTGGATCGCGCCGGAGATGCCGTTGGCGATGTACAGCTGCGGGGACACGGACTTGCCGGTCTGGCCGACCTGGCTGGTGTGCGGGTACCAGCCGGCGTCGACGGCGGCACGCGAGGCGCCGACGGCCGCGCCGAGGGAGTCGGCGAGCGCCTCGATGACCGCGAAGTTCTCCGCGCCGTTCACGCCACGGCCGCCGGAGACCACGATCGCGGCCTCGGTCAGCTCCGGACGCCCGGTCGACTCACGCGGCGTCCGGCCGGTGACCTTGGTGCCGGTCGCCTGGGCGGAGAAGGACACGTTGAGGGCCTCGACCGCACCGGCGGCCGGGGCGGCCTCCACGGCGGCCGAGTTCGGCTTGACGGTGATGACCGGGGTGCCCTTGGAGACACGGGACTTGGTGCTGTACGAGGCGGCGAACACCGACTGGGTGGCCACCGGACCCTCGTCGCCGGCCTCCAGGTCGACGGCGTCGGTGATGATGCCGGAACCGATGCGCAGCGCCAGGCGGGCGGCGATCTCCTTGCCCTCGGCGGAGGACGGGACGAGCACGGCGGCCGGGGAGACGGCCTCGACCGCGGCCTGGAGGGCGTCCACCTTCGGCACGACCAGGTAGTCGGCGTACTCGGGCGCGTCGTGGGTGAGGACCTTCGCCGCGCCGTGCTCGGCGAGCGTCGCGGCGGTGTCCGCGGCACCCGCGCCGAGGGCGACGGCGACCGGCTCGCCGATGCGGCGGGCCAGGGTCAGCAGCTCCAGGGTCGGCTTGCGGACGGCACCGTCCACGTGGTCGACGTAGACGAGGACTTCAGCCATGGGACTTCTTCTCTCCTGCTTGCGAAGGGGGGCGGTCGGCGGGTTGCGGGCCTCAGATGAACTTCTGGCTCGCGAGGAACTCGGCGAGCTGCTTGCCGCCCTCGCCCTCGTCCTTGACGATCGTGCCGGCGGTGCGGGCCGGGCGCTCCGTGGCGGAGTCGACGGCCGTCCAGGCGTTCTCCAGACCGACCTCGTCCTCGTCGATGTCCAGGTCGGACAGGTCCCAGGACTGAACCGGCTTCTTCTTGGCCGCCATGATGCCCTTGAAGGACGGGTAACGGGCCTCGCCCGACTGGTCGGTGACCGAGACCACCGCGGGCAGGGACGCCTCGAGCTGCTCCGAGGCGGCGTCGCCGTCCCGGCGGCCCTTCACGGTGCCGTCCTCGACCGACACCTCGGCCAGCAGCGTCACCTGCGGCACGCCCAGGCGCTCGGCCAGCAGCGCCGGGACCACGCCCATGGAGCCGTCGGTGGAGGCCATGCCGGAGATCACCAGGTCGTAGCCGGCCTTCTCGATCGCCTTGGCCAGCACCAGCGAGGTGCCGATGGCGTCCGTGCCGTGCAGGTCGTCGTCCTCGACGTGGATCGCCTTGTCGGCGCCCATCGAAAGCGCCTTGCGCAGCGCGTCCTTGGCGTCCTCCGGACCCACCGTCAGAACGGTGACCTCAGCCTCGTCGGCGTTCTCCGCGATCTGCAGCGCCTGCTCGACCGCGTACTCGTCCAGCTCGGAGAGCAGACCGTCCACGTCGTCCCGGTCGACGGTCAGGTCATCGGCGAAGTGCCGGTCGCCAGTGGCGTCGGGCACGTACTTCACAGTGACAACGATCCTCAAGCTCACGCCGGCTCTCCTACTGCATCGTCTTCTCTGGGCTGCCTTCCTGCAGGCAGCATAGGCGCCTGAAGCGGCCGATCCCGGTCAGGGCGACCGCGCGCTCCGAGCGGAATATTACTCGCCAGTACACCCAGTTCATGCCCGCTGAGCAAGCGCTTTGAACTGTGACCTTCGCAACGCAGCGTAACCGGAACCCGACGGCTTCGCAGGGGAGCGCCGAGGTGATCAATCACGCAGCGCGCCGAAGCGGCCCTGATGGTAGAGAAGCGGACGGCCGACGCCCGTGGGGTCGCCCAGGACGACCTCGGCCAGCACGATGCGGTGGTCCCCGGCCGGCACCCGCGTGACGACCCGGCACACCATCCAGGCGAGCACGCCGTCGAGGACGGGCACCCCCTCGGGGCCCTCGCGCCACGCCGTCGGCGCTCCGAAGCGGTCGGCACCGCTGCGCGCGAAGGTGGCGGCCAGTTCCTCCTGGTGCTCCCCGAGTATGTGGACGCCGACGTGGTCGGTCGCGGCGATCGCCGGCCAGCTGGAGCCGCCGGTGCCGACGCCGAAGGAGAGCAGCGGGGGCTCGGCGGAGACGGAGGTGAGGGAGGTGGCGGTGAAGCCGACCGGACCGGCGTCGCCCCGGGCGGTGATCACCGCGACGCCCGCCGCGTGCCGCCGGAAGACGGAGCGCAGCAGCTGGGGGGAGGCGAGCCGGACGGTGGCGGAGGCGCCCAGGTCGGACGTGGCCGTCATGGAGCTGTCCTTCTGCTGGTCGGACGAGCGGGATCCGTGGCTGCTCAACAGTCCGGGCGGCACGCGCTCGTGGGGCGGGCTGGGTCGACGCGGGGCCGCCCGAGAAGAAGGAGTTCCGCGGGCAAGCGGTCAGGCTCACGATAGTTGGCGTGCCCAGTCAAGTACGTCCCGGGATGTGGGTGCTGTCCCGCCGTCATGGATCCGGACCTCACAACGCCTCCCCCAGGGCCGCGATGACGTCCGCCGTGCGCGGCTGTCCGGCGGCCCGCCGTACCACGCGGCCGTCCGCGTCGAGGACGAGCACGGTCGGCGTCCTGAGGATTCCGAGTTCGCGCACGAGGTCGAGCCGGGCCTCGGCGTCGACCTCGACGTGCGCCACGCCGGGGACCATGCGGGCCACCTCGCCGAGGACTCTCCTGGTCGCCCGGCAGGGTGCGCAGAAGGCGCTGGAGAACTGCACCAGCGTGGCACGCGCGCCGAGGTCCTCACCGAGTTCGGCCGCCCCGAGCCGCCTGTCCTCGCCACATCCCCCCACGCCTGCTCTCCTGTTCCGCTGTGCCGCCGCCGTACCTTCGCGAACGCGCCCGCGCGCGCCGACCGGTTCAGCGCGCCCGCGAGCGCGGAGATTCCCGGAACCCGGGACGGGTCCGCCGGGCGGTGGCCGCGGCCGGCGGTCCGTGGGCGCGGTGTGGCCGCTGTGGGCCGTCGGGCGGAATCTCACGGGTGACGTGACGAGGATCTCGCCGTGGACGGGCACGTGGACTGGCTCCCGGGCCGTTCTTGGGGCACGATCTGCGACAGGCCGTAAACCTACGGCAGCGTAACTTCAGCCGGGAGCCCCTTCCCTGGCAGAGAGAAGGGTCCGTCCCGCTCATGGCAGAGCTCGTCTACCGCCCCGTCATCGGTCTCGCCCGCACGATGTTCAAGGCGTGGGACCTCAAGATCGACTGCCGGGGCTCGGAGAACATCCCGCGCACGGGCGGCGCCGTGCTGGTGAGCAATCACATCAGCTATCTGGACTTCGTCTTCAACGGGCTCGCGGCGCTCCCGCAGAAGCGCCTGGTGCGTTTCATGGCCAAGGAGTCGGTCTTCCGGCACCGGATCTCCGGTCCCCTGATGCGCGGCATGAAGCACATCCCGGTGGACCGCGCCAACGGTGAGGCGGCGTACGCGCGAGCGCTGGACTCGCTGCGGTCCGGCGAGGTGATCGGGGTGTTCCCGGAGGCCACGATCTCCGAGTCGTTCACGCTGAAGAGCTTCAAGTCGGGCGCGGCACGCCTCGCGCAGGAGGCGGGTGTTCCGCTGATCCCGATGGCCGTCTGGGGCACGCAGCGGCTGTGGACCAAGGGCCACCCGCGCAACTTCAAGCGCAGCCACATCCCAGTCACGATCCGCGTGGGCGAGGCCATGGAGGCCTCCCGCGAGCAGTACGCGGGCGCCCTCACCCGCCGGCTGCGCGAACGCGTCCAGGAGCTCCTGGAGGCCGCCCAGCGCGCCTACCCGGTCCGCCCCCGGTCTGCCGACGACACCTGGTGGATGCCCGCCCACCTCGGCGGCACGGCCCCCACCCCGGACCAGCTCCGCACGGCCGGGGCGCACTGAACCCGGCCGGGACCGCACGGCGCACCGGAAGGTGACGGAGCGGGCCCGGGTCCAGAGCCTCTTGTTTGGATCATGCCGGGCTCGCGGGCCCTGACAGCGCTCCCCCAAGCTCTTCGAGCAGGGGGTACCCCCAGCCGCGTTGTCGTCGGCCTGGCAGGGCTCCGCCCTGCCGCCCTCCTCCGCCGTGCGATCCACGGCACCGGACCCCGCTCCCTGATCCGACCTGATCCAAACGAAAGACCCTATGACGCGGGCGGCCGTACGGTGACCTCGGCGCCCGGGCTGAACTTCTCCAGCAGCTCGGCGAGTTCGGCCGCCGCCGCCTCCACCTCGGCCACCGGCATCGGGGGCAGGCTCTCCAGCAGGAAGATGCCCGACGCGGTCTGCTCGGTGAGACGGGTACGCGGGCCCTGGCGCCAGTTCCAGCGGCGGCAGGTCACGCCGGCCTCGTCGCACCACACCACCTCGCCCGCGTCCGGGTGTTCGACGGTCTCCTCGCCGCCCGCGACGGTCACGAAGTCCTCCTCGCCGCTGGCCCGCACCAGGCGCATACCGCCCTCGATCCGGTCGAGGTCCTCGCCTCCGACCGGGATGAGATGGGCGACGCTGATGGCGTTGTAGAGATCGACGAGCAGGTTGATACGGGGCAGTCCGGCGTCGGTCACCGCCCGCCGGGCCAGCGCCTCCGCCGAGTTGCGGGTACGGGAGGGCTTGGAGCCGAACGCCGTGTAGGTCTCGCGCCAGGCGGCCATGTGCGGGTCCTCGTGCGGGGCGCGCCCCTCCAGCCGCGCCGCCAGACGGCGTGCGGCCTCGTCGAGGAGCGCCGAGGAGGCATCGGTGCTCGGTCCGCCCACCAGCCCGTGGGCCTCGACGGCCACGTGGGTGAAGCCGGGCGTGAGTGCGCGTACCTCGTCGGACACGGTGAGCGTCGGTGCCATGTTCTCCCGCCTCGCGGTCAGAGTGCGGCAGGGAGCGTCTTCCACAGCCGCGGCCGGTCCGGAGCGGCCGTGAGGGCGGCCAGCACGGCCGGGTGCGGTTCAGCGTACAGCACCGGATAGTCCAGCTCGTTGGACTTCGGATCCGGTACGAAGGCCAGGCGCTCACCGGTGAGGGAGAACCGGGCGTCGACGCCCGGCTTGTTGCCGCGCGGGTCCTGCCGGTGCCAGGCTCCGTTGAACCGGACGGCGATCAGTCCGTGCACCACGTGCCCGCCGTCGCCGTCGTGCGTCAGCCGCTGGTAGCACAGCGCCGTCGGGATGTCCTCGGCCCGCAGCAGCGCCGCCAGGGCATGGGCCTTGGCGTAGCAGATGCCGGTGCGCAGCCGGAGGACGTCGGAGGCCCGCCAGGTGACGCGCGGGTCGCCGGAGTCCTGCGAGTGCGGGATGCCGTCGCGCACGAACTCGTACGCGGACCGTGCATAGGCATACGAGTCTGCCACCCCCTCGGCGAGACGGGCAGCCGTCTCGCGGACCATCGGGTGCTCATGGTCGATCACCTCGTCGGCGGCCAAATATGCAGACAGGTCAGGGGTGTTCTGGATCAGCTCCATGCCCGCAGAGCATAGGAATGCGACCACTCGAACGTCAATGACTTTTCGAGCGATCGCATAACTATGCAGATCCGACCGGTGTGCGGCCGCTAGCGCGCCATCTCCTCCTTCACCGCGGCCACGAACGTGTCCACGTCGTCCTCGGTGGTGTCGAAGGCGCACATCCAGCGCACGACGCCCTCCGCCTCGTCCCAGAAGTAGAAGCGGAACCGCTTCTGCAGGCGCTCGCTCACCTCGTGCGGGAGCTTGGCGAAGACCCCGTTGGCCTGCACCGGGTAGAGGATCTCCACGCCGTGCACGGCGCGCACGCCTTCCGCGAGCCGCTGCGCCATCTCGTTGGCGTGCCGGGCGTTGCGCAGCCACAGGTCCTTGGCGAGCAGCGCCTCCAACTGCACCGACACGAAACGCATCTTGGAGGCGAGCTGCATGCTCATCTTGCGGATGTGCTTCATCTGGCGGACGGAGTCCTGGTTGAGGACCACGACCGCCTCGCCGAACATCGCGCCGTTCTTCGTCCCGCCCAGGGAGAGGATGTCGACGCCGACGGCGTTGGTGAACGTCCGCATCGGCACGTCCAGGGAGGCGGCCGCGTTGGCGATGCGGGAGCCGTCCAGGTGCACCTTCATGCCCCGCGCGTGCGCGTGCTCGCAGATGGCGCGGATCTCCTCGGGCGTGTAGAGGGTGCCGAGTTCGGTGCTCTGGGTGATCGAGACGGCCTGCGGCATCGCCCGGTGCTCGTCCTCCCAGCCGTACGCCTGCCGGTCGATCAGCTCGGGGGTGAGCTTGCCGTCGGGCGTGGGCACGGTGAGCAGCTTCAGGCCGCCCATGCGCTCGGGGGCGCCGCCCTCGTCGACGTTGATGTGCGCGCTCTCCGCGCAGATCACCGCGCCCCAGCGGTCGGTGACCGCCTGGAGCGCCACGACGTTCGCGCCGGTTCCGTTGAACACCGGGAACGCCTCCGCGGTGGCGCCGAAGTGGCTGCGGACGATCCGCTGGAGGTTCTCGGTGTAGTCGTCCTCGCCGTACGCGACCTGGTGCCCGCCGTTGGCCACGGCCAGGGCGGCGAGCACCTCCGGGTGGACCCCGGCGTAGTTGTCGCTGGCGAACCCGCGGACCTCGGGGTCGTGATGGCGACGCGCGTCGGTCCTGGGAGGGTTCACGGCTTGTCGGTCAGCCACAGACGGTTTCCGTTCACTTCCGCGGCGGGCTTGCTCCACACGTCGACGATGGCCTCGGCCAGGTCCTTGACGTCCGTGAAGCCCGCGAACTTCGCGTTGGGGCGGTCGGCGCGCATCGCGTCGTGCACCAACGCCTTCACCACCAGGATCGCAGCCGCGGACGTCGGCCCTTCGGCGCCCTCGCTCTTTCCCGCCTTGCGGAAGAAGTCGGCCATGGCCAGCGTCCACGCCTCGGCGGCCGCCTTGGCGGCGGAGTACGCCGCGTTGCCCGCGGTGGGCTTGCTGGCGCCGGCCGCGCTGATCAGGACGTACCGGCCGCGCTCGCTGCGCTGCAGCGCCTCGTGGAAGGCCAGGGAGGTGTGCTGCACGGTGCGGATGAGCAGCAGCTCAAGGAAGTCCCAGTCGTCCAGGCTGGTCTTGGTGAAGGTCTCGCTGCCGCGCCAGCCGCCCACGAGGTGGACCAGGCCGTCGATCCGACCGAAGTCCTTCTCGATGTGCGCGGCCCAGTCGCGGGTGGACTGGAGGTCGAGCAGGTCGACGGTGTCCCCGGTGACGCGGGCGCCGCCGGAGGCGTACCGGGCGGCGTCCACGGCCTGCGAGAGCCGCTCCGGGTCGTTGTCCGCGCCGACGACGGTCGCACCCGCCTCGGCGAGCCTGAGCAGCGCCGCCCGGCCGGCCGGTCCGCCCGCGCCGGCCACCGCGATCACCGCACCGCTGAGAGCCCCGTTCCCCACCATGTTCCTCGCCTCCTGCGCAGTGTTCTCGGTTTCGCGGCCGCTCACGCGGCGACCCGCTCGGCGCTGTCCGCCACGATGCCCCTGGTCGAGGCGATCACATTCTTCAGCTTCTTGGACAGTGCCTCGTAGAACATGCTGAGCGGAAACTCGTCCGGAAGCACGTCATCCACGAGCTTGCGCGGGGGCTGGGTCAGGTCCAGGGCGTCGGGGCCCTTGGCCCACTTGGAGCCCGGGTGCGGAGCGAGGTAGGTGGAGACCAGTTCGTAGCCGGCGAACCAGTGGACCAGCTTGGGGCGGTCGATGCCGTCGCGGTAGAGCTTCTCGATCTCGGCGCACAGCTGGTTGGTGACCTGCGGGGCGCGCTCCCAGTCGATGGTCAGCTTGTTGTCGGTCCAGCGCACCACGTCGTGCTTGTGCAGGTAGGCGAAGAGCAGCTGACCGCCGAGGCCGTCGTAGTTGCGCACGCGCTCGCCGGTGACCGGGAAGCGGAACATGCGGTCGAACAGCACCGCGTACTGCACGTCACGGGCCTGTGCGACACCGTCGGCCTGGAGCCTCACGGCCTCCTTGAAGGCGGTGAGGTCGCAGCGCAGCTCCTCCAGGCCGTACATCCAGAACGGCTGGCGCTGCTTGATCATGAACGGGTCGAACGGCAGGTCGCCGTGGCTGTGGGTGCGGTCGTGGACCATGTCCCACAGTACGAAGGCCTCCTCGCAGCGCTTCTGGTCGTGGACCATGGCGGCGATGTCCTCGGGCAGTTCGAGGCCCAGGAGGTCGACGGCGGCGGCGGTGACGCGGCGGAAGCGCGCGGCCTCGCGGTCGCAGAAGATGCCGCCCCAGGAGAACCGTTCCGGCGCCTCGCGCACGGCGATGGTCTCCGGGAAGAGGACGGCGGAGTTGGTGTCGTAGCCGCCCGTGAAGTCCTCGAACGTGATGCCGCAGAACAGCGGGTTGTCGTAGCGGGTGCGCTCCAGCTCCGCCAGCCAGTCCGGCCAGACCATGCGCAGCACGACCGCCTCCAGGTTGCGGTCCGGGTTGCCGTTCTGCGTGTACATGGGGAAGACGACGAGGTGCTGGAGGCCGTCCGCGCGGTTCGCGGCGGGCTGGAAGGCCAGCAGCGAGTCCAGGAAGTCCGGTACCTCGAAGCCGCCCTCGGCCCAGCGGCGCAGGTCCCGCACGAGTGCCTCGTGGTAGGCGGCGTCGTGCGGCAGCAGCGGGGACAGCTCCTCGACGGCGTCGATCACACGCCGTACGGCGGCGTCGGCGTCCGCGCGGCCGGGGGCGCCCTCGGCCGTGAAGTCGATCGAGCCGTCCTTCGACTGCCATGGCCGGATTCGCTCCACGGCATCCTTGAGCACGGGCCACGCCGGGTGCTCAACCACCCTGGCCACCGGAGGAACCTTCTCCTCCGCACCCACCTGCACAAGAATTTCCGTCATGTCTCATCCTCCACGGGACAACCTCGCGTAAGGAGACGGTATACATACAGGGTTTCTCCCAGCAAGGGGGACCTCGGGAAATTATTCTGCGCGCAGCCATGGTCACCGGCTATTTTCCTGCCGTACACCCGGACGGGGCCAGACCCGGTAGGCCGGTCGGGTGACCGACGCCACGTCTCCCCGGGGGCGGTTTCCGGCCGTGGGCGACCGTGCGAAGGCTTCACGGCCCGGCGGTCAACGCGACCGGGGACTCGCCCACGCCGGAGTGACCACCGCGACGGATCCGGCCCGTTCCTGCGGGCCGTCACCCCACTGCGGCGTGTACGCGGGGGTTCAACCAGCGTGTGGGCCATTAGGCTGCGTCACTACCGCGCGGACGACGAGGTCCAACCGCTCCGCGCCGCGCAGAGCCGCCGTCGACGGAAGCGAGTTGAACTTTGAACTTCCTTACCATCGGTCACCGCGGAGTCCTGGGAGTCGAGCCCGAGAACACCCTCCGTTCCTTCGTCGCCGCCCAGCAGGCCGGACTGGACGTCATCGAACTCGATCTGCACCTGAGCAAGGACGGCGCCCTTGTCGTCATGCACGACGACAAGGTGGACCGCACCACCGACGGCAGCGGCGCGATCGCGGACAAGACACTCGCCGAGCTGCGCTCCCTGGACGCCGGCCGCGGCGAGCGGATCCCCCTCTTCGAGGAGGTCCTCGACGCGGTGCGGTCACCGCTCCAGGCCGAGATCAAGGACGTGACCGCGGCCCGCGCCCTGGCCGAGGTGCTGCACGAGCGGGACCTGGTCTCCCGCGTCGAGGTGTCCTCGTTCCACGACGAGGCGATCGCCGAGATCGCCCGGCTGGTGCCGGGAGTGCGCACCGCGCTCGTGGCCGATCGCTACGGCTCCGAGGTCGTCGAACGCGCCACCGCCGCCGGCGCCGCGACCGTCTGCCTCAACATCCGCCGGCTCACCCTCGAGATCGTCGAGCACGCGCGCAAGGCGGACCTGAGGATCATCGGCTGGGTCGTCAACACCCTGGACCATCTGCGTCTGGTCCGCGCCCTGGAGCTGGACGGGGCCACCACCGACTACCCGGAGATCAAGCTCACCGGCCGCTTCACCGCCTGACAGTGAGGATGTACGTGAGCGTTCCCCGGTGGGGTCTGACCCACCGCCTGACTGACTCAGGGTCCTCAACGGGATCTGTCGGCCCCGGCCGGGGGACGCTCGCGTGCATCCGCCGGACCGGGGGACGTGACTTCATAAGAGCCTGGCCACAGGCCCCATCACTGTCTTGTCCGCCCTCCCGGCCGACGGGTGCCATCCCACCCGATCGAATGGACAGGACGGCACAACCCACGATGGCACAGCACCGGGTCGAGGTCACCGGCGGCGTCGACACTCACAAGGACACTCACACCGCAGCCACAATCGACTCCGCCGGCCGGGTCCTGGGTTCGGCCCAGTTCCCCGCCTCCGCACTCGGCTACCGCATGCTCCTGGCCTGGCTGCGTTCCTTCGGCGCCCTGGCCATGGTCGGGGTCGAGGGCACAGGCGCCTACGGCGCCGGGCTGGCCCGTTACCTGCGCGAACACGATGTCACGGTGGTCGAGATCGATCGTCCGGACCGCAAGACCCGCCGCTGGCAGGGCAAGTCCGACCCGGTTGATGCCGAGGCCGCGGCGCGGGCTGCGTTGTCCGAACGGCGGACCGGCACCCCGAAGTTCCGTGACGGCGGGGTCGAGGCCCTTCGGGCCTTGCGGGTCGCCCGCCGCAGCGCGGTTCAGCAGCGAGCCGACGCCGCCCGGCAGATCAAGAACCTGATCGTCACCGCGCCGGAAGGCGTCCGCACCATGCTGCGGCATCTGAAGGACAAGGACCTCCTCGCCATCTGCGCGGGCTTCCGCCCCAGCCTTGACCAGGCCGGTGATCCGGTCACAGCGACGAAGATCGCGCTTCGTTCCCTCGCCCGCCGTCACCGCGACCTTGGCCAGGAGATCGACGAACTGGACGAGCTGATAGCCCCGCTCACCCAGGAGATCAACCCTGCCCTGACCAAGCTGAACGGTGTCGGCCCCGACGTCGCCGGCCAGCTGCTGGTCACCGCAGGCGACAACCCCGACCGCCTCCGGTCGGAGGCAGCGTTCGCAATGCTGTGCGGCGTCGCACCGCTGCCCGCCTCATCCGGGCGCACCCACCGACACCGCCTCAACCGGGGCGGCGTCCGGGCCGCGAACGCGGCCCTCTACCGGATAGTTCTCTGCCGCCTGCGCTGGGACCAGCGCACCCGCGCCTACATGGAACGACGGACCAAAGAGGGCCTGTCGAAGAAAGAGATCATCCGTTGCCTCAAGCGGTTCGTCGCCCGCGAGATCTACCAAGCCCTTCTCACACCCGGCACCACATGCAACACCGTCGAGCGACTCACCACCACAGCATGATGCTGCCCATCGCCTGCGTTGGACGGGATGGGTTCAGATCGCAATCAGCCTCTCCAGAAAGAACTCGCCCATGGACGGATAGATGAGCAGTGACTGCACTCGGTAGCGCCCGGAGGGAACATTCACCTGGATCGCATCGTCCTCACCGACTTCGGCACCACGTACTCCGGAATCCAGAAGAACGTACTGGCCGCCCAGTGTGATCTCGAAGGCGTCTTGCCACTCATCCGAGTTCATGACCTGTTCCACCGCGTCTTCCAGCCCGGCATCGTCATCACAGCCGACCCACCGGACAAAAGTCATTGCCCTATCCAGATAGGCCACCGGAAGTCCCTGCCCTCCCAGCGTAAGCACTTCCCCATGGTCCGAGAGCACGACTTTCCCGACATGCGCGGGGGACACCACGTCCGCCTCGGTGCCGTTCCAAGCCTTCAGATACGGCGCCGGACATAGCGCGTAGTAACCGAAGTCCGTCCCATCGAGCCAATCCACTTACAGCCACCCCAGATCTCAGCGTCCATGTCCGACAACCTTTGCACGGTGGCGCACCAGCCGGCGCTTGACATCCATAAGAGCATCCCCGAGGCGGGGACCCCTGAGCGAGATGCCTAGGCGAGTTCCTTGACCAGCAGCTCGAACTCCAGGTCGTCGCGCTGCGGAATGCCGAACCGCTCGTCGCCGTACGGGAAGGGGGTCGTCCTTCCCGTACGGCGGTAGCCGCGGCGCTCGTACCAGGCGATCAGGTCCTCGCGCACGGAGATCACGGTCATGTGCATCTCGCTGGCGCCCCAGTCCTCCCGGGCCTGGCGCTCGGCCTCCGCGATGACCACCTTGCCCAGGCCCGCGCCCTGCAGTGTGGGGCTGACGGCGAACATGCCGAAGTAGGCGTGGTCCCCCTGGTGCTCCAGTTGGCAGCAGGCGACCACGCGACCGTCCCGCTCGACCGTCAGCAGCCTGCTCCCGGGCGACTTGATCACCTCCAGCACGCCCCCGGGGTCCGTCCGCTGCCCCTGCAGGATGTCCGCCTCGGTGGTCCAGCCGGCCCGGCTGGAGTCCCCGCGGTACGCCGACTCGATCAGGTCCACCAGCGTGTCGACATCGGCGTCGCGGGCGTCACGGAAGGTCAGTCCGCTGGCGGCGGTCTTCATGGGTCGAGCCTTTCGGTTCGGGCGCTGTCGGGCGGGGCGAGCGCCATCCTGCCACTAGGCTCCAGGTGCATGGTGCACGTACTCAGCAGCCGGACATTGGTCCGGCCCACGGACCCCGAGCGCTCCCGTGCCTTCTACGGCGACCGGCTCGGCCTCGCCGTCTACCGCGAGTTCGGCACGGGGCCGGAGCGCGGCACCGTCTACTTCCTCGGTGGCGGTTTCCTGGAACTCTCCGGACGCTCCGACGGCCCGCCGTCCCCGTCCGTGCGGCTGTGGCTCCAGGTCGAGGACGTGGCGGCGGCCCACGAGGAGCTGCGGGCGAAGGACGTCGAGATCACGCGTGAGCCGGTGCGCGAGCCGTGGGGTCTGATCGAGATGTGGATCGCCGATCCGGACGGCACACCCATCGTCCTCGTCGAGGTGCCGGCGGAGCACCCGCTGCGGTACCGGGCGGGGATCTGAGCCGGATCCGGGCGCGGCGGCCGCGGGCGGCTCCCGCTGGCCCGCGTCGGCGGCCGGGGCTAGCGTGCTGGTGGGTGGGGATGAGCCTTCCCGGAGGAGTGTCATGGAGTTCGACAAGCCTGTGGTCGGCGGACCCTGCTGGGCGGAGCTGGGCACCAGCGATCTGGAGGCGGCCACACGGTTCTACACGGAGGTGTTCGGCTGGCGCATGCGGCGCGACCCCCGGCTGGTCTCGGGGGACTACACCTTCGCCCACCTCGGGGACGCGCCGGTCGCCGCGATCACGCCCCTGTACCAGAGGTCGCAGCCGGTCGCGTGGAACGTCTCGTTCGCCGTCGCCGACGCGGACGCCGTGGCGAACAAGGTGGTGGAGGCCGGCGGGACGGTGATCCACGGTCCGAGGGACATCTACGACGAGGGCCGCTTCACCGTCGCGCTCGACCCGTCGGGCGCGGCCTTCCAGATGTGGCAGGCGCGGGAGTTCTCCGGTGCCGGGGTGTTCAACCGGCCCGGCTCACTCGGCTGGGTGGAACTGGTCACCCGCAACCCCAAGCGGGCCAGGGACTTCTACACGAGCGTGTTCGGCTGGAGCGTCAACGCCTCGGAGTGGTACACGCAGTGGGGTCTGCACGGCGAGGACTTCGGCGGCGTGACGGCGATGCACGACCGCTTCCCGGCCGATGTGCCGCCGCACTGGCTGCCGTACTTCGCGGTCGAGGACGTCGACGCGACCACGGACATCGCGGTCCGGGCCGGCGCCAAGGCCCTGCTGGAGCCCACCGCACTCCCGGACGGCCCCCGTATCGCGGTCCTGCGGGACCCCCAGGGCGCGACCTTCGGCATCTACCGGTCCGCCCGGGAGAGCTGAGGCCCGTCCAGGAAGGCCGAGGCCCGCTCCGGGGAGCCGAAGAACCCGTAACGGTCCACCCCGGATCCACGAACGCGACGGTCGTGGATCCGGGGTGGACCTCCGGCTCAGAGGCGCAGGGCGCCCGGGCGGCCCTCCAGCCGGCCGAGCAGCTCGCCCAGGAGCGCGGCCAGGCCGTCCCGTTCCCGCCCGGCCAGGCCGGACAGGACGGCCCGTTCGTAGGCGAGCTGCTCCGGCAGGATGCCGTCGACGAGGTCCCGTCCGGCGTCCGTGAGGCGGACGTGGGCGACCCGGCGGTCGCGGGTGTCGCCGCGGCGCTCCACCAGTCCGCGTTCGGTCAGCTGCTTCAGGCGTTTGGTGACGGCGGCCCCCGAGGAGAACGTCTCGCGGGTCAGTTCGCTCGGGGTGAGTTCGTCCCCGGTCCGCCGCAGCGCCCCGAGCAGGTCGAACTCGGGCCGGCTGAGGCCCGCCCGGCGCAGCGGCGCGTCCTCGGCCTGCTGGAGGAGGGCGGCGCAGCGGTTGATCCGGCCGATGATCTCCATCGGCGCGGTGTCCAGGTCGGGGTGGACGGCCCGCCACTGGCGGACCACTCCGGCGACGGTGTCGCCGCCCGGCTCGGTCCCCGCGGGCCGGATCCGCTCGTGCGCCGCGTCCCCGGTCGCCGCGTCCCCGTGGGCCGGCCGTCCGTTCCTCGCCGTCATGGCCGTACGTCCTCCGTCGTCTCGCCCGTGCTCGCCGGGGCGTGCAGGCCCTGGCGTCGTACCGTCGCGGCGAGCGTACGGTGTGCGGACTGCTCGGTGAGCACGACCCGCTCCTGGGGCAGGGCGCGTTGCCACCACTCGCCGGACGCGGCGTCTGCGGTGGCGCGCAGGTCGGCCAGCGCGGCGGCCAGGCTCCGGCGTGCGGACTCCAGGGCGGCGGGCGCGGGCCGCTCCTCGGCGACCAGGCGGGCCGCTTCTTCGCGGGCCCGGTCCACGGCGGCCAGGGCGTGCTCGATGCAGTCGCCGGCCCGGCGGTTGGTGACGGCGACGGCCGCCACGAAGCCGACCAGCGCGCCGACCAGGGTGTCCACGGCCCGCTCGGTGATCAGTTCGCCCGGCTCGTGGTACCCGGCGAACTCGATGATGAGCAGCGCCAAGGGGGTCACGCAGATGCTGCCGAGCCAGTAGTTTCGGCCGATCAGCGCCTCGGCGCCGAAGTTGAAGGCCATGCAGAGCAGGACGAGGGCCAGGTCACTGGCGTGCGCGAGCGGGGCGACGGCGGCGAAGACGAGGACCCCGACGAGGTTGCCGAAGACGCGCTGGATGCCCCGCTTCCAGGTCAGGGTCATGTTGGCCTGGTAGAGGGAGGCGGCGGTGACCAGGGCCCAGTAGGGGCGGCCGACGCCGAGCGCGAGGGAGGCGTAGCCGGCGAGGGCGCAGCCCAGCGCGGTGCGCACCACGATCGGGGTGAGCGGGCCGAGCCGGGTCCACCAGGGCCGGTGGGGAGCGGTGCTCTCGGCGTCCACGCCGAGCAGTTCGTCGGCGGCCGCCGCCGTCTCGCCGGCCTCGGGGATCGGCCCGGTCCCGCACAGTTGGCGGGCCCAGGTGCGCAGCTTCTCGGGGTCCGTGTCCGCCGGGGCGGCGAGCGCGACCTCGGCGCGCACGACGAGCCGTTCCAGGGCGCGCCGCGGAGCGGTGCGGGCCCCGGTGGACAGCAGCGTCTGCCAGGCGGCCTGGACGGCGGCGGCCGCGGCGGCGCGGGTCCGGGTGTGGCCTTCGCCGGTGCCGCCGGTGGCCGCGTGGGCGGCGGCCGCGTTCAGCGCCTGCGCGGTGGCGCGGCGCTCCGGGCCGTGCGGGCGCAGCAGCCCGGGTGCCATGCCGACCAGCCAGGCCCAGGCCGCCGCGGCCAGGGCCAGCACCAGGTGGCCCGGGACCTGGCCGAGGGTCTGCGGTGCGAACAGGGAGGCGGAGCTGATGAAGGTGAGGACGACGTTGCCGGGCGGTCCGATGCGGGTGGCGTCGCAGAGCGCCTTCTGCACGGCCGCCATCAGGGCGCCGATGGTGACCAGGACGACCGGGTCGGTGGTGAGCGAGGCGGTGACCAGGGCGAGGGCGAGGCCGCCGATCATGCCGAGGACCACCCAGGCCAGGGCGCGGGCCCGGGCGGCGTAGGGGCGGTTGTGCGCGTACAGGGCGCACAGCGAACCCGCCATCGTGTACATGGCGAGGTCGAGCCGGCCGAGGACGAGCAGGGTGAGGGTCGGCAGGGCGACCGAGACGACGACGCTCAGGGCGGGCTTGAACCAGATGTCCGAGGGGCGGCCGAGCCGCAGCACGCCGGTGAGCGGAAGACGCCGGGCGATCCGGCCGGGGGTGGGGGGCACACTGCTCATACCAACAAGATTAGCAGGTGTTTTACCTGTAAAACATATGGGAGGGGTGTGCCGCCACCGGTTCGTAACGTGCCGTGCTTCCCCGAACGCGCCCCGTATACCTCCTTGCGCTCGTGTGCGCACCGCGTGCCCCGGGCATCGCTTGACCGACCGGCCGTCCGGCGGCGGCCGTGATCCGTCGAGCGGGGAGGTGGGGGGTGCACGGATCGACTTCGCCCGGCTGGCTGCTGGTCGCGCTGTGCGCGGCGACCGGGGTGTACTGCCTGCTGCGGATGCGCAGCACCGTCGAGGCCCAGCGCCGTTCCGCTGGCGGCGAGGCGGTCATGGGCTTCGGCATGGCCGCCATGGCCGTCCCGGCCGCGGTGTTCACACCGCCGGTGTGGGCCTGGTCGGCCTACGGGGCGGTCTTCGGTGCGACCGCGCTGCACTCGCTGTGGTCGGCGCGGACGAGCCCGCACCACCTGCACCACCTGGTGGGCGCGGCGGCCATGGTCTACATGTCCGTGGTGATGGCGGTGTCGCCCGTGGCGCCCGGCTCCCACCACCACGGCGGGGCGGGAGTGCCGCCGCTCACCGGCGCGCTGCTGCTGTACTTCGCCGGATACGTCCTGCTGTCCGGCGTCCGGCTGGTGCCCGCCGGGACGGTGGCGGGGAGCGTCGCGCGCGGCGGCACGGGGTGGGGCGACCGTCCCGAGCTGGCACGGGCGTGCCGGTTGTCGATGGGGATCGCGATGGTGGCGATGCTGCTGACCCTGTGATCCGCCGGGCGGGACGGCGGGCCCGGCACCACGGAGCCGTGGTCTGCGTCACTTTGCCGCGGAGGCGTACCCACGGCGCTGTCGGCCGCTCATAGGGTGGCTCGCATGATGGTCCCCGCGGTCCTGCTGCTGCTCGGCGCCCTGACCGCCGTCGCCGCCCCTCGGCTGCTCGCCCGGGCCGACTGGCCGGACCGTGAACCGGTGCTCGCGCTGTGGGTGTGGCAGTGCGTGGTCGCCGCGGTCCTGCTGTGCTGCGCGCTGTCGATGACGCTCAGCGCGGCGGCCGCCTGGCAGGCGGTGCGCGGTCATGTGTTCGCCCCGGCTCCGCGTTCGGTGGTGGAGGCGTACGCGCTCGGCACGGCCGACGCCTGGGCGCCGGCGACCGCGGTGGCGCTCGCGTGCGGCGGGGTGTGGAGCGCGGCGATGCTGCTCCGCGAGGTGGTACGGGCCCGGGCGCGACGCAGGCTGCGCCGCGCCGAACTCCTCGTCCGTGCCCCGCTGCTGCCCGGCGATGAGTCCGGCACCGACCGGCTCGTGGTGCTGGAGGGCGAGCGGCCGGACGCCTGGTGGCTGCCCGGACCTTCGCCCCGGCTGGTCATCACCACGGCCGCGTTGCGCCGCCTGAAGGGGCGGCAGCTGGACGCCGTCCTCGCGCACGAGCAGGGCCACGCGCGGGCCCGGCACGACTGGCTGCTGCACTGCTCCGCCGCGCTCGCCGGCGGCTTTCCGCAGGTGCCGGTGTTCGCCGCGTTCCGCGACGAGATGCACCGCCTGGTCGAACTCGCCGCCGACGACATGGCGTCACGCCGCTTCGGCCGCCTGACGACCGCCCTCGCCCTGGTCGGACTCAACGAGCACCGCGGCGTGTTCGGCCCCTGCCCCGCCACCCAGGCGCACGTCCCTCAGCGCGTGCACCGCCTCCTCACTCCCCCGAACCGCCTCCCGGCCGCTCGCAGACTGCGCCTGACGGCGGTCGCCTCCCTCGTCCCGGTGATACCGGTCCTGGTGGCGGTGATCCCCGGCTTGAGGGCGCTGGGTTAGGAACGGCACCCGTCCCACCCGTCCGTGACCGGTGTCCGGTGGCCGGGGCGCCTTGGGTTGGGCCATCATCGGCCCATGGCTGCCGTGCTCTTCGACTTCTCCGGGACCCTCTTCCGCGTCGAGTCCTGCGAGTCCTGGCTGAGAGCCGTCCTGAACGCGGCTGAACTCACGCTTGATGAGCGGGAGTTGGTCCGGACGGCACGGGCGCTGGAGGAGGCCGGGGCGCTGCCGGGCGGGGCGCCGCCGGCGCGGCTGCCCGACGAGGCGGCCGGGCTGTGGGAGATCCGGGACCGCAGCGCCGAACTGCACCGGTCCGCCTACACCACCCTGTCCCGCCAAGTGCCGCTGCCCGACCCGGCGTTGCACGACGCGCTGTACGAGCGGCACATGACGCCGCCGGCCTGGGCCCCCTACCCGGACGCGGCCGAGGTGCTGCGCACGCTGCACGAGCGCGGAGTCGGGGTGGCCGTGGTGAGCAACATCGGCTGGGACCTGCGCCCGGTGTTCCGCGCCCACGGCCTCGACGCGTACGTGGACGCCTACGTGCTGTCGTACGAGCACGGCGTCCAGAAGCCGGACCCGCGCCTGTTCGCTCTCGCCTGCGCGGCGCTCGGCGCCGACCCGAAGGACGTGCTGATGGTCGGCGACAGCCGCCACGCGGACGGCGGCGCGGCCGCCCTGGGCTGCGGCGTCCACTTCGTGGACCACCTGCCGGTCACACGGCGGCCGGACGCGCTGCTGCCGGTCCCCGACCTGCTCGAGCGGACGGACTGAGCCCTCCACCGCACGACCGCGCCGCCGGCACTCCCGTCCGGCCCCGGCGGCAGCCCCTTGACGGCACCGGGTACGCAAAAGTCCGCCCGCCTCGGACGATCCCCCGTTTCGCCCGAGACGGACGGCAGCACGACGGACCCCTGCCGGGGCCGGTCCGCTCGCGCTGAGTATAGTTGGCTGGCAGCCAGTCAACGCAGGAGTCACAGCATGTCCCCGCGCAGCGCCTCGGTCAATGAAGAGTTGCGACGGCGTTCCCGGGAGCGGCTCCTCCAGGCGGCGGTCGAGCTGGTCGGCGAGCACGGGTACGACGCGACGACGCTCGGCGCCATCGCCGACCGCGCGGGGTCGGCACGCGGTCTGGTCTCCTACTACTTCCCCGGCAAGCGCCAGCTGGTGCAGTCCGCCGTGCACCGGCTGATGCACCGCACGCTCCAGGAGGCGCTGGAGCGCGAGCCGCACACCGAGGACGGCCGGGAGCGGCTGGCGCGGGCCGTCGACGCGATCCTGGGTCTGGCCCGGGACCGGCCGGTGCTGATGCGCCAGCACATGGCGGGGATCCTGCTCGAGGAGGGCTTCGTGCAGTGCCCGGAGCAGCAGCGCCTGTCCGAGCTGCTGCGGGACACGGTGGCCCGGCGCGGTTCGCGGGACGTCGACGCCGACTACCCGATGCTGCGCGCCCTGCTGATGGGCGCCGTCTACGCCGCGCTGGTGCCCGGGGCGCCGATGCCGGTGCCGGTGCTGCGGGCCGAGCTGTTCGAGCGCTACCGGCTCGACTGGGACATGGGAGCGCCGCCGGAGGCGCAGCCGCCCGGCGGCTCCTGCGACACGGACCTGTCCCGCTTCTTCGCGACCGGCCGGATCCCGGCGCCCCCGCCGGAGCGGTAGCGCGGCGGCCGGCGTACGGATCCGGGCCGCGACACGCGGGCGGTCCCGCGCGGCCTCCCTCCCCCGGCGGTCCGCTTGGTGCCATGCTGGAGCCATCAGCGATCTCCTGCGGTCCATGCGCGATCCATCGGGGTAAGGAGTTCCGCCGTGCTGCGTGTCGCCGTCGTCGGCTCGGGGCCGAGTGGGTGCTACACCGCTCAGGGCCTGGTCCAGCAGGACCCCTCCGTGCGCGTCGACGTCCTCGACCGGCTGCCGTGCCCGTACGGACTCGTGCGCTACGGCGTGGCGCCGGACCACGAGAAGATCAAGTCCCTGCAGAACAACCTGCGGACGGTCCTGGAGCACAAGCGGGTCCGGTTCCTGGGCGGCGTCCAGGTCGGTGGCCCCGGCGGACTGCCCGCCGCGCGGCTGCGCGAGCTGTACCACGCGGTGGTGTACTGCGTGGGCGCCGCCACCGACCGCCGTCTGCACATCCCGGGCGAGGACCTGCCGGGCAGCTGGTCGGCGACCGAGTTCGTCTCCTGGTACAGCGCCCACCCCGACTCCGTGGACAGCGGTTTCGTGCGGAGCGCGCGGTCGGCTGTCGTCGTCGGCGTGGGCAACGTCGCCGTGGACGTCACGCGCATCCTGGCGCGCGGAGCGGCCGAGCTGAGCCCCACCGACATGCCCGAGGCAGCGCTCGCCGCGCTCACCGCGAGCCGGGTGACCGAGATCCACATGGTGGGCCGGCGCGGCCCGTCGCAGGCCCGCTTCACGACCAAGGAGCTGCGCGAGCTGGGCGCCCTGCCGGACACCGACGTCGTCGTCGACCCGGAGGAGCTGGCACTGGACCCGGCCTGCGCCGATCCCTCGGCACTGCCGGCCGCCCAGCGCCGCAACATCGAGGTCCTGCGCGGCTGGGCCGCGACGCCGCCGAAGGGCGGCACCCGCCGGATCCGGCTGCGCTTCTTCCTGCGCCCCGTCGAACTGCTCGCCGACGACGGCCGCGTGGGTACGGTGCGGCTGGAGCGCACGGCGCCGGACGGGCACGGCGGCGTCGTCGGGACGGGTCGGTACGAGGACATCGCGGCCCAGCTGGTGCTGCGGTCGGTGGGCTACCGCGGAGTGCCGCCGGACGGGCTGCCGTTCGACGCGGGCACCGGCACCGTGCCGCACCGGGACGGGCGCGTGCTGCGCGACGGTGCCGTCGCGCCCGGCGAGTACGTGGCCGGCTGGATCAAGCGGGGTCCCACGGGCGTCATCGGCACCAACCGGCCGTGCGCGAAGGAGACGGTGGCCTCGCTGCTCCAGGACGCGCCCGGGCTCGTGGGCAGGCAGGTGCCGGACGACAGCCTCCCGGTGCTGCGCGCCGAGGGTGTCGAGCCCGTACGGTGGGCGGGCTGGCAGGCCATCGAGCGGGCCGAGGCGGAACTCGGCGTCTCCCTCGGGCGCAGTGTGGTCAAGCTGCCGGACTGGGAGTCCCTGCGGGCGGCGGCCCGCAGCGCGCTCTCCCAGGCCTAGGGTCTTCCGTCCGGACCGTGCAAGGGCCCGCGAGCCCGACGTGATCCGAACGAGAGGCACCAGCCCCGGGAGCCGGTCCGGGACTCCCCCGCCGAAACGGTGTTCTCCTGTCCAGCGGCGGGAGAGCGCACCCGGGCAGGGGGCGGGGCCGCCCCGGTGCGTATCCGCGGGAATCCATGAGCGGGTCCGGTCCCGCCGGGCTCTGGCGGGACCGGACCCGCGACCGTCATCCTCCGGCCGCCAGCTCGCGGACGAACGCGGGACCGCTCTCCGGCAGCAGCCGTACGACGGTCTCCTCCAGGCGGGGCAGGACCCGCTGACCGGCCAGGGCCAGGGCGATCGCCGCGGCGACACCGGCCCAGGCCACCGGACCGAGCGGGGTGCAGCCCAGGGCCCGGCTGACGCCGGGGGTCTGGATCAGGGCGGCGAGGGCCAGGGCGGAGCCCAGGGACGTCACCCGGACCAGCGTGCTGCCCCGGCGGTCGAGGAGGGTCTGGGCGAGCTGGGTGCCGACCACGCCGCACAGGGCCATCGTGCTGGAGCGGCGGGCGGTGCCGGGTGTCCAGCGGCCGATCATCCAGGCCGTGGCCGCGCCCAGACAGGTGGTCAGGGCGCGGTGGCGGATCTGCCGGATCAGCCCCTCGCCCAGGACGGAGCCCGCCGCGTCCTCCGGCGTCGCCGACCGCGCCTGCTCGGGGTCCTCCTTCGGGGTCACCGCCACGGCCATCGCCGGGAACAGGTCCGTGAACAGGTTCACCATGAGCATCTGCCGCGTGGACAGCGGCGCGGTGCCCGACAGCAGCGTGCCGAACAGGCCGAAGCCGATCTCGCCCGCGTTGCCGCCGATCAGGATGGCGATGGCGTCGGCGACGCTGTGCCACAGGGCGCGGCCCTCGCCGATCGCGTCGATCAGGACCGTCAGGTCGTCGTCGGTCAGGACGATGTCGGCGGCGTTGCGCGCGGCCGCGGAACCGCGGGCGTTGATGCCCACGCCGATGTCGGCGGCGCGGATCGCCGCGGCGTCGTTGGCGCCGTCGCCGACCATGCCGACCACTCGGCCGGCGTCCCGCAGCGCCTCGACGACCTGGAGCTTCTGCTCGGGCGCCACCCGGGCGACCACTCCGGCGTCGCGCAGCATCCGGGCGCGGGCCGACCTGTCCGCGGCGGCGAGTTCGTCGCCGGTGACCACGGTGGTGTCCTTCGGCCAGCCCAGCTCGGTGGCGATCGCCCGGGCGGTCTGCGGATGGTCGCCGGTGAGCATGACCGGCCGTACACCCTCCTCGTACAGGCCCCTCACGAGCGCCATGGACGTGTCGCGCGGCACGTCCGACAGCGCGAGCAGCCCGATGAACTCCAGGCCCGCAAGCGTTCGTTCGAGTGCGTCCTCCTCGCTCTCGTGCTCGTCGAGCCGCCGCTGCGCCACCGCCAGCACCCTCAGCCCGTCGCCGGCCAGGGCGTGCGAGGTCTCGATGGCGTGGGCCGGGAGCGCGGGGCAGGCGGGCAGCACCGTCTCGGGGGCGCCCTTGACGACCAGCAGGCGGGGTCCGTCCGCGACCCGGCCGACGGCGGCCGCGTATCCGCGGGCGGCCTCGAAGCCGAGGTCTTCCAGCTCGGCCCAGTCCGGGTCGGGACCCGCCGCGTCGAGGACGGCCTCGTCGGTGGCGTGCACCGGCCGGTCCGAGTCGCCGTTGAGACGCGGACAGGCCCGCGCCGCGGACCGCAGGGTGCGTGCGGAGGCCTCGTCGTCCACCACGTGGACCTCGCCGTCGGCGTCGGATGCCCGCACCACGCGCAGCCGGTTCTCGGTGAGGGTGCCGGTCTTGTCGAAGCAGATGGTGTCCATCCGGCCCAGCGCCTCCAGCGTGCGCGGGGTGCGGACCAGGACGCCGTCGCGGCTGAGCCGCCGGGCCGCCGCCAGCTGCGCCACGGTGGCGACCAGAGGCAGGCCCTCCGGGACGGCGGCCACGGCGACGGCCACGCCACCGCTGACCGCCTCGCGGACCGAAGTGCCGCGCAGCAGCGCGATACCGGTCAGCGCGGCTCCGCCCGCCAGCGTCAACGGCAGTGCCTTGCGGGTGAGTACCTGGAGCCTGGCCTGCACGCCCGCGGACGGGGGCGTGCAGGCGGCGAGGTGCACGGCGCGGGCGGCCTCGGTGCTCTCGCCGGTGTCGACCACGACGGCCCGGCCCTGCCCGGCCACCACGGTCGTGCCCTCGAAGACCATGCAACTGCGGTCCGCGACCGCGGCGTGCGGGGTCGGGTCGGTCTGCTTCTCCACCGGAAGGGACTCCCCGGTCAGCGCGGACTCGTCGACCTCCAGGCCGTCCTCCCACAGCAGCCGGGCGTCGGCGGGCACCACCTCGTCGCCCTTCAGCTCGATCACGTCGCCCGGCTTGAGCTTCCCGGCGTCGACCGTGACGGTGGCGCCGGCCGGGGCCTGCGAGTCCGGGGGCGCGATGCGCGCCTTGCGCTTCTGCTCGGCGATCAGGCCGGACAGGGCACGCTCGGCGCGCAGCCGCTGGAATCCGCCGACCAGGGCGTTCAGGTCGAGGGCGCCGACCACGAGGAGGGCGTCCACCACGGAGCCGAGGATCGCCGAGGCCGCCGAGCCGACGGCCAGGACCGGGGTGAGGGGGTCCCGCAGTTCGCCGCGCACGGCCTGCCCCAGCTCGTACGTCCAGCGGACCGGGGCGAGTACCGGGTTCCGGACGATGCCGGCCACCGCCTTGCGGACCTGGGCGGCGGCCCACTCGAACGGGGTGAGCCGGCCCGCCGCTTCCTGGTCCAGCCGCTTTTGGGTCTCCTTCGCGTCGAGTTCGTGCCAGTGCACGCGCGGTCGCGGGTGCGGGGCGTGCGCCGCCGCCACGGCGAAGGCGGCACGCGTCCCGGACAGCAGGGCGGCGGCCGCTGCGGCGTCGACCGGCGCGTGCCGCAACCCGGGCAGGATGGCACGGCGGCCGCCCCCGCGCTTGGACTCCCCGATGGCCACGAGCAGCCCGGACAGCGCGGCGCCGGACCGGGCCAGGGTCTGCGCCCGGTGGCCGGTCCTCCGGGCCGCCGGGACGGCCGTCAGCACCCGCCACACGTCGGGCAGTCCGTGCAGGGCGAGGATGTCCGCGCCCCAGACGACGGCGGCGTCGCCGTCCACGAGGGCGAGGGCGAGGTCGCTGCCGCGCAGTCCGGCCAGGACGTCGTGGTCGTCGGCGGAGCGCATCCGGGCGACCGTGAGTACCGTGCCCTCCTCGCCGCGCAGCCCGTACACCACGTCGTCCAGGGGCCGCCGGGCGTCCACGACCTGGTCGGCGAGGCCGGTGAGGTCCTCCAGGGCCGGATCGTCCACCAGGACCACCCGCAGTCCGGCCCGGCGTGCCGCGTCCAGGACCGGTTCGACCCACGGGTCCGCCTCCCCCTCCTCGGTGCGCAGCGCGCTCGAGTGCAGGACGACGGTGCCGGCCATCTCCAGTTGCCGCAGCCGCTCCGGGGCTCGGACCAGCACGCCGGTCCGGGCGAGCAGGGTGCCGAGCACGGCGTGGAAGACGGCGGGTCCGTAGCGCGCGGCCTTGGGCGAACCGGCGAGCACCGCCTCGGCCGCCTCGGCCCCGTTGCGCTTGACCAGCATGGTCAGCGCCGCGCCCACCAGACTGCCGGCGGAGGCGTGGTTGGCGTACTCCTGGGCCGGTGTGATGCGCAGTGGCGGGCGCGGTGTGTCGTCCGCGTCGACGCTGACGCGGCCGGGTGCGCACAGCTGGTCGTGGAACGCGTCGAAGGCGGCCGTGCGGGCCACCGTGTCGGCCAGTTGAGCGGCGCGCAGCGCACCGTCCAGGACCAGCGAGGTGGGGGTCTGGCCGGTGCCGTGGGCGGCCGCGTTCGCGCAGGCGAGCAGGAGGTCCATGCGGGACCTGCCCAGCCGGGTGCTCAGTGCGGCACGGAAGCGCGGGTTCTCCCGCAGCAGTGTCACCGCGGCGGTCACCATGCGCGGTGAGGGCGGCAGGCGCAACGCGTAGGAGGTCAGTGCGACGCCGACGCCCACCACGTCGGCGGCGAGTGCGGCCGCGGCCGCCCGCACCCCGGCCGGATCCCCCGGATGTGTGATGTCCTCCGGATCGTCGCCGTCCAGGACGAGCCCGTGCCGGGCCGCGAGGTCGGCCGCGTGGTCCACGACCTCGTCGGCGGCCTCCTCCTCCGTCACGGCGACGACCAGCCGCCCCAGACCCTCGTCCCAGCATGCGAAGAGCACATCGGGCCGCTCGGCGAGCGTCGTGGCGATGTGCCGCGCCAGATGTCGCTTCCCGCCCGCGCGCAGCACCTTCTCGGGGTCCAGGGAACGCAGCGACAGGTGCGCCCGGGTGCCGGACCGCCAGTGGCGGCCCGTGCCGGGCAGCGCGCTGCGGGCGACACGTACGACCCGCGCGGCCGCGTCCACGCCGCGTACGCCGGCCCGTGCCGTTCCGGCCACCGCTCCCGCGGCGGCCCCGACCGCGGGAGCGGCCCTCCGGGTGACCAGCCGGGCAGCGGCCGACGGGGCAGTCAGCAGTCCGAGCACCATGGCGCGTCCTCAGAGGGAGGTGCGGTCGGGCCGCGCCGTCGGGCCGAGGGGTCCGGCAGCTGCCGCCTGCCCCTTCGAGGACTTGCCTCGGCCGGCCCCGGACGTCCTGGTCTTCGCCGGTTCGTCGGGCCCGGTGTCCGTGTCCGGCGCGGACGCCTGCTCCTTGACGTCGGTACCGGCGCCCCGCGCGGTCTCCCGGGCGGCCGTGCCGCGCTTCTTCGAGGGCTTGCGTGCCGCGGTGGTGGCCGGTGGCAGCTCCGGTGCCTGCTGTGTCTGTTCCTCGGCGGCGGGCCGTTCGGGTCGGGGCTGGGTGAGCCAGACCACGGCCGCACCGGTGAGCGCCACCGGCCACTCCACCACTCCGGCGACACCGAGCACTCCGGCTCCCGTGTACACCGCGAGCCGCCGCCCGCGCGGCGAGACCGCGCCGACCTTGTCCAGCGTCCCCTGCGCGGCCCGGCCCACCGCCTCGGCGCCGGGCACCTTCCGCAGCACCGAGGCCGCACCGTGCAGCGGCGCCGCAAGGGCAGACGACGACTTCCGCTCAGCCATGACTCTCCTCGCCTGGGGTGAGATCGACTCCTCGTGGCCACCGGGTGCCCACAAGCGTGCTGGTCACCCCGTCTCTCCCAGAGAACGCCACCGGTCGCGTCCGCGCCACCGGGCTCCGCCGTCCGCCACGTTCCGCGTCGGGGACGGATTAACGGCCGGCGCCCTGCCCGCGGCACCGGCGGGATGCCGGCCCGTCCCCGCGCCGGAACCAGCGGAACCGCTCGGGAACAGGACACCCGGCACCACGCCCGCACCCCTGCGGCTACGAGTGCACCGACCGCGCCGCACACCCCACCGCGGGGCCGGCGGACACCTCGCCCGAAAGGCCGAAGTCCGAGAGCCCAACGGCCGAGCCGTCCACCCCCGCACCAGCATCAGCGGGCCCCGGGAAGCGGCAAGGAGCCCGCCCGTACAGACGCACCCGCCGCGCCGAGCGCCCACCCGGAGGGCCGACAGGCGCCCGTCCCGAAGCCGGCACCCGACAGCACGACGGCCGAGCCACCCACGCAAGAGACAGCGAGCCCCCGGGGAACGGCAAGCACCCCCACCCACACAGGCGCACCCGCCGCACCGAGCCCCCAGCCGAAAGACCGACAGGCGCCCGTCCTCAAGGCGGGCGCCCGACAGCCCGGCGGCGGAGCCGTCCGTCCCCCGTGTCAGGAGTGGCGGAACAGTGCCGCGGGGACCGCCCCCGCGAGGAGCCCGTAGCCCTGCGGGTTGAGGTGCAACCAGTCCCCGGCGTGGAGGTCGGGCCGCAGCCGGCTCGGCTGCGCGGGATCGCGCACCGCGCGGTCGAAGTCGATCAGCGCGTCGAAGTGGCCGCTCGCCCGGATCCAGGCGTTGACCGCCTGGCGGGACTTCTCCCGCAGGCCCGCCGGGTCGTCGTAGGGGTCGTTGCCGCCGAACGGCAGCAGGGTGGCGCCGTAGACGCGGATGCCCTGGGCGTGGGCGCGCACCACGATCTGCTGGTAGGCGGCGATCAGGTCCTCGGTGACCCGGCGCTGGGCGGCCGGGGTGGCGTCGGCGGTGCCGATGTCGTTGACGCCCTCGAAGACGATCAGCCAGGCGACGCCGCTGCGCGCGAGGATGTCGCGGTCGAGGCGGGCGAGGACATTGGGGCCGAGACCGTCGTTCAGGACGCGGTTGCCCCCGGCGGCCTGGTTCAGGACGGCGAGGTCCGCGGTGGCGGGGCGGGAGCGGAGCCGGTCGTAGAGCTGGTCGGGCCAGCGGTCGTTGGCGTTGGTGGTGGAGCCGCGCCCGTCGGTGAGCGAGTCGCCGAGGATCGCCACCGCCTGGGTCGGGGCCTTGGCCTCCACCTCGACGTCGCTGATCAGGTACCAGTGGTCGACCGGGGTCGCCCCGGTCAGGTCGGCGTCCCGGGTGTGGTCGCCGTGGACGAGGTACGACGTCGTACGCGAACCCGGGTGCGAGGTGAGGGCGAGGGAGGGCTGGCCGTCGGCGAGGTACGCCGTCACGGTGAGGTTGGACGCGGCGCGCAGGTCGAGGTCCAGCGGGTCGGAGACGACCTGGGCCCCGGTGGGCACGGTCGTCGACGCCCGCCCGGAGAACGTCACCTTCCGGGTCGTACGCGGCTCGACGGCGCTGACTCCGGCCGCGCCCTCGCGCGGCAGCGCCACCGTCACGGCGGTCAGGGGCAGCGGGGTGTCACCGAAGGCGTTGGAGAAGCGCAGCCGGATGCGGTGGCCGCCGGTGGAGACGCGCAGCGTCTGCCGCATGGTGGTGTCGACGAGGACGGCGTGGTCGCCGGTGAAGGGTGCCGGCGGCAGGTTGCCGGGTTCGGTGAGCTGCGGCATCGCCGTCCAGGTGTTCACCCAGTGCCGTGCGGCCGCGGCCGGCGGCCGGTCGGCGGCGGTCACGCGGTCCGGCCCACGCACCAGGGCGGTGACGGCCGAGACGGTGACGACGAGGGCCAGCACCAGGACGCACACGCCGATCAGGTCGGCGCGGAGCGTTCTGGCGGGGCGGGTTCTTCCGGGCGGTGTCACGTGCGTCCTCCGTTGAATGTGCGGGGGTGCGATCGGACGGGTGCGGGTGGTGGCCCGAGGCACGCGGGACTGCCCCGGCGGGCTGCCGCTGCTGCATGGTGGCATGGACATGGCCGTCATGGAAGCGCTCCCACACCCAGCGCCGACCCCTTTCACCATCCGTCCGCGAGTGGCCGGATGTGACTTGCGCGAGGCGTTGACTAGAAAGCGCTTGCACTCTACGGTCCGTTCAACAGTGTGACCGGCAAGCGCTACTTCAGGCCCTCTGAGTCGCACTGCTCACGCGAGTCGTTCCACATGATGTTCGGCATTCACGTATACGACCTCACTCGGTCTCGTATACACCCCCCACCCAGCCCTTCCGAAGGGACAGCATCCGCATGCGAACTCGCCTCTCACGTCCACACGCGCCCAGGTCGGCTCTGGCGGCGGCCGTCGCCGCGGCCGCGACCCTCGCGGTGCTCGCCCTGCCGCAGCAGGCCGGGGCCGCCGAGAGCTCACCGGTCGGTTTCGGCGCCGGCACGACCGGCGGCGGCAGCGCCTCGGCGGTGACCGTCTCGACGCTCAGCGACTTCAAGACGGCCGTGACCGGCAACACCGCCAAGGTGATCAAGGTGAGCGGCCAGATCTCACTGAGCGGTCAGGTCGACATCGGCTCCAACACCACGGTGCTGGGCGTCGGTTCGTCGTCCGGGTTCACCGGCGGCGGGCTGCGGCTGAAGAACGTCAGCAACGTCGTCGTGCGCAACCTCCAGATCAGCAAGGCCGTCGGGACGGACGCGATCACCGTCCAGGGCTCGACCAAGGTCTGGATCGACCACAACTCCCTGTCCTCCGACCGCGACCACGGCAAGGACTACTACGACGGCCTGCTCGACGTCTCGCACGCCTCCGACTACGTCACGGTGTCCTGGAACACCTTCAAGGACCACTACAAGGGCTCGCTGGTCGGCCACAGCGACAGCAACGCGAGCGAGGACACCGGTCATCTGCGGGTGACGTACCACCACAACTGGTTCAACAACGTCAACTCCCGCATCCCGAGCCTGCGTTTCGGCACGGGGCACTTCTACGACAACTACGTCGTGGGCGCCGAGACCGCCGTGCACTCGCGCATGGGTGCCCAGATGCTGGTCGAGAACAACGTCTTCCGCAGCACGTCGGTCGCCGTCACCACCAACCGGGACAGCAAGCAGGACGGTTACGCCAACCTGCGGGGCAACGACCTCGGCGGCGCCACGACCGAGGTGTCGCAGACCGGCACCTTCACCAGCCCTCCGTACAGCTACACGGCAGAGGCCGCCTCAGGTGTGGCCTCCTCGGTGACCGCGGGCGCGGGCACCGGGAAGATCTGACCGCCGCCCGGCCATCACCCGACCGCACGGAAGGAACAAGGACATGACGTCCGCAGCACGACCGCACCTGCGACGGCGCGCACTGACCGGGGGCCTGGCCGCACTCGGCCTCTCGGTTGCCATGATCATGACTGAAGGAGCGCCTTCGGCGAGCGCCGCCACCTGGCCCACCGCCAACGGCAGTCAGGCGGTTTCCACCACCATCTCGGTGTCCGGCACCAAGGACTACGGGATGACGCGCCTGTACGGCAGCGGGGCCCTGGGCACCGGCGGCCAGGAGGAGAACCAGAAGCCGATCCTGGAACTGGCCGCCGGCGCCGTCCTGAAGAACGTCATCATCGGCTCCCCCGCCGCCGACGGCATCCACTGCCTGGGCAGCTGCACGCTCCAGAACGTCTGGTGGGAGGACGTCGGTGAGGACGCCGCGACGTTCCTCGGCTCCTCGTCCTCCAACGTCTACACCGTCTCCGGCGGCGGCGCGAAGGAGGCCAGCGACAAGGTCTTCCAGTTCAACGGCGCCGGCACGCTGAACGTGTCGAACTTCGCGGTGCAGAACTTCGGCACCTTCGTCCGCTCGTGCGGCAACTGCAAGACGCAGTACAAGCGGACCATCAGCCTCAACACGATCGAGGCCACCTACAAGGGCGGCCGGATCGCCGGCATCAACACCAACTACGGGGACAGCGTCTCCCTGAAGAAGATCACCATCATCGGGGACTCCGGCAAGAAGATCATCCCCTGCCAGAAGTACACCGGGAACAACACGGGCGCCGAGCCGTCCAAGGGCGGCACGGACGCCGACGGCACGTATTGCAAGTACGCGGCGTCCGACATCACGTACAAGTGATGCCGGCGCGGTGAGAGCGCGGTCGCGCGCGGCGTGCCCGAGGGCGCCGCGCGCGACCGCCGTACGCTCACCGCCTCGCACGTCCGAGCATCTCCTCGGTCAGCTCCCGCCGGCAGTCGGTGTACGCGCTGCGCAACGCCGGGCCCGGCCAGTGCGCGGGCAGCAAGGACGCGGGCAGCACGGGGTCGGCCAGCAGGTGCCGTACGACGGCCGCGAGGGCGGTGAAGCGGTCGGCGGGTCGGTCCGTGCGCGCGACAAGATCGAGCAGCGTGCGGGCGGTCGCCGCCCAGTCGTCGACCGGCCACAGGCGCGTGGCCAGGCCGGCGGCGGGCTCCTCGGGCCGGGCGGTGAATCGCCGGACCCCCGGGGACAGTCCGTCAGGCCAGGGTCGGCGCAGGTTGGCGGGGCGCAGCCAGACGCCCTCGCGGAGTTCGGCGAGCCGGAGAGCTGTCAACCGGGCGCGCAGTTCGGCGCGTTCGGCCGGTTCGCGGCCGGTCGCCGTCACGACGGCCATCTCCCACTCGCCGTCCCAGGGGCACGTCTCGGGGTGCACGGCCGCGTCCTGGCGCCGCTGGCGCTCCAGCAGCCGGTCGCTGAGGCCGTGGACGGTGTCGGAGCGTCGCAGGTCTCCGGCGGCCACCATCCGGCTCAGGGCCGCGCGCAGGGTGGATCCGCCGATCCCGAAGGGTTCGACCGCCCTTACGAGGTCCTTGACCGGCAGTTCGGGCGGGTGTGTGCCCAGCAGCAGGCTCAGGACGACCGACCGCGCGGACAGCGGGCGCAGCCCGGCTCCGGCGGGCTCCGGGGACGCGTTCATGGTCACGTACTGTACGGACACCCGAGCGTGTTGCACTATTGCTGCGATCGCAGCCACAATGCAACATGGGTGCCATGGCCTCGACACTCGCGCACGAGCAGCAGGAACGACAGGCACAGCGGGCACGGCAGGTGCGGCAGGCACCGGCGGTGCGGCCGGACGGAGAGGCGCAGCTCGAACCGCCGCCCCATCCGCACGGGCAGGACACCACGCACGCCGTCACCAACCAGGCCCCTCCCCTGGCGCCCTACGACACGTCCGACGACGCGGCGCTGCTCGAGGGTCTGCGCCGGGAGGGCGCGGGCTGGGCCGAGGAGGACGTACGGCGGCTCGGGGCGCTGGCCGGGAGCGTTCAGGCGCAGGAGTGGGCCGACCAGGCCAACCGGCACGAGCCCGAACTGCGCACCCACGACCGCTACGGCACCCGGATCGACGAGGTCGACTTCCACCCCGCCTGGCACCACCTGATGCGGACGGCGGTCACCGAAGGCCTGGCCGGCGCCCCCTGGGCGGACGAGCGGCCCGGCGCGCACGTGGCCCGCAGCGCCGGCGGCCTCGTGTGGGGGCACACGGACGCCGGACACGGCTGCCCGACGTCCATGACGTACGCCGCCGTACCCGCCCTGCGCGCCCAGCCGGAACTGGCCGCCGTCTACGAACCGCTGCTGACCGCCCGGGTGTACGAGCCCGGGCTGCGGGTGCCGGCCGAGAAGCAGGGCCTGCTGGCGGGCATGGGGATGACCGAGAAACAGGGCGGCTCGGACGTACGGACGAACACCACGACGGCCACGCCGACCGCGGAGCCCGGGGTGTACACCCTGCGCGGGCACAAGTGGTTCACCTCGGCGCCCATGTGCGACGTCTTCCTGGTGCTGGCCCAGGCTCCGGGCGGACTGTCGTGCTTCCTGGTGCCGCGCGTCCTGCCCGACGGCAGCCGCAACACCTTCCGCATCCAGCGGCTCAAGGACAAGCTGGGCAACCGGTCGAACGCCTCCTCCGAGCCGGAGTTCGACGGGACGGTGGCCTGGCTGGTCGGGCCCGAGGGGCGGGGCGTCAAGACGATCATCGAGATGGTCAACTGCACGCGCCTGGACTGCGTGATGATGTCGGCGGCGCTCATGCGCAAGACACTCGTCGAGGCGGGCCACCACGTGCGGCACCGCGGCGCCTTCGGCGCGCTGCTCATCGACCAGCCGCTGATGCGGAACGTGCTGGCCGACCTGGCCCTGGAGTCCGAGGCCGCGACGACGCTCACGCTGCGGCTGGCCGGTGCGGCCGACCGGACGGTGCGCGCGGGCGGCGGGGGTGACGAGGCCGCGTTCCGGAGGATCGCGACCGCGGTCGGCAAGTTCTGGGTCACCAAGCGGGGACCCGCCTTCACGGCGGAGGCCCTGGAGTGCCTGGGCGGCAACGGCTACGTCGAGGAGTCCGGCATGCCCCGGCACTACCGGGAGGCGCCGCTGCTGTCGATCTGGGAGGGCTCGGGGAACGTCAACGCCCTGGACGTCCTGCGGGCACTCAGCCGGGAGCACGGCGCGACGGAGGCGCTGTTCGCCGAACTCGCCCTGGCCCGGGGCGCCGACGCCCGCCTGGACGCGGCCGTGACCCGGCTCGAGGCGGGTCTGGGCGAGGCCTCTCCGGCCGGCGCCCGCCGCCTGGTCGAGCTCATGGCCCTGACCTTGCAGGCCTCCCTGCTCGTGCGGCACGCCCCGTCCGCCGTCGCCGACGCCTTCTGCGCGACCCGGCTGGGCGGCGACTGGGGCCACTCCTTCGGCACGCTGCCGGACAGCGCGGACGTCGACGCCATTCTGGAACGGTCACTTCCGGGTTAGGCGCCGTGCCGGGCGTCTCCAGGCACCGACACGCCAGCCGCGGGGCCGGTCACCAGGTCTTGCGGCTCCACAGCGGGCCGAAGCGGGCCCACTCGGTGTCCCACTGGTCCAGGCGACGGCGTTCCAGGCAGGCGCGCAGGGCACGGCCGGTGACGAGGGGGACGGCGGCGGCACCCACTCCCACCAGGCCACCGGACATCAAGGCCCGGGCGCGGGCCTGGGCGGGCGTGGCCGGTCCGGTCACCAGCTGGCCCCGGGGGGAGTCGGTCCACACGTTGACATCCTCCCCTCCCTGAAGGGAGGAGGATTCCTGGCTCAGGCGGCCTCCGGGAGCAGCGCCCCCGGAGGTCTTACGCCCTCAACACCAGCCGCGGTGAGACCAGCCCGGACCAGCATTACGCGGGCGGAGTTCTTGTCCCTGGGGGACACGACTTTGCACGCGGTGCAGGTGTAGGTACGTTCCGAAAGAGGAAGTGCGTGCTTGGTTCTCGCTCCGCACGATGCGCAATCCATAGTGGTATGCGCGGGGTGCACGAGGCGGACGTCCCGCCCGTGCTTGCGGCCCATCTCGATCAGGGCCGTCTTGGTGGCGCCAATGGTGGCGTCGGCCGCCTTGCGGGCCATGGTGGTCTTGGCGAGGAACTTCGGCCGGAAGTTCTCGACGGCGATGGCGTCGTGGTCGCGGACGACGCGCTTGGCCCACTTGCGGGCGGTATCCTGCCGCTGCCGTGCAACCTTCTTGGAGACCTGCGCGGCCTGCCGCTGCGCCTTCCTGTAGCCCTTGGACGCGGCCTGCCCCTTGTCGGGCCGGCGGCGGGCCATCATCCGCTGATACCGGGCAAGACGCTGCGCGGCCCGCTTGCCGTGTTCGGCGTGCGGGAGGTCGTGCGCGTCCGATGTGGTGGTGGCGGTCTCCTTGACGCCCCAGTCGATGCCGAGAACAGCGCCGGTTTCGGGGATCGGTTGCACCTTGGTGGTGACGACGAACGACGCGTACCAGTGGCCGAGGCTGTCCCGGTACACCCGCACCGACGACGGAGCGGACGGCAGTTCACGCGACCACACCACGGTCACGGCGATGCCGCCCGCAAGGTGCAGGCGGCCGTCCTTCAGCCGGAACCCTCGGGTGGTGTAGTTCAGCGTCGGCTCGGCATCACGCTTCCGCTTATGCCGGGGCATGCCTGCGCGCTGCCTCACCGGCAGACCGTGCTCAACGTCCTTCAGCGCTTTAGAGCGGGACTTGGCGAAATCCCGGATCATCTGCTGCTGCGGGACGCTCGCGCCGCCCCGCAGCCACGGCAGCTTGCTGCGGGCGTCGGTCAGCATCCTGTCCAGTTGCGCCGGACCACACGTCAGCTTGCCCTCGGGGTGCACCCGATTGTGTGCGTGCACCTGCCGTGACTTGGCCACGCATTCGTTCCACACCCATCGACACCGGTCCCACTCGGCAAGGAGCGCGGTGCGGGCGGTTGACGACACGCGAAGCCGGTAGGTGTACCGGGCGCGCCCGGCACCCTCGACTCTCTGCGGCATCGTCATGGCATCATTTTAGCATGACCGATGAGAAGAGAATCTCCCTCCGACTCCCAACCGACCTGCACGCACGGCTGGTTGAACAAGCCCGTTCAGATCGGCGGTCCCTCAACTCTGAGATCGTCCACCTCCTTGAGGTCGCCCTCACCAATACGGGTGGAGATGACGAATCGCCCTGACGGCGACTCCTCTTTCCGCGCCCCGCTCCACAGGGGTTCGATCCCTCCCCGGCCTGAAGGCCGAGGCATCCTCGAAGGAGATCAGGTGACCGGGGTGCCGACGGCGCTGCCGGGCCACACCCGGGCCCAGCCGGTGCGCGCGGTGCCGTCCGGGGTGGTCCAGCGCACCTTCCCCCACACCCGGAGGGTGGTGCCGGGAGTCCCGCCGGTCCCGGCGGACGAACCGGGCACCTGCTCGGTGACCCGCGCGACCGTGGACGTCCGCGCGAGGGGTTCGAGGGCCATGGCCTGCTCCGCGCCCCTGGCAGCCGTCCATCCGGCGAGCACCCCGGCAACAACCGCGAGCACCCAGGTGCCGAGCACGATCCAGGCCTCCACCATGTCGGCGCGGCGTTTGAGCGGATTGCGGCGCCACCGCCACAGCCACACCTTCGGACCACGGAGCGCCATCGACGGCATCCTCCTCACGAGCGCACGGACCTGCCGGACCGCCCTCCCATACGGCGGAGGGCTCCCCGATGCTCACGCCGGGTTCCCCGCCCCGGCCCTGCCATGGGTGCCGCGACCCGGCCGTCCCCGGCTCCCACGGCGGGCGCGTTCGGTTGCCGTCTCCCAGCCATGCCGCTGTGACCTGGGACGACGCCGATACGGAGAGGGCTGTCAGTGGTGGGGTGCACACTGGCCGGTGTCCAGGACAAAGACGTCCGGACGAAGACCTCGCGGAGGTGATCGGCATGACCGAGGTACTGCTCGCCGTGGGCACGCGCAAGGGCTTGTTCGTCGGGCGGCGGCGGGACGGCGTCTGGGAGTTCGACGACAGTCCCCACTTCAACGCCCAGGCCGTGTACTCGGTCGCCATCGACGTCCGCGGCTCCGTCCCGCGGCTGCTGGCCGGCGGGGACAGCGCGCACTGGGGCCCCTCGGTGTTCCACTCCGACGACCTGGGCCGCACCTGGACCGAGCCGGCCCGCCCCGCGGTGAAGTTCCCCAAGGACACCGGCGCCTCGCTGGAGCGGGTGTGGCAACTGCACCCGGCCGCCGCCGAGCCCGACGTGGTCTATGCGGGCACGGAACCGGCCGCGCTGTACCGCTCGGAGGACCGCGGAGAGAGCTTCGACCTGGTCCGCCCGCTGTGGGAGCACCCCACCCGGTCGAAGTGGGTGCCGGGCGGCGGCGGTGAGGGCCTGCACACCGTGGTGACGGACCGGCGCGATCCGCGGGCGGTCACGGTCGCCGTGTCCACCGCCGGGGTGTTCCGCACGGCCGACGGCGGAGTGAGCTGGACTCCGGCCAACTCCGGGGTGTCCGCCGTGTTCCTGCCGGATCCGAACCCGGAGTTCGGCCAGTGCGTGCACAAGGTCGCGCAGGACGCGGAGAACCTCGACCGGCTGTACCTGCAGAACCACTGGGGCGTGTACCGCAGCGACGACGGGGGTGCGCACTGGACGGACATCGGTGCGGGCCTGCCGTCGACGTTCGGCTTCGCCGCGGCCGCCCATCCGCACCGCGGCGACACCGCGTACGTCTTCCCGATCAACGCGGACGCGGACCGGGTGCCCGCGGGCCACCGCTGCCGTGTGTTCCGCACCGAGGACGCGGGCCGGAGCTGGGAGCCGCTCGCGGCGGGCCTGCCCTCGGAGGACCATTACGGCACGGTGCTGCGGGACGCGTTGTGCACGGACGACGCGGACCCGGCCGGCGTCTACTTCGGCAATCGCAACGGGGAGGTGTACGCGTCGGCGGACGACGGCGACACCTGGCGGCAACTGGCCTCGCACCTGCCCGACGTGCTCTGCGTGCGCGCGGCGGTCATCGGTTGAGAGGAGCTCCTACTCCTTCAGGCCCACCGCCGCGACGGCGTGGCCCTGATCGCGGGTGATGTCCGCCGTACCGGGGTCCGGGTGCCAGTCGGCGGACCTGACCAGGCCGGGCTCGACCAGACGCAGCCCCCGCAGCAGGCCTCCGATGTGCTCCGGCGAGCGCAGGTGGTACGAGTTGGCGGACTGCGCGTTGTAGGCCGTGATGGCCGAGTTGAGCCTGTCGCTGGTGTCCGTGCCGTCGCTGAAGGCCACGTAACTGCCGCGGGGCAGCGCGTCGATCAGCTCGGCCACGATCCGCTCGGGCTGCTCCTCGTCCGGGAGCTGCCCGATGATGCCGAGCAGGATCAGGCCGATGGGCCGGTCGAAGTCCAGTGTCTGCGCCGCATGGGCGAGGATCTTCCGCGGATCGCGCACATCGGCGTCGAGGTAGGCGCACTCGCCCTCGGGCGTGCCGCGCAGCAACGCGTCGGCGTGGACGAGGACGATGGGGTCGTTGTCGACGTAGACGATCTTGCTGTCGGGTGCGATGCTCTGGGCGACCTCGTGCGTGTTGTTCGCGGTGGGCAGCCCGGTGCCGATGTCGAGGAACTGGCGGATCCCGACCTCGCCCGCCAGGTACCGCACCGCCCGCGCCAGGAAGCTCCGTTGCTGACGTGCGATCGCCGCGATCTCGGGGAACATCCGCAGGATCACGTCGCCGGTCTCGCTGTCCGCCGGGTAGTGGTCATTGCCGCCGAGCAGGTAGTTCCACACGCGGGCAGAGTGGGGTCGATCCGTCTGCAGTGTGCTTTCCCAGTCGCTTCGATCAGCCATGGGGAGAGCATCGCACACGGGACCGCCGGCATGATCAACTTCTGTGCCGGCGGCCGTCGTTGTCAGCAGGCCCGGCCCGCGGCCGCGAACTGGCTTTCCCGGCCGGACCGTTGACCACGGCCGGGCTCCTCACACGTCGCGGGCGGTCAGGACCTAGGGCAGCCGCCAGTCCACTGGCTCGGCCCCCTGCCGTTGGAGGAGATCGTTGGCCCGGCTGAACGGGCGCGAGCCGAAGAAGCCCCGGTCCGCGGACATCGGCGAAGGGTGCGCCGACTCGATCGCCGGATACTCGCCGAGCAGGGGGCGCAGGTTGCGCGCGTCCCGCCCCCACAGGATCGACACCAGCGGCCGTTCCCGCGCGACGAGGGCACGGATGGCCTGCTCGGTGACCTCCTCCCAGCCCTTGCCCCGGTGGGCGCCCGGCTTGCGCGGGGCCGTGGTGAGCGCCCTGTTGAGCAGCAGTACGCCCTGCTGGGTCCACGGGGTCAGATCACCGTTGGAGGGCCTGGGCAGGCCCAGATCCGAGTTCATCTCCCGGTAGATGTTCTCCAGGCTGCCCGGCAGCGACCGCACCTGCGGCGAGACCGCGAAACTCAGGCCGATCGCCATTCCCGGCGTCGGATAGGGGTCCTGACCGACGATCAGGACCCTTACGTCGTCGAAGGGTTGCTGGAACGCCCGCAGGACGTTCGCTCCCGCCGGGAGATAGGTCCGGCCGGCCGCGACCTCGGAGCGCAGGAAGTCACCCATGCCCGCGATACGCCCGGCCACCGGTTCCAGGGCCTTCGCCCAGCCGGCCTCTACTAGTTCATGCAACGGTCGTGGTGCCACGCCGCGTCACTCTAGCGGCCCACACCGACAGCCCGTGCCCGCGGACCGGCCGCTGCGGGGCGGCGTCCGCGGCGCTAGTCTTCCTCCTCACCAACGTCATCGAGCCGGTCGGGCGGATCGCGCAGCCGGCCGTCAGGGGGGAGGGGAACCCGGTGCGTCCAGTGCCCGAGCCGCTCCCTCGCGAGCACCGCGCCTCCCCGTCCTCCTCCCCCGCGTCGGCGGACCCCGTCGGGGACGGGGTGCTGCCGTGACCGGGGACGCCCAGGCCGGTACGGCCGGATTCCTCGCCGTGGACTCGGGCGGCTCCGGGCTCCGGGCCGTCGTCGGTGTGCCCGGGCGCGGGCCGCTGGCGCGAGGGGAGTCCGGTGAGCCGGTGCGCACCGGCCCGCGGGGCATCGACCCCGGACATCTCCTGGAGCAAGTGGTGCCCATGGCCCGGGCGTTGGCCACCGAGGCCGGAGTGGGGCGGCTGGAGACCGCCGTACTGGGGGCAGCCGGGCTCGCCACCTTGGGCGACGCGCTGCGCGCCGTACTGCCCGGCGCGCTGGCACGGCACCTCGGCGTGCGCCGGGTCGCGCTGGCCGCCGACGCGGTCACCGCCTACGCCGGCGCGCTGGGCCCTCGTCCCGGCGCCGTCGTCGCCGCCGGGACCGGGCTGATCGCGATCGGCACCGACCTCATGGGCTGGCGGCGCGCGGACGGCTGGGGGCATCTGCTCGGCGACTGCGGCAGCGGAGCCTGGATCGGACGGGCCGGCCTGGAGGCCGCGCTGCGCGCCCACGACGGCCGGGACGGCGGCTCGGCGCGGCTGCTGGCCCGCGCCGAGGAGGCGTTCGGGCCGATGGCGGAACTGCCCGGCAGGCTCTACCCGCGCTCCGACCGCGCCGCCGTCCTGGCCTCCTTCGCACCCGGGGTGGCCGCCTGCGCGGACGGCGACCCCGTCGCGGCCGGTGTGCTGCGCGCGGCCGCCCGGCACATGGCCGAGTCCGCCGCGGCCGTCTGCCCGCCCGGGGGAGAGCCGCTGCTCGCCCTCACCGGCGGCCTGTTCAAGCTGGGCGACCCCCTCCTCGTGCCACTGGAGAGGGAACTCTCCGAGCGGCTCCCGCACGCACGGCGGGTGCGCGCCGAGGGCGATCCGCTGCACGGCTGCGTGCGCATCGCGACCGACCTGGCCAGAGACGTCCTCGCCCTGCCGGGTGATGAGAAGTTGCTGTACGTACCACCCCCAGAAAGGGATTGATCCCCCACATCCGCATCTGCCGGACAAGTACGGCGATGGACCGGCCGAGTTGTCCCCATCCGGTCCGATGGGGCCACATCGGCGCTTGACATCCGTACGTAACTCATCAGACAAAACCGGACGGATACCGCTCACCTGCACCCTCCCCGAACAGGGGCGCCCCGGAAGCCAGTAACATGCGGCGCCATGAGCTCCCCCACTGGGCCCGCGCCCGGCCTACCAGTACGAATGCCGCGCCCCCGCCAGCCCGGACGGCACCGCCGACCCGAACCGCTGGCGGCGCCCGAGGGCGCGCCCGCGCTCGTCCTCGCGGTGCCGGGCACCCCTGGCGACGCCACGCGGGGCCTCGCCGAGGAGGTCGTGAGCATCGCCCGCTCCGAGCTGCCCGGACTCGACGCCCGGATCGGCTACCTGGACGGGGACGACGCGGACCACCCCACCGTGCAGTCCGTCCTTACCCGTGCGGCCGAGGAGCGGACCGCCCGCTACGAGCAGGCCGTCGCCGCCGGCGCGGACGTCAAGGAGCCCGACGGTCCGGTCGCGGTCGTCGTGCCGCTGCTGGCCGGTCCGGACAACGCGCTGCTGCGCCGGATCCGCCAGGCCGTCATGGACAGCCGGGTCGCCGCCGAGCTGACCGATGTGCTCGGCCCGCACCCGCTGCTCGCCGAGGCACTGCACGTCCGGCTGTCGGAGGCGGGTCTGGCCCGTGCCGACCGCGCCCGCCTGTTCACCGTGGCCACCGCGGCCGACGGGATCATCCTGGCCTCCGTGGGCGGTGAGGAGGCCGTGCAGGCGGCCGGGATCACCGGCATGCTGCTCGCCGCCCGCCTCGCCGTGCCGGTGATGGCGGCCGCTCTCGACCAGGACGGCTCGATCGCCTCCGTCGCCGAGCAACTGCGGAACGCCGGCTCCCAGCAGCTCGCCCTGGCGCCGTACCTGATCGGCCCGGAGATCGAAGCGGAGCTGATCGAGGCCGCCGCCGAGGAGGCGGGCTGCGCCGCCGCCGAGGCGCTCGGCCCGTACCCGGCGATCGGCAAGCTCGCCCTGGCCAACTACACGACGGCTCTGGGCATCGCCCCGCAGCAGCCGCAGAGCACGCCGGCCCGCTGACGCCCGCAGTCCTACTCCGTACGACCAGGGGCCCGCTCCTCACCAGCCGAGGAGCGGGCCCTTCGCCATGCCGATCACGCCGCCGGCCGGACCATCAGGGCCGTCGGTGTCGTTCGTGCCGTCGGGGGCGCCCGGCGCCCGTGCGCGTATTCAGCCGAAGACCACGCAGGACGCCGCCGCCACCTCGACCGCGCCGGCTCGCGCGGGCAGCCCCGTCGTCTCGTCCACGGCGAACCAGGTGACGTTCCCGGAGCGTTCGTTGGCGACGTACAGGAAGCCGTCGGACAAGGTCAGCGCCCGGGGCCAGTGGCCGCCGCACGGCACGCTGCCGACCAGCCGCAGCCGCTCCCCGTCCGCCTCGACCGCGAACGCGGACAAAACGTCCTCGCCGCGCGTCGCGGTCCACAGGAACCGGCCGTCCGGCGCGACCGCGATCCCCGAGGGGTAGGCGTCGCCGGCCGGGGTGTCGGGCAGGACCTGGTTCTCGGTCAGGGACTTGAGCGAGCCCTCGGCGGCGTCCCAGCGGCAGACCGTGACGGTGGGCGTCAGTTCGTTGACGACGTAGGCGTACGCGCCGTCCGGGTGGAACGCCAGGTGGCGGGGCCCGGAGCCGGGCCGCAGGGCGATCTCCCGGTGTACGGCGAGCCGCCCCTCCGTCAGCGTGCACACCCGGACCGAGTCGGTGCCGAGGTCCACGCTGACGGCCCAGCGGCCACTCGGGTCCGGCTGGACCTGGTGGGCGTGCGGACTGCGCTGGCGGCGCTCGTGCGGGCCCGAGCCGGTGTGCCGCAGCACGTCCGAGGCGGCCGGGGCGAGGCGCCCGTCGGCGTGGACGGGAACGGCGCTGACGCTGCCGGAACCGTAGTTGGCCGTCAGGACGTGCCCGTCGAGCAGGCTCAGGTGGGTGGGTCCGCTTCCGCCGACGCTCACCGGCGGGCCGGTCAGCTCGACCGTCTCACCCTTCACGCGGTAGGCCGCCACGGCGCCCTCGGCCGTCTCGCTCACCGCGTAGAGCGTGCCGCCGTCGCGGGACAGGGCCAGGTACGAGGGGTCGAGGACGCCGTCGACGCCGCTGAGGACGGTCAGCGCCCCGCCGTCCTCGGACACCGCCGCGGTGACGACCCCGGGCCCTCCCGCCGCCGTGAACGACCCGATGAACGCCCGCCGCCTGCCGCCGTGTGCCACCACCGGTTCCCCTCTCCGTCGTCCCGTCCGAGCGACGGTAGCAGTCACCCCCTCTAGGTCTAGACCAAGTTGGGACGTGGCTCGCGACGTGCCGTCGGCCTCACGCACCGACCAGCGGCGAACCCGACGGCGCCCGCAGAGGCGTGGCCAGTTCCGCCAGGGCGTGTTCCAGGGCGTGGAGGTGCGTGAGGGCGGCTTCCGCGGCCGTGGGCCGGGGGTGGGCTGGGGCGACCCGCGGAGCGGCGTCCACGCCGTCGTCGACGAGGGCTTCCACCGCGAGTTCCACGCGGCGGCACGCGGCGGCCAGCCGCTCGTCGTGGGAGGCCTCCGGGTCGGCGGCGACGGCGACGAGGCCGCGGACCTCGCGGGCGCAGTCGTCGAGCAGGGCGAGCACCTGCCGGGCGCGCCGCATGCGGCCGCGCATCGGGTTCAGCGGGTGCACGAGCGGGGCGACGGAGAGCCGCACCCGGCCGAGCAGCTGTTCGAGTTCGGCCACGCGGGGCGCCGGGTCGGCGCCGGCGGTGCCGGCCAGCCGGGCCGCGGCCTCGGCCGTGCACGTGTGGACACAGCGCAGGGCCCGCTGGATCCAGGCGTCCGTGACGGCGTGGGTGGTGACGGGCAGCACGAACAGCACGGCCAGCCAGGCGCCGAGCGCGCCGACGGCCGTCTCCCCGATCCGCAGGGCGAGCAGTCCGGGAACCCCCGGGACCCCAAGAACTCCGGGTCCCCCGGAAACGAGGACGCCGAGAAGGCCGTAGAGCGCCGTGGCGAGCAGCGTGACCCAGAGCATCATCCAGGTGTAGGACACGGCGGCCGTGTAGAAGATGCCGTAGACGCTGACGGCGACCAGGACGGCGGTGGGGAACGCGGCCCCGTGCAGCGGGACGACGACCAGGGCGGCCAGAGCGATGCCGAGCACCGTGCCGAGGACCCGGCGGAAGCCGCGGACCAGGGTCTCGCCCCGCGAGGCCGTGTTCACGAACACCCACCAGGTGGCGCCGACGGCCCAGTACCAGCGCTCCCCGGACACCATCTGACCCACGACGAGGGCGAAGCCGGCGCCCGCCGTCGCCTGCACGGCCTGCCGGGTGGTCACCCGCTCCAGTCCGCCGCCGCCGAGGACGGCGGGAGCGGCGGCGGCGGGCAGCCGGCGTTCGTAGCACCACACTCCGAAGCGCACCACCGCCGCGGTGAGCACGGACAGCAGGACGGCGGCGGACACCTCGGCCAGCCGCCCGGTCGTGGTGTGCAGGAACTGCGCCACGAAGAAGGTCATGAACGCGAACACGCCGAGACTGTGGCCGCGCGGCCCCCAGCGGCGCGCGTACACGCCCGCACCGACCACGGCGAGGAAGGCGAGGTCGCGTGCCACGGGGTGGTCGTGCAGTCCGGCCGCGACGGCGAGCACGGGCAGTCCGGCGACCGGCAGCAGCACGGTGGTGACGAGTTGTCCGCGGACCGTGGGGTCGGTGACGGTGAACAGGGCGAGCAGCGCGGCGAGCCCGCCGGCGACGGCGCCCGGAAGGGAGTGTCCCGCCGCCCCGCAGACGGCGACCGCCAGGCCGATGCCGAGCACGGCCCTGGCGGCGAAACGCAGCCGTGTCCGCCCCGGGTCCGGAGCCACGAACACCCTCTTCAGCACTGCTTACCGCCCCCCGTGGAAGACACCTGGATCGCCGGGCGACACCGGCATGAGAAAGGCGCCGCGGAGATCCGCAGCGCCATCGACGTGTCCATGAGAGCATCACCGGCGCCCCTGGCTCAAGCGAACCGGACAGCGCTGGGCCATTGGCACATTCGGACATCTCGTCGACGTGCAGGCGGAGAGCCAATGGACTACGACACCTGGCCCATCCGGACGGCGTCCCGGTGAGCCATTGGTACAGTCAGGGGCGATCACCGACTTGGGAGGAGACCCGCGTCGTCATGGCCGTGGACGAACTCGACACCCGCATCCTGCGGCTGCTTCTGGAACAGCCGCGCACCAGCGTGCGGGAGTGCGCCCGCGTGCTCGGTGTCGCCCGGGGCACGCTCCAGGCCCGCCTCGACCGCCTCGAACGGGACGGCGTGATCACCGGCACGGGTCCCGCCCTCTCCCCCGTCGCGCTCGGCCACCCGGTCCTGGCGTTCGTGCACATCGAGGTCACCCAGGGGCACCTGGACGACGTCGGGGACGCGCTGGCCGCCGTACCGGAGATCGTCGAGGCGTTCTCGATCACGGGCGGAGGCGACCTGCTCACCCGTGTCGTGGCACGCGACAACGCCCATCTGGAGGACGTCATCCAGAAGCTCATCAGCCTGCCGGGCGTGGTCCGCACCCGCACGGAGGTGGCGTTGCGCGAACGTGTCCCGTACCGGCTGCTGCCGCTGGTGGAGTCGATCGGCCGCAGCGCGCGGAAGTGACGCGGGGCGGCTACGCCCCGCGGCCCGGCCTGCCCCGTCCGCCGCTCCTGCCGCCGCCCGAGCCGCCGGAGCCGCCGCGCCGGTTGCGGGCCGCGGAGCCGCCCGCACGGCCGGTCGCCCGGCCGGAGTGGCCCGACGCCTGGCCCGTACGGCCGTCCGCCTTGCCGCCCGTCTTTCCGCCGGCCTTTCCGCCGGCAGCGGGCTTGCGGCGGGTTTCCGCCGCCCCTGCACGGCGGTCCTTGCTCCGGGACTGCTCCTCGGGCTGGGCCTGGGTGCGGCCCCGGGTGCTGTTCACGGTCCGGCCGCGGACGATCCCGATGAAGTGCTCCACCAGGTCGGTGTGCGCCTCCTCCGGCCAGCACAGCGCGATGCTCGACTGCGGGGCATCGGTCACCGGCCGGTAGGTGAGGTCCCTGCGGTGGTGGAGGCGGGCCAGCGACTGGGGCACGACGAGCAGCCCGATTCCGGCCGCCACCAGCTCCACGGCGTCACCCGTGGTGGCGGGGCGCTCGAAGGCCTCCTCGCCGGGTGGCCGTTCCCAGCCGAGGACGTCGTCGAGCGGGTGGAGGACGACCTCGTCGGCCAGGTCCGCCACGGACACCTCGTCCACGGCGGTCACCAGGTGGTCCTTGGGGACGATCACCACCGTGGTCTCGCTGTAGAGGGGGATGGCGCTGAAGTACGTACGGTCCACCGGCAGGCGTACGATCCCCGCGTCCGCCGCGCCACCGCGCAGCACCTCGGCCGCCTCGGCGGCCGGAACCTGGACGAGGTCGAGGGGGACGTCCGGCAGGCGCTCGTTCCAGATGCGCACCCACTTGGCGGGCGTCGCCCCGGGGACGTACGCGAGCCGGAACGAGGCAGATGCATCCGAGCCGGTCACGCCGCCAGGTTACCCGGCGTGGTCGGCCCCCTCGTCCGCGGTCGATAGTCTGGACACCATGAAGTCGCACCAGACCGCCCAGACGATGAAGCCCGCCACCGCGGCGAAGAAGCTGGGTGTGTACCTCCCCGCCACGCCCGCCGAGTTCCAGGAGGGCGTCGTCTCGCGTGCCGAGCTCAACGAGCTCCAGGCCGATCCGCCCGAGTGGCTGCGGGAGCTGCGACGCGACGGCCCCCACCCGCGCCCGGTGGTCGCGGCCAAGCTGGGGGTGTCCATCTCCGGTCTTGCGCGCGGCGGGGTCACCGAGGCCCTGACCACCGAGCAGATCGAGGCGCTGAAGCAGGAGCAGCCCGAGTGGCTGGAGAAGGAGCGCGCCACGCAGGCCGAGGTGCGCAAGGAGACGGCACGCCTGAAGCAGCGCGCCGCCGAACGCGCCGAGGAGGACGCGGAGCAGGCGCCGGGCCACTGACCTGCCGACGGAGGCCGGTGGCGGGGAAATGCGTGGACGGCGTCCCGCCCCGCCCGGCAAAGTGGCCCCCGTGACGAGCAGCGAACTGTGGAGCCGCGAAACCGCCGAACGCTACGACGCCGGGGAGGCTGAGAGGTCCTCGGCCGCCTTCCTCGGGCCGACTCTCGACTTCCTCGCCGAACTCGCCGGTGACGGGCGGGCGTTGGAGTTCGCCATCGGGACCGGGCGGGTCGGCGTCCCGCTCCGGGAACGCGGCGTGCACGTGGTGGGCATCGAACTGTCCGAGCACATGGCGGCGGTCCTGCGGCGCAAGATCGACGAGGACAGGCTCCCGGTCGCCCTCGGGGACATGGCCACGACCACCGTCCCCGGCGAGTTCAGCCTGGTCTACCTCGTCTACAACACGATCACGAACCTGCTCACCCAGGACGAGCAGGTCGAGTGCTTCCGCAACGCCGCACGCCATCTGTCGCCCGGCGGCCGGTTCGTCATCGAGCTGGGCGTGCCGCCGCTGCGGTTCCTGCCACCCGGGCAGATCGCGGTGCCGTTCGACGTCTCCGACCGGCACCTCGGCTTCGACACCTTCGACCTCGTCGAGCAGATCCTCGTCTCGCACCACTTCAGCCGTGACGGCGAGGACGGCCGTTACCGCCGCACCGGCTCCCGGCACCGGTACGCGTGGCCGGCGGAACTCGACCTCATGGCGCGGATCGCGGGACTCGAACCGGAACGGCGCGTCGCCGACTGGGACGGGGCGCCGTTCGCCGAGGACTCCCCGAAGCACATCTCCGTGTGGCGCAAGCCGTCCTGAGATACCCCTGCCCCGTCTTCCTGGTCCCGCGGGAGTGTCATGAATCAGGTGTGATCTTCCCCGAAGGAGTCACCTGATGAGTACGACGACGGATCACCGGATCGAGACCCTGGGCAGCGTGTCGCTTGCCGTGGCCGACGGCAGTGTCCAGGGTGCCGACGTGAAGTCGATGCCGGTGTCGCCGAACGGTCTGTCCAGCGAACTGCTGGAGGAGCTGGCCGCGCTCGCGGCCGAGAAGGTCCGCGGGGAGGGGCTGAGACTGATGGGCGAGGGCGGGCTGCTGCCCGAACTGGCCCAGCATCTGATGCAGGCCGCCCTGGAGGCCGAGATGGACGAGCACCTGGCCGCCGAGGCCGGCCGGGTCGGCGGGCGCGGATCTCGCTCGGGCGGCAACATGCGCAACGGCTACCGGGCCAAGAAGGTGATGACGGAGGTCGGCGCCGTGACGGTGCAGGTCCCCAGGGACCGGCTGGGTACCTTCCGGCCCCGGATGCTGCCCGTGTACGCCCGCCGCACCGGCGCGCTGGACGACCTGGTGATCTCGCTGACCGCGAAAGGCCTGACCTCGGGCGAGATTGTCTCCCACCTCGCCCAGACGTACGGAATGACGACCACGAAGGAGACCATCTCCACGATCACCGACAAGGCCCTGGAATCGATGGCGGAATGGCGCACCCGCCCCCTCGATCCGGTCTACCCGGTCGTCTTCATCGACGCCGTGCACGTCAAGATCAGGGACGGTCACGTCGCCAACCGGCCCATCTACGTGGCCATCGCGGTCACCACCGACGGCTACCGCGAGATCCTCGGCCTATGGGCCGGGAACGGAGGGGAAGGCGCCAAGTACTGGCAGACCGTCCTGACCGAAATCAAGAACAGAGGCGTCCGGGACGTGCTCATGCTGGTCTGCGACGGACTGAGCGCCCTGCCCGACGCGGTGAACACCGTCTGGCCCCAGACCGTCGTGCAGACCTGCGTGGTCCACCTCATCCGCGCCAGCCTGCGCTATGCCTCCCGCCGCGACTGGGCCGACGTCGCCCGCGACCTCAAGCCCGTCTACACCGCCGTCAACGAGGAAGAGGCCCGTGCACGGCTGGCCGACTTCGACGCCACCTGGGGCAAGCGCTACCCGTCGATCGCGGGAACCTGGGAACGGGCCTGGAGCGAGTTCGTGCCCTTCCTCGGCCTGCCCGACGCGATCCGGCAGGTCGTCTACACCACCAACGCGATCGAGTCCCTCAATGCCCGCTACCGGCGGGCGGCCCAGGCCTGCGGGCACTTCCCCAACGAGCAGGCCGCCCTCAAACGCCTCTACCTTGCCACCATCGCCCTCGACCCCACCGGCCGCGGCCGCCAGCGCTGGAACAACCGCTGGAAGTCCGCTCTCAACGAGTTCGACGTCCTCTTCGACGGCCGGCTCACCGCCGGAAGAGTGTAGGCCGAACAGCCCACCGAACAACTCGTAGGCCAAACAGACGAATCACACCTAATTCCTGATAGACCCGGTCCCGCTTCCCGCGACTGTTCAGAGGCTGCCGGCGACGCGGAGCGCGTCGCCGGTGTCCAGGCCGACACGGGAGGCCAGGGCGAGGGCGTCGTCGAAGGTGACGTCGTCTCCGGCAAGGCGGACGGCGGCCAGCGCGGGTGGGACCTTGCCGTGGTCGAGCAACGTGGTCCACTGCCGGCGGCCAAGCGCGAGGTAGCGCAGGTTCACGAGGTCGGCGAGGACGGTCAGGTCGGCTTTCCCGGCGCCGGAGAGGTCCAGGCCGTGCAGGTTGGGGGCGCTGCTCAGGGGCGTGAGGTCGGCCGGAGCGGCGGTGTTCAGGTCGAGCGACGCGAGGTGGGGGTGACCCGCCAGCGCGGTGAGGTCGCCGCCGGCGAGGCTGACGCGGACGGACTCGACCGGCAGGTCGCGCAGGGGCGTCAGGTCGGCGGTGGTGGAGCGGTTGAGGTGCAGGCGGCGCAGACCGGGGGCGGCGGTGAGCGGGCCGAGGTCGACGGTGCCGGTGGCGTCGTTGACGTGGATGGCCTGGAGGGTGGGCGGAACCTCTTCGGGGATACCGCCGATGATCTGCCGGGTGCCGTTGTCGCAGCCGGGCCGGCGCAGGGAGATGTGGTCGTCGTCCGTCTCGTAGGCGCCCTGCTCCAGCAGTTCCAGGTGCTGCCGGAGCAGCGAGGTGAGGGAGTCGGCGGCGTACACGGGGCCGTCGTCGTAGTCACGGCCTGTGGCGATGACCTGGCCGGGCCGGCCGTCACGGGCGGGCGACACGTCCACGGCGAGGTAGTTGCCGTCCTCGCCGCTGGCGAAGCGGATCCAGCCGGGGTGGCCTCCGCAGCGGCGGACGGTCTCTGCGGGGGCGGTGTCGAACACCACGGCGTCCCATTCCAGGTCCCAGCCGAACCAGGGACGGTCCTGCCACTCGCGTGAGTCGGTGTACTCGCCGACCAGGCTCGCCAGCGGCAGCCAGGCGTAGTTCTCGATCAGGTAGCGGTGCCGGTACCCGATGCCGTCCCCGTCGGCGATCAGGTACAGCGCGCGCAGGTCGGCGGGCAGCGGGCGGCCGATACGGCGTTCGGCGTCGTCGAGCGCGGCCTCGGTGACGGGCGGGGGCAGTTCCTCGGCGTGTCCGAGGACGGCGGCACGCCGCTCGAGGTAGGCGCGGAACGTCGCCGCTGCCAGTTCCGGATCGCCCGCGGGGGCGGCCGTGCCCGCCTGCTGGCGCGTGCCCGGCTGTGGCAGGCGGTGGTCGGGGTCCAGGACTATCTCGTAACCGCCTCCCGGTCCGGACACGCGGCCGACGGAGTCCGTGAACACGACGAGCCGGTACTCGCCGGAGGGCCGGCAGTCCACCTCCCAGCTGACGGGATCCCAGCCGCGGTCGTCGCGCACCGCCTCCGCGAGTTCCGCCAGCCGGGAGTGCATCCGGGGCAGCCCCATGGGAGTACGCGGCCCGGGGACGATGTAGCCGCCCGTGATCCCGGTACCGCCGCGGCCCGCGTGGCCGGAGAGCACGGCCCGGGTCCATCCCTCCGGCGCGTTCCCGACGATCTGTTCGGCCATGCGGCGGGCCGTCTGCTCGACCATGCGCTGCTGCTCCCGTTCTGTGGAATACACCGCCATCCTGGCAGGGGCCACTGACAACGGGCGGCTGCGGGCGCACAGCGCCCCTGGTACCGACTACGGCGGGGCGCCGGCCGGGGACGGCGGCGATGCGGGGCGTCAGGCGGGAGCGACGGCGATGCGGAGCGCCGGAACTATCCGAGGAACGACAGACGTACCTGGCGGTTGGGGTTGTCCGTAGCCATGAAGGTCGAACAAGGACCTCGTGGGGCGGGCTCGTTGTCAACGCCATCAAGGGCTGGCCACATCCCAATCCCGGCAGCATCGACACGCTCACTATGGGCGCCCGTATGCCCGCGAGCTGCACCTCGGGCGTCAAGTCCGCCGCAGGCGACCGGCGCGTCGCGCACTGCCGCAGTGGAAGAAGGGCGGCATCGACAGCGCGGAGAACGGCGGCAGCTCCCTCGCGATCCCCAAGGTCGAGAAGAACAAGCAGCTCGCCCCAGGCGGGTGGGCATCGCTGCCTGGCCTTGCGTGAACGTCCTGGCCGGTTCGCGGTCATGAGCCGGCGCTGAATACGACCGCGCTCCCGCCCGGACGTTGTCGCCGGGTGGCAGCGCGATCGGTGCGCAGTCGGAGGGGATAGGTCAGGACCTCTACGCCTTGACGGTGCCCCGCTCACCGAGGTCGGGATTCCCGTCCGCGGGCGGGCCCGCGTCGGCATCGGCGAGGGCATCGGCGGGGGTGTCGGTGCCCGCGACGCGCTGCGGCAGTTTCGCCGCGATCGCGATCGTCACCACGGCGAGGGCTGCCGCGACGCCGAAGCCCAGTTTCATACCGCTCACCTGGGCGGGCACGGCGGCGACACCATCGGCGATCTGGCTGATGGTGCGCGACGACATCACGGTCACCATCAGCGCGGTGCCGAACGCCGCGGCGACCTGCTGCAGCGTTCCGAGAATCGAGCTGCCATGGGAGTACAAGTGCGAGGGCAGCGCGCCCATGCCGAGGGCGAAGACCGGGGTGAACGTCGCCGCCAGGCCCACCATCAGCAGCACGTGCAGACCCAGAATCTGCCAGTACGGCGTCGTCAATCCAATCTGTGCGTATCCGGCGAGGGCGAGCGCGATGCCGATCGAGCCGGGCAGCACCAGCGTCCGGCTGCCGAACCGGTCGAACGCCTTTCCGACGGTCGGTCCCAGCAGGCCCATGACCAGACCACCTGGCATGACCAGCAGGCCGGTTTCGAGCGGGCTGAGGCCGCGCACGTTCTGCAGATACAGCGGCAGCAGAATCATCGAGCCGAGCATCGTCAGGAAGCCGATGGCCATCAGGGCCAGGGACAGGGTGAAGGTGCCGTACCGGAGGGTGCGCAGGTCCATCAGCGGCGTACCGTCGCGCTGCAGCCTGAGCTGGCGGAGCGCGAAAACCGCGATGGCCGCGATACCGGCGGCGGCGATGCCGATGCCGAGCGTCCTGCGGTCGCTCTCACCGACCAGGCTCAGGCCGTACACCAGCCCGCCGAAGCCGAGCGCCGCGACGCAGACGCTGAACCAGTCGATGGAACTCGCCTGCTGCTCACCGACGTTCTCCAGCTTGCGCAGCCCGAACAGGGTCACCCCGGCCGCGATCGGCAGCACGACCACGAACAGCAGCCGCCAGGAGCCGGCCTGCAGGATGACCCCGGACACGGCGGGCCCGAGCGCGGGGGCCACCGACATCGCCAGGGTGACGTTGCCCATCACCTTGCCCCGGTTCTGCGCAGGCACCACGGTCATCAACGTGGTCATCAACAGCGGCATCATCACGGCCGTGCCTGCGGCCTGCACGACACGGCCCGCCAGTAGCACCGCGAAGGCCGGGGCGACGGCCGACACGACGGTACCCACGAGGAAGGTGCCCATCGCAAAGGCGTACGCCCGCCGGGTAGTGACCCGCTGCAAGAACCATCCCGTGACCGGAATCACCGCAGCCATGGTGAGCATGAACGCGGTGGACAACCATTGCGCCGACTGCTCGGTGATGTGCAATGAATCCATCAGCCGCGGGATCGCGTTGATCATGATGGTCTCGTTGAGGATCACCACGAACGTGGCCAGCACCAGCAGCCGCACCACAATAGGTGTGCCGCCGCCCGCCTCCGCAGCGGTTGGTCGTTCCGGAATCGCAGCTGACATGACAGCACCTCACTGGGGTTCCTGGTCGCAGTCGCCCCGTAGCCGAGGGTCGCCGGACTGGATGGTCGGTAGTCGCACCGATACAGACCGGCGGGCACACCAGAACTCATCGGCCGCCTGAGTGTGCCTCATCGCCGAGTGGATCACCCCCGAATTAAAGCGTGGTGCACATCGCGCCCTGAGGGGGCATCGACTGATCACCTGCATGATCCGATCACGAAGGTACGGGTCGGCAGCCGGCGCAGGGACCTGGCCTGGTCGGCAAGCTGCCGTAGCCGGGTGTGTGCAGCCGGGATGAGAGGGAGTGGGAGCAGCCGGATCCCGCCGAGGCCGCCGCGATGGCCGAGATCGGACTCCCCGACGAGGAGATCACCACCTGGGTGGACACCACCGCGTTCGGTGGTCAGAAGTTCGATGCGCTGGCCGCGCACGCCAGCCAGGGCGAAAACATCTTCTTCCTCAAGATGGGCCAGAAGAGGTTCACCGAGTTGATGGGCGTCGAGACCTTCGTACGTGTCCAGGACACCACCGGCGCGGCCGTGCCCGAGAACGACCTCTTCGCCGGACTACGCTGATCCGCCCGCCTTCCCGGTTCGAGCACGGCGGCCGCAACCCCACGCACCACACGTACCGAGAGATCATCTCCCGGCCGTGGCGCGCCTGGTGAAAGCAGTGATGGGCCGCGCAGTGAGCCGACTGGGCCGCTACACGGGGCCGCTTCTGATCATGCTGATCTCCGCCTCATGCGGATTCGTGATCGGCTTCGCAGTCGCCGCCGCCCCGAACGGCCCCTGAGCCCCCGTCCCTGCCGGAATCCCGCCACCCCGACAGCCGTAACACCAGGTCAGGCCCGGTACTGAGAGATCGAGCAATAGTCAAGACTTGTGGATGAGTTGACTGCGGTCAGCGTCTCCTTTGCTGCTTCAGGTTGGCCCGGGCGGTGTTGCGGATCCGCTTGGTGCGGCCGCGGTCGGCGAGGATCTCGAGGGCGGCGGCGTTCGACGCTTCGGCTGTTTTGAGTTGGAGCCAGTCGGATGAGTCGAGCAGGGCGTCCGGACGCCACGGTTGCCGCAGTGTGATGGCTCGGAAGAGGGACCATTCGCGCAGGCGTCGGGTCAGGAACGGATAGTGCGTAGTGGCCTGGGTCATCTTCTCGGCCCAAGATTCATAGGCGTGTCCGCAGTGGAGGTCAGCAGCCCGGCGGTCCAGGTGCCGCAGGACGGCGGACTGGGCCATCGTCTGGTCCGCGTCGGTGAGGACTTCGCCGACCAGGTCGACCTCGTCGGCCTCCGTGACCTGCTCAAGCTCGCTCAGGTAGTCCCAGAAGCGAAGGTGCTCGGCCGGCTCCTCCTGCGGCGTGTCGTGGTTCATGCGGCCTGGTCCTGTCGCTCGACCAGCGCGCCGTTCTCAAACGTGGCACCCGCCCGGACGAGAGGGACCAGGTGGGCGCCTGTGATCGAGCGCCAGCGGACCTGGGCGGACTCCACCAGCTTGAACACCATCGCCAGCGCCGCGGCCGGGCTGCCGGCCCCTCGGGTGACCTTGGTCCGCAGCTTGACCGTGGAGAACGTCGACTCGATCGGATTCGTGGTCCTCAGATGGACCCAGTGCTCGGCGGGGAAGTCGTAGAACGCCAGCAGCTCATCCCGGTCGTCGGTGATCTTCGCGACGGCCTTGGGCCACTTGGCGCCGTAGGTCTTCGCGAACGCCTCGATCGCCTTCTCGGCGTGGGCGCGGTCCTCGGCGTTGTAGATCTCCCGCATCGCCTTGGTCGCACCCGGCTGCGCGGACTTCGGCAGGGCGTTCGATACATTCCGGGCCTTGTGAACCCAGCACCGCTGGTGCCGGGCGGCGGGAAAGACCTCGGCCAGGGCGTTCCACAAGCCCATCGCGCCGTCGCCGACCACCAGCTCGGGGTCACGCATGCCCCGGCGGCGGCAGTCGCGCAGCAGGTCCGCCCACGATTCGGTGGACTCCCGCAGCCCCTCGGCCAGCGCGACCAGCTCTTTGGTGCCGTCCAGGCGGACCCCGAGCAGGACCAGCACGCACGAGTGCGCCTGGCCGAGCCGGACCTTGGGGTGCACCCCGTCAGCCCACACGTAGACGTAATCGGTCTGCGACAGGTCACGCTGCTGGAAGGCGGCGTGGTCGTCGCTCCACTGCCTGGTCAGCCGGGTCACGGTCGCCGGCGACAGGCCGGCCGCGCCGCCGAGGAACTGCTCCAACGCGGGCACGAAGTCCCCCGACGACAGACCGTGCAGATAGAGCAGCGGCAGCACCTCGGACACCTTCGGCGACTTGCGGCACCACGGCGGCAAGATCTTCGAGGAGAACCGCTTGCGCTCACCGGTCGCCTCGTCGACGCGCCGGTCGTTCACCCGCGGGGCCCTGACCTCGACGGGACCGGCCGCGGTGACCACGGTGCGGGGCCGATGGTGGCCGTTGCGGACCACCAGACGACGACCCGCCTCGTCGGTCTCGGCCGCCAACTCGGCTATGTACTGGTTGACTTCCGCCTCCAGCGCGGCGGCCAGCATCCGGCGTGCGCCTTCACGCACAATCTCATCGATCAGGGAGCCGGACTGGGTGGAGCCGTCGTCGGTGACTACGCTGAGCACGGGCGTGCCTTCCCGACCCGCGCTGCGAACGCGGGCCTACTCGGTGACCATCACAGGATCATTCGGGAAGGTACGCCCTCCGCATGCCTTCCCGGAACCGATCCACAAGTCCTGAGCATTGCTCTGAGAGATCAGCACCGGGCCTGATCTGCTGTATGCCTCCGCTTTGGGAGCAACCTCTTGCCCCCACCTGACTCGCCTGGGTGCCGAGTTCCACGAGTTCTCCCCCACCGAGTGCCGCTTCACCGGCCCGCAGCGGCTGACCGGCCAGAGGTGGAGGCCACCGACATCCGCACAGGGTCCGCCCTGCTCATCGCCGGCCTCACCGCTCGCGGCGTCAGCGGGAGTGTCCTGGCGCGCCCTCGGCGCAGCCGCTTCCGGTTGCGGCCGACGTACGGTTGAAGTACCGAGGGCATCACGCACTCCGGCCGCCATGCCGGGTCGTCCTCGGCGAGAGACGAGTCCGGGCCGCCCCAATCGTCGGCGCGGAGACGGGTCGGCATCATGTCCGCCGCGGTCGAAGCAACTCCGCGCGAGCTCATCATGGCTGGGGCCGCACTGAGCACCCGCGCGGGTCCGCGCCCCCACCAAGGGGAGGCGTGATGACCCTTTCCCGGCTGGACATTCATAGGCGGAACCGAGGGGAGCGGACGTTCGTCACGCTTGCCGGTGACATCGGGCCGGCCACGACGCCGCTGCTGCGGGCCGCGTTGGAGCAGTGTCTACTGGACGGTGTCACCGTGATCGACATCGACCTGACCACGGTCGGCTCCTGCGACGCGGGGGGCCTGGACGTCCTCCAGTCGGCATCACGGCGCGCCGGCCGGGTCCACGCCTGCCTGAGGCTGCAGCACCCGTGCGCGCAGATCACCCGGCTCCTCGATGTCACCGGATCCACTTCGCTGCTCCTTACCGGCCAGGTGAGTCCCGTGCCGCCCACCGCATCCGGCGACCTTCTGAGTACCGCGCCGCGGGCGCCCGGGGACCCCGCTCGTCGGCCGGATCAGCCGGTCCTCAAGGACGGGATCCGGCTTCGCCGGCTGACCCGCTGGCAGGCCGAAGACATGCACGAGGACATCGCGGACCTGGCTGCGGAGTCCGTCGCGGGCACCCCCGGCGAGGCGTACCACGACCGTGGAGACTTCCTGCACCGCCTGGCGGTCACTGCCCACCGCCCCGGCTTCGCCCTGCTGGTCGCAGAGACGACGGTGCTGGTCGGTTGCGCCTTCGGTTTTCCGGTGGGTCCTGACGGTTCCGGCCGGCGGGGGTTCGACGGAACGCTCCAGGGGATCATCCAACGGCTCACCTCCCGCGCACGGTTCGTCGTCCTCACCCAGGTGGTGGCCCATCCGCACGCTCAGCACCGCGATATCGCCCGCCGCCTGCAGCAGCGTCTGCTCACAGACCTGCACTCCTGCCTCGGGGTCACCCTGCTGCATCCTGTCGACCAGGCAGGACAAGCCGCCTTCTCGTCCTGGGGTTGGCAGAACATGGGTGAGGTCGTCGGGCTGCCCGGCGCCGTCGCCCCCTGTGTGCTGACCCTGTCCGTCGAAGGGCTGGCCTTGGCACGCCGATGATTTGGCAGAGGGGCGATGAGCCGGCGGTCGTACCGGCCGGCTGTCTGCCTCTCCGCAATGGCTGCGCACCAGGCCGCCCGCCACGGCCGGGAGTAGCCTGACACGTACCGAGAGCTTTCGGGCGCACGACCACGGCGGCGCCGTTCCCGGCGAGTGGCAGACACGGGCGGCCGGAAGCCGCCCGGAACGGGATCGCACGATGAACGCCATCACAGAGCCCGCCGAAGGTACGGCACCAGATGAAGGCCGCTCCTACCGGATGCCGTTGCCCCGGCTGCGCCTCACGCCGGGCGTCAGCCATGGCCCGCTGGACGGCGCGTGGTGGCCGCGCTGCGCCGAACTGGAACTGGAGCTGCCCGCGCTGGTCGGCTCCTTGGATCCGAGCGTCGGCACCGTCACCCACGTCACCGTGGGGACCGCCACCTGGCCCGATGCCCCGCAGGAGGTGATGGCGCCCGGCCACGTGATCGAGGTGGTCCTGACCGATCTTGCCGCCGAGGTGCATGCCATCACCGTGGACTGCGGCACCGTGGGACGCTGGGAACTGCTGGTGATCCCCCCGGACGAGCCGGCCGGAGCCGCCACCCGGCTGCTGACCGCTGCCGCCGACCCCGGGAACCCACTGTCGGCTCCGCGCCTGCTGGCACTCGTCGAGAGCGGCCTCGACGGACAAGACACATGGGAGTCGGAAGGAGGGTCCGGACTCAGATTCAGTGAGAGGCCCGATCCGGACGGACCCGGGTGACGGGGCCAGTCCCGGGGCATCTACGACCCGTCGATGGAGCGATGACACTGGCAGACCCTGCACCGTCCCAGCCCGCCGCTCCGATCGACTCGGATCATGGCGGGTGAGGGGATGACGGCCGGACAGCGCGCGGACCGCTCCGAGAGCTTCGGGGAAGCTCTGCTGGGCGAGGTCCTCGATCGCGAGCATGAGGGCCATTGGTCGCTGACGTGGTGGAGCGGCTCGGGGGTCGCCGGCCGCAGGTGCTGCTGCAGGACTACGGCCAACTGCTGCTCGTCCCCCTGCCCGGCGACGGCCTCACGGACGGGGAACCGCAGGTGATCGACGACTCCGAGGAGGCGGGCCGCTGCTTTCTCGACGCTCACCCCGTCGAGCTGCCCGAGGACGACGGCGTGCGAATCCTGCTGCCGCTGCTGGACGGCGGCGATCAGGTCGGAGTCATGGCAGTGACGTTGGACAGCGTCGATGAACACGACCGCCGCATGCTGCGCAGGCTCGCCGGCCTGGTGGCCGACCTACTGGTGACCAAGCACGGCTACTCCGACCTCTTCTTCGGTGTCCGACGCAGCGAACCGATGAGCGTCGCCGCCGAGATCCAGTGGGCCCTGCTGCCACCGCTGGCGATGATCATGCCTCGGGTCGCAGTGGCCGGGATCCTGGAACCCGCCTATGACGTGGCGGGTGACAGCTTCGACTACGCCCTCAACGGAGACGTCCTCCACGTGGCCGTGATCGACGCGATGGGACACGGCCTGGACGCGGCCACGATGGCGACCGTGGCCATCGGCGCCTACCGCCACGCCCGCCGCGCTGGCACCGGACTGCCGGAGATCTACGCCTTCATGGACCGCGCAGTGGCGGACCAGTTCGGCCCCGAGCACTTCGTCACGGCGCAGATGCTGCAGCTGGACACCACGACGGGGCATCTTCAGTGGGTCAACGCCGGGCACCCGTCACCGATGCTCGTCCGTGATCACCGCGTCACACTCCGGCTGACCGGTCCGACGACCCTCCCTGTCGGCTTCGGGGGTCCGCAGCCGCAGACGAGCGAGATGAAGCTGGAGTCGGGGGACCGCCTCCTCTGCTTCACGGACGGACTGATCGAGGAGCACAAGACCGGGGAGGACGAGTTCGGGGAGGACCTGATGATCGACTGGGTGAACCAGTTGGAGAGAACCGGCCGCGGAATCCGGGCGGTGGCGCGGTCCCTGTCCCACACGCTCAAGCGGGCGCGGGGCGGACACACCACGGATGACGCGACGCTGCTCCTGGTGGAGTGGCGCGGCTGACCTCACTCCGGCGGCACCTGCGCGCTTCGGATGTCGATGAGTATCTGATTCGCCTGGGTGACGTTGTCGGCCCGGACGGCCTGGGCCATCGCGGCGCGGGCGGCCTCGGGTGCTGTGTCCGGCGGAACCACCAGCAGCGAGAAGATGTCCTGGTCGCCTCGGGTGATCAGCACGGTGTCGTCGCCCAGCGGAAAGGAGTCGATGTGCACCACCCGGTCGTCGACGACGATCCGCGTCGGAAGCCCTTCCCAGGCCGTGGTGTCCAGCCCGACGCGCGTGAGGGGGCCGAGATGGCCGGTGAGGGCGCTGAGCAGCGCGGGCAGCTCGGCGGCGATGTCGCGCGACCGCGGCCACCACGCACCGTCGAGGACACCCTCGCGCGACTCCGTGGTCTCCAGCCGGAGCAACGCACACCCCGGCTGCACGGCCTCGTGAACACCGCTGGGCAGATGCCGGGAAACAGGCCGTGCATCGGAGCCGGTCATGAGGATCACCCGTCTTCGGGAATCGGGGCGATCACAGGACTCGCCTCGCCTTTTACACGCTACTCCTCGTGCCACGGGCGCCGACCTGCTGGGCACGGGGGTCAGCTCGGTCGGGGTGAGGTGCTTCTGTCCGAGGAGCCTGAGCTGGGCATGGCGGGTGCGGTCATGTCGAGCAGAAGCAGGGCGTCGTGGTCGGGAGTTCCGGGTTCGGCGGTGTAGACGCCGATGCGCTGGCCTGGGGTGCCCTCGACGTGCAGGGACTGGGCTGTGAGGGTGAGCATGCCGACCTGGGGGTGCTGGAACGTCTTGTGGGCGGGCTTGCGTCCGGTGACTTCGTAGCGTTCCCACAGCCCTGCGAAATCGGGGCTTTTGAGGAGGAGTTCGCCGACGAGGGTGGTCAGGTCGGGTGCGTCGGGGGCGGTTCCGGCGATGGCGCGCAAGCGGGCGACGCAGGCGGTGATCTGCCGGTCCCAGTCTTGGAAGAGGTCGCGGGCCGCGGGGTGCAGGAAGAGGTAACGGGCGAGGTTGCGATGCTTGGCCGGCCAGTCGTCCAGGCCCGCGTAGAGGGCGAGGCCGCCGGGGTTCCAGGCGAGCATGTCCATGCTGCGGCTGATGACGTAGGCCGGATTCGGGCGCAGCGATTCGAGCAGCAGCTTGAGGTGGGGGCGCACGGTGCGGCTCGGGGCGGGCGGGGGTTCGGGGGCGTAACGGGCAGCCCGGGCAGCGAGCTCACGCAGGTGCTGGTGCTCCTGGTCGTCCATGTGCAGGGCGCGGGCGAGCGCATCGAGGACGGAGGGGCTGGGGCGCGTCTCTTTGCCGCGTTCCAGGCGCACGTAGTAGTCGATGCTGATTCCGGCGAGGGTGGCCAGCTCCTCGCGGCGCAGGCCAGGGGTGCGTCGGATGCCGGCGCCGACGGTGAGGCCGACGTGTTCGGGCCTGGTCTGGGTGCGGCGGGCGCGCAGGTAGCGGCCCAGCTCGGCTCCCTCGCTGTTCGCGCTCTCGGATGCCATGGCTCCAGTCTCGCCCGCCGGCCAGCCGCTGCACGGGTCGGTGGGGGGGCCCTGTCATTACCCCCGAAGAGCCCGCCCTGCCACCCACACGCAATCCGGGACAAGGTGAATGAGGAAGACGCGGCACCCCCGCCGCTCGAACCACAGCAGGCTTCGGGCCCAGGTGAGGGGCTGCGCAACGACATGAACCGGAGAGAGCGAGATGCGGTACATCAAGCCGCGTGACCTGGAGCTTTCCCGGATCGGGCTGGGTGCGATGGGGATGTCCCACGGCTACAGCGGTTCCGGCACCGACGATGCGGAGTCGATCAGGACCGTGCACCGGGCGCTGGGGCTGGGTGTCACGCTTATCGACACCGCCGAGATCTACGGTCCCTACACCAACGAGGAGCTGCTCGGACGGGCGCTGAAGGGGCGCCGGGACCAGGTGGTGCTGGCCACGAAGTTCGGTCTGGTCTCCCACGGGGGCGAGGGCGCCTGGAACCTGGACTCCAGCCCGGCCAACATCCGCGCTGCCGTCGAGGGCTCCCTGAAGCGGCTGGGCACCGACCACATCGACCTCTACTACCAGCACCGGGTCGATCCGAACACGCCGATCGAGGAGACCGCCGGCGCCGTCGCCGAGTTGATCGCCGAGGGCAAGGTGCGCGCCTTGGGTCTCTCGGAGGCCGGCCCGGACACGATCCGCCGCGCCCACACCGTCCAGCCGGTCACCGCGGTGCAGTCCGAGTACTCGCTGTGGACCCGCGGCATCGAGAAGCAGATCCTGCCCGTTCTGCGGGAGCTGAACATCGGCCTGGTGCCGTTCTCCCCGCTGGGCCGGGGTTTCCTGACGGGCACCGTCCACTCCACCGACCAGTTCGACGCCTCCGACTTCCGGCGCGGCAACCCGCGCTTCACCGGCGAGAACTTCCAACGCAACCTCGCAATCGCCGACGAGGTGCAGGCCGTGGCCGCCGCGGTCGGCGCCACGCCCGCGCAGGTGGCGCTGGCCTGGCTGCTCGCCCAGGGTGACGACATCGCCCCGATCCCCGGCACCAAGCGGGTCAGCCGCGTCGAGGAGAACACCGCGGCCGACGCCATCACGCTGACCGACGAGCAGCTCGACAAGCTTGCAGCCTGCCGCCCGCCGCCGGCGACACCCACACCGAAGCCCAGGCACAGATGCTCGAACGCTGATCTCGTCCCCGGCGCGACAGCCCACCTCCCGTTTGGAGTAACCCCCTCTTATGCGTGCAGCAGTGATGTACGGAGCCGGAGACGTCCGCGTCGAGGACCGGCCCGACCCGAAGACATGAGTTCCTCAGCGTCGTCGAGGAGACCGGCGCGGACGTGACCAGCCTGAAGGCGGGCGACCTGGTCGTCGCCCCGTTCACCTACAGCGACAACACCTGCGACTACTGCGCCAAGGGCCTGCACATCTCGTGCCGCAACGGTGGCCGGTACGGCTTCGACGGCGTCGACGGCGGGCAGGGCGAAGCCGTCCGAGTTCCGCATGCGGACGGCACCCTGGTGAAGCTGCCGGTGGCCGCCGACTCCGCGCTGCTGCCGTCCCTGCTGGCGCTGTCGGACGTGATGACCACCGGCCACCACGGCGCGGTCACCGCCGACGTCGGCCGCGGGGATGCGGTGCTGGTCGTCGGGGACGGCGCGGTCGGCCTGTGCGCGGTGATCGCCGCCAAGCGGCTGGGCGCCGAGCGGATCGTGCTCGCGGGCCGGCACGAGGCGCGCACCGGCCTGGGCCGGGAGTTCGGCGCCACCGACGTCGTCGCCGAGCGAGGCCAGGAGGGCATCGCCCGCATCCGTGAGCTGACCGGCGGCGTGGACAAGGTGATCGAGGCCGTCGGCACCCGCCAGGCTCTGGACACCGCCCTGGGCGCGGTCCTGGACGGCGGCACCATCAGCCGCCTGGGCGTCCCGCAGTACGAGCAGGGGCCGATCGGCCCGGCCGAGTTCATGCGGAACATCACCCTGACCGGCGGGGCCAGCCCGGCCCGCGCCTACATCGAGCAACTGCTGCCCGACGTCCTCGACGGCACGATCGCCCCCGGCCGCGTCTTCGACCAGACCTTCCCCCTCAACCGGACCCCGGACGCCTACCAGGCCATGGCCGACCGCCAGGTCCTCAAGGCACTCATCCGCCCCTGACTCCCCCCTCCCACCCGCACAGCAAAGGACTTCCGCTCATGCAGTACGTGACCTTGAACAACGGCATCGAGATGCCGCTTCTCGGCTTCGGCGTCTACCAGATCCCCGCCGAGGACACCGAGCGCGCCGTCTCCGACGCGCTGGCCGCCGGGTACCGCCTGCTGGACACCGCCGCCGCCTACGGCAACGAAGAGGCCGTAGGCCGCGCCATCAAGGCCAGCGGCATCGCCCGCGAGGACCTGTTCGTCACCACCAAGCTGTGGGTGCAGGACGCCCCCGCCGAGAACAACACCCGCCGTGCCTTCGAGACGTCACTGAACAAGCTGGGCCTCGACTACCTCGACCTGTACCTGATGCACCAGCCCTACGGCGACGTCTACGGACAGTGGCGCGCCATGGAGGCTCTCAACCGCGAGGGCCGGGCCAAGGCGATCGGCGTGGCCAACTTCTACCCCGACCGGCTGCTCGACCTGATCGTCAACAACGAGATCACCCCGGCGGTCAACCAGATCGAGACCCACCCGTTCTTCCAGCGCACCGACTACCAGGCCCTGATGCGCGAGCACGGGGTGCAGATCCAGTCCTGGGGCGGCTTCGCCGAGGGCAAGAACGACCTGTTCACCAACCCGCTGCTGGCCGAGATCGGCAAGGAGTACGGCAAGTCGGTCGCCCAGGTCGTGCTGCGCTGGCTCACCCAGCGCGGCGTCATCGCCATCCCCAAGTCCGTGCGGCCCGAGCGCGTGGCGGAGAACATCGACGCCTTCGACTTCGAGCTCACCGACGACCAGATGGCGCAGATCGCCACCTTGGACACTGGCAGCTCGCTGTTCTTCGACCACCACGACCCCGAGATCGTCACCTGGCTCGCGGGGCGCCGCCTCGACGCCTGAACCGGACAGACCCCGAACAGAGCCAGCCCGCACAGGGCAGCAGAACTGGGAGCCATCTGGGAGCCAACCCGCTCCCCAAGCCCCTTCGAGACCATCCGAGACCACCGCACCCCAACGCCCTGACCAGGCAAAACAGCAAACCGCCCGGTGGCGATCATGACCGAACCTCATTCGGGACGAAGAGGTCGTGGGTTCAAATCCCGCTACCCCGACGCCGTAGTACCAAGTCAGGGGCCTGATCCGCTTAGCGGGTCGGGCCCCTGGGTGGTTTCTGGGGCACTCTTGGGAGCCGTTTGGGAGCCAAGGACGGGAGACGGCTCCCAAAGCTGCTCGCAAGATCACGTATTCGCTGAACGGTCGCTCTCGCCGGTCGCAGACGCTCGCCCCCCGCCCTCGGGGTCCTGAGTGAGCGGTGGCACAGCAAAGAATCGTGGCTACTACCAGCCCAGCGTTTCCTGACTCGCCGCAGCCAGTGATGCAGGTGCCATGCCGAGGCCCACGACAGGGAGCACGGGGCGCGGATGCAGAGTGTCGGCGCTGGTTATTGACGGTTCCGGGCAGGGGCGCCCGGCTCGCTGTCGGTGGATGCTGATGGCGAGCGGGCGGGCAGCGATGTGGTTGTGGGTGTCGTTCGTCTCCGGTCGGTCATGTGGGAGGGGCAGGGCCGTTTCTCGGCTGCCGGTCATTCCTTCGCGGCGCTTGGCCGCATGGAGCATTACGACGTGCGGCAGGCGGGGTCAATCAAAACCGCGACCGCGCCGTGTGGGGGTCAGACAATTGCCCGGCCTCGCGCCTGCCGCGTCCGGGCTGCTCATCCCGCCTGCTCGGCCAGGGAGCGGGCCAGCGCGCGGATGTGCCCGTCGCGCAGGCCGTAGTAGACGAGGGTGAGCAGTTTGCGGGCCGCGGCGACCTTGGCGATGTTCTTGCCGCGGCGGGCCTCGATCCGGGCCCGGTCTCCGGTGATCTTGGGAGTGGCCTTCCGCTGGATCGCCTCCACGGCCGCCCAGCGGACCAGCCTGCTGCCCTGCTTGGTGACGTGACCGCGCCGCACCAGGGTGTCGGACTCGTAGTGGCGCGGGGTCAGCCCGGCCCAAGAACACAACTTCTCGGCGGAGGCGAACCGGTGCACGTCGCCGATCTCCGCAACCAGGACGGCGGCCAGCACCGGGCCGACGCCGGGTAGCCACAGGATGGCTCCGCAGCCGGGGTGCCCGCGCAGCCGGCCGGCTATGCGCTGGTCGAAGATGGCTACCTCGGCGTCGAGGATGTCGATCAAGTGCAGCAGGGAGGTCACGCGCTGGGCGTAGGCGCCGGGCAGGGGTGTCTGCTCCAGCCGACTGCGGCCGTCGAAGCCGAACAGGTCGGAGACGGCGATGAGCACGCCGGCTTTTGCGAGCACGGCGTGGACCTGTGCCTTCAGGCCCGAGCGCAGCGCGACAAGTTTGGCCCGGTAGCGCACCAGTTCGCGAAGTTCCCGCACGTCGGGCGGGGCGATCCAGGACTCCGGCAGCCGGCCCATGCGCAGCAGGTCGGCCAGGTCCGCGGCATCGCGGACGTCGTTCTTCACCCGCCGGTAAGCGAAGCCCTTCACGCCCAGCGGGTGGGCGAGATGGACCTCGGCCCCGGCGGCCCGCAGTGCGTCGACCGCCCAGTACCAGCCGTAGGTGGCCTCCAGCACCACGTCCGGGCGGCTCCCCGCCTTCTCGATCTCAAGCCCCAGCGCGACCGGGTCATTGAGGATACGCACCGTGCTCAGTTGCTCTCCCTCAGCAGTCTGTCGCACGATCACGGACCGCCTGCGATGCAGGTCGATGCCGACGTACTGGTGTCCGTCATACTCACTCACCAGGGGCCTCCTTCGCCGTGACGAACGTGAGCACCCGGGACCTACCCGGGAAACCCACGGGGTGGAGGCCCCGCCCCTTCATCGCATCAAGAGCTGTGGATCGGTGGGCGGAGGTGAGGGCGAGGGTGCCCTCGTGCTGTCGTGATTCCATCGATGGTTCGGTGAGTGCCGAACTGTCCGGCCGATAGCATGCGGAGTCTTGTGCGGGAGATGCCCGCGCTGGTGGCGCCGGAAGCAACCCGATGTCGGAGACGGACCTGAAGCAGCAGCTCGCCGAGCGGTTCCGCGAGGTCAACGGCGACCATCCAATGACCGACGCAGATGACGTATATGTCAGCGCGCAGTTCGTTGCCCTGGAGGAACTGTGCGCAGTCCATGGCCGCGATGCCGATGCGGTCCGCCGGCTGATGCTGGGGCAGTATCTGCCGCTTCCGGGATATCTGCGCTCCAACGGTGCTGAGATGGTGCCGGCCGACCTGTTCGCTCTCGCCGACGAATCCGGCGGCGTAGAGCTGCTCGAAGCGTGGTTCACCGCTCACTGGGCCGACCCGATCACCGGGAAGGCGGAGTGGAATGCGTATCTCAGCGGACAGTACGTGTGTCTGCATTCGGTGACCCCGGCCGCCATTCAGCGCAAGGATTTGCATCGACGCCGTGCGCGCCCGCTTCTCGCGCCCGTGACCCGGAGCCATGGGTAGCGTTCTGCGGATCGGTTGCGGTCGTTCATGCGGCGCGGACTTCGGGACGTTCGACGAGGTGGCCGCGTTCGAAGCGGGCGCCGGCGCGGACGAGGGCGACGAGGTGGGGTGCGTTCACGGCTCGCCACCGCTGCTGGGCGGACTCGACGAGCTTGAAGACCATCGCCAGGGCGGCGGTGCGGGAGCCGGCACCTCGGGTGACCTTGGCCCGTAGGCGGACGGTGGCGAACGTGGACTCGATCGGATTCGTGTCGACGCCCTCGCTGCCATACTCGCCGAGGCCGAGGCCGCAGGACACGACCCCCAGCAACTCCTCCAGCAAGCCGCCGATCAGCGAGCTCTGGACGATGCTCGCCACCCAGCACGGGTCCTGACCTGGCGTGTCCAGCGTCTCAGCGCAAGGCCGGTGCCCAGCGCACGTGCCCGTGCAGCGCAGGCCCGCAGCGCAGCGTGGCGCCCTGGCGAACCAATACAGGCAGCAACGGCTGCGCCGCCCTCGCAGGCGCCGCACATTCGGCGACGCTGATCACACCCGCTCGGGCAGCCTGGGGGTGAGCAGCTCCAGCGCTTCCTCCCAGCGGAAGCGGTCGGCCCCGCCGCCGACCTTTGGCCGGTGGGGCTCGTACGAGCCGATCAGGACGCCCATCTCGCGCAGCCGGTCGAGGCTCTGTCCGTACGCGGGGTGGGCGGCCTGCGCCGAGTTCACGTACGGCAGAACGGCGGTGGGGATGCCGAAGCCGTACGCCTCGCACAGGATGCCTAGGGCGAGCGTGTCGGATATCCCTGCGGCCCATTTGTTGACCGTGTTGAAGGTCGCCGGGGCTACCGCGATGGCGTCGGCGGGCGGCAGCGGACGAGGATCGCCGGGGGAGCGCCACGCAGAGCGGATCGGGTAGCCGGTCTGGGCCTCGATGGCCGTGGCATCCATGAAGCCCAGGCCCTGCGGGGTGGCGATGACGCCGACGTCCCAGTCCACCTCCTGGGCGGCCGTGATCAGCTTGCCGACGTCGCCGGCGACTCCGGCGGCGCACACGACGACATAGAGGAACGGCTTCTTGGTCTGCTGGTCGGGCTGGTCGCTCACGCGGGGACTCCCAGTTGACGGCTGAAGTGGTGCAGTGCAGGCAGGGTACGGCGGCGATCGCGGGCGGCCATGTCGGCGACCAGCTCCCGGACAGCGGGGCGGCGGATGTCCTGGGCCGCGCAGCTCTCGGCGATGCGCAGCGCCTGGTACCCATCGGCGATGCGGCCCTGCTGGCTATAGGAGCGGGCGGCGTCGACCCACAGGGCGGCACGGCGCTCGGGGACCGGGATGTGCCGGCGCATGAGCGGCCGGGCTGTTTCCAGGGCGATGCCTGTGTCACCGAAGGAGACAGCTGCGCTGACCTGATGGAGGGCGACGTTGGTGGGGCTGAAGTTCGCCCAGGCGTCGGGCCGGTCGAAAGCGACGTAGCGAGCCACCTCTCGGGCTTCGGTGAGGAAGTCCTCGGTGGTGTCGCGGTCTCCGTTCCTGCTGGCTGCGGTCGCGCCACGGAGCAGAAGCAGGCCGACCGCTGCCAGGTAGCGCGGCGACCGCTGGTCGTAGGAGCCGGTGAGCTGGTCGGCGGTGTGGCGGATGATGTTCACGGCCTGTGGTGTGTGCTTCTCGCGGACGAGGACGTGGGCGTGAACGCGGACGCTGGCGGCGAGGACGACGGGGTCTCCAGATCGCTCCGCCTCGGCCATGGCGCGACCGGCAGCGAGCCAGGCGTTGCCTTGATCCGCTCGCTTCAGCAAGAGGCTCACTGACGTCTGGTACGCGGTCGCGAGCAATCCGGATGCCTCAGCCGTGCCGGATGAGCCGCCGGCTGCCTGGCGCAGGTCGGCGATCAGTCCCGGCAGGGTGCGCTCCAACTCGGTGTAGTCGCACGTGCAGAACAACCGCCGTACGGCCCGTGTCCGATCGCGCAGCCCATTGATGTCCAAGGCTTGGCCCGTGGTCGCTGGACTGGCACTGGGCAGCAGGACCTGAACCAGATCGTGATGCGCTGCGGCGGGCGAAGGCGGAACCGTGAGCGCGGCAACGCCCGCGGCAAGGAAGGTACGGCGGTGCATGTCCTCTGCCTCAAGGTCCGAGGTGCTGGTACTCGACGCGGCAGCGAGGCCAAGGCGGTGCAGCGGAATGTCCAGCGCTTGTGCGACCTCGCGCAGCATGCGGACATCATCGGTACCCCGGCCACTCTCCAGGCGGCTCACCTTCGACTGGTGATACCCAAGTGCGGCAGCAACGTCTTTCTGCGAGCGCCGCTGTAACACGCGGGCTTGACGGATCACTTCTCCGATCCGTCTCGCCTCGCTCTGTGCCTCGGCCATCTGTGCCACGGCTCCTCCTGCCGTCGCCGATCCTGCCTGCTCAACCGAGCGTAACCGAGGGGCGATTGGCTGTGATGCAGCTCCTGCATAAGTGATGCAGCTCCGGCACACGGCCTGGCTCCGCTGGTGCCTGGCGCGGTTGCGTGGAGAAGCCGCACCGATCCAGGAGGTCACTCATGGAAGTGCACCAAGTCCGTTTTCCCGTCTCCGGCACACCTGCTGCAGCTACGGCCGCACGGCGGCAGCTCGCGGGCGCGATACGGAACTGGGATGCGTTCCTGGGGCCGGAACTCCTGGACACGGCGGAGTTGGTGGCCGCCGAGCTGATCACGAACGCGGTACGGCACGCGGGACACGGGCCGATCTTGGCCGGCGCGCGCCTGAGCGACGCACGTCTGCTGATCGAGGTGACAGACACAAGCCCTGACGTCCCGCAGGTCGGTCTGCCCGCCATGGACGAGGAAGGAGGACGCGGCCTGTTTCTCGTCGCCGCGCTCGCGGATCGCCACGGATTCGATCAGGTGTCACGAGGCAAGCGCTGTTGGGCCGAGTTCAAGGTGAGCACCCCCTGCCAGCCCTCACAGCGCCCTCCCTTGCAGAGGAGTTGACTGTTGACAGCCGTAGGGGTTCCCCCAGTCGCAGCAGAAGTAGTCGCCATCCGGCCCGGCAGCCCGCTTACCGGTTCCGTTGGTGTCGACGGGTCCAAGAACGCGGCGTTGCCACTGCTGGCCGCCGCCGCGGCCATGCACCGACCGGTGCATGTGGGCAACGTTCCGAGCAACACAGACGTCGAGACCATGCTCACCCTGCTTCAGCAGGCCGGCTGGCACGCGGCCCGCCCCGTCAGCGATCCACACACCGTGGTGATCCTGCCGAGCGACAGAATCCAGTCGGTCCCTGATGCCGACACCGCCGCCCGCATCCGGGCCTCGTACTACCTCGTACCCGCTCTGCTGGGTGCTTACGGGCGAGCCCTACTTCCCTGGCCGGGCGGCTGCCGTATCGGGGAGCGCGGGATGGAGCAGCATTTCAAGGTCTACGAGCGCTTCGGTGACCGTACGACCGTCGACGATCACGGCTACCTCGTGGAGGCAGCATCCGCCCGGACCGGAACGGTTTCGATCATGCTGCCCTTCCGCTCTCGGGGCGCGAGCATCGCTGCTCTCCTGCGTGCGGCCGTAGCCGGACGGCCGCTTCGTCTTGGCCAGCCCAACCTGTCACCGGAAGTGCTCAGCATCGTCGAAGCGCTGCAGGTGGCCGGATGGGAGTGCCGGGTCAGCGAATCCGTCCTGACGCTCGCGCCGCACCCGGCAGCCCCCACGGAGACCATCACCTGGAGGGTGCCCGGCGACAAGATCGAGGCCGGAACGCTGGCCTGTGCGGTCGCGGCGACTGGTGGCGACGCGCGCATCTTCGGCGTACGCGGCGATGACGTCGCTCCCCTGGTCGACGCCCTGCGGTCGCTCGGTGTACCCGCCGGCACCGAGGACGACGTGCTCGCTGTGCAGGCCCGGGACGCCCGCTCCGCCAACAAGCCACTGCGAGCCATCGCTTCCCTCTCCCCCGGCGGTCTGGACGCTGACTTCGAACCACCGCTGATGGCGTTTGCCCTCACCCGCCCCGGCACCCATCTGTTCGCTGACACCATCAACCCGGGCCGCCACGGCAACCTCTTGCCCCAACTCGCGCGCCTGGGTGCCGAGATCCACGAGCTCTCACCCACCGAGTGCCGCTTCACCGGCCCACAGCAGCTGACCGGCGCCGGGGTGGAGACCACCGACATCCGTACGGGCTCCGCCCTGCTCATCGCCGGCCTCACCGCTCGCGGCGTCACCACCCTCGGCGGGCTCGAACAGCTCCGGCGCGGCCATGCCGACCTGCCGACCAAGCTGCATGCCCTCGGCGCCGACATCTGCGAGGTCACCCCGTGAGCCGACAGCTCCGGCGGATCATCGCCACGACCGACGTGCATTCCGCCTTCGACTCGGCCGCAGCGATGCTCGCCCACCTCCACAACGCCAGGGCCGACAGCCTGATCGTGGACTGCGGCGACTTCTTCGAGGGCAGCGGCTTTTACCGGTTGGGCAACGGCCGGATCGAGCACCAGGTCCTCACTGGCCTCTACGACCTGCTCGCACCGGGTAACCACGGCTGGCCGCACTACTTCGAGCCGGCGCTGCACGAGATGACCCTGTGCGCCAATGCAGTCGACGAGAACGGCAAGCCCCTCTTCGACCGCGTACGCATCAAACGCATCGGCGGCCGTCGAGTCGCCGTCACCGCGGTGATCGGACCGCAAGCGTTCAACGCGGTTCCCGTCGACCAACGCGCAGGCCATCAGGTCACCGATCCGGCACAGGCCCTGCGGAAGGTGATGCTGGAACACCATCACTTCACCGACGCCTGGATCGTGTTGTCCCACTCCGGCTTCGACGAGGGCTTGAAGCTCGCCGGCGCGTGCCCGTTCGTGGACGTCATCTTCTCCGGCCACTGTCACAGCGATACCTACGGTCCCGTGCACATCGGCGACACCCTCGTCGTCAAGGGCCACGAACTCGGCCTCGGATACGCCACCGCAGAGCCCGTCGACAGCGGCTGGGACGCCCGCCCGTGCACCTTCCCGAACTCGGCCGCGATCCCCGAGGGCCTCACCGCACTGCACAACGAGATCACCCTCGTGGCACGGACGCTGACGAACCCGCTCGGCACAGTGAACGAGCCATACCGCAATACTCCGTTGGACCGACGCCACCTCCTGACCGAGATCGCCGGCCGACTGCACTCCGGTCTCGGCGCGGACGCGGTCATCCTCAACGAGACCGCCCTGCGTCCCACCCCGCTCGGCCACATCCTGACCCTCGGCGACCTGCTGTCCATCGAGCCCTTCGACAACCAGCTCGTCCACGCCTTCCTCCCCGACGAGCACACCCAGGGCCACGACAAGCTGCTCGGCCACCTCACCGAACGGGTCGGTCCGCTGGTCATCACTCCCACGCCTCTGCCGTCGGCGATACGCAGCGTGCTGACCACCGACTACCTCGCCGACAGCTACCTCGGCGGACGTACGCATCAAGCCGGACTGCGGCTGGGGCAGGCCGCACGAAGTGTCCTGGCCACGCCCTTCCCCTCCACTGCCGGCCTCATCGAAGGAGGCGAACAATGATCCTCACCGGGCCCGAGATCACCGCCGCGACCCACGACGGCCGCCTGGTCATCAGCCCCTTCGAGCCGGACCAGGTCAACCCCAACAGCTACAACGTCCGCCTCGGCCCCACGCTGCTGACCTACACCGCCGCTGAGATCGACGCTCACCGCCCCAACCCCACCCACGAGGTCGAGATCGACCAAGGCGGATACGTACTCCAGCCCGGCGAGCTCTACCTCGGCCACACGGTCGAACATGTCGGCTCCGACACCTTCGTGCCGCTGCTGTTCGGCCGCTCCTCCGTCGGCCGACTGGGCCTGTTCGTAGAGATCACCGCCCCGATCGGAGACATCGGCTTTCACGGCCAGTGGACGCTGATGCTCTCCCCGATCCGCCCGTTGCGCGTCTACACGGGCATGAAGATCGGGCAGATCATGTTCTTCGTCTCCACCGGCGCCATCGACCTCTACCACGGCAAGTACCAGGCCGCCGTGGGCCCCCGACCGTCGGCCTACTGGCGCGACCTTACAAAACTTCGGACGGTGGCCTCGTGATCCTCACCGGCCCCGCAATCGCCGCCGCCGTCCAGACCGGCGAGATCACCATCGAGCCGTACGACCCCGCCCGGATCTCCCCGAATGCCTACGACTGGCGTCTCGGCGACACACTCCGCGTCTGCGACGGTGACCTCGACGCCGCCACCCCAACCACATTCATCGAGCAGCCCATCCCCGCCACCGGCCTGGTGTTGCAGCCCGAGATGCTCTACCTCGGCGTCACGCTGGAGAAGACCGGTTCGGAGACGTACGCACAGATGCTCAACGGCGACCGAACCATCGGCGCCCTCGGCATCTGGGTCCACGTCTCAGCCCCGCTCGGACACCAGGGCCACGCCATCCGCTGGACCCTGGAAATCCGGGCCGCCCGGCCCGTGCGCGTCTATCCGGGGATGACCTTCGGAAAGCTCGTCTTCCTCACGGCCTTCGGCGCCCCGGTCAGCTACCAGCAGCAATCCGCCAAGTACGCGTCGACAGACGGCATCGACATTTCCCGCCTCTACGAAGAGATTCCCGGAGGTGTCCTGTGAGCTCCCGCTCGGCTACCGGGCCGCTGGCCGCCACCTTCCTGGACCTGCCCGCCGGAAGCCCCGGCGGCAGCGTCGAACTCTTCCTCGACCTCTACACGGGCGACCGCCCCCTCATCCCTGCACGCGCGTTCATGCTGGCCCCGTCGAGTCCCAGACGCCCTCTCCCGACCGGGCTCGACCTGCTGCCCGTGACCGGGAAGTGTCTGGAGGGTCCCGCCTTCGGCCGCTACGTCGCAGCCCTGCGCAGGGCTCTCGCGACTGCAATCAACCCGGCCCAGATCGGCGTACTGCACCTGCAGCACCTCGTCTTCGGTGCCGCTCCGGCCCTGATGCGGGCGCTCCCCCTGCATCCCCGCATCGCCTTGGTCCACGGCACAGACCTGATCTTCGCGGAGGCCCACCGCGACCAGCTCCAAGTTCTGCGCGAGACCGCCAGGGCCGCCGACGCGATCGTCGTTCCGACGGGGGCAATGGCCGACCACCTCCTCAAGCTCGCCCCACAGGTCGACCGGCGAAAGATCACCCGCATTCCCTGGGGCATCCCCGACCACCTGCTCACCGATCCACCGCCTCGCCCCACTCGCACGTCCTCCAGCCACCTACGACTGCTGTACGCAGGACGGCTGACCGCCGAGAAGGGCATCGAGGCCCTGGTCAAGAGTGTGGCCCCGGTGCCAGGCGTCGAGCTGAGCATCGCCGCCCCCAGAGCCCAGTTCCATGCCCTGGCTCCGCTACTGCAACGGGCCGGCGTCAGAGCCCGCTACCTCGGCTGGCTCCGCCGTCCACAGCTGTGGAGAGCGTTCACCGGGCATGACGTACTGGTCATGCCGTCAACCACCCTGGAGGCCATGGGCCTGGTCGCACTGGAGGCTCAAGCCTGTGGTCTGCCTGTCCTCTACCAACCCGTGCCCGGCCTCAACGAAGCCCTCGCTGCCTCTGGCGTTGCCACCGACTTTACCCACTCTGCCGCCCTGACCCGTGACCTCGACCGGCTGCGTACTTCCCCCGGCCTGTTGCCCGCCCTACGGCAGGCGGGCTACGCGAACGCCGCACGCTATCCACTCTCGGCGACCGCGCGATCCCTGACCGAACTCGGCCGCCAACTCGCCTGAACGGTTCCGAGCGGTCCGCCACGCCGCTACCCGGCCCGCTCCGCGAACGTCACTACGCTGGCCGGCGGGATGCCCCAGCGAAGAGGGAGACCATGACGTACGACATCGACCGCATCGAAGCCCTGCTCGACGAAGGCGTCCGCGACAAGGTGTACCCCGGCGCCGTGTGGGCCGTCGGAGACGCCAATGGCATCCGCGCCCAAGGCATCGCTGGTGTCCTCGATCCCGACGAGCCGGACGTGCCGATGCGCGCCGACACTGTGTTCGACGCCGCCAGCCTCACCAAGATCCTCGCCGTCTGGTCATGCATCGGCGCTCTGTGGGAGGACGGCGCCCTCGACCTCGACCAGCCGCTCGGCACCTTCTGGCCGGAGGTCTCCGGCCAGCCCCTCGACGCCGTGACCACCCGTCAGCTGCTGACGCACACGGCTGGCCTTCCCCTGCGTGCCCAGCTGAAGAACCTCTACGGCACCGACAAGGAGGACATCCGCCGAGGCGTGCTGCACGAGCGACTCCACCGGCCACCAGGCGAGGCCGTCGAGTACACCGACCGGGCCGCCCTCATCCTCGGCTACCTCGCCGAACGCCTCTCCGGCCAGACCTTGGACCATCTGGCCACCGTCCGCATCTGGCAACCACTGGGCATGGATAGCACCCGCTTCGGCCCACTGCCCGATCAGATCGCGGATCGCTGTGCCCCGACCGAACTCGACCGGGACACTGACACCCACCTCAAGGGAACCGCCCACGACTTCTCTGCACGCCTCCTGGGTGGCGTCTGCGGCATCGCAGGCGCCTTCACCGTCCTCGACGACCTCGCCGCCTTCCTCCGCTACATGTTGGACACCAGTACCGCACCGCAGCGAGCCGGCTTCGGCCCCGGCTGGACCGCAACGTCACTGACCATCCAGACCGGCACCTTGGCACCCGTGCGTGGCCTGTTCTGGCACACCGCTCCCGGGACCGCCCCAGTCGACGATGTCTGGGTCCACTACGGATTCACCGGAACCGGCACATGGATCTCACCCCGCCAAGGCCGGTGGGCCGCACTGCTGACGAACAAGCTTTACTACACCCGTGACCGGCAGCCCTTGGCCGACGTACGCAACGCCTTCCGTGGTCTGGCCTTTTCGCCAGGTGGATCCGCGCCTATGTGATTCAATCCCTCTGCAGAGGCAATGCTCGGCGGGCCCCGCATGTTGAAGTCGCCTCGACTGTCATACGCGGGTGCCATGCTTCCTGGATGGCCAGCAAGAACAAGCGACGGCGTGGGCAGGTCGGGCCCACCGTATCCGCGAAGCAGAGCAACTCAAGTAGTGGACCCGACGGATCCCTGTGGATGCGGACGCGCTCAGGGGCGCGGGCGGGCCGCGGGTTTCACTACCAGGATGCCGTCGGAGCGTGGCTGTGCGGCCGCGTACTGTCCCGCGCTCTCGTCATCGATCGCATTGTCCCGGAGGGATTTGAAGACCTCTCCTGTGAAGGCTGGACGCCCTGGCACGTCCAGGTGAATTCACGCCAGGAAGGTTCCTGGGGTCATTTTGGGAGCCGTTTGGGAGCCGACTTCAATAGCGGGCTCCCGGGTCGCCGCCAGAGCCTGGCCGCTGGAGAAGTCGCTCACCCGCTCCACCCGAACATCGATCCCGGAAAACAGCACATCGTCGACCGTCTTGCTCGCCACGGTGGAGACACTCTGCCGAAACGATCCCTCGTTCCCGCTGCTGACCTGGGGATTCACGAAACTGCGGACAGAGCCATTTTCAGAGAGCGCCAACAGCGGGGCCTCGCCGCGCGTCCACCGCCGCTGCAACAACCTCACGTTCAGCATCAGCACCGCGATCGCCTACGACAACGTCATGGTGTACGACACACCCGACCGAGGCCCCTACCGCTACGGTCCCAGCAGCTGCTGGGTGTACGTGACCGCCGCCGGGGCCGAGGGGCAATGGATCCTCGAGGAGGGGATGGCGCTGCGCCGCATCTTCGAACGGCTACGGGGCGACGGCGGTATCGACCTCGCCCGGGACGTGTACGGGATCAGCCCCTCCCGCGGCGTCGTCCTCGGGGCGCGGGAGGACCTGCCGGGGCCTGCTGCCCGACGGTCGAGTCGGGCAGCATCCATACGACCCGAGGGAAGGAGGCCAACGTCGTGGTCCTCATCCTCGGCACAGACGCGCGACGCCCCGGCGCCCGTGCCTGGGCTGCCTCCCGCCCCAATCTCCTGTTCTTCATCGGCAACCGCGACGCTTGGCGTGACCAGCGGTTTTTCGCCGCCCTCGCCGACACGCTGCCCACGCACGACTGGCGACGAGGGTGACCCCTCCCCACCTCTACCGGGGGCGTTCGTTAGGCGAGCGCGGAGACCGCCGAGAGTGTGGACGCGATGAGGGATACAAGGCCGGGCACGCCTCCGCACTTCTGCTGGATCGTCTCCAACAGCCCTCTGGCCACGGCCCGCCCATCGGGGTTGTCCAGCGGTTGCTCGGCTACCGTGTCCAGGAAGCCGACGCACAGCTCGTAGTCCTCGACTTGGTCCCGTTCACGCTCCATGCCCTGCCGGATCCGCACCAGGAGCTCGGTGATGCCTTGTAACTCCTCCCGGCCGAGACCGGAGTTGTCCTGGCTCTGGGTCGAGTGGAAGGCCCCCGGCTGGTTCTGCACGTTCTGCATGGATCCGCTGTTCTGAATGCCTGTGTTGGTGCCACCCGGCTGTTGCCTGCGACCGAACATCACACTGCCCCTCCTGCCTTTTGATGAGAGCCCACGGCCCCCGGCTGGTTCTGCACGTTGCTCATTTCACCGGTGTTGATGATGCCGTTGTTGAGGACGACCGTGATGCGTTTCCTGTACTCGCCGGTGTCCACGTTGTGCTCGACGAGGAAGCCCTCGACCGCAGCGAGGACGCGGCCCTGCATCATCTCGATGTAGCGGCGGGCGTCGTCGTACTGAAGCATGTCGTCCATGTATCGGGTCGAGTAGACCTCGCGCAGGCTCACCGGCCCATTACCGGGGTCCTGGGCGGGCCGCAGCTCGCTGTTCTTGGCTCGCTTGAAGAGCCGGACCACGAACCAGCCCGTGTCCACGGCGGCGAGGTACGTCGTGCGCCGCCGCCATGCCCACCCGGCGCCTGCCGCCTTCTTCTCCGCCTCGCGTACAACGGGGTGGATCGGGTTGACAACGTGGGGGCGGACGACGACCCGCAGGTAGTGGTTCTCGTAGGCGAAGCCCACGAAGATCGAGGCCACCAGTTCGCCGTCCCAAGAGGTCATCCGCGCGCACAGAAAACGTCGGGCGACCTTCGGCGCACGTTGCGCGTTCGCTGCCATTACGCCTTCCCGGGCCAGTGTGACCAGCCCCTCCCACCGTTCGGGCGTCAGCGCCTCCCAGCGGTCAGCTGCGATAGCCGCGACTCCGAACACCTCCTGCTGGCTGTCGGGGTGGTAGTCCGGCAGTGGCTTTATGGGACGCTGCAGTTCGCGGGCTACATGCGCGTGCAGGTCGTCCGGGGTGAACCGGACTACCCCCTCACCAGGGCGGGACCCGGCCAACAGTTCCTCCACACTGGGTAGAGCCCGTAAAGGGCTCTTTCCGTCTTCAGAGCCCTGGCCGTCGTCCTCGTCCCTCGGCTTGGCCGGCGTCACGTCAATACCGATCTGGGTCTCGAACCAGACCTTGCCGGCCCCGACGAAGTGGTACTTCGCTCCCGAGGCACGGACCTGGTTCTGATACGGCACGACCTCCCCGTACGACGTGTCCCGGATCCGCTCCACCGCCCGTCGGAATCGACGGGGCACATCGGCACCCCACGTCTCACCAGCGTCGGCGCCGATCACCGCGCGTAGCTGCCTCTGGGCGAGCACCCGATCCATATAGAAGGCCGCCCACAGCCCGATCAGGACCACCAGCAGCGCCAGGTAGGCGAGCGGTGTCAGCACCCACAGCCCGCCCGCCGCACAGGCCAGGACAGTGAGAGCACGACGCAGCCACAGCAGGCGTTGCACCTGCGCGCACGCGTTCAGTACGGGCTCCAGGTCGAAGCCCTGCGACGGCACCGGCCGCCCTCCGGCCGCGATCCGGCAGCGCACCCATCGCGCGTACTCGTGGCCAACCAGTACCCGTGGCTGACTGGGCGCGGTCGGCTCCTCCTCGTCGTCCAACAGCTTCTTCAGCTTGTCTTGCTCACCAGCGATGGCCCGCTTCGCGGCCTGCTCCAGGCGCCGCTCGCGCACCTTCTTGGGGGTGAGTCTGTCGCCGAGCTGCTTTGCCTTCTTCCGCCGCCACTTTCCGAGCTTCTCGGCGAACTCCTCGGCTCTGTCCGGCCGCAGGTGCGCGACCGCGCACAGTAATCGGGTGGGCTCGGTCATTCCGCCTATGCCATGGCCGGCCGGATGGTGGCCATTCACCCCGTACAGCGGCACCGTCGGCACCTTCAGCAGCGACCAAGCTTCGTCTGCCTTGCCTTTCGCAGATCTTGCTGACTCCGTGTCCATGCACCCCCCCGATGAGCGATCGTGCCCCACCCAGGCGGTCGCTGCCTAGCACGCCTAAGCGACCCAATAGCACCAAATCGGCGCCGATGGACGGAAGTTCGGACGCGACGATGCACCGGAGCGGGTTCGGTGGCGAGGAACCGCTGCCGGGCCCGACCGGGGCAGCCGACCGGTTCGCCCTCGCCGGTTACTACCTCCAGCGCTTCCCACCCGCGCGTACGCCGTCCTGCTCAACGTCATGCACAACGCCGCCCAGCCCTTCGGCACCCCGGCCCCGACCCACCCCAACGTCTCGACCACCATCTGGCGCACCCTGGCCGGCTCCACCCGCGGGATCTACGCCTTCGAATGCTCCTTCAGCCTCGACATCGTCTGAGCTCACCTCGACGGCCTCGACTTCAACCGCGCCACCCCCTCGGTCTGACCGCCAGCGGCCTGGTCCGCGACATCACCCCCACTACGAGCCCCGCGAACCTCTCGGCTTCGCCCTGACGTGAGCCTTGCACCGCACGGCCGAAGGCACGCCGCACGGGCCAAGCAGCACCGGTAGGCGTTCGGGCGCCTCCTGGGTCACTCGGCGACGTCAACGCCGTAGCCGCGGGCCAGGTCGGCTAGACCGTGGTCGTAGCCCTGCCCGACGGCACGCAGCCGCCAGCCGTCGCCTCGGCGGTAGATCTCGGCGAGGATCATGGTGCGCTCGGTGGTGGCAGCGTCGAGGGTTGCCCGGGCGGTCGGGGCCGCGCCGATCCCGCAGGTGGCGGTGATCTCGATGGCGCCGATGTCGGAGAACGTAGCGGTGCCGTCGATCGCGGCGGCGATGACGACCCGGTGGACCTCCAGGGGCAGTCGCTCCAGGTCAGCGGTGATGGCCTGTTCCGTGGGGCCGTCCGTAGCGAGCCGTACGGTGCCGTCCGGATGCTCGGGTGCGCCGTAGAAGACGAAGTCCTCATCTCCTGCTACCTGCTCATGCGCGTCGAGTGCGAAAGCGACGACGTCCACCTCGCAGGTGGTGTGCTGACCCCACGCGGCGGCCACCGTCCAGGCTGTGTCGGCGTCGGTTCGGCGCGCAGTACGGTCACCAGGGTGCCCTCGCTGCCGACCAGGGCCCGGGCGACGTCGAAGCCGTTCTCCGGCAGCAGCGAGTCGAGGTTGTAGCCGGAGACCCGGCGGGGGTTCTTCGGAAAACCGCGCCGGATGTCCGCCAGGTACTCGGTGACGATGCGGTCCAGGCCGGCGTAGATCTCCGCCTTCCGACCGCCCTCGGCCGCTATCCGCGCCCGCTCGGCCTCTGTTGTCGGGCCCACCCACATGCGCAGCCCGTCGTAAGTGAGGACTTCCAGCCGGCGTACGTTGTCGACGGTCTTGCCGTACGCCTGTGCTGACGCGCCGCACGAGTTGTTCCCGATCATGCCGCCCAGCGCGCAGTGGCTGTGGGTGGAGGGCTTCGGCCCGAACTGCAGGCCGTGGCCGGACAGCCGCTGGTTGAGTGCGTCGAGGACGATGCCCGGTTCGACCACGCAGGTTCGCGCGTCGGGGTCGACGGATATCAGGGCGTGGCAGTACTTGGTCCAGTCGATCACCACGGCGGTGTTCGTCGTCTGTCCCGCCAGGCTGGTGCCGCCACCGCGGGACAGCCCCGGCGCACCGAACCGGGCGCACACCCGCACGGCCTCTGCCCCGGCCTCCACGGTGCGCGGGACGACGACGCCGATCGGCACCTGCCGGTAGTTGGAGCCGTCCGTGACGTACGCGCCTCGGCTCCCGGCGTCGAACCGTACCTCCCCGTCCACGGCCTCGCGCAGCGCCGCCTCCAGGCCGGCCACGTCCACCGCGGAGGCGTCGAGGGGGGATGTGCCACTCATCCGGGGCATCGGGGGCAACCGCCTTCCTGGACCGTGCAGGACGTCCTGGGCCGTGCGGACGGCGGCCCTGTCGCCGTCATCCACCGCGAGTACCCGCCCTTGCAGTGTGCAAGGGCGGCTTTTCGGGCGCCCGCCGGACGGCGCGGAAGCGGCGGTGCGGTGAGGGCGGCACGGCAGTACGGGACAGACGTCGGCGGCGCCGGACCTATGGGGTCGGCACATGAGCCCGGTCGGGTGAGGTCTCCATGCCGAGCGTGCGGTACGACCCGCACGTGCTGCGGCCGCTGGGCACCACACTCAACGCGGCGGCCCGCGCGCTGGAGACCGCCTGGCGGCGGGCCAGCTCAGAGCCTGTCGTCGGTCACGGTCAGCTCCCTGCTCAGTAGGCCCGTCCAGCTCTCCGCGATGGCGTCGACCAGTTGCTCGCGCTGGCCGCCCCAGCGGCCCGGGGTCCAGTTGCGGGCGGCGTAGTCGAGCTGGACGATTGCCAGCCCCCCACCCCCCGACCGGCTCACCACAGCCGTCCGCAAGAAGGACCGCGGTGACCGCCTCTACCTGGACGTACAGCGCAACGGCTACGCCCAGACCGCGGCCGCCCCCTTCACCGTACGGGCCCGCCCCGGTGCGCCCGTCGCCGTCCCCGTCTCCCGGGACCAGCTCGCCGACCCGGCCCTCAGGCGCGCCCGCGGAGGTTTGGCCTAGCAACCTGCGGCCACCCGAAAAAAGGAGGTGGCCATGTCGAACGCATATAACGCATCAGGGTCACAGAATTCGCAAAAGTAACAAAATCGAAGGAGTCACGCACTGGCTACAACAACAGCACGATGGGCCACCGGCCGAGCCCGATGCAGGTGCTGCGCGAGGCGCGCGCCCAGTTCGCCGAGCTGACCGGCCTGACCGCCGAGTCCGTCACGTCGTTCGGGCAGACGGAGGACGGCTGGTCGCTGGAGGTCGAGGTCCTCGAACTCGTTCGAGTGCCCGACACCATGAGCCTGATGGCGAGCTACCTGGTCGAACTCGATCCGCAGGGGCAGCTCACCGGTTACCGGCGCCTGCGCCGCTACGAACGCGGACGCGCCGACGCACACCGGCCCGGCGGCCACTAGGCCGCCCGCTCGCAATCACAGTCCCACACACAGACAAGGAGGCGCGGTTGGCATGACCGTTGTTCCGGCACAGACGTCCGGTGGCGGAGGCGGCAGCAGCGGCCTCTACGACGTACTGGAACTCGTCCTCGACAGGGGGCTGGTGATCGACGCGTTCGTGAGGGTTTCCCTGGTAGGCATCGAGATCCTGAAGATCGACGTGCGTGTCGTCGTCGCCAGCGTGGACACCTACCTGCGCTTCGCGGAGGCGTGCAACCGGCTCGATCTGGAGGCCGGTCCGCACAGGACCCCGGGCCTGCCCGACCTCGTCGGCGAGGTCACCGAGTCCGGTGCGCGCGGCAAGGCCAAGGGCGCGCTGTCCGGCGCCGCGGAGACCGTCTCCGACGCCTTTAAGCAGGCCCGTGAGGAGCACTCGGACGAGACCCGGCCGCGGGCCCGCAAGCCTACGTCGGCGCGCCGGAGGGAGGAGCAGGAGTGAGCACGTACGTCTACGGGATCACGGCCGCCACGCACCCCTCGCTGCCGGAGGGCATGGGCGGTGTAGGCGATCCGCCGCGCGGGATACGCATCCTCAAGGCGGGCGAGCTGGCGGCGGTCGTCAGCGACGCGCCCGAGGGGCTGCGCCCCAAACGGCGGGACCTGCTCGCCCACCAGAGCGTGCTCAGCGAGGCCGGCGCGGGCGGCTGCGTGCTGCCGATGCGGTTCGGCAGTGTCTCCCCGGACGACGACACCGTCACCGGCGTGCTCACCGAGCGCGCCGAGCACTACAAGGAGCGCCTTCGGGCGCTGGACGGCAAGGTCGAGTACAACGTCAAGGGCAGTCACGTCGAGGAGGCGGTGCTGCACCGCGTGATGGCCGAGAACCCCGAGATCCGGTCCCTGGCGGAGGCCAACCGGCGCTCCGGCGGCGGAGGTTACGAAGACAAGCTCCGGCTCGGTGAGCTGGTCGCGGCCGCCGTACAGGCCCGCGAGGCCGACGACGCCCGCGAGATCGTGCACGCCCTTGAGCCGCGGGCCGCCGCGGTCAGCGACGGCCCGCCCTCCACCGGCTGGCTGGTCAACGCGTCGTTCCTGGTGGACCGGGGCTCGGCAGACGAGTTCCTGGCCGCCGTCGAAGAGGCCCGCAAAGACCTGCCCCACCTCGATCTGCGCGTCAACGGCCCGCTGCCGCCGTACAGCTTCGTCGAGCCCGGCCCCGCCGAGCCCGCGAGCACCACGGCGGGGGCCGACGCGGGAGCGGAGTGACGCCATGGGTCTCATCTCCGAGGTGCTGCTGCTGCCGTTCGCTCCGGCGCGCGGCAGTGCGTGGGCAGTCAGGCAGGTACTGCGCGAAGCCGAGCGCATCTACTACGACCCGGCCACGGTACGGGCCGAACTGGCGCGACTGGAAGAGAAGTTGGAAGCGGGCGAGATAACCGAGGAGGAATACGACCGCCGGGAGGACGAGCTCCTGGACCGGCTGGAGATCGGCATGCGCGGGGGCGCGGGGACAGGTGAGGGGACAGCACGATGAATCGAGTGGCACTCGGCCTCGCGGTAGGGGCCGGATATCTCCTGGGACGGACGAAGAAAGCGAAACTCGCCCTCGCCGTGGGCAGCATGGTGGCGGGCAAGAAGCTGAACCTCGGCCCGCGCGGAATCGCGGAGCTGGTCAACCAGCAGATGGTGAACAACCCGCAGTTCAAGGAGATCGGGGATCAACTGCGCGAGGAACTGCGGGGCGTGGGCAAGGCGGCCTCAGGGGCCATGGTCGAACGGCAGATGAACGCGCTCGCCGACCGGCTGCACGGGCGGACCGCGCAGGTCCGCGACGAGCTCGCCGGCGTCGTGCCACAGCCCGGCGGGGAGGAGGCCGAGGGGGAGGACGCGTACCCGGACGAGTACGAGGAGCGGGAGGGCCGCGAGGCCGAGGAGGAGACCGAGCCCGCGGGCGAGGCCGCAGACCGGGGCGAACCGGCCCGGAAGGAAGCGGCCCAGGAGAGGCCCCCCGCGAGGAAGGCACCCGCCAAGAAGGCGCCCGGGAAGAAGACCGCAGAGAAGGTGTCGGCGGACACACCGGCCAAGAAGAGGCCCCCCGCGAAGAAGGCCCCCGCCAAGAAAGCGGCGGCGAAGAAGACGGCGGCCGGGCGCCCGGCCGCGAAGAAGACGGCCGCGGCCGGCGACGCGACCCGCGCTGCCCGCTCCCGGCGGCCGAAGGGTGATGGTGACCGATGACCGAGGCTCTGGGATCCGTGACCTCCACCGCCGACAGGGCGGCGGGCGGCGCGACGAAGAACAACCCCTTGACCGACCTCGCCCACAGCGAGGCCGCCGACCGGCTCAAGGCCGAAGCACAGGACTACCTCGCAGCCCAGGCCGAACGGCTGCTGGCCGGCTTCGGCCACAAGCTCGGCGAGACCACCGGCAAGCTGACCGACATCGCCGAGGGCAACAGCCCCGGCTTCGCCAAGCTCGCCCTCGACACCGGCCGCAAGCTCGCCGAGGGCAAGGGCCCGCTGCGCTCGGCCCTGGAGCTGGGCGCCTCCCGTGCCAAGGAGAGCGTCATGGGCGCGCTGAAGAGCCTCGGGGGCGGCAAGGGCAAGCGCAAGCGCGGCGGGGGCAACAAGCCCATCGTCATCATCGAGTCCGTCGACGTCGGCGTGCCGCTGCGCACCGCCTACGACCAGTGGACCCAGTTCCAGGACTTCAGCACCTTCGCCAAGGGCGTCAAGAGCGCGAGCCGCGCCGACGACACCCACTCCGACTGGCAGCTGAAGGTGTTCTGGTCCAGCCGAAGCTGGAAGGCCCACACCATCGAGCAGGTGCCCGACTACCGCATCCAGTGGACGTCGGAGGGCGCGAAGGGCACCACGAAGGGCGTCGTCTCCTTCCACCGGCTGGAGGAGAACCTCACCCGAGTCCTGCTGGTCATGGAGTACTACCCGAGCGGCCTGTTCGAGAAGACCGGGAACATCTGGCGGGCCCAGGGCCGCCGCGCCCGGCTGGACCTGAAGAACTACGTCCGCTTCATCACCCTCAAGGCAGAGGCCGACGAGGGCTGGCGCGGCGAGATCCGCGACGGCGAGGTCGTCCGCAGCCACGAGGACGCGGTCGAGGAGGAGGAGCGGGAGGCCGCCGAGGGCACGGAGGGGGAGCCCGAAGAGGAGGAGGGCCCTTACGCCGAGGAAGAGCCTGAGGAGGAGGAAGAGCCCGAAGAGGAGCCCGAGGGAGAGGAAGAGCCCGAAGAGGAGCCTGAGGAGGAGGAAGAGCCCGAGGGGGAGGAAGAGCCTGAGGGGGAGGAGGAGGCCGAGGAAGAGGAAGAGCCCGAGTACGCCGAGGGCGGGGGCCGCCGATGACGACGCCCAGCCGACTGCCCGAACCGTACGGCCCGAGCAGCGGGGCCAACCTCGCCGACATTCTCGAGCGCGTGCTCGACAAGGGCATCGTCATCGCGGGCGACATCCGCATCAACCTGCTCGACATCGAACTGCTCACCGTCAAACTCCGGCTCGTCATCGCCTCGGTCGACAAGGCCAAGGAGATGGGTATCGACTGGTGGGAGACCGACCCGGCGCTCTCGTCCCGCGCCCGCCGCGACGAACTCGCCCGGGAGAACGCGGAGCTGCGCGAGCGGCTGGCGCGGCTGGAGGAACTGGAGCTGGACCGCGGCCGACCGGAGCCGGACCGCCTGGAGCGGGGCCGCGTGGACCAGGACCGTGCCCGTAAAGAGGCACCATGACCGGACTGCGGTACGTCTACGCCGTCTGCTGGCCCCTCGGCGCGCCCCTGGGCATCCGCTGGGGCGGCAGACCAGCCCTCGCCTCGTGATCGAACAACTCGGCGAATGTTGTCGGGCATGCTCTCACGCTTGGCGGAGCGACGAGAGGAACGCGCACCGGGTCGGGCTTGGCACTTCGCCGGGCGTGATCGGCAGGCTTGATCCACTCTGGGGGAGCCGTCCGGGGCCGACCACAGCCGTTCCGGCGAACGTCCCCGGTCAGAGCAGTAGCTAGGAATTACCGGGGCTGCTGGTCAGCCGCGGGCGCGGAGGCTGGCTTCTTCGAGGTCGAGTTCCCGCTGGATCCGGCGCCGGGTGGCATTGCTGATCTTGTTCGCTTCGTAGAGGCGCTGGAGCTCGGCCGCTTCGATTGCGATGAGTGTCCGACGTATCTCGCGGTAGGCGTCGGCAGGACGGGCGTCGGGGTCGCTGTAGTGGGCATCTTCGGCCTGGTGGATGCGCGCCTCCAATTGGCGACGGGCCTGTTTCAAGGCGGTCTCGGCGGCGGCACCCAGATCCGCGAGCTGATCCAGATCGCCAAGCTGTTTGAGCTCTTCGAGAGCGGCCTTCGCAATGTGTCGGCGGGTCCGGACCTCCTCGCGCACGGAGTGCTCCGGCTCCAGAGCGATGCCGGAGAGGCGTACGACAGGGGCGAGGGTGAATCCCTGGAAGATGAGGGTGAGCGCGACGGTTCCGGTGGTGAGCATGAGGATGAGGGCCCGGTGCGGCAGCGGCGCCCCTGTGTGGGTGGTCAGGGGGATGGAGAGTGCGGCGGCCAGCGGCATGACGCCTCGGGTGCCTGCCCAGGACAGGACGGCCGGAACGCGCCAGGAGAGGCGACTGTCGCCCTCTCTGTGCCGGTATTGGATCAGGGCAGAGAGCGGGAAGATCCACAGCAGGCGGATCGTGAGCAGAGTGAAGACGATCACCGGGACCCACAGCGGCCAGCCGTGCTCGTCGTGCGCGAGCTGACGGACGAGAGAGGGGAGTTCGAGGCCGATGAGAGCGAAGACGACGCTCTCCAGCAGGAAGGTCACGGTGTCGTAGACGGCGTGGACCTGGAGGCGGTTGGGGGCGCTGCTGAGTTTGTGGCCGGCGCTGCCGAGGACGACCCCGGACACAATGACGGCAGTCACTCCGGAGGTGTGCGAATCGTCCGCGATGACGTACGAGGCGTACGGGGTGACCAATACGATCACGGTCTCCAACATGGGGTCCTCGGTCCGTCTGCGGATGAGAGTCACCACTGCGGCGACAGCCGCGCCGATGAGGGCTCCTCCGCCCGCAAGGATCAGAAACTGTCCGACGGTTCCGGACACGGTGATGGCGCTGCTGGAAACCGCGGTGGCCACGGCGACCTTGTACAGGACCAGGGACGTGGCATCGTTGAACAGGCTTTCCGCCTGCACCATCACCTGCACACGGGGTGGGAGGGAAAGGCGCCGACCGAGCGCGGAGACCGCCACGGGGTCGGTGCTGGCCAGGACAGATCCGAGGATGAACGCGGACGCCGTGGTGAGCGGTGTGATCGCTCGCGCGACGTACCCGACAGCGATGGCTGAGGCGAGAACCAGGCCGAAGACCAAGCCGGTCACAGGCCGCCACACGGTGCGCAGGTCACGGACAGAGATTTCCCCGGCCGAGGCGAAGAGTAGTGGCGGCAGCACCAACACACTGATCACGTGCGGCGGCAGGCGGACCCCGGGGACCCAGGGCATCAACCCAACGATCAGACCGGCAACCACCAGGAGCGAAGGGGCGGGCATACGCCAGCGCCGAGCGCCGGTCGTCACGGCTGTGGCCAGGACCACGAGCAGCAGGATGACGGTCAGGCCGGTCATGGAACGTCCCCGGTGGGTTACGGCTTGTTACCCCCTCTGACCAGGTGCTTTATCAACGTAACCGACCTCGGGCCGTGATGCAGCTCACATGGGGCCGCGACCGTCCAGGGTGCGGCAGTCGTTACGGCGGCGCACCGCCGGCTTCCGTCCGCCGAGGCACCGGTTCAGCGCCGTGGTGCCGTCGGCCCTTTCACTGCCCGGCCTTGGGTCAAGGCCCGATGCCCACCGACTTCCACTCGACGTGCCAGTAGATCACCACACCCGGGCCGCGGTAGCGCTGGTGTCACTCGGCCATCAGGTTCGAGGACCAGAAGTCGAACTTGCCGCTGGCGGAGACGCACGCCGTGCCGCTGCCCCACCACATCTCGTCCCGGGCAGCGAAGGTGGCGTTCACCAGCTTCACCAGCGCGGAGAGAACCAGCTCAGGAGACTCGGCGCCCACCTCGCCCCCAGACCAACCTCCGCTGGCGCGGAAAGCACGTACGGTTGGCTTCGTTCGCTTTCGGGGTGAATAAGGCCGGGCCACTACTGCAGTGCGTGGACCGCGGCTGAGAACACCGAAGGCATCCGGGACGCTGCCGGCACGATGAGGCGGGCGGTGCTGGGACGGCCGCCTGCGGCCAGCAGGGCCCTGGTGAGCAGCCGGTGGCGCCGAGTCAGCCGCACCCAGGCACGCTCATACTCGTCCGGTCGCCCGGCGGCCAGGCAGCGGACGGCGGCCCCGGCCGTGGCCAGTGCGAGGGCGATGCCCTCGCCGGTGAGGGCATCCAGGTAGCCTGCGGCGTCGCCGACGAGCAGGACACGGCCGGCGGTTCTGCGCCGCACCCGCTGCCGCAGTGGTCCGGCTCCGCGTACCTCCGTCGCGACCGAGCCGCGCAGCGACGCGGTGAGGGTCGGGAAGCCGGCCAGGTGCTCGTCGTAGCCGCGACGGTTGCGGCTGAGGACCGCGACGCCCACCAGGTCGTCGTCGACCGGTGTCACATAGGCCTCGCCGTGCCGGGCCCAGTGGACCTCCACGAAGTCCGTCCACGGCTCGGCGCGGTAGTGCCGGCGAAGTCCGTAGCGGCCATGGGGGCGGCCCGGCAGTTCCAGCCCCAGGCTGCGGCGCACCGGGGAGTGCAGGCCGTCGGCGGCGATCAGCCAACGGGCCGTGGTTCCAGCGGCGGTGACCGTGTCTGCGCTCTGGTGTACCTCGCCGACCTTGCCCGGCAGCATGCGCACGCCGAGGCTGAGCGCGCGCTGGTGCAGTGCGGAGTGCAGCGTTGTACGGCGGATTCCCCGCCCACTCCGGCCGCGGAATGACGCTTCGGCGCGGGTGGTGCCCTCCACGTAACGGATGCCGCGCAGTTCGCGGCCGGTGATCTCGACGCCCAGTGTTCGCAGCGCGGCGACACCGCCGGGCATGACTCCCTCTCCGCAGGCCTTGTCCACAGGCGCGGTCCGGGGTTCGACGACGACGGCCTCCAGGCCGGCGAGCGCTGCGTGGATGGCCGCGGCCAGTCCGGCGGGGCCGCCGCCGGCCACCAGTACGTCGATCATGCCGACGCCGGCGTGGTCGCGGCGGCGAGCGCCCGGTTCTCGCAGCGGATGCGCACGGTGAGCAGGGCGGCGTTGAGTACCGTGAACGCGGCCGCGGTGACCCAGGCGGTGTGTACCAGAGGCAGCGCCACGCCCTCGGCGACGACGGCCACGTAGTTCGGATGCCGCAGCCACCGCCACCGGTAGGGGCCGCTCGTCACCAGCGGCAGTCCGGGTACGACGATCACCCGGGTGTTCCAACGGGGTCCCAGGGTGTGGATGCACCACCACCGCAGTGCCTGGGCGCCCGCCAGTACGGCCAGCATCGGCCAGGCCAGGGCGGCTACGAAGGGCCGGTCGGCCAGCCATGCCTCGGCCGGGCAGGCGATCAGAAGGCCGGTGTGAAGGGCGACCATGGCCGGGTAGTGGCCCTGCCCGGTCGGCGTCGCGCCGCGGGCGGTGCTCCACCGTTCGTTGCGGCGGGCGACGACGAGTTCGGCGACGCGCTCGGCGGCGACGGCGGCCACCAGCAGTCCGTACCAGATCATGTGTCCTGTGTCCTGTGTCCTGTGTCCTGTGTCCTGTGTCCTGTGTCCTTCGTCGGTCCGAACTACCAGCGCAACAGGACGAGTTCGCAGGCGAAGCCGGGTCCCATCGCCAGCAGCACACCCGGGGTGCCCGGTGGCGGGCGGCGCTCGGCCAGGGTGTCGCGCAGCACGTGGAGCACCGACGACGAGGACAGGTTGCCCACGTCGGCCAAATGACGCCAGCTCACATCGAGTGCGTCGTCGGGCAGGTCGAGGGCCTCGGTGACGGCCTGAAGGACCTTGGGTCCGCCCGGGTGGCAGACCCAGGCAGTCACGTCCTTCGGCTTCAGGCCGTGGTCACCGAGGAATCCCTCGACGCCATCGGCGAGGGAGCGGCGTACGACGTCGGGGACCTTCGGGTCGAGGACGACCTGGAAGCCGGAGCTCTTGATGTCCCAGCCCATGAGGCGCCCGGTGTCCGGATACAGGTGACTGCGGGTGTCCACGATTGTCGGGCCGATGGGCTCGTCCGGGCGGTCCGCGCCGTAGGCGACGACTGCGGCGGCGCCGTCGCCGAACAGCCCGGTGGCGACCAGGTTGGCCACGGAGGCGTCGTTGCGCTGGAAGGTGAGTGAGCACAGTTCGACCGACAGCAGGACCGCCACGTGGTCGGGCCGGCCCAGCAGGTAGTCGTGCATACGGGCCAGGCCGGCGGCGCCACCGGCGCAGCCGAGGCCGAAGAGGGGCAGTCGTGTGACGTCCGGCCGCAGTCCGAGGCGTCCGGCCAGCCGTGCGTCGATCGAGGGAACGGCGATGCCGGTGACGGAGGTGAAGACCAGCAGGTCGACGTCGGCTGCGGACAGACCGGCCATCTGCAGTACGGCTCTCACTGTCTTGGCGCCCAGACCGGTGGCGGCGGCGATGAAGACGTCGTTGGCGGCACCGAATCCGTCCAGTTCCTCGTACCGTTCCAGCGGCAGTGTCATGTGGCGCGAGCGGACCTTCGCGCTGCGGTGCAGCCGGTCCAGGACCCGGCGGTCGGTGCCCTCGGGCAGGCAGGTGCGGGCCACCATGTCGGTGATCTCGGACTGGGTGCGACGGTGCGGTGCGAGGGCACCGTGAACGGCGGCGATCCGCGTCATAGGGTTCCCGTCCGGCTGTCGACTGGGGTGAGTTGCTCTGCACGTGTTCCCCGAACCCACGCTTCGGCACCATGCATCGCCCGTCCGGCCGTTCGCCCCGGGGCGCGTGCTCCACGCCGGTCGGGGCCAGGACGCCTACGATCGGCCGGGTGGGCACTCCTGAGCAGTCGACGCCCAGCGGTGTGGCCGCGATGCGGGCCGGCCGGTCGGGTGGCCTGGCCGGGTCGTGCCACCCCGGGCCTGTGGTGGCGGTCACCGCGTTGATGGCAGCGCTGGCCGTGACCGCCGGCCAGGGCGCCGCGCGTTGTGTCCTGACCACCGCCGCCGTTCTGAGCGGGCAATTGTCCGTCGGCTGGTGCAACGACGCGTTCGACGCGCGCCGGGACATCGCTGCCGCCCGCCGTGGCAAACCCGTCGTCGACGGCGCGGTGGGTGTGACGGAGGTGTGGGTGGCCGCGTATGCCGCGCTGGCGTTGTGCGTGCCGTTGTCGTTCGCATGTGGCCTGTGGGCGGGCGTCGTTCATCTGGCCGGTGTGGCGGCGGCGTGGGCGTACAACCTGCGGCTCAAGGCGACAGCATGGTCCTGGGCGCCGTACGCGGTGGGTTTCGCCGCGCTCCCGGCGTTCGTGGCGCTGGGGCTCCCAGGGCAGCCCTGGCCGGCCTGGTGGGTTGTCACCGCCGGGGCGCTCCTGGGGGTCGGTGCCCATCTGGGTGACGTGCTGCCGGACATCCGCGGGGATCTGGCGACGGGCGTACGGGGATTTCCGCAGCGGCTGGGCCCGGACGGCGCGCGGCTGCTGCTGCCGGTACCGCTGGCGACCGCGTCCGCGGTTCTGACGCTGGGGCCCGCCGGACCACCCGGCAGATGGGGAGTGGTGGCCCTCGCGGTGGCCGGACTGGTCGCGGTGGCGGGGACGGTGCTGGGACGCCGCTGGGAGCGAGCGGCGTTCGCGGCGGCGGTCGCCGTGGCGGTGGTGGACGTGACGTTGCTGCTGGTACGCGGCACCGGGATCGCCTGACCGTTCGGCCCCGCCGACCGGCTCACACCGTACAGAACCCGCGAGCGGAAGCGGGACAGTCCCTGCTGCGATTGCCGTCAGCTCGCGAGTGCTGTCCCCCGTCGTCACCACGTCGCGGTGGCTTCGTTGACTTCTAGCCTCGAACTTTCGTGACGGTCTGCCAACGGAGTCGGCGGGCCGTTCCGCTTTGTGTGGGTGATGTTGGGCATGCCGGGGGCCCGAGTGTCGCGTCGGGCGGGCGCCGGGTTCCACTTCTCAGGGTCGGGTGGTCCTGTCGTTGGGACGGGAAATCAGCTGGTCATCTTGGGTTCGGGAGTTGGGCGAGCCGGTCGAGGGCGGCCGTGATGCAGCTGGTCCATGGCCAGTGGCCGCCAAGACGGAGGACCCGACGGCGGCCGGTGGTGACGAGCTGTCCGGCCGCGGTGCACAGGCGGAACCTGGTCTCGATGAGTCACAACCAAGGAATCTGCTGGACCGCGCACGCAATCAGATTGACGTCGTCGAGGAGCTGCGCCGCACAGCAGCGGCTGCCGTCTTCTCCCTTCGGGGTGTGCAAACATCCGACGCGCATTGAGCCGTCCTACAGCCGACATGCCTCGTGCTCAGATCGTGCCCATCGGTCGCTCTCGCCGTCGTGAGTCTGTACATCGAGGACCATGTCCGGCAGATCCCGTTGGCCTGCACGGGCAGCCGGTATGCCCTTGCGCCTCTCGGTGGCCTGCAGCGAGGCAACTTCCCGGCTGCGGCCCGTAGGAGACCCACCTGTCGATAACGCCCGTCGTTTTAGATCTAGACGCAGCAGTCCGGCCTCGTCGCCGACCGTCGCGTGCGGCGCTCAGACTGTGAAGTCCCGGGCGGCGATGCGGGTGACCGTGACCGTGACCGTCACGGTGACCGCTACCGGGGCGTCGTGTGCGGCGAGGTAGGAGAGGACAGCGGCCCGTACCTGGTCGTGGACATCCCGGGCAGTGTCCACCACTCTGTGGCCTTCGGTCAGGACGCAGCGCACCTCGATGTGCCATCCCGAGCCGTCGGGCACCCGGTCGATGCGGACACCTGCCTCGGGGGCATGTTGAGCTGTTGTCTCCGGCCATGTGGGCGAGGCCGCTGCCGCGAGGCGGTGGGCGAGGCGGGGTTGAAGGCCGGCCACGCCGGGAACCGCGAGGGCCGCTGCGGCCGCGACGCTGAGGGGAGGCGGCGTTTCGGTGGCAGCCATCAGAGACCACCGCCTGTGGTCTGGCCGGAGCCCGCAGGGCCGAGGGGCAAGGGCGGCTCCAGTACGTCGACCACGATGATGTCGACGGCCGTCACGTCCATCCCCAGGGCTTGTACGGCGGCATCGATGATCGACCCGCGTACTTGATCGACCCTGTCGGGCAGCGGGCGGTCGAGGGCGGCGGCCAGGGTCATGGCCACCTGCACGCCGGTGCCACCTGCGGGCACGAGCCGGCAGGACACGGCCCTCGCCCCGGGGACCGTATCCGCGGCATGCCGCAGCACTTTCGCCGCGGCGCTCTCGGCGATCAGCAGATCCAGCATCGTGTCGGCCAGTGGCAGCAGCCGCCCCAGCCGGACCTCGGCCCTGACGATGCTCATGACGCGGTCGGTCAGCGCCTGCAGGCCGGGAGGGTCCTTGGCACGCAGCGCCCGCGTGGCCGCGTTCAGCCTGGCCAGCCCCTCGACGGCCTCGCGGCACTGGGGACATGACATGGTGTGCGGATCCGCAGCCGGCGTCGCGTCCTGTGCCTGTTCCCAGACCTGGCTGAGCAGGCGGCCGCAGGTCAGTACCTCGTCACCTGCGAGCGGAGCCGCGTCATCGATGGCCGGGTGGCCGGGAGACCCGTCGTCTCCGGGCGGTTCGGAAGGCTGCGCGTGCGGGTCGTCTAGCGCCATGAGGCCATCGCCTCCTTCAGGGACCGGCGTGCCCTGAACAGTCTGCCGCGCACCGTCTGCTCACTGGTCTGTGTCACGACAGCGATCTCCTTGTAGGGCAGACCCTGCAGCTCCCGCAGGATCCAGCAGACACGCTGTCCGGCGTCCAGCTCGCCGAGCGCGCACGTCAAAGCGGCCGTTTCTGCGTCCTCCTCTGCGGCTCGGGCGGGCGAGCTCCACTCGTCGCCCGTTGCGGGTTCGGCGACGGCGTCCAGTGGAAGGGGTGGCGGTCTGTGGCGTCGTGAGTTCAGGCAGCGGTTGACGGTGATGCGGTACATCCAGGTGGGGAACTCCGCATCGTGGCGGTATTCCGGCAGTCGCCGCCAGGCGCTGACGAAGGCGTCCTGAACGGCCTCCTCGGCATCCTGGGCGTTACCGAGCATGCAGCAGGCCAGGCCGAGCAGAGGACGGCTGTGCCGCCGGACGAGAACAGCGAAGGCGTCCTCGTCCCCCTCGGCAGCCCACACAGCCAGCAGCCCATCCGGCAGGTCGCCTCCCAGAGGTGCGGAACCGGTCCGTTCGATCATGCCTCTCCTGCTCATGGTTCAGGACAATCGCATACCCACCTCCTTGCATGTGATGCACATCACATCGAACGCTCGTGAGAAGTCCGCCGCCCCGCATGTCCAACCTTTCGACGGGCACCACGCCGGTGTCCGGCCGACCGATCGAGGCGACCGCCATGACGGACAACATCACCAGCGTCGGGGCGGACCGCCGACCCGACGCGGGCGTGAGCGCGCTGAAGGGCCGTACTGGAGCCGGAGCTCCGGCCGAGACCCGGGGGAAGACCACCATCGCGGACGGCGTAGTGGCCAAGATCGCGGGCATGGCCGCCCGCGAGGTACCGGGCATCCACAACCTCGGGGCGGGCATGGCCCGTGCCTTCGGCGCCATGCGGGAGCGCGTCCCCGGCGGAGGCGGCAGCGTCACGCAAGGGGTGAAGGTCGAGGTCGGCGAGCGGCAGGCCGCCGTGGACCTGGACGTCGTCGTCGAGTACGGCGTCTCCATCGTCGACGTCGCCGGCGACGTGCGCACCAACGTGATCAGCGCTGTGGAGCGGATGACGGGACTGGAGGTCGTCGAGGTGAACATCGTCGTCGACGACGTCCACCTTCCCGACGAGGAGGAAGAGTCCGAATCGGACGAGGGCCGCGTGAGGTGATCCGCCGTGACCGCCGCCACCGCCGCGTCCCGGCGCAAGCGGCTGATCACGCGGATGACGCTCGCGAGACGGGTGAGTGCGTCATGAACACAGCGACCACGGGCCTCGCGGCCGGGATGGCCCTGGGCTTCGCCGGCTACTTCGGCGGCTTCTGGGCATTTCTGCTGGTTCTGGTCCTGGGGGCGGCGGGGCTGATCGTCGGCCTCGTCGTGCAGGGCGACCTCGACCTCGGTGCACGGAGGCGGCGGTGAGGACCCGGCCCGGCTCGCCACCTCCCGGCGAAGGATCCGGCCCATCGGCGCGGGCCGCCGGCCTGCCGCCTCCGGCCGAGCGGGGTGCCACCGTCATCCCGGACAGGGTGGTCGCCCGTATCGCCACCCAGGCCGCACGCACGGCCCAGTCCCGGCGCGCCGCCCTCCCGCCCGGCCCGAGCGGACCGGCGGCACCCAGCGCCTCCGCCGCAGTCCGCAGCGGATCCGTGCGCCTGCACCTGACCATGGAGCTGCCCTATCCCACCGACATCCCCCATGTCTGCGAGCGGATCCAGCAGGACGTCGCCGAACGGGTGGTTCAGCTGACCGGCTTGCGGGTGGGGGAGGTCACCCTCACCGTCCGACGGCTGGTGGCCACCTCCGGCGCGAACCGGGGGCGGGCCCTGTGACCAGCCACCCGGCCCGCACCACCGGGCCCACCACGCAGAAAGGACGACCGGAATGACACCCGATCCGGACCCTCCCGCCCGCGACTCCGCGCCACCCCCGCGCCGTGCAGCGGTCCCGATGACGAAAGAGCCCCAGGAGCCGAGGGAGCCCACAGGGCCCGGTCCGCCCGAACGCCACACGCCTTCGCCGAACCTGACGGCCGACGAGCGCGACAGAGGACACCGGACCCACCGTCCGTGGTCCGCGCGCCGCATTCCGGCCGCGCTGGTCGCCGCGGTGATCCTCGTGGCGGCGGTCGCAGCGCTGGTCGACGTCGTCGCCGTACGGGCGGGACGCCCCGCGGCAGCCTGGCGACAGCTCCTGACCGACGCCCTGGCCACCCGCCCCGTGGACGACGTGTGGATGCTCACGGGAGCCGCCGTGGCCGCCGCCGTCGGCATCTGGCTGATCGTCCTGGCCCTCACCCCTGGCCTACGCCACTGGCTGCCCCTGCGCTCCCCCGCGCCCGGGCTGCGCGCCTCCCTGGACCGCGACGGCACCGCCGCTCTGCTGCGCGACGCCGCCATGCGGGTACCCGGGGTCAGCAAGGCCCGCATCCGGGTGCGCCGCCACCGCGTCAAGGCCCGCGCGGACGTCCGCTTCCGCGACCCTCAACAGGTGAAGGACGACCTCACCGCCGTCCTCGACGAGGAGCGCCACCGGCTCGCCCTCGCCCGCCCTCCTCGCATCGTCGTACGGGTGCGGCAACGCACCAACTGACCGGAGAACCCAGACCCGGAGCCACACCATGACGCCGCGACCCGTGCTCAACCGCAGTCTGCTGGCCCTCGCCGGACTGGTCCTGCTCGGCGGCGGCCTGCTGATCCTCTTCGCCGGGTTCGACGTCTACCGGCGACACGATCTGGTCCCGCCCTCCGGCTGGCCCCTGACCACACCGGACGACGTCCTGCTCGGCTCCGCCGACCGGGCTCGCTGGAGCAGCCAGGGCTGGTGGTGGTGGCCCGCCGTCATCGCCGCCCTCGCCCTCGTCGCCCTGCTCACCCTGGGGTGGCTGCTCGCCCAACTGCGCCGACGCCACCCCGGAGCGCTGTCCGTCGGCGGCACACCCCCGCAGGAAGGCGTCGAACTGCGCGACCGAGCGCTCAGCGACGCGATCGCCGCCGAAGCCGGTGCCCTGCCGGGAGTTGAGCATGCGGCCGTACGCATCACCGGCCGGCCCGCCCACCCCCGCACCCGCGTCAGGCTCACCCTCACCCCTCAGAGGGCACCCGGCGCCGCCCTCCACGCCCTCTGCGAAGGCCCGCTCCGAACCGCCCACCGGTCCACTGGCTTCACTGACATACCCACCGAGGTCCGCCTACAGGTCGCCCGCCACAAACCACACCGCGCAGAGTAAGGAGGAGACGGACCATTCCCGTGTCCGCGCCCTTGCGGTCTTTCGCAGTTCACAGCGGAAGCGGCACTACCCCCCAAGGAAGAAATCATGATCATCCTGGGCATCATTCTGCTCGTCGTCGGCTTCGTCACCGGGATAGCCATCCTGTGGACCATCGGGATCATCCTGGCGGTCATCGGAGCCATCCTGTGGGTCCTCGGCGCGATGGGGCACGCCGTCGCAGGACGACGCCACTACTGGTGAACCCCGTCCACGGCGGTCCGGGCTGGACCCTGTCCTGGTCCAACGCCGGACACCCATCACTACTCCCCCGCACCTCCGACGCGCGCGCCACCCCTCACGGAACGCGACATCCTCCAGCACCAAGGCTTCTGACGTTCCACCGCACCGAGCACCGGCTCGAAAACCCCTCCGCTTGCCCCTGCTGCTATATACCGGCGGGTTCATCGAGCGTCCCGACCACAGCATCGACGCCGCCGTCGCGAAACCAAAGCAGGGTCTCAACTCCGACGTTGTGCAAGGCGCCCCCAGACCGCGCGGCGTGTGTTCTGACGGACCAGGACCCGGGGCAAGGCGTGCAGAGGAGCCAGGATCCGGTCTCCGGCCACGAGCGGTTCCGATTCGGACGGGCCACAGAGCCAGCCCACTCCCGGCGGGTGGCCGCGCGGACCTGCGGGAGCCGGCTCGGGCCGCCGCCCCGCTCCCCCGTTGACGGCACGGCGCCGCGCCGGACGCACGTGGCGGCGGTCGCCTGACAGTCGCTCGCCATGGAGAGGGTCAACAGCAGGCAATTGGGAACGCGGACACTGCACATCGCTACTCCCACGAGGAGTGTGTCCCCATGTCCACGGGAACCCTTCTGGCGATCATCATTCCGATCGTGGTGGTGCTCGCCCTGGCCGCTGTGGCGGTCTCACTCATGACGCGACGCCGTCACCTCCGTGAGCGCTTCGGCCCGGAGTACGAACGGACCGTCGAAGGATCTGACAGCCGGCTCGCCGCCGAGCGTGAACTCAGGGAACGCGAGAGGCGGCACGATTCGCTGGACATCAAACCGCTGCCCCCGGTCTCGCGTGATCGATACACGCGAGAGTGGAGCAGCGTCCAGGACGAGTTCGTGGACCGGCCGCAGGACGCGGTCCACGACGCGGACCGGCTGGTGACCTCCCTGATGCACGACCGCGGCTACCCGACCGAGGGCTTCGATCAGCAGATGAAGGACCTCTCGGTGGAGCACGGGCGCACCCTCAAGCACTACCGCGCCGCGCACGAGGTGGAGTCCCTCAGCCAGCGCAGCCAGGCGACGACCGAGCAACTGCGGAGTGCCATGATCCACTACCGCACAGTGTTCGACGAGTTGCTCTCCGACGGTGGCCGGGCCCAGCCCGCCCGCCCCTGACACCCACCCCGACTTTGCTTGGAACGCCATGCACCGCAAAGACGACACGGACCGCACCACCGGCAGCCTGACCACCGAAGACCTCGCTCAGCCCTCCGGCGCCACCACCGGGACGCCGGGAGAAACGGAGGAGGCCTCCTCGCGAGCCCCGATCTACCCCGGTGAGGGCACCGCCGTGACGTCCGAGACACGGAGCCCGGCCGACAAGGCCGGCGGGGACCGGTCCGCCGCCGACCGCTCCGACGCCGGAACCGCCACCACGGGCGCCGCGGGCACGCCGGACACCTCGGACGACGAGGCTCCGCGGCTCCTGACGGAGGAGGAGGACCAGGGCTTCCGCGGCCGCTGGCAGGAGATCCAGAACAAGTTCGTGGACGACCCGCGCAAGGCCGTGCACGACGCCGACGCCCTCGTCGCAGACGTCATGCAGACCCTGGCCACCACGTTTGCTCAGCACAAACAGGACCTGGAGGACCAGTGGGGGCAGGGCGCGCAGGTGGTCACGGAGGAACTGCGCAGGGCTCTGCGGCGCTACCGCTTCTTCTTCAATTGGCTGCTCAGCACCTGAGCCTCCTCCCCTCGAGCCCGGCCCACGCAAAGAGGGGTGGCCCGCTACAGGGCTCCCGGGGCAGGGCTGGGCGTGGTTCCATGGGGGGCGATGTCCGGCTTCCGAGCGAGGGAGGTCTCCGTGATTGGTAACCGGCATTCGACGCAGAGTTATGACTGGCTGCGGCCGGGCAGCCTCGTGCGGGACACAATCACGGGCCGGGCCGGCCTGGTGATGGACCACGGACTGGATCGCCTGGAGTCGAGGGCAGACCGCCTGAGCAGGTGGTGTTCCGGCGGCCCGAGAACGGGATTCCCCACTGCTTGCGCAATTTCCGGCTTAGCTCTGGACGAAGTCGAGGAGGTCTCGGGATAGACGCTCCTTCTCGGTGTCGGTGATGCCGTGCGCCGCGGCCTCGTACACCTTGAGCTGAGCGCCTCGGATCATCTGCGCCGAACGCTTACCGCCGACCTCGAACGGTACGATCTGATCATCGTCGCCGTGGATGACCAGCGTGGGAACGTCAATCCTCTCCAGGTCCGGGCGAAAGTCCGTCGCAGAGAACGCGGCGATGCATTCGAACGCAGCGCGGTGACCGGCCAGCATGCTGTTGAGCCAGAAGCCGTCGCGGATTCCTTGGGCGACGTCTCCGCGGCGGTTGTGGCCGAAGAACGGACCGTCGGCGAGGTCGCGATAGAGCTGCCCGCGGGCCTTGCGCTCACCGTCGCGGATGCCGTCGAACACCTCGATGGGCAGCCCCTCGGGGTTGTCGTCGGTACGGACCATCATCGGTGGTACTGCCGAGACCAGGACGAGCTTGGCAACCCGCGCGCTGCCGTGCCGCCCGATGTAGTGCGCCACTTCGCCACCACCCGTGGAATGGCCGGCCAGAGTGAGACCGGTGACGTCGAGATGATCGAGCAGGGCGGCCAGGTCATCAGCGTAGGTGTCCATCCCGTTGCCGTCCCACGGTTGCGAGGAACGGCCGTGACCCCGTCGGTCGTGTGCGATCACCCGGCAGCCGCGCTCGGCGAGGTAGAGCGCCTGTGCTTCCCAGGCGTCAGCGTTCAGCGGCCACCCGTGACTGAGCAGGACCGGCCTTCCGTTCTTCGGGCCCCAATCCTTGTAATAGATCTGCGTGCCGTCGCTGGTCTCCACGTACCCCATCACGGTGTCCCTTCGTTCGTGATCCACTACGGACGAACATAAGGGGCAAAACGAGCGATGCTCGCCCAAGGCCACGAATCGCCGCTGCCAGCACCATTTCGTCACCCCAGAGCCCGTGTTTCGTCAGTTCCCCTACTCGGGCACGGGCGGTGTCACCACTCGGGCACGGACGGTGTCACCGGTTCTCTCCTCGGGTTCTTCGCGGTCGCCGGCCTTGATCGCTTCAGCGGACGCACCCACCCTGCCGGAGTTGAGCCCGTACCGAAAGGGCTCGACCGGTCAGCGCTGCGGCGCGAACCGTTCGAGAAGACGTTCCCGCTGCTTGATACCGAGGCCGCGCATCCGGCGGCTGTCGGAGATCCCCAGCTCGGTGAGGATCTTCTGGGCCCTTACCCTGCCGATGTCGGGGAGGGATTCGAGCAGGGCGCGGACCGGCATCTTGCGGATGACCTCGGAGTCGCTGGCCAGCACCTCGGGCAGCGACAGCTTGCCGTGCTTGAGGGCCTCCTTGACTTCGGCGCGCTCCTTACGTGCGGCGGCGGCCTTGTCGAGCGCGGCTCGGCGCTGTTCGGGACTGAGCGGGGGGAGTGCCATGGATCAGGTCCTTTCACCAAGTGATCGATATGGCTATCCTGCCTCCGCTGCTGTGGCGCTCACCAGCGGGTTTACGGGGTTTCCGCGGTCTCTGCGGATTCCCTAGTCCTGGTCTTCACCACGGTCTCCTGCCCGCCACCCTGTTCCTCGACGAGTTGGATGATCACCTGGTCCAGCTATCCGTACGTGCCGACCCACTCGGTGAACTTCCGCTCGGCGATGGCGGGGTCGCCCCACCAGCCGCTGGAGGACGGGCCGTCCGTGCAGAACTGGAGTGTGTCGCGGAACGTGATGGCCGGATGGTCTGCGACGGCTTGGGGCGCGGTCATGCGGTCGTCTCCTGCTCGGCCTCGGCGAACGCGCGGTACAGCGAGGCGACCGACGGGCTCGTGCCTGCGTTCTTGCCGGTCTTGATGGTGAGCTTCTTCGCGATGTCGGGGACGGGTACGCCCTTGTCCTTGAGCGCGAGGGCGAAGGTGAGCATGTCGTCGTCGACGACCTTGGGCCGTCCGCCGTGATTGCCCTTCTTCGCGGCGGTGACCTGCCCTTTGAGGGTCTTCTCCCGGATGTAGTTGCGCTCGATCTGCCCGGCGAAGGCGAGGACGGCGAAGAACATGGCGCCCATGCCGTTGGGGTCGTAGATGCCAGTGAAGGGGCCGGTGAGGAGTTCGAGCTGGATGCGGCCGGCCTGGAGCTCGGCGGACAGCGACATCAGCTCCGCGGTGAACCGCCCGAGCCGCTGGAGCTCATGCACGGTGAAGATGACCGGGGCGTCGGGGGCGGCCTCCTTGAACTGGTGGGCCAGCGCGAGCGCGGCCTCCAGTTCGGGCCCGCGGCCGGGTCGGCGGGCGCCGGTGGAGTGCGAGTGTGTGCCCCCGGCCGGGTGAAGAGACGTGTGCGCGCTGCCGTCGGATACTGGGCCTACGGGGCTGTGCGGTTCCCATGGGGTTCGGTGATGACTGATCGCGAGCGGTTGCACGAGACGGCGGGCGGCGCGGTGGCGCGCGGTGGGGCGTGGCTGGATGTGCTGCCGGTGGCGCTGGTGGCGACGGACGAGGACGGTCTGATCACGGAGTGGGGGATGTCGGCGCCGGAGGTGCTCGGCTATGCGCCGCGGGAGGCCGTCGGGCGGGAGGCGGTTGAGCTGTTGGTCCCGGCCGAGGGCCGGGAGCGGGCGCGTGCGCTGCTGGCCGGGCTGGAGTCCGGCCGCAGCATGATCGGCTCGTTGACGGTGCGGCATCGCGACGGGTCGCCGGTGGAGCTGGAGGTATGGGCGTGCCCGGCTGGTTCCGGCGGTAGGGCCATGCTGGTGTTCGCGGTCGGCGCTGCCGCGGCCCGCAGGGCCCGTGGGGTGCGGGCGTCGTCGGAGGCCATGTTCACCGGCTCGCGGGTGGGGTTGGCGGTCTTCGACACCGAGCTGCGGTTCCAGCAGGTCAATCCGGCCTTGGTGGCGATGAACGGCGTGCCTGAGGCCGCTCATATCGGGCGGCGTCCGGCGGAGGTGATGCCTGGGGTGAACGCTTGGCAGATGGAGGCGGCGATGCGCAAGGTGCTGGCCACCGGTGAGCCGGTGCTCGACTTTCGCCGCATCGGCTACACCCCCGACGCCCCCGGCCACAAGCGGGTGTGGTCGTGCTCGTATCTGCGTCTGGACGACGTCTGCGGCCGGCCGGTAGGCCTCAGTGCCTCGGTCATCGATGTCACCGTTCACCAGCAGGACCAGCTCGCCACGGGCGCCGGCCGCCGGCGGATGGACCTGCTGAACGAGGCCGGGGCGCGGATCGGCACCACCCTGGACCTCGGCCGCACGGCCCAGGAGCTGGCGGACGTGGCCGTGCCCCGGCTGGCGGACGCGGCCACCGTGGACCTGCTGGAGCCGCTCGCCGAGGGCGGCGAAATCGGCTTCGACTTCTCCGAGGGCGCGGCGATGCGTCGCCTCGGGCTGGCCCCGCACGCGGGCTCCCCGGTCACCCGCGTGCTCACCCCGGTCGGGCGCACCCTGATCTTCCCGCGTCGCGCGCCGTATGTGCAGGCGCTGGCCGACCGGCAGCCGTTCGTCGTGGCCCAGCTGGACGAGCGGGCCATCGCCCCAGCCGCCCGGTACACCGACAAGGCCTTCAAATTGCTCGACCTGGGCGTGCGCTCGTTCATGATGGCCCCGCTGGTCGCCCGCGGCCAGGTGCTGGGGGCGGCCACCTTCTACCGCATCGGCCCGGGCTCCGCCTTCGACGACGCGGACGTCGCGCTCGGCTTCGAGCTGGCCACCCGGGCGGCAATGTGCGTCGACAACGCCCGCCTGTACAGCCGGGAGCACGCCACTGCGCTGACCTTGCAGCGCAGCCTGCTCCCCCACCGCTTGGAGGACCTGCCCGGAATCGAAGTCACCTACTGCTACCTGCCCGCCAGCGACGTCAACGAGGTCGGCGGCGACTGGTACGACGCGATCCCCCTGGCCGACGGCAGCGCGGCCCTGGTCGTCGGCGACGTGATGGGTCACGGCATCGAAGCGGCGGCAGCCATGGGACACCTGCGCAGCACCGTGCGGGCCCTGACCCGCCTCGGCCTGCCCCCGGCGCAGCTGCTGCACGCACTGGAGCCGGCCGTCACCGACCAGGGGGAGGCACTGCTGGCCACCTGCGTGTACTGCCTGTGCGATCCGGCGACCGGCCGGATCAGGATCACTCGTGCAGGCCACCCGCCCCCGGCCGTTGTCGACCCCGACGGCACCGCCCACCTGCTGCAGATGCCCGCGGGAACCCCCCTGGGCATCGACGACATCGACTTCGCCACAACCGAGTTCACCCTCGCCCAGGGCAGCATCCTGGTCCTGTACACCGACGGCCTGATCGAAACCCGGGGCCGCGACCTGGACCAGCGCCTGGACCACCTCACCCGCCTACTCACCGGGCACCACCCCGACCTGAACGAACTGCGCGACGCCCTCATCACTCACCTGATCCCCGGCCCGACCGACGACGACATCGCCCTGCTCATCGCCCGCATAGGCCACCCGCAGCATCCCTGAGGAAGAGATGCCCGGATGGGGCCGATCCGCTGGATTCGCGTCGCAGAGCCGCCCAATCGGGTCTCAACGGCGGAGCGAGGTGTCCGCGAACCCCAGCGGGGCCCCGGCTGGTGTGCTACTGGACTTGTGTTTGGGGCCCCGAGGAAAACCACGCTGGCCGACATCTGACCCCGACAGCATGGTCGAGCCGGACGGCCTAGAAGCGAATCTGGCCGATCATGTCCGCCATGCTGGTCATGAACCGGTTGATGCTCGGGGCCATGGACGTGCTCGCCAGGGAGAACCCAAAGAGTACGCAGGCGATCGCAGGTCCGGGCTTCACGGACTTTCCACGGAACAGAACAACCACGACGATCCCGAGCAACAGCACGGAGGAAATACTCAGCGCCATCAGGAGGCTGCTTCCTCCGCCGGCCCTCGTCGCTCCCTGCGTGCCTGACTCAGTGCCCGACGCAGAGCCTCGGGTCGGGTCAGTGTTCGAGGACCAGGGGGATAGACGTGCCAGTGCATCCCCGGGGGCGTCGCGCTCTCGGCGGACGGCACGACGACGTGGCACTTCAGCCCGAGTGCCACCGTTCCCGGCTCCTCCCAGCGGACCGCAGTGCCCACAGGGACCAGGAAGTACAGCCGGGGCTCCGGTCCTCCGTGGTCAAGGATCACCGGGCCGACCGGGTCGTCGCCCTCGCCGAGGATCTCGATGGCGCGCCGGCCGACGGCCTCTACGGCGCGTACGGCATCCCACCACTCGCCCGCCGAGCACAGTTCGGGCTCGTCGCCGATGGGCATCCAGCGCGGCGGGAGCGCGCGAGCTGCGGGATTGGCGTCGGACATGGAAAAGGCCTCCTCACCACTGCGTGTGAGGAGACCATTCCACTCAGCAAGCGCTCTGCGCGGACAGATTGTCCGTGGGCTTCACCTGCCAAAGCCCTTGACACCACATCACGTTGCGCTAATCCCCGTCCAACTACCGAACGTGGAAAGCTCATTGGAGAGGTGGGTGTCCATCCTGAGCAGCGATGCGGTGGTCTCGCGAACGGACGGGTGGAACCGCGTATGGTTCGGTGCGACCTTCCGCGCCCGCTTGAGATCGGCGAAGGAGCCGGCCCTGTCGCCCACAGCGAGCTTCGCGGACGCCACGTCGATGAAGTGGTGGCTCGACCGCTCACCGACGGTCGTCGTGGGCGGCGCCCACTCGCCGCCGGAGACTGGAGACCACTCGGCCAGGCGGGCGAGAGCCTGCTCGGTGTCGCCCATGTCGATCATCGCGTGCACCTCGTGGATGCGGATGTTCGTCGGGCCGAACGACATCTCGTACGCCAGGGAGTCGCGGTTGCCCCCCATGAGCGCCACCTGCTCCGCCTCCCTCAGGTACGCCTCGGCACGATCGGAGTTGTTCTCGCGGGCTTCCAGGACTGCGAGCTTCAGCAGCAGAGCGCCGTCGACCGCGAGCGCGTCCTCCGTGAAGGAGCGTTCCGGCTGCAGCCGCTCGAGCTCGGTGCGCAGCGCGACGAGCCTGCGGCGTGCTGGCGAGTAGGCACCCTGGCGGAGCATCGCCCCGGCGACCAGATAGCCAGCCGTGAACTGCATCAGGGGGTCGCCAGAGCGGTTGGCCGCCCACCGGACACGCTCCAACGCCGTGTTCGATAGGTCGTGGTGGCCCATCTTGTGAGCGAGCGAGTTCACGGCGCGGTAGGCGCGCGCGAGATGCCAGAACGCCCTGTTCCTGTCACCGTTGCTGCCGTCGAGGGCACGTGCGTCAGCTCGGTGATGATCGGCGGCAGGAGGGGGCCCATCGGGGCGTAGCGTGCGTCACGACGCAGGGCCGCCACTTGGTCGACCTCCGAGGCGAGCACAGGAAGCGCGCGCGGGGCGATCTCCAGGTCGTCGGGGGTGTCGTAGCAGAGCAGGAGGCGGCGCAGCTCGGGAATGACAGCGTGAACGCCGTCCTCGGCTTCCGGCTCACCGTAGTACGGCTGCCCGGTCAGGACCTCGGGACCGAAGCGCAGCGCCTTGGCGAGCGCCAGCACCAGCGACGGTGAGGCCTTCCGCGCGCCGGACTCCAGCTTCTGCACGTAGCTCGGGGAGACTGCGACCTTCTGTGCCAGCTGGGCGGCAGACAGCTTCCGTGTCCTGCGTGCCGTACGGAGACGGTCTCCCAGCGTCAGGTTTTCACTCATCGGTGGATCTGTCCCTTCGCGATGGAGCACTCGGATCAGGGTACGGAAAGGGCCCTGGACCGTGACCATGGTCGCCAAGTGTTAACAGAGCCAGAAGCACCGCGACCAGCGGGCGAGGCCTGCTGGCGCCACATCCGAGACCTCAAGCAAAGCCTTTGGATCCAGATCGAATGAGGGTATTACCCAACAAACAGGACAACATTCGGGAGTCGTTGCAGCTCTGCCGTCAAGAGCTCGCAGAGAAGTACCTATGGACAAACTGTCCGCGCCGCCTTAACCCGCGACGACCTCCAGGGGCCGAACGGGTCACGTCCGCTGTAGTGGTGTATCGACGGCCACTCGGTGATCTCGTTTTGAGGCTATGCGGTGAGTTCGGTGGGCAGGGCGGTGTAGTCGGTTTCCGACTCGATCGGGTGGAGGCGGGCCTTGGCGAGCAGGTCGAGTCCCATGTAGCGGCGGGCTTCGGTCCACTCGTCGTTCTGCTCGGCCAGCACGGCACCGACGAGCCGGATCACGGCCGTGCGGTCGGGGAAGATACCGACCACGTCGGTGCGACGCCGGATCTCCTTGTTCAGCCGTTCCTGCGGATTGTTTGACCAGATCTGCCGCCAGCTCTCGCGGGGGAAGGCGGTGAAGGCCAGCAGGTCATGCTGGGCGGCATCGAGGTGGGCGGCGGCTTTGGGGAACTTGGCCTCCAGTGCGTCCAGGACGTGTGACATCTGGGCCTTCACCGCGTCGGTGTCGGGCTGTTCGAAGACAGTCCGCAGCAGGGTGGCCACCCAGGGCTGGGCCGATTTTGGGACCTGGCTCAGCAGATTGCGGGCGTAGTGGGTGCGGCAGCGCTGCCAGGATGCGCCGGGCAAGACGGCGCCGATCGCGTCGACCAGGCCGGCGTGGGCATCGGAGACGACGAGTTGGACGCCGGACAGGCCGCGAGCGATCAGTGAGCGCAGGAAGGCGAGCCATCCGGCGCCGTCCTCGGCGGTGGCGACGTCCAGGCCGAGGATCTCGCGGTGGCCGTCGGCGTTGACCCCGACCGCGATGAGCGCGTGGACGTTGATGATGCGGCCGCCCTCGCGGACCTTCTGCGTGAGGGCGTCGACCCAGACGAACGCATACGGTCCGGCGTCCAGGGGCCGGTTGCGGAACGCGGTGACCTGCTCGTCCAGGTGCCGGGCCATCGCGGAGACCTGGGACTTCGACAGCTGGGTGACGCCGAGGGACTCGGCGAGCTTCTCGACCCGCCGGGTGGAAACACCGAGCAGGTAGGCGGTGGCGACCACCGAGATCAGGGCCTGCTCGGCCCGGCGGCGCCGTTCGAGGAGCCAGTGCGGGAAGTAGCTGCCGGACCTGAGCTTGGGGATGGCCAGTTCTACGGTTCCCGCCCTGGTGTCCCACTCACGTGGGCGGTAGCCGTTGCGGTGGTTCACTCTCTCCGCGCTGACCTGCCCGTATTCGGCGTTGCACAGAGCGTCAGCCTCCGCGGACATGAGCGCGTCGGCGAACGTCTTGACCATCGCGCGCAGCAGATCGGGACTCGCCGAGGCGAGGTTGTCCTCCGCGAGGGCGTGCAGGGGCAGACTGTCAGGTGCGGTCATCGTGCTGATCTCCTTCAAAGACTTGGTCGTCTTGAAAGATCAGCCGGTGGCCGTTCGTCTATGCGGGCCTCATCCCGACGCCGGAACAAACCCCCGGATCAGGTCGAACCCGTACACCACTTCCCTGGACGCAACCGCCGAACGGCGGACCGGCAACAGCCGCTCGATACGTCGCCTCCGTACACCCGTGACCCAGTAGACCACGCCTACGGACGCCACCTCGCCCGGACGACGAACCGACAACCGAAAATCCCGCGCCGATACCACAACTCGACTGAAAGTAAGCCGAGTTCACCAACGATTCCTATGGACAACCTGTCCGCCCAGAGTCCGCACGGAGCTGGAAGGCTCTTTTCGTGGCCATCGCCCAGGGCGGTCGGGTCTCGCACCAACTCGCCCTGTTGGGACGCCTGTACGACTGATCCTTTCCGGTCTCGGCCACCCAGGAGGCAGCCGATGCGCCGCACCACCGAACAGCACGACCCGATCGCCCAGCTGTACCGCGGACTCGACACCGAGGACACCGGCAGCGCCGTATCGGTGATCCTGAAGTTGCGTGGCGAACGGCCCACCGAACAGGCCGGATGCTCCTGCCCGGTACCGCAGGCCGCGGCAGACGCTGTCGAGGGCTCTTCCGGGGGCGCCCCCTCGCGGTCGAACTGCACGGCGGGGAACCGCTGACCGCTGGCCGCGACCACATCGCCGACGTCCTCCGTGAACTGGCCTCACAGCCCAACGGTCGTCCGCGTCTCGCTCCAGACCAACGGCGTGCTGTTGGACGAGCAGTGGCTGAACCTCTTCGACTCGCTGTACCCGCGCCTGCAGATCGGCATCTCCCTGGACGGCGACGCCAGGGGCAACGCCTGGCGGGTCGGCTACGACGGCAAGCCCGTCTACCCGCGCGTCACCGATGCCCTGCGACTGCTGGGGAGTCGTGGGCGGAAGGTTGGCGTGATCGCGGCGGTCACGCCCGCCGTACTCGGTCGCGCCGAGGCCGTCCTCGACCGTCCGCCGTGTACGCCGCGGGGCCGATTCAGCGGCAACCTCCACCGGCCACTCGTCATCACCGAAGACTCCAGCGCGTCTTCTACACCTCCGCGCAGTTGAGCGAGGGCCAGCCGGGCGGCGGCGATATGGTCGGCGGCCGTGTTCGAGCCTGCATTCCCGGGGCGGAGGAGTGCAGCGACGGGTTCGCCGGTTCCTCCCGAGCCATGGTCGACGAATCCCATCAGCGGGTGGTGCCCGTAGGCCTTCTTCCAGGTCGGGGCCGCGTCCTGCTTGTCCGAGTGGGCGACGACCAGTACTCCGTCCAGGTCCACGTTCACCTGCCCACCGGCATCCGGAGCTCGATCACCGGCCGTTTCCCAGACACGTTGCCGGACTTCGGAGCGGGCGGTGTGGATTGCGGCCAGGGCGCTCCCGCCGGAGGTGGCGAGCTGCGCGGACGTCTCCAGCCCGCCGACAACCCCTGCCCAGGTGACCGGCTGCCCTGGTGTCGTGATCTATGAGCCCGGCAGTGCCAGGCGCCAGATGCGCGCCCAGACGGAGGCGTACTGCCGTACCAGCCGCCCCGTCGTGTAGGGGACGCCGTGCTTCTCGCACAGTGCGCGCACCCGTGGGGCGATCCTGGCGTAGCGGTTGCTGGGCAGGTCGGGGAAGAGGTGGTGCTCGATCTGGTGGCTGAGGTTGCCGGTGAGGATGTGAAAGACCGGGCTGCCCTCGATGTTGGCGGAGCCGAGGGCCTGGCGCAGGTACCACTCGCCGCGGGTCTCGCCCTCGATCTCGTCCGCGGTGAAGGACTCCGCGCCGTCGGGGAAGTGGCCGCAGAAGATGACGGTGTGCGCCCAGATGCTGCGGGCCGTGTTGGCGGTGAGGTTGCCGAGCAGACAGGGCAGTGCCGAGGGGCCGGCCAGCAGCGGGAACAGCAGGTAGTCCTTGCCGGCCTGCCGGGCGGCCTTGCGGAGCATGTCCGTCAGGTCGCCGAGGAAGACGCGCAGCGGTTTGCGGCCGTCGAGGACGGCGTCGTGTTCCAGGTCGTACAGCGCGATGGTCCACTCGAAGACCGGGGCGATCGCGGCAGCGTAGAGGGGCTGGGCCAGGTGGGCGGGGTGCCAGGGCTGGTCCGCGCTCATTCGGAGGATGGTGTAGCCGAGGTCGCGGTCGCGGCCGACGACGTTGGTCCAGGTGTGGTGGAGGTCGTTGTGGGTGTGCTTCCACGCCGCGGACGGGGTGGGAAAGTCCCATTCCCAGGTGGTGGAGTGGATGGCCGGGTCGCGCATCCAGTCCCACTGGCCGTGCAGGATGTTGTGGCCCAGCTCCATGTTCTCCAGCACCTTGGCGACGGTCAGCATCGCCGTGCCGGCCAGCCAGGCCGGCGGCAGCAGGGAGACGGCGAGCGCGGCCCGTCCGCCGGCCTCCAGGCCGCGCTGCACGGCGATGAGGGTGCGGATGTAGCGGACGTCCTCGGCCCCGCGTTCGGCGAGGACCTCGCGGCGGAGGGCGTCCAGCTCGCGGCCGAAGGATTCCACGTCGACGAGGGCCTCCGGGGCGATGGATCGGACGGCGTGCAGGGTCATGGGATCGCCTCTCACTCTCTCGGTACGGTGGCTGTGTGAACGGGCCGCGCAGATCTCGCGGGTCTCACAGGTCGAGGGCAACGGCGCCCGCGGCGGCCGACACGCAGGTCTGGACGAGGTCGCCGGGCTCGCCGGAGACCTCGCCGGTACGCAGGTCACGGATCCGCCCCGCCACGAGGGGGCTCACGCAGCTGAAGCAGATGCCCATACGGCAGCCGCTCGGCATGAGGACTCCGGCGGCCTCGCCGATGTCGAGCAGCGGGGTGTCCGGACCCGCGTCCGTCTCGACGTCGCTGCGGAGGAAGCGCACTCGGCCGGGCGCGCCCGCGCGGGCCGGGGGAAGCAGTGCCAAAGGGCGGAAGCGTTCGAGGCGGAGCCGGTGCCCGCTGCCTTCGCGCTGCCAATGCTGCTGGAAGGAGTCGAGCATCGCCTCGGGGCCGCACATCCAGGTGTCCCGCTCGCGCCAGTCGGGGCACAGTGCGGACAGTCGGCCCACCGTGAGGTGCCCGGCAGGGCGGGTGCGGTGCTCGTACAACCGGAACCACGGGAGCGCGGCGTGCAGTGCGCGCAGCTCCGCCCCGAAGACGGTGCGTTCGGCGTCCGGCGCACTGTGCACCATCACCACATCCACGTCCGCCGTGGCGTGACCCCCGGACCGGGCAAGGGCGCGCAGCATGCTCATCACCGGCGTGACGCCGATGCCGGCAGTAAGCATCAGCACCTTCCCGGGCAGCGCCCCGGCCGGCAGGACGAACTCCCCTTGGACCGGGCCGAGCCGCAGCACGGTGCCAGGGCGCACGCGGCGTGCCAGGTGCGTCGAGACCCGGCCGCCCGGAAGCGCCTTCACGGTGATGGCGAACGGCTCTCCGGGCCGCCGCCCGGGGGCGGAGGAGATCGTGTACGTACGCCAAGTGAGCACCCCGTCCATCTCGGCCCCGACCGGCACGTACTGCCCCGGCCGGTGTCCGGACCAGCCGCGCCCCGGCCGGATCACCAGGGTCGTGGCCTCCGGGGTCTCCTGCAGCATGGCCTGCACCCGCCCGGCCGGCCACCTGGCCGACAGGAGGGGGTCGAGCAGCGCCAGATAGTCATCGGGCAGGAGCGGAGTGGTCAGCCGGCCCGCGGCCTGGAGCGCAAGCCGCCCCGCTTGATCGCGCAAGGTGGAGAGAACGGGCAACGCCATGCTCTGGATTCCTTCGTTCGCCCCGGTCGCGGGGTTCGATCGTCGGCGGTCCAGCCCGGTGAGATTCGGACACCACAGTGAGGCGTTGCTGTCCCGTCCGGGATCAATCGTGCGCCAGTCGTACGCACTCCGCGAACCGGTCGGGCGCGTCGGCAGGATCACCCCGATGGGCCTAACAGACGCGGTGCTGTGCGCGGGCGGCCCGGTGGTGTCGCTGCCGGAATTGTCGCTCGAGGCGGTGCACCGGCGTAGGAGTCGCACAACGGGCCAGGAGGTCGCCGGTGTCGAATATTGCCGCTGGAGCCGCTCGCCGGGAGGCCGGACCGGGTCCGGGCAGCTCGGCGGTCTGCTGGTCGTTGAGCCGTTCGGCAATGTCCTTGCCTGCCCGGCAGGTCGCCAGCGCCCGGGCTGCGGCCGGGAAGTGGCACACCAGTCGCCCGATCAGCGGCGACGACATCGCTGGGGCGCTCAAGGAGCAGCCCGGCGGCAACTGCGTCACCGCCCTGTAGGACCATCGCCGTGGTCGCCTACATCGGGGTGTAGCGGCAAGGCGGGCGGGCGTGCACTCGCCACTGTCGTTAGGCGTCCAAGCTGAGTACGGCCGCACGTATAGCGGGTATGCGAATAATGCCCGCTTTTATAGTCATGGCCGCTGGTAGGCCACCGTGAATAGGAGGCATTGGCCTGAATCCCCCTGGCCGCCGGGTCTCTTTACGCGGTTCAGGCGGTCCGACAGGCACTCCGGTCATGGGAGGCGTCATGAGGTGGTCCAGCCGAGCGACGACGGCCGAGACGCAGGTACTACCTCTGGGCCCGTGCCGCCGCGTCTTCAGCGTGCCGACGGAGCCGGCATCGGTTCATCAGGCACGCGTCTCCACGCAGGCGGCGCTCGCGGAGTGGGAAGTGGCGCCAGGTTCCGCTCTGGTCGACGCGGTGCTGCTGGTCGTCAGCGAGTTGGTCACGAACGTGGTGAGGCACACAGGTGATCGCTCTCCCAGCGCACAAGTCGTTATTACGGTAGGTGCCGATTACCTGGTGGTCGGTGTCGCGGACCGTGACCCACACATTCCACCCACAACGCGCGCGGACGCAGGCGAGGGGCTACGCACGGTTGTCGACCTCGCCAAGCTGTACGGAGGCGGAGTGACCGTTGCTCCGGTTAAACACGGAGGCAAGATCATCTTCGTCCACTTCCGGTGCCCCGAAGCCCTTGCCTCCCACAATGCATCGCTCCAGCTGTGATCTTGGCCTGCAGCTCCCCATTTCCGCCTGTGTCCCGCTGCCGGACCATGCCTGAAAGCCGCACAGTCCGGTGGTCCACGTAATCGGGAGGGGCTGGGCGATCGGGCGGACTGCAGGAACCGTCCCGCCCTCGCTCCGCCCGCAATCGGGCGAGCTGCTCAGGAGGAGCGGGCCGCGGCGGTGGGTCCCGACTTGTGGGACCGCCGCGGCCCGGTAGCCATCGGCGCTCGCGTAGGACGCGGAGTCGGCGCGCAGGACCAGCAGGCCGTGGTCGGTGACGGGTCCCTTGCTGGTTGGCGGCGCCGTGTCGGGGCACCCTTCGGCCATGGAGGACAGCCGGCCCACCCGCCCGCCGACCCGTGCCTTCGTGCTGGGCGGCGGCGGTGCACTCGGCGCCTACGAGGTTGGCATGCTCAAGGCGCTCTTCGCCGCCGCCGTGCACCCGGACCTCGTCGTCGGCACCTCGGTTGGCGCGATCAACGGCGCCGCCGTCGCGGCCGACCCGTCGCGGGCGTCGGTAACCCAGCTCGCTGACCTGTGGACCGGCCTTGGGCGCGCCGGCGTATTCTCCGGGTCGCTGCTCGGGCGGCTGAGCACCGCCGTGCGCAGTGGCACTCACCTGTACCACCCCACGCCGCTGCGAGAATTGCTCTCCTCCCACCTTCCGGTGACTGATATCGAGGGTTTGGCCCTGCCGTTCCAGTGCGTCGCGGCGAACATCGAACGGGCCGCCGAGCACTGGTTCGCCGCCGGGCCGCTGGTGGACGCGGTACTCGCCTCGTGCGCAGTGCCCGGGCTGCTGCCGCCCGTCCGGCTCAACGGCGAGCACTTCGTCGACGGCGGCTTGGTCAACAGCATCCCCGTCGGCCGCGCAGTGGCCCTCGGCGCGACCGAGGTCTACGTCCTGCAGGTCGGCCGTGTCGAGCGAGCCCTCTCCCCGCCGCGGGCTCCCTGGCAGGTGGCACTGGTGGCGTTCGAGATCGCTCGCAGACACCGGTTCGCCCGCGACATGGCGGACCTGCCGCCCGGCGTTACGGTCCGCGTGCTGCCTTCGGGCTCGGGCCCCGAGGAGGGCACAGCCACTCTGCGGCAGCTGCGGTACCGCAGCTTCGGCCGGACTGCCGAGCGCATCGAGCGCGCCTACGCGGCCACCTCCCGGTACCTCGAGACCGCTCTCAGCGCACCCGACGGCACGCCATGACCGATGCGGTTGCGCCCCGAAGGCGCCCGGCGCGGCTGACCGATGCAGTGCTCACCGGGCTGCGCCGCACGACCACCACCGCGCTGCTGGTCGTCCTCATCCCCATGGTGGCCGCGCTCCTCCTCGCCGCGGGCGTACTCTGCGCGCCGGTCTCGCTCGCCACCCGCGGCCCCTGGAGGCCGGTTCGGATCACCGGCTTCGCCCTGGTGTACCTCCTGGTGGATTTGGCCGGGCTGGTGGCCGCCGCCGGCCTGTGGGCGCGGCGACTGCCCGACAGGCGGGACCGCCAGGAGCGGCGCGCCGCCGATGCATTCGCCGTGCTGGAGAGGCTGCTGCGGCTGCTACGACGTGCGGGCGAGCGGGTCTTCCGGCTCCGGGTGGAGGTGACGCCCCCGCCGCCAAGCGGGACCGGAAACGCGGCGGCGCCGGTCCTGGTCTTCGCACGGCACGCCGGGGTCGGCGACTCCTTCCTGCTGCTTCAGACATTGCTCAGCCAGGTCGGACTGCGCCCCCACACGGTCCTGAAGCGGACACTACGCACCGATCCCGCTCTCGACGTCCTCATCGGGCGGGTCCCCCACTGCTTCCTTCCACCCTTCGGCGGCCAGGCCGAGGACGCGATCAGGGGCCTGGCGGCCGGGCTGGGCCCGGGTGACGCCCTCGTGATTTTTCCGGAGGGCGGCAACTTCACACCGCGCCGCCGCCGACGCGCAATCGCCTCGCTGCGGCGCCGGGGGTTGCCGCGCCGGGCGTCCCGCGCGGAACAAATGCACCATGTCTTGCCGCCGCAGGACGCCGGGGCCCTCGCCGCGATCGCCGCCGCGCCCACGGCCGACGTGGTCTTCGTCGCCCACACCGGCCTCGACGTCGTCCACTCGGCACGCACCGCTTGGAGCCGGCTGCCGCTACGCGACAGCGTGCGAGTGTACTGGTGGCGCATACCCCCAAGCCGCGTCCCGCCGGGCGACGATGCCCGCAGCGAGTGGCTGCTCACCCAGTGGGCCCGCGTCGACCACTGGATCGCCGATCACGCCACCCCGGACGCGACGCACGCGTGAGGTCCAAACCCGCACTCCCCCAGCCCCGGAATCCACCAACTCCCGCCCACGCAGGCGTCATCCACCCCACCCGGTGAAACGACAACAATCTTCACCAACCAGACGACACCATCAACACCAACCACCCACCACAACCCGCCCCGCAGCAGTGAAAACAGATGACGCCCATCAGTGACCATCAAATCGAGGCCGTGAGCGCCATTGTGCGCGGCTTCGATATCCCGCCGGTACTACAGCCGGAGATCTTGAGGGTCGGTGATCGGCGGGATAGGCCGGTGGTGCTCCCAGGGCCGCAGGCGGGGCGGTAGCGGGTCGCCGCGGCGTCGGTAGTGGCTGACCATGGCACGGGTCTGGTGCAGGCGGCGCCATAACTCGCAGGTCAGGACGGTCTCGACGGGGTGGCGGGGGTTGAGGTGGGTGGCGGCCAGGCAGTGCCGGATGGCGTGGACGGAGGGCCGCAGGAGCGGGCCGGGGATCAGCCGGTGGCCCCGCTCTCGCCGGTGCTCTGGTCTTTTCCCAGGTCAGGAGCTTGTTCCAGCTCGGGGTCCTGGTCGGGTTCGGGGAAGGCGGCGCGTTGGACGGCAAGGAACGCGGTGGCCAGCATGCAGGCGGTGACGTGGCGGTGCCAGGGGGTCCACTTGCGGACCTGGTACTGGGCCAGGCCGACGAGCTGCTTGTTGATCTCGTTGTCCTCCTCGATCTGTCAGCGGCCGCCGGCCCGGGCGATGATCTCCGAGATGGCGGTGTCGGCGGGGGCGTGGACGAGGAAGTAGGCGATCTCGCTGTGGAGTTGGCCGTCCTTGCCGCGCCGGTTGGGGTGAAGGGACCGTCGCAGCACCAGCCAGTGTGTGAAAGTGTCGGCCGGGTCCTCGTCCTTCACGGTCATGGCGAAGGCCGTCCAGTCGTAGAGGCGGGTGCCCTTGGCTCCGTCGCCGCAGGAGCGGCGTTCCCACTGGTCACGGGCCTTGGCGTGGTGGAGCAGGCCATCGGCGCGCTTCACGGCTGGGTGGCGGGGTTTGCCGGGCGGGCCGTCGAGGGGCAGGTCGACCGGGACGCCGAGTACATAGGGCACCACTCGTTGGTGACACCAGGCCCGCAGCTGCGGGTCGCGGCCGGAGCCGGCGTCGGCCGGCACCCAGGTGAACGGAACGCGGGCCGCCCGGGCCTGTTCGAGCATGGTGATGGCCAGCTCGGGCTTGGTCGCGATGGCGACCTCGTCGGGAACGCCCGCCTGGCGGCACCGCTCCCGGTCGGCGGTCCACTCTTCGGGCAGATACAGGCGGGGGTCGATAAAGGCGTGTCCGGCGGCGGTGGCGTAGGTGAGCATCACCATGGTCTGGCAGTTGCGGACATCGCCGGTCAGTCCGCAGTGCTGGAAGGCCACCCCGACCGATTTCGCGCCCTTCTTCTGAACCTGGGTGTCGTCGATGACCAGCGAGGCGTCCGCATCGCCCAGGTGCGAAAGCACGTAGTCACGCACCGCGCCGCGCAGCCGGTCCGCCTCCCATACCGAGCCGTTGAGCAGCCACTGCATCCGGTCCGCTGTGACATGCCCCGCCCGCTCCGACAGCGTCCAGCCGTTCTTCTTCGGCAGCTCCGCCAGCAGTCCCTCGATGAACTGCGCGAACACCACCCGCGACTCCGGACGGTTGAACAAACACCCCAACGACCCGGTCAACACGGACAGTTCCGCATCCCACTCGGCTATCTGCTCAGCCGTCACACCCAGCATCATGCCCGGTCAACGACGCGCCACAGAACCCGCCACAAGATCTCCGTGAAGCTTCCCGTGATCTTGGACACTCGATGCTTACGCCACGAGGGCGTGTTCTTGTTCGAGGCGCTGTCGGGTCTCCAGCGGGGTGAGGTAGCCCCAGCGTGGATGGCGGCGTAGGCGCTGTCGGTTGTAGAAGGTCTCGACGAAAGCGAAGATTTCCGCGCGGGCGCTGGACCGGTCGGGCCAGCTGCGGGTTCCGATCTCCTCCTTCAGCAGTGCGAAGAACGACTCGGCGGCGGCGTTGTCGAAGCATGAGCCGGTGCGGCCCATGCTCTGATGCAGTCCCAACCTGTCTATTTCACGCCGGAGTTCGTCGGAGGTGTATTCACTGCCGCGGTCCGAGTGCGCAATGCATCCGGGCTTCAGCTGCCCGCGTCCGGCGGCCATCTTCAGCGCGTCCACGACCAGGCCGGCGCGGTGGTGGTCGGCCATCGAGTAGCCGACGATCTCGCGGGTTGCGAGGTCCAGCCAGGTCGCCAGATACAGCCAGCCCTCATCGGTGGCGATGTAGGTGATGTCGCCGACCAGCTTCATCCCCGGCGCCGGTGCGGTGAAGTCTCGGCCGATCAGGTCCGGGGCGGGCACCGCCCTTTTGGCCGGGCGGGTCAGGCCCTTGCGCCTGCGCCGTGTGACACCGCTGATGCCGCGTTCACGCATGACGCGCTCGATCCGTTTGCGGTTCACGCGGTGTCCGAGCCGGCGCAGCCCGGCGTGGATGCGCGGCACCCCGTAGGTGGCTTTGGAGGCGACGTGGAGCACGGTGATCTCGTGGGCCAGGGCGTCATCGGCGGCCTTCCTCGCCGAGCGCGTCTTCTCGCCGGCCAGCCACGCGTAGAAGGAGGAGCGGGCCACCTTCAGCAGCCGGCATAACAGAGCAACGTTATGGGTGGTCTTCTCCGCCTCGATGAACGCGTACACCTCGCTCATCGATCGCTCTCCTTCGCGAAGAAGACCGCCGCTTTTCGCAGCACCTCGATCGTCTCCGCCTGCTCGGCGGCCAGCCTCCGCAGCCGGCGCAGCTCTTCACGCTCGGCCGTCGTCAGCTCTCCCGGCGCCCCCTGCCCACGGTCGATCGTGTCCTGCTTGACCCAGTTCCGCAGTCCCTCGGCGCTGACCCCGATCTCCCGGGCCACCTCGGTGACGGTCTTCCCGGAGGAGCGAACGAGCGCGACCGCGTCCCGTTTGAACTCCTCCGTGTACCGCCTGCTGCGTTTGTTCTTGCTTCCCACCTGGCACTACTTCCTCTGGAACCTCATGTCCCAGTTTCCAGGTGTCCACGATCAAGGGGAAGGTTCACCGGCTGTAGTACAAGGGGCGGTGCAACACACATGCTCCGCCGAGCGCTCTCTCACAAGGTTCGTAGTTCGGCTTGATGCGGAGAAAGCGAGAACACCACCGCTGGCGATGAAGGACTTTCGGAGGACCTCAAGGCCAATGCCGCAGCCGAGCGGCAGCTTGCGACCACCGCCAGGTGGACCCCGCTGTACGAGACGTTGCCGCGGCTTCCTCCAGCGCCGAACACACCAGAATTTGATTGTCACACCTCGAGCAGGGGAAGCATTACATCCTCCTCTCCGCCCGGACGTTTCGATAGAATGCGCCAACTCTCTAAACAGCCAACTGGTAGGACGCAGCCGAGGCCCCGGATCGCAGAAGCTGGACCCTCGGTTGAGCGAGAGCCACCTCAATCCCTGATCGGGTCCGCGTGAAGTTCCGTTGCAGCCGGAGCCTGACGTCCAGGGGTCCGTCTACCCATCCGCCATCCCGTGTGATCTTGCGGAGCCAAAGGCACAACCCCCATGAAGTCGACTCCATGTAGATAGGGCCAACGGCGGGTTCAGATCGGAGGGTGAACAGGAACGCCATTGCTCACCCGCCCCGTCCAAGAGCTCCCGGCCGCCAAGCACGGAGCCAGCATCTTTTATTCGTATCGCAACCTCATCCGCCAGGACAGTCCGTACGAGCCCACAGGATTCTGGAGACCCGTCACACCGCTCCGTCGGGAGGGCTTCGGCGATCGCCTGGTCGGCCAACCGGTCTCGCGACGTGATCGTCCACACCCCATCGGAAGTCGTGTGATCAACCCGCAACTCTGCCACTGCGCTCTCACGCAGTTTCGCCTCGTCCATCCAGCCGCCTCACTCGCCTTGCCGCTTTTCCGCCGTGTTGAAAGCCTGGCAGCGATACTCGGCTTGCATAGGCCGGAGTTGCGCGGTAGTGGGCTCACGTGGGTGATCCGCCCGTCGGCGCATCACCCACGTGAGTTTTCCCCTACAGCGTGTCCGTCGGACTCTGCTCGGGGCCATGCAGGAAGCCGGGTACCCAGCGAACCGGAGCGATGGCCGGGAAGAGGGTTACCCGGACGCCGAAGTCGATCAGAATCTCCTTGCGGGCTTGCACGTCAGGAGCACCGAACCAACGGTCGGCGACCGTCTCACCTGTCGGCCGCCGGACCATGCCGGGTGCCCGCTGGGGCTCAGCCTCGAGAGCAGCCAACTCACGACCCAACGCAGCGTACCGATCCCGGAACCAGGCGGCGTCGTCCGGCGAGTCGTAGAGCCCGGCCTCACGGTCGGCTCGAAGTCGTTCGCGGCTGGCTCGTGTCTCCGCTATCGAGCAATGCTCAGGACTTGTGGATCGGTTCCGGGAAGGCATGCGGAGGGCGTACCTTCCCGAATGATCCTGTGATGGTCACCGAGTAGGCCCGCGTTCGCAGCGCGGGTCGGGAAGGCACGCCCGTGCTCAGCGTAGTCACCGACGACGGCTCCACCCAGTCCGGCTCCCTGATCGATGAGATTGTGCGTGAAGGCGCACGCCGGATGCTGGCCGCCGCGCTGGAGGCGGAAGTCAACCAGTACATAGCCGAGTTGGCGGCCGAGACCGACGAGGCGGGTCGTCGTCTGGTGGTCCGCAACGGCCACCATCGGCCCCGCACCGTGGTCACCGCGGCCGGTCCCGTCGAGGTCAGGGCCCCGCGGGTGAACGACCGGCGCGTCGACGAGGCGACCGGTGAGCGCAAGCGGTTCTCCTCGAAGATCTTGCCGCCGTGGTGCCGCAAGTCGCCGAAGGTGTCCGAGGTGCTGCCGCTGCTCTATCTGCACGGTCTGTCGTCGGGGGACTTCGTGCCCGCGTTGGAGCAGTTCCTCGGCGGCGCGGCCGGCCTGTCGCCGGCGACCGTGACCCGGCTGACCAGGCAGTGGAGCGACGACCACGCCGCCTTCCAGCAGCGTGACCTGTCGCAGACCGATTACGTCTACGTGTGGGCTGACGGGGTGCACCCCAAGGTCCGGCTCGGCCAGGCGCACTCGTGCGTGCTGGTCCTGCTCGGGGTCCGCCTGGACGGCACCAAAGAGCTGGTCGCGCTGGCCGAGGGGCTGCGGGAGTCCACCGAATCGTGGGCGGACCTGCTGCGCGACTGCCGCCGCCGGGGCATGCGTGACCCCGAGCTGGTGGTCGGCGACGGCGCGATGGGCTTGTGGAACGCCCTGGCCGAGGTCTTTCCCGCCGCCCGGCACCAGCGGTGCTGGGTTCACAAGGCCCGGAATGTATCGAACGCCCTGCCGAAGTCCGCGCAGCCGGGTGCGACCAAGGCGATGCGGGAGATCTACAACGCCGAGGACCGCGCCCACGCCGAGAAGGCGATCGAGGCGTTCGCGAAGACCTACGGCGCCAAGTGGCCCAAGGCCGTCGCGAAGATCACCGACGACCGGGATGAGCTGCTGGCGTTCTACGACTTCCCCGCCGAGCACTGGGTCCATCTGAGGACCACGAATCCGATCGAGTCGACGTTCTCCACGGTCAAGCTGCGGACCAAGGTCACCCGAGGGGCCGGCAGCCCGGCCGCGGCGCTGGCGATGGTGTTCAAGCTGGTGGAGTCCGCCCAGGTCCGCTGGCGCTCGATCACAGGCGCCCACCTGGTCCCTCTCGTCCGGGCGGGTGCCACGTTTGAGAACGGCGCGCTGGTCGAGCGACAGGACCAGGCCGCATGAACCACGACACGCCGCAGGAGGAGCCGGCCGAGCACCTTCGCTTCTGGGACTACCTGAGCGAGCTTGAGCAGGTCACGGAGGCCGACGAGGTCGACCTGGTCGGCGAAGTCCTCACCGACGCGGACCAGACGATGGCCCAGTCCGCCGTCCTGCGGCACCTGGACCGCCGGGCTGCTGACCTCCACTGCGGACACGCCTATGAATCTTGGGCCGAGAAGATGACCCAGGCCACTACGCACTATCCGTTCCTGACCCGACGCCTGCGCGAATGGTCCCTCTTCCGAGCCATCACACTGCGGCAACCGTGGCGTCCGGACGCCCTGCTCGACTCATCCGACTGGCTCCAACTCAAAACAGCCGAAGCGTCGAACGCCGCCGCCCTCGAGATCCTCGCCGACCGCGGCCGCACCAAGCGGATCCGCAACACCGCCCGGGCCAACCTGAAGCAGCAAAGGAGACGCTGACCGCAGTCAACTCATCCACAAGTCTTGACTATTGCTCCGCTATCCGCTCGGGGATGCCGTTTCCCGGGTCGTACACCGTCTCGTAGATCAGGCCGTCTCCCAGCTCACGGAGAAACCATTCCTCAACGTACGAGTCGAGGAGGTGAGCGTTGATGAGCGGTGCAGGACGACAGTGCTGGGCGTGCCGCCAACCCTTGTTCCGGGCTGTACAGGTATATCGCGGAGGTGCATCCTGCGACGTCTGGGTGTACAAGCGCGTGTGGCACTGTCCGCACAGGGCGACGTACGTCAGCAGGTAGTCACGGTTCGAGTGACGCGTCCAAGGAACCTTCCGGTCGAGTACAGCTTTCTTGAGCGCCTCATGCGTCGCCCGGTCCCACAGTCCTTCGCAGAGCTTTACGGGGTTGCCGTCCCTCCCAAGGACCGGCTTGTTCCGGTGCATCAGGTAGCCGAGCGTGGCCTCCGACAGGAGGATGTTCTTCAGGCTCTGCGGGGACCATGGCCGGCCCCCGGCCGACTTGCCGTACATCACGGCCAAATGATCTGCGGGCGACAGTTCCCCAGCACGGTTGAGGCGGGCAGCCTCACTACTGGGGGTGACGTTGTCGGGATCGGCCAGGACGCGACGGGCGACCTCGTGTGCGCGCCGACTGAGGCGGCGGCAGTGAGCACGTTCTCCCGCTGACGCTCGGGGGACGACGTCGCCAGCTTCACGCGCGACAGCCGCCTCACTCCGAGCAGACATTTACCGCACCCGTCATAGGGGCGTTCGATCACACTTGGGTCCGTACCGCGCAAGTTTCTCTCCGTTCGCGCACGCATGGTACGGAGAATTGGCGGCACGGCCCCCGCGAGCGATCTTGGTCAGCCGAGGAAGCTCAGACGAACCTGACGGTTGTCTTTAGAGATGTTCGTGTCCACCAGGCACACCGACTGCCAAGTGCCCAGTTCCAGCCGACCGCCGAGGACCGGGATGGTCGCGTGCGGCGGCACGATGGCGGGCAGCACGTGGTCGCGGCCGTGACCGGGGCTGCCGTGACGGTGCTGCCAGCGGTCGTCGGCGGGCAGCAGGGTGTGCAGGGCGGCGAGCAGGTCGTCGTCACTTCCGGCGCCGGTCTCGATGATCGCGATGCCGGCGGTGGCGTGCGGCACGAACAGGTTCAGCAGACCGTCCCGGCCGGCCGCGGTCTCCTGGAGGAAGGCCTCGCAGTCACGGGTCAGGTCGACGACCGTCTCCCGGGAACCGGAGGCCACGTTCAGCACTCGGGTGGTGAAGGCACGTGACATGGTCCCCATCCTCCTCGATCACCGGGGAAGATCGGCGCCCGCGGCACGGTTGGGAGGAAGGTGAACACCGAACGCGAGGTCGACGTGGTCGTCGTGGGCGCTGGTCAGGCGGGTCTGTCCAGCGCCTATCACCTGCGGCGCACAGGATTCGAGCCGGACCGCGACTTCGTCGTGCTCGACCGCCCCGCCGGTCCGGGCGGTGCCTGGCAGTTCCGGTGGCCTTCGCTGACGTACGGCAAGGTGCACGGGATGCACGCGCTGCCGGGGATGGAGCTGACCGGCGCCGATCCCGCGCGGCCGTCGTCGGAGGTCGTCGCCGCGTACTTCGCCGACTACGAACGCGCCTTCGGCCTGCGGGTGCGGCGGCCGGTGGAGGTCACCGCCGTCACGGAGGGCCCCGGCGGGCGGCTGCTCGTGGAGAGCTCCGACGGCACCTGGGCAACACGCGCGCTGATCAACGCGACCGGTACCTGGGACCAGCCGTTCCTGCCGCGGTACCCGGGTCAGGAGACCTTCCGCGGGCGGCAGTTGCACACGGCGCGGTACGCGGGGCCCGAGGAGTTCACCGGGCAGCGCGTGATCGTGGTGGGCGGCGGCGCCTCCGGCACCCAGCACCTGCTGGATATCGCCCCGTACGCGGCCGCCACCACATGGGTGACACGACGGCCGCCGGTCTTCCGGGACGGCCCGTTCGACGAGAACGCGGGTCGTGCGGCGGTGGCGCTGGTCGAGGAGCGGGTGCGGCAGGGACTGCCGCCCAGGAGCGTCGTCTCGGTGACGGGACTTCCGCTGAACGACGCCATCCGGCAGGGGCTGAAGGACGGGGTCCTGGACCGGCAGCCGATGTTCGACCGGATCACCCCGGACGGGGTGCTGTGGGCGGACGGACGTCATGTGGCGGCCGATGTCATCCTCTGGGCGACCGGGTTCCGGCCCTCGCTGCGCCATCTGACGCCGCTCGGGCTGCGCGAACCGGGCGGCGGCATCCGCGTGGACGGCACCCGGGCGGTCGCCGATCCCCGGATCCACCTGGTCGGCTACGGCCCTTCGGCCAGCACGATCGGCGCCAACCGGGCCGGACGCGCGGCCGTCCGGGACATCAGGCGCCTGCTGGAGGAGGAGCCGGCCGCCGCGGCGTGACGGTGGCAGCTCCCGCGGCGCGACGGCCTGAGCATCCGCGGCGTGCCCGGCGTGGGCCGCCGTGGGCCGCCGCGGCCGGGCACACCTTGGACCGCCGCGGCCGGGCACGGCTCACTTCGTTGACTGTGGACTGCTGCCTTTCAGGTGGGCGTTGAACTCCGCCACATTGCGCTGGTGCTCGCTGTAGTCGGCGGTGAAGCGCGTGTCGCCCGGCTTGACGGTGACGAAGTACAGCCAGTCGCCCTGCGCAGGGTTGGTCGCCGCGCGCATGGCGTCCTCGCCCGGACTGTCGATGGGCGTCGGTGGCAGTCCCATGCGCTGGTAGGAGTTGTAGGGGCTCTCCAGCCGGGTGTCCTCCATGCTCATGCGGACCGTGCTGCGGTTGAGGGCGTAGTTGAGGGTCGAGTCCATCTGAAGCGGCATGCCGTGCTCCAGCCGGTTGAAGACGACCCGTGCCACCTTGTTCATGTCGGCCTTCGAGGCGGCCTCGGCCTGGACGATGCTCGCGATGGTGATCGCCTGGTACAGGTTCATGGAGTTGCGCTCCGGGCCGGCGGCGACCGGGGCCGCGGTGAACCGCTTGTTCGCGGTGTCGACCATGTGGGTCAGCAGGGACTGCGGGGTGGTCTTGTCGTCGATGGGATACGTCGCCGGGAAGAGGTAGCCCTCGGGGTTTCCCTCGGCGGCGTTCGGCAGGTTCAGCTGGGCGTCGGCGAGCGACTGCTTCGTGGTGCCGGGGGCCAGGGCGAGGGCCTTGTCGATGGCGGCGTAGATCTGGCCGGACCGCCAGCCCTCGGGGATCACCAGCGAGCGGGGGCTCGCCAGGGTGTCGTGGCGGAGCGTCAGCAGCGGCACCGCCACGGCGGTGCCGGCCAGGACGGCCCCGGTCAGGACCAGGACCACACGGCCCCTGCGTGTCAGTCGGGTCGTTCTCCGTGACGGATTGTTCCTCTGCATGCGGGCACGGTAACCCTCAAAGGGTCGCAAACCCGGCATATCGTCAGCTTGTCGGTTCCAGTTGCGCGTCCCGGCGGACCAGGGCCGCGTAGCGTCCGTCGAGCTCCAGCAGCTCCTGGTGCGTACCGCGTTCGGCCGGCCGCCCGGAGTCGAGGACCACAATCTGGTCGGCCCCGCGCACGGTGGACAGGCGGTGCGCGATGGTCAAGGTCGTCCGGTTGGCGGACAGGGCGTCGATGGCCTCCTGCACGGCGGCCTCCGTACGGGTGTCCAGGGCACTGGTGGCCTCGTCGAGGATGAGGACCGGCGGGTCGCGCAGGATGGTCCGGGCGATCGCCAGGCGCTGCTTCTCGCCGCCGGAGAACCGGTGGCCGCGCTCGCCGACGACCGTGTCGTAGCCGTCGGGCAGGGCGGCGATGTGGTCGTGGATCTGCGCCGCCTTCGCCGCCGCCCGCAGTTCGTCGTCGGTGGCGTCCGGCTTGGCGAAGCGGAGGTTCTCGGCGACCGAGGCGTGGAAGAGGTACGTCTCCTGGGAGACGACGCCGACCGCGCGGGCGAGGGTGTCGAAGTCGAGGTCGCGCACGTCGACGCCATCGATGGTGACGCGGCCGCCCGTGACGTCGTAGAGCCGGGGCACCAGGTAGCCGAGGGTGGACTTGCCGGCGCCGGTCGGGCCGACGATCGCGAGGCTGCTGCCGGCGGGCACGGTGACGTCGATGCCCTCCAGGATCGGGCCGCTCTTGTCGTCGTAGCGGAAGTCGACGTCCTCGAAGCGGACCTCTCCCTTGACGCGGTCGAGGTGGATCGGGCGCTCGCGCTCGGTGATGTCGATCGGCAGGTCCAGGTACTCGAAGATGCGCTGGAACAGCGCGAGCGAGGTCTGGATCTGCACACCGGTGGACAGCAGGCTGACGGTCGGCCGGAACAGTCCCTGCTGGAGCGAGACGAAGGCGACGATCGTGCCGATGGAGACCTGGGGTCCGCCGAACTGAAGGGCCACTCCCGCGGTCCAGTAGATGACGGCGGGCAGGGCGGCCATGACGATCGTGATGACGGCCATGCGCCAGCGCCCGGCCATGTTCGACCTCACCTCGAGGTCGACCAGGCCTTCCGACTCCGCGCTGAAGGAGTCGGTCAACGAGGCCGAGCGGCCCATCGTGCGGCCGAGCAGGATGCCGCTGACGGAGAGGGATTCGGTGACCGTGGCGGCGATCGCGGCCATCTGCTTCTGCCGCTGGGTGGTGATCTTCTTGCGCTCGTTGCCGACGCGGCGACTGATCCACACGAACACCGGGAGCAGCAACAGCGAGACGACGGTGAGCCGCCAGTCGAGGGCGACCATCGCGACGATGGTGGCGACCACGCTGGTGACGTTGGAGACGAGCGAGGTGGCGGTGGAGGTGACGGTGGCCTGCATGCCGCCGATGTCGTTGGCGATGCGGGACTGCACCTCGCCGGTACGGGTCCGGGTGAAGAAGGCCAGGGACATGCGCTGCAGCCGCCCGTAGACGGCGGTGCGCAGGTCGTGCATGACCCGCTGGCCGACGGTCGTGGAGATCAGTGTCTGCAGCACGCCGAAGACGCTCGTGAGGACGGCGCTGAGGATCATGCCGAGGGCGAGCAGGCTCAGCAGGCCGGTGCGGCCCTGCGGGATCGCGACGTCGAGAGTCTCCTTCAGCAGGAACGGCGTGGCGACGGAGACCAGCGAGGCGGCTCCCACCAGCAGGCCGACGATCGCGAGACGCCCCCGGTAGGGGCGGAAGAGGCGCAGGATCCGGCGGACCTGCCGCGGCTGCTCCCCGGCGTCGGCGGGTGGGGTCCAGATGGGTTGATGGTCGGGATGCATGGGCTCCTACGGGGGTGGGTGGGTGCCGGCCCGCAGGTGCGGCCGACGTCGACCACCCGATCCTAGCTCACTGTTACCTATGCTCACAATGAACGAGGTCCTGGTATTGTTCCCGCATGACCACCCCCGACGCCGACGGCCTTCTCGCCGAGCAGCTGCTGCGGCTCACCCGCCGGGTGCACCGCATCCAGAAGCGGCACCTCGAACAGCACGCCCTGGGCATCACGCCGGCCCAGTCCCGGCTGCTGCGCACCCTGGCACACTTCGGCGAGCCGCCCCGCATGGCGGATCTCGCCGAGTCCCTGGAGGTCGTGCCCCGCGCGGTGACCACACTCGTGGACGGCCTCGAGGCGAACGGCAAGGTGCGCCGGGCCCCCGATCCGGCCAACCGCAGGGTCATCCGCATCGAGCTCACCGACGACGGACGCAAGGCCCTGGGTGAGCTGCGCCACGCCCGGCGGGCCGCCGCGGAGGAGATCCTGGCGCCCCTGACGGGTGAGCAGCGCGAGACGCTCGGCGGACTGCTGGATACGCTGGTGGGCACGGTGCCCGCCCAGGGGCGCGGCCGCTGAACCGTACCTTCGGCGCGTCAACGCCGATCCGAGCAGGGCACGTTGACGCCGGGAGCGAGGAGAGCGCGGGGCGGCTTGCGCACACGGTGCTCGCTCACCGGCCACCCGGCCGATGCGGCGGCTACAACCGCAGGTTGGCCTTGTCCCCCATGACGATGACGGGCTTGCCCTTCGGATCGAGCCTGCGGAGCAGGTGCTCCATCGCGGACTCCGGAACACTCACGCAGCCCAGCGTGCCGTCACCGTGGTCCAGGTGCAGCCAGATACCGCCGCCCTTGCTCTGGCCCATCGGACGGGTCGGATCGTCCGGACGAGTGCCACGCAGGCGGTTGTAGTCGATGGCGATGACGTAGTCGAAGTCGTGCCAGTGCGCTTCGTCCCCGGAGAAGGGGGAGATGAAGGCGTTCTCGTCCTGGGTGTACGGGAGCCGGGTGCCGGGGTCGTCGAGGACGCCGCCGGCGTCGGAGAGCGTGAACACTCCCACCGGGCTGCGCTCGTCGTTCTCCCAGTGGTCGACCGCCCAGCCGCGCTTGCCGTTGTGGGCCGGCCAACTCCCTTGCGGCTCCCACTCGGTGCCGTACTTCTCGTAGAGAACGAGCGTGGAGTCGGGGGAGGTCTCGTGGTCGCCGAAGACCGCCACGATCTGCCGGGTGCCGATGGGGATCTGCTGCCACATGCGGTCCCCGATTCCCGGAACCCGGGACTGCACCACGGGTGTCCTGGGCCGGGCGGTCCCCGTCGGCCCGCCCGGCCTGGGTATGTCGCCGTAATGGCGGACCCCGTTGGACGTTCCGCCGCACGCGGCCAGCGCCGCCAGAAGGAAACCGCAGGTCGCCGCAGCGACCGTCGCACGCCTTGCACCGCGAGTCTGCATGTCCTCATCTTGACCAGGGGACACGACGTGATCTAGTCGAGATTGACCCAAATAGCCTTATCTCCTCATCATTGAGGCATTCCACTGTTCGACTCCTGGTCAGAGGCCCCTGGCACGTGGGCCGGAACACGGTGGGTCCCGGCATCCGACGGGTCGGGAGCGAAGCGGCCAATCCCGTTCCCCCGGTACGGAAAACCGCTTGCTTTCGACCACTTTGCGCGGCCAGGCTGTCACGGCTCGCCCGCCGCCCCGGCGGCAGCCTTCCGCCCCTGACACGAGCCACTGGGACGTCATGCAGATTCAAGACCTTCCGTATCCCGATCCGGGCGTGCCTGACGCACGCTCGGGTCCCCGACTCCTGTGGTGGCTGGGGCGGAACCAGCTGGGCGGGCAGATGAAGGCACTGGCGTGGGGACTGCTGCACTTCGCCTCCGTCTCCGCTCTCCCGTTCTGCGTCGGCCTCGCCATCCAGGCGGTCGTCGACCGTTCGGGTGCGCGGCTGGCCTTCGCCGGCGGGCTGCTGACGGTGGCTTGTGCCGGCAACGCGCTCGGCGACACCTACCTGCACCGCGCCGCGGTCACCAACTGGATCACCGCCGCCGCCCGCGTCCAGCAACTGCTCGCCCGCAAGGCCGCCGCGCTGGGCTCGGCGCTGACCCGGCGGGTGGCCGCCGGCGAGGTGGTCGCCGTGTCCACCGGTGATGTCGAGAAAATCGGCTGGTTCGTCGAGGCCGTCTCCCGGTTCACTGCGGCGGCCCTCACCATCGTGCTGGTCTGTGTCGCCCTGCTCGTCTACCAGCCCGCGCTGGGCGTGGTCGTCGCCGTGGGCCTGCCGGCGCTGGCTCTCGCGGTGCTGCCGCTGCTGCCCCGCGCGACCCGGCGTGCCGACGTGCAGCGCGAGAAGGCGGGCCGCGCCACCGAACTTGCCTCGGACACCGTCGCCGGACTGCGGGTGCTGCGCGGCATCGGCGGGGAGGAGTTGTTCCTCGACCGCTACCGGAGTGCCTCCCAGGAGGTGCGGCACGCGGCCGTCCGCAGTGCCCGCATGTGGTCCCTGATCGCCGCGATCCAGGTCCTGCTGCCGGGCCTGCTGCTGATCGGGGTTGTCTGGTACGGCGTGCACCTGGCCCGCGCGGGCCGGATCAGCGTGGGCGAACTCGTCACCGTCTACAGCTCCGTCATGGTCCTCACCTATCCGTTGCGGCACTTCGTCGAGATCGCCATGGCGTACTCCTTCTCCCGCCCGTCGGCCTCCCGGGCCGCCCGGGTGCTGTCCCTGGAACGGGCCACCGACGGGGCCGGGAAACGGGCACCCGTCGTGCCGTCAGGTGAACTGCACGACCCGGCGACCGGCCTTCGCGCACCGGCCGGACAACTCACCGCCGTGGTCTGCGGCGACCCGGACGCCGCGGGCCGGCTGGCGGAACGGCTGGGCGGCCACCCCACCGAGCCGGGCACCTCGGCTCTGCTCGGGGGTGTACCGCTGGACGAGTTGCCGCTCGACTCCGCACGCACGGCCGTCCTGGTCCAGGACAAGGACCCGGTGCTGCTGTCCGGATCGCTGCGCGCACTGCTCGACGTGCCCGCCTCGGGGAAGGTCGCCGCCCGGGAGGCGCTCTCCGCCGCCCAGTGCGACGACGTCCTGGACGCGCTCGCGCAATCGTCGCCGTCCGCCGAGGACCCGATGGACGTCCGGATCACCGAGCGCGGCCGGTCCCTCTCGGGCGGCCAGCGCCAGCGTCTGGCTCTGGCCCGGTCGCTGATCACCGACCCCGAGGTGCTCGTCCTGGACGAACCGACCTCCGCCGTCGACTCGCACACCGAGGCACGGATCGCGCAGGGCCTGCGCGATCTGCGGGCCGGACGCACCACGGTGGTGTTCACCTCCTCGCCGCTCCTCCTGGACCGTGCCGACCGGGTGGTGCTGGTCCATGAGGGCACGGTCGCCGCGGTCGGTGTGCACCGGGACCTGGTGCACACCGAACCCCGGTACCGCGCGGTGGTGACCCGGGAGACGGACGAGGAGCGCGCCGCGCACGTTCTGCTCGACGGCGGCGGCAGGCTGCGGGCCGCACCGGACCGCTCGCGGCACGACGCGCTGTTCGACGACGAGGCCGCTCGGCGGGACGCCACGGAAGAAACCCTGGAAGAGGACTTGGAAGAGGACCTGGACGGGGCCCTCGAAGAGATGGAGGAGACGGCATGATCGGCGTGGCGCCCCCTGCCTACGACCCGGCGGCCCCGACCACGGCCGACACCCTGCCCGTCGGCTCCACCGCGACCGTACGCTCCTATGTGAGCGAACTGCTGCGCCGGCACCGACGGGCCTTCGTCCTGCTCATCACCGTCAACACCGTCGCCGTGGTGGCCTCCATGGCCGGTCCATGGCTGCTGGGCGACCTGGTCGAACGGGTGGCGGACGACACCCGGGAGCTGCATCTGCCCCTCACCGCCGCGCTGTTCGTGCTCGCGTTGCTCGTCCAGGCGGTGTTCGTACGGGAAGTGCGGCTGCGCGGGGCGATGCTCGGCGAACGGATGCTGGCCGACCTGCGCGAGGACTTCCTCGTCCGGTCGGTGGGCCTGCCGCCGGGCGTGCTGGAGCGGGCGGGCACCGGCGACCTGCTCTCCCGTATCACCACCGACATCGACCGGCTCGCCAACGCGATGCGCGAGGCCGTGCCGCAGCTGGCGATCGGGGTCGTGTGGGTGGCGCTGCTGCTCGGCGGTCTGGTCCTGACCGCGCCGCCGCTCGCCGCGGCCGTGCTGCTGGCCGTGCCCCTGCTGGTGCTCGGCTGCCGCTGGTACTTCCGGCGGGCGCCGTCCGCCTACCGCTCCGAGGCCGCGGGCTACGCCGCCGTGGCCGCCGCGCTCACCGAGACCGTCGACGCCGGGCGCACCGTCGAGGCGCACCGTCTCGGCGAACGCCGCGTCGCGCTGTCGGAACTCCGGATCACGCAATGGACCGCGTGGGAACGCTACACACTCTGGCTGCGGTCGGTGCTCTTCCCGGTAGTCAACGTCACCCACGTCACCGTGCTCGCCTCGGTGCTCATGGTCGGTGGCGTGTTCGTCCTGCGGGGCTGGATCGGGGTCGGCCAGCTGACGACGGGCGCCCTCATCGCGCAGATGCTGGTCGACCCGGTGGGGCTGATCCTGCGCTGGTACGACGAGTTGCAGGTGGCTCAGGTGTCGCTGGCCCGGCTCGTCGGGGTGCGCGACATCGAGCCGGACGCCGGGGACGACTCCCTGGCCCCCACCGGCCGGGACGTGGACGCGGACCGGGTGCACTTCGGCTACCTGGAGGGCGTCGACGTCCTGCGCGAGGTCTCCCTGAAGGTCGCCCCGGGCACGCGGCTGGCCCTGGTCGGCCCGTCCGGCGCCGGAAAGTCCACGCTGGGCCGGCTGCTCGCCGGGATCTACGCGCCCCGGGACGGCCGGATCGCGCTCGGCGGCGCCGAACTGTCCCGGATGCCCGCCGAACGCGTCCGCTCCCATGTCGCCCTCGTCAACCAGGAGCACCACGTCTTCGTGGGCTCCCTGCGCGACAACCTGCGGCTCGCCCGCACGGACGCCGTCGACGCGGAGCTGTGGGCGGCGCTGGGCGCGGTCGACGCGGACGGCTGGGCTCGTGCCCTCGACGACGGTCTGGACACCGAGGTCGGCTCCGGCGGTCTGGCCCTCACCCCGGCCCAGGCCCAGCAGATCGCCCTGGCCCGGCTGGTCCTGGCCGATCCGCACACACTGGTCCTGGACGAGGCGACCTCGCTGCTCGACCCGCGTGCGGCCCGGCATCTGGAGCGGTCCCTGGCCCGCGTCCTGGACGGCCGCACGGTCGTAGCCATCGCCCACCGGCTCCACACGGCCCACGACGCCGACGTCATCGCGGTGGTCGAGAACGGCCGTATCAGCGAGCTGGGCAGCCACGACGAACTCGTCACGGCGAACGGCGCCTACGCGGCGCTGTGGCGGTCCTGGCACGGGTGACGGCACGGTTCCTCCGCGCCCGCGAGCCCCGCGGCCGGCCCGTGCCGAGGAACGCGAGCCGCCTCGTCGTACGGCCTGCGGGTCGCGGGCTCGGCCGTCGGGGGTAACGAGTCCGGGGGGCGGCGCGGGGAGGGGTGCGATGTCGGGCGCGGGCGCCGGGGCTGGCGGAGCCGGTGGGGCCGGCAGGGCCAGCAGGGGCGGAGGGGCCGGTGGGGCCGGTGGGGCCGGTGGGGCCGGTGGGGCCAGCACGGGCGGAGGGGCCGGCGAGGCCGACTCCAGCGCGGTGGCCTGAGCGGCGACGGAAGCGGTGGCCGACGCGGCGGCGGACGCGGTTGCCGGGACCGGCAGGGTCTCGCCGGGGACCTGCTGGGTCAGCGGGAGCTGCTGGATCACCGGGGCCGGCTTCGGCGCGGTGACCGATGCGGCGATGGACACGGTGACCGGCGCAGTCGTCGGGACCGGCTTCGGCGCGAGGACCGATGCAGTCACCGGGGCCGGCTTCGGCGCGAGGACCCTTGTGGTACCGGGCCCTGTGACCGGGATGGGCCCGGGCCGGGACCGGTGGTGGACAGGGCATCGGCCGGGCGTGACGGCCGGTGCCGTTGCGCGGTGCCGAACAGCGGTGGAAGGCTGGGAAGCGGAAACGGCTCGGGGAGCGCCCGGGAACCGTGCGGTTCGTGCCGGGTGCCGGCTGCGCCCCGCGCACCGGCGGCCGCACACCGGCCGCGGAGAGAACGGGCCCGTCCCCACCACCTGGAGGTACCCGTGGACAGCGCCGACGGATGGGGAGACGACGTCTACCAGCCCGACGACTCCGAGGTCAGGGAGGACACGGGCGTGCTCGACCCGGAGGACACTCTGGTGTACGACGGTGTCGACGACCCTCTGGACCGTGGCTGGTCGCCTCCGGAGCGGCCGTGGGCCGTGGAGCACACCGGCGTGACCGCCGCGGAGCGCCGGCAGGGCGAAACCCTGGACCAGCGCCTCGCCGAGGAGCTGCCCGAACCGCCCGCCTGGGACGGCGACGACATGGGCGACTGCGAGGACACCGACGGGGAACTCCTGGACAACGAGGTCGGCACCGCCCGCTCCGGCCGTCTCGTCGCCCCCGACGAGGGAGCGCACGAGGACGACGAGAGCGCCCTGGTCGCCACCGACGTGGGCATCGACGGCGCGGCCGCCTCCGCCGAGGAGGCCGCGATGCACGTCGTCGACGAGGAGACCCCGTAGGTCTGCCTCGGCCGCCCGCGTGCCGTCGCCCTCTCCTTTGCCTCCCCCGCCGCACCAGGAGCACCCATGCAGCAGGACAAGCACCCCGACTACCACCCCGTCGTCTTCCGGGACCGCGCCGCCGGTTACGCCTTCCTCACCCGGTCCACCGCGACCAGTGAGCAGGCCATCGAGTGGGACGACGGCGCGACCTACCCGGTCGTGGACGTGGAGATCTCCTCGGAGAGCCACCCGTTCTACACCGGCAAGGCCCGCACGGTGGACTCGGAGGGCCGCGTCGCCCGGTTCGAGCGGCGTTACGGTGGCGGGCAGGGCCCGGGAGGCGACGGGGCCGCCTGACCGGCGACCGGCGGTGGACTGAGCTGCCCGGCCGGATGCCGCGCGGGACCCGCGCGACGGGCGGGACCGGAAGCCTGTCGGCGCCCCCGGGTGCTGTGGACCGGGAGCGCTGCCGAACCGGTCCCTCAGTTGAAGTTCAGCGCGACCGCGCAGCCCACTCCGCCGAGCACCATGAACGCCGGCATCAGCACCTTGAGCTCGACCCAGCTGCCCGCCCGGAACCGCATCGCCTTCGGCGGACCGATGGGGTACCAGCGCTTGCGGCCCACCGGTATCGGCCACAGGATGGGGCACCCGGAGACGGTCAGCGCGTCGCCGATGTCGTGCATCAGCGCGCCCAGCACGATCGGCAGGCCCAGCCACAGGTACTCCTGGCCCGGAGCGGTGAACAGCCAGTCCGATCCGTTGCCGGGCTGGTCGAGGATGTCCGCCAGTATCCAGGCGCTGGTCGCGGCCAGCAGCCAGACCAGGACCGCGCTGCTGGAGCCGCGGGCCGCCCGCCACAGCAGGCCCTCGATGGCCAGCACCATGTGCACGAAGAGAATGGCCAGCACCGCCCAGCGGCCCCCGGTGATCGCCAGCACGGAGGTGCCCGCCCCGATCAGCACCGCCCACAGCCAGGTGTGCGTCAGCGTCCGGTGCCCACCGGAACGGCGCGGGTCGCCCTTCATCCGCGTCGCCTTGTAGACGGTGTAGGACAGCTTGTCGACGATCTCGCACAGCGCGTGCGAGACCGGTCCGAAGGCTCTCGAGATGGTGGCGGCCTTGTGGTCCAGGTCCGGAGCGAGCGCGGCCCCGGCGCAGATCAGCGCACCGACCAGCAGCACCGGCCAGGGCATCGGGTGCCCGGCCGCGGCGACCGCGGCTCCGACGCCGAGCCAGGCCGCCGCGCCCGACAGTGAGTGTGCTGGTCCCATCATGGCAGTTGCCCGCCCCATTCCTCTTGCGCCGCTGTCCAGTTGACCCGGTGTGCCGATGTCCTGTCGGCGACACAGCGTAGCGGTCGTGATCTTCGGTCCGGCATCCGATTCCCGTCTCGGCCGGAGTGCCAGGCAAGATGGGGGCGTGACCCTCATCGATCAGCTCCCGCCGACCGCCGACCCCGACGCCCTGTACGAGGCCTTCAAATCCTGGGCGCAGGAGCGCGGTCTCACGCTCTATCCCCACCAGGAGGAGGCGCTGATCGAGGCGGTCTCCGGAGCCAACGTGATCGTGTCGACGCCCACCGGGTCCGGCAAGAGCATGATCGCCGCGGGCGCTCACTTCGCCGCGCTGGCCAGGGACGAGGTCACCTTCTACACGGCGCCGATCAAAGCGCTGGTGTCGGAGAAGTTCTTCGAGCTGTGCAAACTGTTCGGCACCGAGAATGTCGGTATGCTCACCGGCGACGCCTCCGTGAACGCCGACGCGCCCGTCATCTGCTGCACGGCGGAGGTCCTCGCGTCGATCGCGCTGCGCGACGGCAAGGACGCCGACGTCGGCCAGGTCGTCATGGACGAGTTCCACTTCTACGCGGAGCCCGACCGGGGCTGGGCCTGGCAGATTCCCCTGCTGGAACTTCCACAGGCACAGTTCGTCCTGATGTCGGCCACGCTCGGCGACGTCTCCTTCTTCGAGAAGGACCTCACCCGTCGCACCGGGCGCCCCACCGCGGTGGTCCGTTCGGCGACCCGCCCGGTTCCCCTCTCCTACGAGTACCGGCGCACACCGCTCACCGAGACGCTCACCGACCTGCTGCAGACTCGCCAGGCGCCGGTCTACATCGTCCACTTCACCCAGGCCCAGGCCGTGGAGCGGGCGCAGGCGCTGATGAGCATCAACATGTGCTCGCGGGAGGAGAAGGATCAGATCGCCGAGCTGATCGGCAACTTCCGCTTCACCACCAAGTTCGGCCGCAACCTCTCCCGCTACGTCCGGCACGGCATCGGCGTCCACCACGCCGGCATGCTGCCCAAGTACCGGCGTCTGGTGGAGAAGCTGGCGCAGGCCGGTCTGCTGAAGGTGATCTGCGGTACGGACACGCTCGGCGTGGGCGTCAACGTGCCGATCCGTACGGTGCTGTTCACCGCGTTGACCAAGTACGACGGCAGCCGCGTACGCACCCTGCGCGCCCGTGAGTTCCACCAGATCGCCGGCCGGGCCGGCCGCGCGGGCTTCGACACCGAGGGCTTCGTCGCCGCGCAGGCCCCCGAGCACGTCATCGAGAACGACAAGGCCCTCGCCAAAGCGGGCGACGACCCGAAGAAGCGCCGCAAGGTCGTCCGCAAGAAGGCACCCGAGGGCTTCGTCGGCTGGACGGACAACACCTTCGACAAGCTCATCGACTCCGAGCCGGAGCCACTGACCTCCCGTTTCCGCGTGACGCACACGATGCTGCTGTCGGTGATCGCACGGCCCGGCAACGCCTTCGAGGCGATGCGGCACCTGCTGGAGGACAACCACGAGCCGCGCAAGCAGCAACTGAGGCACATCCGGCGGGCGATCGCCATCTACCGCTCGCTGCTGGACGGCGGCATCGTGGAGAAGCTCGACCGGCCGGACGCCGAGGGCCGTATCGTCCGGCTCACGGTCGATCTCCAGCAGGACTTCGCGCTCAACCAGCCGCTGTCCACCTTCGCGCTCGCCGCGTTCGAGCTGCTGGACCCCGAGTCGCCGTCCTACGCACTGGACATGGTGTCCGTCGTGGAGTCCACGCTGGACGACCCGCGGCAGATCCTCGCCGCCCAGCAGAACAAGGCGCGTGGCGAGGCTGTGGCCGCGATGAAGGCGGACGGTGTCGAGTACGAGGAGCGCATGGAGCGTCTCCAGGAGGTCACGTACCCCAAGCCGCTGGAAGAGCTGCTCTTCCACGCGTACAACACCTACCGCAAGAGCCACCCCTGGGTGGGCGACCACCCGCTGTCGCCGAAGTCCGTGATCCGCGACATGTACGAACGGGCCCTGTCGTTCACGGAGTTGGTTTCCTACTACGAGCTGGCCCGCACCGAGGGCATTGTGCTGCGCTACCTGGCCAGCGCGTACAAGGCTCTGGAGCACACCGTCCCGGACGACCTGAAGTCCGAGGACCTTCAGGACCTGATCGCCTGGCTCGGCGAGATGGTGCGCCAGGTCGACTCCAGCCTGCTGGACGAGTGGGAGCAACTGGCCAACCCGGAGGAGATGACCGCCGAGGAGGCCCAGGAGAAGGCCGACCAGGTCAAGCCGGTCACCTCCAACGCGCGCGCGTTCCGCGTCCTGGTCCGCAACGCCATGTTCCGCCGCGTCGAACTCGCCGCCCTCGACCAGGTCCGGGAGCTGGGCGAGATGGACGCCGATTCCGGCTGGGACGCCGAGGCCTGGGGCGAGGCGATGGACAAGTACTGGGACGAGTACGACGACCTCGGTACCGGTCCCGACGCCCGCGGCCCCAAGCTGCTGGTGATCAAGGAAGAGCCGCAGAACGGGCTGTGGCGCGTGCGGCAGATCTTCGACGACCCCGCCGACGACCACGACTGGGGCATCAGCGCCGAAGTCGATCTCGCCGCATCCGACGCCGAGGGCCGCGCGGTCGTCCGTGTGACCGACGTCGGTCAGTTGTGAGCCGACGTCGACCCGTTCTGAACCCAGGAGTCTCCCACCCATGACGAACCCGGCCGAAAGGCTCGTCGACCTGCTCGACCTGGAGCAGATAGAAGTCAACATCTTCCGCGGCCGCAGTCCGCAGGAATCCCTCCAGAGGGTCTTCGGCGGCCAGGTGGCCGGCCAGGCGCTGGTCGCCGCCGGACGCACCACGGACGGCGAGCGCCCGGTCCATTCGCTGCACGCGTACTTCCTCCGGCCGGGCCGGCCAGGGGTTCCGATCGTGTACCAGGTGGAGCGGGTACGCGACGGGCGGTCCTTCACCACCCGCCGGGTCACCGCGGTGCAGCAGGGCCGGACGATCTTCAATCTGACCGCCTCCTTCCACAAGCCTGAACAAGGGAGCTTCGAGCACCAGCTGCCGCCGGCTCGCGAGATCCCGGAGCCGGAGTCCCTGCCGAGGGTCGCGGACGAGATCCGGGAGCATCTGGGCACACTGCCGGAGCAGTTGGAGCGCATGGCACGGCGCCAGCCGTTCGACATCCGGTATGTGGACCGGCTGCGCTGGAGCGTCGAGGACGTCAAGGAGGCAGAACCGCGCAGCGCCGTGTGGATGCGCGCGGTGGGGCCGCTCGGTGACGACCCGCTCGTGCACACCTGCGCGCTGACCTACGCCAGTGACATGACCTTGCTCGACGCGGTGCGCATCCCGGTCGAGCCGCTGTGGGGGCCTCGGGGCTTCGACATGGCGTCGCTGGACCACGCCATGTGGTTCCACCGGCCGTTCCGTGCGGACGAGTGGTTCCTGTACGACCAGGAGTCGCCGATCGCGGTGGGCGGCCGGGGTCTGGCACGCGGGCGCATCTACAACGTCGAGGGGCAACTGATCGTGTCCGTCGTCCAGGAGGGGCTGTTCCGCAACCTGGGCTGACCTGTTCTGCTGCTGCGTCGCGCACTGAGCGGCGGCCGCCGTCAGGGCCGGCCAGAGTCGTATTGCTTGCCGGACCGCGCCGCCTCACCGTGCGGCGGGCATCGGTCTACTTCTGCAGAGACCCCACCGGTGCCAGCAGGTGCGGGAGTCATGCTCCATGAGCCGGGCCAAGCGCCGGTTCAGCGCGCGGATTTGCACGGTCAGCTGTAAAGCAGGGCAGGTGGCGGGCTTCAGGACCGCCGGTTGGCCGGAGGGGTGAGCTTGCCCCAATTCAGAGCTTCGGGGCTCGGGCATCTGGAGTTGCAGAAGCCGGGAGGTCTCCAGCACGCGTGCCACGGCGGCGGCGACGACATCGGCCGGCGTCTCATGTCGAAGGACATGTGATAGCCACGCAACTTGGCCGTACCGGTGACAGCGATCTTCCAACCCTCGCCGTCGGTGCCAGGGCGGCCGAGCGGAAACCAGCCGAGGTAGAAACGGCCGTCCTGTGGAGAATCCAGGGCTCACGGGAGCCACGGTCACGAGATGACGCCTCTCTGACCTGGGGGTTTTCGGGAAGGTCGTCTACGTTGACATGATCCTGGACACGGTGGCCAGTCTTTCGTGGATCTTTCCTGTCTGCCCCCGGCGAACTGCGACGCCCCCTCGCGGCGTGGCAGACCCTCCACAAGGCCGGCAAGCGGTCACGCTGGTGCGGATGGCGTCCAACTCGTCTGCTCGGGGCCCTGCTTGGTGGCCAGCGCTCCTGGAGACACCCCGCCTGACGCTCGGTCCGGTCACAGCGGAAGACCTGCCGTCCATCGAGCGCCTGTGGCGGGACGAGCGCGTACGCCGCTTCCTTGGAGGCCCGGTGACCGAGGACAAGATCGCAGTCCGGCATCGGCGGCTCCCCGGGACGCCGGGGGCGTTCGCCGTGAAGGACCGCCCGAAAGCACAGCTCGTCGGGATGGTCACCATCGGCCGGACTCGCCCCGAGGTGGCACGGAGGTCTCGTACACGTTCCTATCGGAGTGGTGGGAGCGGGGCCTGGGCCGAGAAGCTGTCGCTGCCGCGGTGGAATGGGCTCGCGATCCACCGGGCGGGAATCCAGTGGTGGCGGTGACGCAGAGCGCGAACACGGGCTCACGGCGCCTACTGGAGGCGATTGGCATGGTTGCAGGCGCTGAGGTGGTCGAGTACGGCGAGCCGCAGACGGTATATCGCCTCCTCTCACCAGCGCACATGCGCCAGAAATCGAACACATGATGCAATAGCAGGTACGATGCCTTGCTTTCCCGGAGGACCTGATCGCCGCGCAGTTGTCCTGTGCCGACGCACCTTGAGCGCGTGCCAACGAAGCCTGAGCGGCTCTGGTCGAGCGCCTGCGCGCCGGCTCTCTCCGGTTGCCGTTGGCGTGTGCTCAGCGCTTTCTGGAAGAGCGGGTGGAACGGCCCGCTCTTCCAGGAGGAGCGCACCATGGCGCAACCGGCAAGTCGGCCAACGATCAGCGCTGAGCAGTTCAGCCGAGTGTGTGACGAGATCAGGAGCACGGCGGCGCCCGAGAAGGATGCTCAGTCCATCCGGGACTGTGCTCTGCGCATCGCGCAGACCCTGGGCCTGGCTCTATCCACGGATGACCTGAGCAGGCTCCTCACCGAACTCATGGCCCCCAGGGTGGCCCCGCCCCCAGGGAGCCCTCGGTACACCCGAGAGGCCATCCTGGACATGCCTGACGAACAGCCAGGAGAAAATGAAGGCCCGGTCAGGTAGGTGGATTCCATGGGTCGTTGCAACACAAGGTCGTGTTGATCAGGCCGTGAGCAGTTTATGCAGGCGCTCGGCTGGGGTTTCCCAGCCGAGCGTTTTGCGTGGGCGGCTGTTGAGTTCGGCGACCGCATCAAGGCCCTGCTGTGCCGGGACAGGTCGGTGCCCTTGGGGAAGTACTGCCGCAGAAGGCCGTTGGTGTTTTCGTTGGAGCCGCGTTGTCGGGGGCTGCCTGGGTCGCAGAAGTAGACCGGGACGTCGGTGGCGATGCTGAAGGCATGGTGGGCGGCCATTTCAGCGCCCTGGTCCCAAGTCAGTGAGCGTCTCAGGTGGGGTGGCAGGGCCTGGACGGTGTCGCCCAGTGCCTTGCGGACGGCCGCTGCTCCGTGGCCGTGGGGCAGGTGGACCAGCATGAGGTAGCGGGTGCTGCGTTCGACGAGGGTGGCAATGGCGGATCGTGAGTTGCTGCCGACGATGAGGTCGCCTTCCCAGTGGCCAAGGACGGCCCGGTCGGTGGCTTCGGCGGGATGGTCACTGATCATGACCATGGGGTGGGGAAACCGCTGGCGGCGGGCGGAGTGCCGGCGGGGGCGCCGGATGGCGCATCCGGTCCGCAGGCGCGGGTCAGCTCACGCCGCAGCTCTCCGCGGCCTTGGACGTAGAGGGCCTGGTAGATCGTCTCGTGGACCACATGCATCTCCGGCCGGTCAGGGAAGCGTCTGCGCAGAGCGTGGCCGATCTGTTCGGGGCTCCAGCGTCGGGCGAGGTGCTTCTGGATGAAGTCCCGCAGCTCGAGGCTCTGACCGATCTTGCCGACCTTAGGCCGGGGCTTGCGCCGGTTGGCGCGGCGTTGGGCTGCGTATGGCCGGTAGTACCACCTGCCGTCGGTCAGGGCGGTGCGGTTGCGGCGAATCTCCGTGCTGATGGTGGAGGGGCTGCGTCACAGCTCGGCAGCGATCGCCTGGACGGTGGCCTTTTCACGCAGCCGGTCGGCTATGTGGATGCGGTCGGCCTCGCGTAGATACCGGGACGGTCCGGCCGGCCCTTCCGACTGTGCTGGTTCAGCGAACGACGGCGGCACCACCTAGCAGCCGCCATGATCGCCTCCCTGGTCCCCGCCAGGCCCGGCAGGCATGTCCACACCTACGACGACATAACGGCGCTGACCGCTGCTGAGCCGAGGCAGCACCATCCGACCTCGGGCCGGCCCCGACCAGAGGCTGAGCCGCTCCGGAACCGAACTACCAAGAGGCCCCGCCCTCATGCGCCGGTGCCAGAAGCGGCCCGCCTGCCGGCGGTCGGTCGACGCGGCGGTGGTCTGGTTCGGTCGGTGTGGGCGACCTTCACGCACGCTGTCGTGGGGTTGTGCCGTTCATGCCTTTTCGGTGGGCCGAGGCCGGTCTCCGTTCACGCCGGGTGGCATCGTCGTCGACCTCTTGAGCGCGTCAAGGATCGCCATTCCCTGGCCGACGATCCCCGATGCCACCTCGCTGACCCCCGTCGCGCCGTTCAGGACGGTGAGGGTGGCGCCCGCGAGACCGCGTGCCGCAGCGTCTGCGAGGGCGGGCAGGTTTTCCACGACACGGTTGGCCGCGATCAGTTCCTGGTTGCCGTCCCTGAGGGAGGCGGCGCGGGCGTTGTTGGCGTCGGCCTGTGCCTGCGCGATGGTCCGCTCGGTGTAGGCGGCGCCGTCCGCTTCGAACTTGGCCTGATCGCGGTGGGCTTCGGCGAGGGTGCGCTGGCGGTAGGCCTCCGCGTCGGCGGGGCGCCGCACCTCCGCTTCCAGCCGCTGCGCAGCTAGTTCTGCCTGGCGCCGGGCCAGGGCAGTCTGCTCCTCTGTGACCTCCTGGGTGGCCCTGGCCTGGGCGAGCGGGCCGGCTTGCGCGGCGCGGGCATTGGACTGCTCGGTCTCGGCGAGGAAGCCCGCACGCTTGATGGCGGTGTCCCGTTCGTACTCGGCTTTCAGCGCTGCGGCCTGCTGTTCGCGTTCGGCGGCTTCCTGGTCGGCCTTGGCCTGCGCGATGCGTGCCTGACTGGCGACCGCGGCGGCGTGCGGGGCGGCCAGGTTGTCGATGTACCCGGAGACGTCCTCGATCTCCTGTATCTGCAAGGCGTCGACGACGATGCCCAGCTTCTCCATCTCGGTGTGGCTCGCTTCCTTGACCTCCTGCGCGACGCGATCACGTTCGCGGATGATCTGTTCGACCGTCAGCCCGCCGATGATGGAGCGCAGGTGTCCGGCGAAGATCCGGCCCACGAGTTCCTCCATGGCGTTCTGTTCCGCCAGGAAACGGCGGGCCGCGTTGGCTATGGACGCGGGGTCGTCACCCACTTTGAACACCGCGACGGCTCGGGCCCTGAGGCGAATGCCCTGCTGGGTCACGCAGTCCTCGGTGATCTCGGCCTCGCGCAGCGCGAGGGACAGCAAGCGGGCCTTCTGCTTGACGGGGAAGACGAAGCTTCCGTGTCCGGTGACGATCCGGAATTGTGTGTCCTCCGCCCGGCGTTTCGACCCGGAAATGAGCATTGCCTGGTCGGGGGCGGGAACGTGCCAGAACAGCATGGAATTCTCCTGTCGGGGTCGTGATTCACGGGAAACGTGATTCACGGGTCGGGAAAGTGCTCCACGACCACGGAGCGGGCCGAGGTGCGGTCCACGACAATGACGCGCTCGTGCTTGGGTATGGGATGCCGCGACCACGCGGCGAATGCCTCGGTCCCGCCGCGTACCGCCACGAGCACTTCCCCCGGGCCGTCCGGAGGGATGGGCACGGTCACCCGGCCGATCGCCCCCACAGGGCTCTGGTCTTCGTCGTCTTCTCGGTCGGTCATCCGGTCCCTCCTGCGCCCCGGCCGCCCCTACGGCTTCGCGTTGCAGGTCAGGGCCCGCACCGCCCTCGTACTCCCAAGATGTCGTACGCGTCCTGTACGGCGGCCAGCGACCGTGGTTCACGGACCGGATCTCCCGCATGACGCCACTACACGCCGTCCGGTCGTCGCTTGTCTGTGCAGCGTGGTACCAAGGCCCAGATCAGGCGGTGGTACGGCCGTCTCGCATGCGCAGCGCCCGGTTGTTTCCACGGGATGCGGGCGTATGGAAAAGGTCGTTCATGGCGCAAACCTTCATCCGGGTGCTACGTGCGAGCACCCGGCCTCTTGTTCCCCGACGACGACGCCAACATGGCACTGACGTGCGGAATGCCCTCGATGTTTCCAGCGTACTACCGGCGACCGGGGCCACCCTTGGGACGGCCGGCCCCTTTCGCCGGGGAAAACTGGCGGGTCGCTCCGAAAGGGACGGCCATGACTCTGTCCGGCACCACCAGCCCAGAAGACGACACGCCACACAGCCCGCCCCTTTGAACGCAGGTCGTGGAAGGCAGGGCTGCGGACGCCGGAGTAGCACTCCCGCGCCGTGGCACGTGCCGCGGATTCACCTCGAGGGAGACAGTCGCACACGTCGGACCGGCATGTCATCGCCGCTCGGGGAGCGCTGATCGACCACACTGCGCGGCGTGACGGATACACACGGTAGTCGAGGCGGGAAGTCAACGGGGCCGCCCGGACCTGCCGCGCAACTGGCCGAACTGGACGAGGAACAGCTGCGCGTCCTGCGCCGGGTGGGCCGTGCCTGGGGCCGGGTGTCGGCGTCTCCCGAGACTTGGCGTCGCGCCCTGCCCGTCGACCCCGACCTGGGCGCGTTCCCCCCGGCGGCACAGCTCCGGCCGGCCCGGTTCGGGCGCCTGGTTCCCCTCTCGCCCCTGGGGGCGTCTTCGCCGAGCGAGCAGGTCGACACGGAGGAACCGCCCAGTGGTCGGCTGGGCCGTGCCGAGGAGTGGGCGCGGCGACTCGTCCTGGGGGTGCCGCTGAGGAGTTCCGCCCTGGTGTCCGAGCGGATGCGCAAGCTCGTGGCTCTGCCCGTGCTGTCGGCCGACGCGCTCTCCTCGGTCGCCTACGGTCCCGAGGCCATGCTCGCGGTCCTCGTGCTCGCGGGAACGGCCGGACTGGCGTACTCGTTCCCGGTCTCCGGCGCGATCGTGTTCCTCATGCTGGCGGTCGGGCTGTCGTACCGTCAGACCATCCGCGCCTACCCGCACGGCGGCGGCTCGTACATCGTGGCCGGCGACAACCTCGGACAGGTGGCCGGTCTGGTGGCTGCGGCGGGACTGATGACCGACTACGTCCTCACCGTCGCGGTGTCGATCGCCTCGGGCGTGGCGGCCATCACCTCGGCGATCCCGTCACTGGCCCCCGACACCGTGCCCATCGGCGTCGGGGTGATCATGGTTCTCCTCGCCGGAAACCTGCGCGGCATCCGGCAGGCGGGCGCCCTCTTCGCCGCCCCCACCTACGCCTTCATCATCGCCATGTTCGCCCTCATCGTCTCGGGACTCGTCCACGCGGCAGGGCAGGACTTCCGGCCGCGCCCCACCCCGGCGGTCACGGTCACCGAGAGCGCGGGACTCTTCCTGATCATGCGGGCGTTCTCGTCCGGCGCCACGGCGATGACCGGTATCGAGGCCATCTCCAACGCGGTACCGGCGTTCAAGCCCGTGGAGTGGCGCCAGGCCCGTACGACGCTCACCTGGATGGTGGGACTGCTCATCGCCATGTTCGCCGGCATCGTCGTCCTGACCCATCTCGTCGGCGTGGTGCCCAGTACCCGGGAGACGGTGCTCTCCCAACTGGCCCACCTCGGCTTCGGCTTCGGGTGGATGTACGTCTTCGTCCAGGCCGCCACCGCGGCCGTCCTCCTCCTCGCCGCGAACACGGCGTACAACGACTTCCCCCGCGTCCTGTCCCTCCTGGCGCGCGACGACTATGCGCCCCGGGTCTTCATGCGGCTGGGCGACCGGCTGGCCTACAGCAACGGAATCATCCTGCTCTCGGTGGCCGCCACCCTGGTCTACGTGGCGTTCGACGGGCAGACGGCGGCCCTGATCCCGTTGTACGCGGTCGGTGTCTTCCTCGCCTTCACGCTTTCCCAGGCAGGCATGGTCGTGCACTGGTGGCGGCTGCGCGACCGGCACTGGCGCAAGAGCCTGCTCCTGAACGCCCTGGGCGGCCTCCTGTCGGCCGTCGTCTTCGTCACCGCGGGCATCAGCAAGTTCACTTCGGGTGCGTGGGTGGCGATCGTCGCCGTCGGACTGTTCCTGCTCGTGACGCTGCGGATCCGGCACCACTACGCCACCGTCCGGGCACGCCTGCGCCTGCGCCCGCACACCGTCGAACTGCCCGCGCACACCGCCGTGGGGCCGGGTACGGAGCCCGCCGTGCCGTACGCGGCCCCCGCCCCGCGACGGCACGCGGCGCGGCCGGAGACGAACGCGGAGAACGAGGAACTGCCCGGGGAGATCCGCCACCTCACCGTCGTCGCCCTCGCGACGCTCGACCTCGCGGGCATGCGGGCCCTCGCCTACGCGGCCTCTCTCCGCCAGCCCGTGCTCGCCCTCCACATCAGCCTCACCCCTCAGGAAGCCGAACGGGTACGCGCCTACTGGACGTTGTGGGGCGACCACCTCCCGCTGGAGATCGTGGTCTCCCCCTACCGGGCGACCGTGGCACCTCTCGTCCACTACATCGAGGCCCTGCACCGGCAGCACCCCGACCTCACCCTCACGGTGATCCTCCCCGAGATCATCACCCGGCACCGGCGCCATCAACTCCTCCACAGCCGCACCGCCCCACGCCTGCGCCGCGCCCTGCGATCCCTCCCCAAAATCGTCATCACCACCGTGCCCTTCCACGTATAGCGCTCCTGCACGGACCCGAAAATCCCTTACGTGTCTCAGCAGCCCGTCAAGAGGTGCCGGCTGTTACCAGTCCCCCCAAGCCAACTGGCTGACTCGGCAACCAAGTTGGAAGAGGATCACGGCCTGGGATTGGGAACCGTCACAACTTCGGACCGCTTCACTGATTCGGCCTCGTGACCTCCGAAGTGGCCCTCGACCGCGGAGACCGGATCATGTGCTTCACCGACGGACTGATCGAGGAGCACGAAGTCGAACGTACGGCGCAGGAGGTCCGGGCGGTGGTCCACTCCCTTGCGACGCTCCTGCCGGTCGAGTGGCGCGGCACCGGTTGACCGGGGATTCGAGCCGGCCGTGCGCGTACGTCGGGCAGCGGCCGATGATGGGAGTACGACCGAACACGCGGAGCTGATCATGACGGGTTGGCGTGTCAGGGACTACTCCCAGGACGACCTCGAGGCGGTGGTCCGCGTCGATGCGCAGAGCGGCACGACCGAAGAGCCACCTCTCTTCCCGCTCTCGGACGCCGTGACGGCCCTCCAGGCCCTCCACCCGGCCGTGGTGGCCACGGCGGACGACGTGCTGATCGGCGCCGCGGTGAGCAGGGTGGAGGGCGACCGGGCTTGGATTCTGCGCATCTGCATGGCGCCCGGCTGGCGGCAGCGCGGGCTGGGCAGTGCCCTCATCACGGCCCTCGAGCAACGGCTCTTCGCCGACGGTGTCCGAGCGGTGCACGCCGTCCTGCCGGAGGGTGAGACGGGTGCCGCCGCTCTGCGCAACTGCGACTTCGCTGCCCGCTCCGGGCTGGTCTTCTTCGAAAAGCGCGGGCCGGTGACCCCGCGGTCGGCCGGCACGCTGTCCTCGCTCGGAGCGGAGCTGCCGCCCGGGGGACTTTGGCAGAAGGTCGCGGGCATGCAGCGGGAGAAACAGCTCATCGAGCGGCGCCTGGTCCTGCCACTGGCCCATCCCGGACTGGCCGCCCAGCACGGAGTGGAGCCGCCGCGAGCAGTGATGCTGTTCGGTCCGCCCGGGACCGGCAAAAGCACGTTCGCGCACGCGATCGCCAGCCGCCTGGCATGGCCCTTCCTCGAACTGTTCCCCGCACGTCTGGCCGCCGAGTACGGCCTGGCGACCGGGCTGAACCGGCGCTTCGACGAGATCGCCCGGCTTGAGCACGTCCTGGTCTTCATCGACGAGGTCGAGGAAGTCGCCGGCGAACGCGGCGGCGCGGACGCGACCGCGGTCGGCGTCGTGAACGAACTGCTCAAGGCGATCGTCCGGTTCCGAAGTCAGGACGGGCGGCTGCTCGTCTGCGCCACGAACAACGTGACCACGCTCGACTCCGCGTTCCTGCGGCACGGCCGCTTCGACTACGTGCTGCCGATCGGCCCTCCCGACCACACCGCCAGGACGGCCTTGTGGGAAAGCTACCTGGCCCGAGCGGGCGCGGACGCCGACAGCGCGGCACTAGCGTCCGCCAGCGAGGGATTCACCCCCGCCGACATCGCCCACGCGGCGCGCACCGTCTCCCAGGCCCAGTTCGAGCGCACCTTCGACACCGGAACCCGGACCGCTCCCACCACTGCCGACTACCTGGACACGATCCGCGACACCAAGCCCACGGTCAGCGCCGCCATGGCACAGGAGTTCGCCCACCAGACGGAGAGGTTCGCCCGCATCTAGCGACCTGGCACGACGGGGGCGCTCCAACGCCCGGACCTCGAACAACCGGCCTCAGAACGTGGGTGACGCCCTCGTGCGTGTATGTGGCAACGAGGTGCCAGGTCGGCGGATGCGGCGTGTCGCTGCCGGTGTCGATGAGGATCTGTTCGGGCCCGGCGACGCTGTCGGCCCGGAGGGCCCTGGCCATCCGGCGCGTGCCGCGTCGGGCGGCGTGTCCGGTGAGACCACCAGCAGGGAGAAACGGTCCCGATCGCCTCGGGTGATGAGGTCGGTGTCGTCACCGACCGGTAAGGAGTCGATATGCACGACTCGGTCGTCGACCAGCAGCCGGGTCGGCAGTCCCTCCCAGACACCGGCGTCCAGACCAAAACGGGTGACAAATCCGAGATGCTCGGCCAACACGGTGATCAGCGAAGGAAGGGAAGCTCGGAACCGATGTCCCGCGATCGCGGTCACCATGCGCCATTACGAAGAAAACGGCTCCGGCGTAGACCCGCCGGAGCCGCCCTTCCGGGCCATTGCACGTGAGCGTGCGCCAGCCCAATTTCACGTTACACCGAAGGGACTTACTCTGGCATAAGTAATTTTCCCGAAGATTCACCTCGGTGCGGGAAACCGAAGCGGCGGCTCAGCCGCGCTCTTCCTCTTCTGTCTCCATCTGTCGGATTCCCTGGTGCGTCAGCGTGACCATCGCAGGCGTATTGCCCCTCGCCCAGTCGACGACGACCCAGCCTTCGCCCGCCAAATACGTACAGGCGGCAGCAAGATCCTGCTCAGGGATACCGAGGTCGTTGCGGAGCTTCGCCCCGTCGACACCCAGGAGGCGATCGCCTTCCGTGGCCTGGTACAGAGCCCGCATGATCTTCTCGCGGTACGTCTTCCGCTCGCGCAGTGTCGCCATGACGTTCCGTCCTCTTCCCCTACCTGCCGGTGTGCGCGGTGTGGCCTCGGCGGCAGCGAAGCAGCCCGAGCGCGAGGCGGCGTGTCGGTGGGTGTGACGCGTCGGCGTCACACCCACCGCCCCCAGTCGGGCCAAGGCCGATGTCATCCGCATTCTCCGTCGTGTCGAGGCGTGTCGGCGGTCCCGTCTGCCGCCGGCCGGCGGTGCCTCCGGGTCCGGCGGCCGATCCCCGGCAGGGCATCGCTGTAGCGGAAAGCAGTGATCCGTTCGTTGTGCTGAGCGTTGAGCCGGTGGATCAGAGCGACTCCGGCGGCGATCGCGAGGAGCAACACAGCCACGGCGATGACGGTCATGGCACTCTCACCTCTCCCGGCCGGAGGAGGACGGACGCCCCGCCCGGCCCACGTGCCGGGCCAGGGGCGACGGTGGCGCTGCCCCGCCATCGTTCTCCCACGTTTCTTCCCGGCTTCGGGCATCGACACTGTCTGCTGCTTCCCGGCCTCGGGCGTCGATACCGTCGCCAGTCGCGACCTCGTCCGCCATCAGCTCGCCGGCGGTACGAAGGCCGCCCACGGTAGCCGCGGCAGCCAGCAGCCGGGCGGCGAAAGCCGCACCGGTTTCCGGCGGAATCACCAACAGGTCCCAGCGGCCGACGGTGTAGGAAAGGAGGATCAGTTTGTGCGGATCCTGCTCGTCGGTGAACCATCCCACGCGCACGGTGTGCCCTGCGACGGGCACCTTGCGCGGGATGACGGGCCAGTGGGCCGGGTTCACCGCGATCCGCGTGATCCGGCCCCACAAGCTGTCCAGTGCGGCTGCCAGGGGCGGCAGCTCACGGGTGAGGTCACGGGAGCGGGGCCACCACGCGCCGTCCAGCTGGCCCGGAACCCGGCTTGCCGGTGTCAGGGACAGGCGGGCCGGCGGCGAGGGTGCGCGCTCACTCGATGTCGTACGGTCGATGGTCACGGTCATGGCGCGAACCTGCCCCCGGGCTCGTCTGCGACAGCCCGGCGTTATTGATCACCGGGAACGACACCCGCAGGGGAATCCGTGTGCGAAGAACTCCCGGCTTTTTCACTCTACTCCGCTCCCTGGTTCAAGAATGTGCGCATGACCAGGTATTTTCTCGCCTTCGACGGTCGCGCCCGCCCCAGTGAACGGTGGCGGACCTCGCCGGCAGGCCGCCGATGCCTGTCGAGTCGCGGGCGTCGGGCAGCGTCGACCAAGCGGGCCAGTACGCAGCGGACGCGGCATGGACTTCGCCTCGTGGTCGCCCGAGGCCACCGAGGTGCGGCAGGAGGGTCTGCGCATCCCGGCCGTCAAACTGGTCGACGGCGGTGAACTGCGTGAGGACGTACTTGAGATGATCCTCACGGCGTCGCGCCTTCCGGACGAGGTGGGCCTCGACATCCGGGCCTTCATCGCCACCCTGAACGTCGCGGCCGAGCGGCTCACCGAACTCTCCCACCGGTACGGCAAGTCCACCGTGCTCTCGGTGATGCACACGATGGTCGACGACGCCGAGGCACTGGTACGCGCGCCTGCGCGAACTGCCGGACGGAGTCGTCCACACCCGCGACTTCCTCGAGCACGACGGCAAGCAGAACCTCCTCTTCACCATCGACTGTGTGCTGACCAAACGCGGTGACAGTCTGCACTTCGACTTCTCCGGTTCCTCGCCCCAGGCCAACGGCTTCGTGAACTCCTCACGCGCCGGCCTCGCCGACGGCGTCGCGGTGCGGTGATTCCCACCCTGGGCTTCGGATCCCGTGGAACGAGGGCCTGTTGCGCCCGGTGGAGATCTCGGTGCCGGACGGACTGGTCTGCACCGCGGTACCACCGGCACCGGTCGGGTCCGCCACCGTCGAGGCCGTCTGGACGGTCAGCATCGTCGTCTCCGCGGCGCTGAACCGGCTTCTGTTCGCCTCGCCGAAGTACGCACACCGCGCCCAGGCCGTCAGCAGCGGCACGATGGCGACGTTCAACCTCTCCGGCCGCGACCGGCCCGGAAAGGTGTTCGGCCTCCACCTGACGGACCCGCTGGCCGGCGGCTTCGGTGTCTTCGCCGACCACGACGGGCAGAACACCGCCGGACCGATCAACGTCCCGTGTCCCTCGATCGCCGACGTGGAGGTCAACGAGCAGAAGACCCCGCCTTCTACCGCTACCGGCGCCTCGCCCCCGGTACTGGTGGTGCCGGTCGCCGCCGCGGGGGTCTCGGGGCGGAGGTCGGCGTCACCGTCGCCGCACCAAAGGCCGAGGCACTCGTGATGACGCATGGCGTCGAGGCGCCGAACTCCGTCGGACTCGGCGGTGGCCTGCCCGGCGCCATGATCAGCCGGCGCTTCCGGGCCGACGAAGGGCAACCCCGGGACCTCGGGCCGAAGCCGGGCTCCTTCCCGATCACCCGGCGGACCTGTTCGAGGTGACCTGGCAGGGTGGCGGCGGCATCGGCGAGCAGACCAAGAACCTGCTGGAGCCCCTCCACGCAGGAAACCTGCGGCATTCCCTCAGCGTGCCTACAGCAACTTGTTGGATGGACTGACTACCACCCATCGCACGATTGTGCGCATGGCGTGCCGAGCATGCGTCCAAGCACTCTCTACACCAGAAACATGCAGGTCACCAAGCACTCGCGGCTTCTATCTCCGCCCACGCCATGTGGTTCCACCGGCCCTTCCGTGCGGACGAGTGGTTCCTGTACGACCAGGAGTCGCCGATCGCGACGGGCGGCCGCGGCCTGGCCCGCGGGCGCATCTACGACCTTCAGGGGCGCCTGCTCGTGTCGGTCGTCCAGGAAGGACTGTTCCGCGCGGTGTAGGCGGACGCTCTCTCCGCCGTGGTCCGTCGGGTTCTCCGCGGTAGTCCGCCGGGGTGTCCGCGGTTGTCCGTCGGGCGGTCCGACCAGTCCGGGGCCGGCGTGCGTGGCTCAGGTGGCTCTGCGCAAGAGCCTGCTCAGCAGACCGTGTGACCGCCGCGGGTTCTCGGACGGCCGGGGGTTCTCGGACGGCCGGGGTCGGTCGCAGTGCCTGGGCGCGGGCGGACGCCGGTGCCGTACCGAGTGCGGGTGTGCGCCCGGCTGCCGGTGTGGGTCCTGGCCCGGGTGCGGGTCAGGGTGCCGCGAGGCCGGGCGGGGCGCGGGCCGGTGGGCTCGCGCCTCCCGCACCGCCCGTGCCAGGTCCCTACGGAGCAGGTCGATCTCGTCGGGTTCCTGCGCCGTCGTGATCCGCTCGGTGAGGTGGGCGGCCGGCGAGCCGGGTGCGCCATGAACGGGTGGCGGCGGCCGGAAGCGGCTCAGATGGGAGCGCTCGTAAGGATCCGTGACGATCTCGGAGATCTGGACCGGGTCGAGCAGCGAGGCCACGACGCCCGCTCCCTCCCATGGGTCCGCGGCCTGACGCAGCAGGAAGCCGAGGTGCCGTCCGCGCCAGTTGCGGGGGCGCAGGTCCAGGCCGGTGTCCAGTTGGGACCGCAGTGTCTCCGGCAGGGGCCGGTTCAGCAGCGGGGCGTTCTTCGCGTCGGCGGCGAACTCCACCAGTTCATCGGCCAGATACCGCCAGACCACGGCCCGGTAGCGGTTGAGGTGGAATGTGACCGGAACCAGGAGGCCCAGTCTGGCCAGACGGGTGAACCGGGCGGCGGCCACCTCCATGATCGCCGAGCCCTCCCTCGTGCCCACGGTCGCCACCCGCTGCCGCAGCATCTCCGGGAAGCCCTCCTGCCCGCGCAGCCGCTCGACCTCGGCGCGGTCGACATGCCGGCCGCCTCCCGCCTCAGCGGGACGGGTGCGGATGTGACCGAGGTGCACGGCCAGGTCGAACTCGCTGCGTTTGAGCCCCAGTTCGCGAGCCGCCCGGCTCTGTGAGAAGGGCGCTCGGCCCCTGGTGGCGGCCGTCCGGGCGGTGGGCGTGACCTCGTGTGTGGCGGTGTTGCCGGACATACTCGTCTCCCCCCGTGGAGTGTCGGGATCGCGCCGTTTGCGCTCACCTGCGAAAGACGGTAGCCGGTGGCGGGAATCGGCGGCGCGAGCGTGTGGACAACTCCGCAAAGGATGAGAAAGATGCAGGTCAGAGGTCTGCGGACGACGTCCCTTCAGGCCGGCGGGCATCCACGTCGAGGTGCTCGCCGACCCGGTTGACGAGCAGGGTCATCTCGTAGGCGATCTGCCCGATGTCGGCCTCCGCTCCGCTGAGGACGCACAGGCAGCTGCCCGCGCCGGCGGCCGTGACGAACAGCACCGCGTCGTCGAACTCCACCATCGTCTGGCGCACCCCGCCCGCGCCGAAGTGGCGTCCCGAGCCTTTGGCCAGGCTGTGCAGACCGGACGAGACGGCCGCGAGATGTTCAGCGTCCTCGCGTCGCAGTCCCGTGCTCGCCCCCGTCACCAGCCCGTCGGTGGACAGGACTAAGGCGTGTCGTACGTGTTCCACCCGTTGGGTCAGATCGTCGAGCAGCCAGCTCAGTGTCTGGTTCTGCGCCATGATGCGGTCTCCCCGTGTGATCTCTTCCCCCCTGACCGGAGGATCTGCCGCCAGCCTTCCCCACCACCGCTGTCCCGGCAAGGAGGATGGGCGCATGGCAGACAAGATGACCGACGAGGAATGGCGGGAGTTCGTCTCGTACGGCACCCGCACCGGCAAGCTGTCGACCGTGAGGGCCGATGGAAGCCCTCATGTCGCGCCGATCTGGTTCCTGCTCGACGGCGACGACGTGGTGTTCAACACCGGGAAGGAAACCGTGAAGGGGCGCAATCTGGCCCGTGACGACCGGGTGGCCCTGTGCGTGGACGACGAACGGCCGCCGTTCACGTTCGTGGTGCTGCAGGGCCGCGCCCGGCTGTCGGAGGACCTCGACGAGGTCCGGCAGTGGGCCACCCGCATCGGCGGCCGTTACATGGGCGAGGAGCGCGGCGAGGAGTTCGGAGAACGCAACGGCGTACCGGGCGAACTCCTGGTCCGGGTCGGGATCGACAAGGTGGTGGCGGTGAAGGATCTCGCGGACTGACCCGCTACCGGCGGGCTCCCGCCCGTCCGGCCGTACGCGGCCGGTTGCATTCGGCCCATGGAGTCGGGGAGCCGGGTGGTGCGATCCTGCGGTCCACCCGGCGCACTCCGCGAGCCGGACGAGCATCCGCCTCCCGGGCGCCGGTCCGCCCCGGTGAGGGATCATGCGGACATGAGCGACGACCACACACACGTCCAGGAGTTCTTCACCGCCCGCGCCGCCGACTGGGACAGCCGGTTCCCGGACGACGGCCCCGCCTACGCGGCCGCGGTCGCCGAACTCGGGCTGCGCGAGGGCGACCGCGTCCTCGACGCGGGCTGCGGCACCGGGCGCGCCCTGCCCCCGCTGCGCGCCGCCGTGGGCACGTCGGGCATCGTCGTGGGCGCCGACCTGACGTGGGCCATGCTGGAAGCCGCCGTACGGGCCGGGCGGGACCGGGAGGGACTGCTGTTGCTCGCCGATGTCGGCGTGCTGCCACTCACGTCAGGGTCCTTCGATGCCGTGTTCGCCGCGGGTCTCATCGCGCACCTGCCTCACCCCGCGGAGAACCTGCGGGAGTTGCGGCGCGTCGTACGTCCGGGTGGGACCCTGGCGCTGTTCCATCCGATCGGCCGTGCGGCGCTCGCCGCACGCCAAGGTCGGCAGATCACGCCGGACGACCTGCGCGCGGAACCCAACCTCCGGCCTCTGCTCTCCCGTTCGGGATGGCACATGACGTCCTACATCGACGACGACGCCCGCTTCCTGGCGCTGGCCGTGCGCGAGGACTGACCACCGTCCGACCGCACGGGCACCACGGTGGAGAATCGCAGGTCCGGCTGTGCACCGGAGTCGTGACAACGGCCTTCCACCCGCACTAGGGTGCGCGCCGTTGAAGGAACCGATGGGGAGGTTGAGATGGCCGGGACGGACGAGGAGGTCGCCGCCGCGGACGACGCTCTCTATGTGCTCACGGCGGTACTGCTGACGCCCGCGCAGTTCCCGAGCGTTCTGGGCGACGACTACCCGGAGGCCTGCGCCGCGCTCGGCCTCGCACCGCTCGCCGACGGGTACGGTCTGGTGCTCGGTCAGGACGGCGACGGGGCGCGGTGGACGGTCGTCGTCGACGACGTGTCGCTGGTCGCCGTGGCCATCGCGTCCTGGGACTGCGGCATGGAGTACGACCTGTCGCCCGACGAGCGCAGTGTGGTGGCCGCCCTGCCGGGCTGGCCCCTGGCCCTCGCCGTGGCGGCTCCGGGCGTGGCCGCGCCGCACGACCCGGACCCGGAGTCTTCCGGCGGGCCCGCGCTGTCCCCGCCCGACACCAGCGTCTGGGGGCCGGCCCAGCGCCGTCTCGGCGCCGACGAGATCGCACTGCAGTGGGCGGTGTGGCGCGAGCAGATCGACGACGCGGAGTTCCTCGCTCCCGCAGACCGGGCCGGAGCCCGGACCGGGAGCGACGACGATCCGTCGAGCGCGTCGACCGACGGGAGCGGCGAACCGCAGGACGGGACGGGTGGCGAGGCTTCCCCGAGCCACAGCGGCATCCGCCGTGTCCTGGCGGAGGCACACGCGTACGTGGACGCGCCGCCGCCGCTGGGCCGGGTCCGGTCGTCCTTCGCGCCCGGCGAAGCGCGCACCCTGCGGGCCGACGGACCGGGCTGGTCGATGGTGGCCCGCACCGACGACATCGCCTTCGTGCTCCTCGACGACGAGCCCGGTGAAGTCCTGCCCGTCGGCCGGGGGCCGGAGCTTCCGGGTCTGCTGGAAGCCCTCGACAGGCTGGCGGTACGCCCCCTCTGAGGTCCGGTGCCAAGAGAGCGCATCCTCTTGGCACATGTCTTGCCTCTCCATGACGAGCCCCGGCTCCATGTGGTGCCGACCCATGGATGACGGGGTAGCCAGTCCGCACGATGGGGCAGCCCCGGGCGCTTCACACGCCCGTGCTGTACCCGCCGTCCCGTCGTGCCGCTGGAGGCCGTCATGCGTCTGTCCCGAGGATTTCCGCTCGCCGCCGCCGCTCTGATGGCGGCGGCCGTCATATCGCCCACTCCCGCCTCCGCTGCCGCCGGTGCCGGCACCGGCGGCCATTGTGCGCACCAGGAGCGCGTACGGGTGCCGGGCGCCGCCTTCCAGCAGACCGCGTGTCTGCCCGATCTGACCACCACCGGACTGGCCGGTACCCCGTACACCGATCCGAACGACCAGGCGGGGCTCACGGCGCGAGCGACGCGCACACCGTCCGGGGTGCCCGGGACGCAGATCGACGGCTACTTCCCGGACTCCTCCCACTTCAACACCACGCACGGCTGGGACCACGACGCCCAGTTCGTGATCAGGCTGCCGGACCGCTGGAACGGCGGCCTCGTGGTCACCGGGGCGCCCGGTACACGCAAGCAGTACGCGACGGACAAGGCGATCTCGGACCAGGTACTGGCGCAGGGCTTCGCCTACGCCACGACCGACAAGGGGAACAGCGGAGCCGACTTCTACCGCGACGGCAGCCGTCCCGGCGACGCGGTCGCCGAGTGGAACACACGCACCACCCAGCTCACGCGGGCGGCCGGGCGCGCGGTCGCCCAGCGCTACGGCCACGCGCCACGCCGTACGTATATGACCGGCATCTCCAACGGCGGCTACCTCACGCGCTGGCAGCTCGAGCACCATCCGGAGCTGTACGACGGCGGCGTGGACTGGGAAGGGGCGCTGTGGACGGCCGACGGCCCGAACCTGCTCACCTCACTGCCGACGGCCGTCGCCCGGACCCTGGGCTCGGCAAGCGACGCGGACCTGTACGCGGTGGGCTTCGCGCGGGGCTCGGAGTTCCTGTGGCCGTACCACGGGCAGGCGTACTGGGGCGTGACGCAGAAGACCTACCGAGCCGCCTTCGACCCGGCCTACGACCCCGCCTGTCCCGGGCCGTCCGCCGGGACCACGCCGGAGCAGATCCTGGCGCCCTGCGCCTCGGACGCGGTGTACGACTACGCGGCCCGACCCGCCTCCGTGCACCGCGCCGTGGCCCGCGTGGCTCTGACCGGACGGATCGGCAAACCCCTCATCACCCTGCACGGCGATCTGGACGCGCTGCTGCCCCGTGCTGCGGACTCGGATGTGTACGCCCGCATGGTCGACGCGAGCGGACGGGGCGGACTGCACCGGTACTACATCATCCAGGGCGGCACGCACGTCGACGGACTGTACGACACCCATCCCGACCGGCTGCGGCCGATCCTGCCCTGCTACCGGTCGGCGTTCGACGCGCTGGTGGCGTGGGTGGAGCGCGGTGTCCGGCCGCCCGCGGACCGGACCGTCGGCAGGCCCGCGAGCGGCGATGTGGTCGACTCCTGCACCCTGAACGGGAACGTGCGAGGGCGGTAGTGCTTCAGCGGCCGAGCTCCTTGCGGGTGACGCGGCGAAGCCGGCGTCGCTGCGAGGGGTCCAGGGCGAGGTACGCGGCGGCCGGGACTCCGAGCACTATCAGGACGGCGGCCCACCAGGGCAGCCAGATCAGCAGGATGAGTCCGACCGCCACTCCTCCTGCGGCGATCTTCGCGTTCTTCGACATCTGTCGCCTCCTCCGCGGCCACTGCCGCTCTCTGTCGTGAGAACGGGCCCACGCTCCCGGCGGTTCCGGACCGCGACCCTGAGTCGTCCCTGAGGCGCACCCCTACTGGTCGCGCGGGGCCCGCTCTCCTCGGCCCCGCGCGACACCCCGGCCCACTGCACCCCGGGACCACCCGTTCTCGCGGTGGCCCACGCCACCGCACCAATCATTCCCGGTGGGCCGCCGCTGTGCTGTACCCTCGGCGACCCGACTTCAAGTAGTCAAATTTGAGGAATCAGGTTGGCTGTGCAGAGAACTCCCGCGGCGTCACCGTCCGAGATCTCCGAACTGGCCCGCTGCTGTGCGGTGTTCGTGCCCTCGGACCCCGCCCGCGCGGGCCGGGTCGCCTTCTGGCACCCCGACGGCCGTACTCCGCCGGCCGTGGTCCCGGCGCCCGTCGAAGAGCTGACGGTCGTCCTTCCCCGCAGCGGTGGTGTGGAGGCGGTGACCAGGCCGGCCGTCCTGCTTCCCGTGCGTGCGGCCCTGCCGGTCCTCACGCACGCGCGTGCCGCCGGGCACGGGCACCGGGCCACCGTGTTCTGGGGCGCTGCGTCCGTCCTGGGCCTGCACTTCGTGGCACGGGGTCTGCTGCTGCCCGGCCTGTCCGCCGGCGACCACGACGCCTGGCGCGCGGCACCGCTGCGCGGCCGGGACGCCGAGCACGTCCGGGCGCTGGCCGCCTCGATGCCGCCCGAGGCGCACGCCTTTCCGCTCGACGGCACCGAGCGGCTGCGGCTGCCCGACCCCGAGCATCTGCTGCGCGCCTTCCTCGACGCGGTGGCCGACACACTGCCCCGCTCCCCTGCCGCACCCCTTCTGACGGGTGGCCCTGCCTACGCCGCCGGGGAACCGCGGCGCGTGCCGGAACTGCGGGCCTGGACCGCCGATGTCGCCGCGGGCCACGACGCGGGCGCGAGGATCTCGCTGCGCGTCGAGGTGCTGGGGCTCGAGTCCGCCGAGCGGCACGAAGCCGAGCCGCGGTTCCGCGCTGTGCTTCAGGTGCACGACGCCGGCGATCCCGCGCAGGTCGCCGACGCCTCCGATGTGTGGGCCGGATCGGGCCGCACGGACGGGACGTTCGGCCCCGGGGTGCGCACGGACGTCCTACTCGCCCTGCGCCGCGCGGCCCGCTCGTGGCCGGCGCTGACGCCGCTGTTGTCGGCATCCGTGCCGGACGCCGTCGAACTCGTCGCCGAGGAGGTCGCCGAACTCCTCGGGGAGGGCGCCCGGACCCTGGCCGCCGCAGGGGTGGACGTGCACTGGCCCACGCAGCCGGCCCGCGGACTGGTCTCCGGTCTCACGGTCGGACCCGTGGACGAGGACGGCGGCTCCGGCAGCACCGGCGGCACACTGCCGGATCCCCGAACGGCCCTGTCCGCGAACGCCCTGCTCGCCTTCGACTGGTGGTTCGCACTGGGCGGCCAACGGCTCACACGCGAGGAGCTGGACCGCCTGGCGGAGGCCAACCGGCCCCTCGTGCGGCTGCGCGACCAGTGGATCCTCGTCGACCCCGCCGAACTGCGCCGCGCCCGGGACCGACAGGACCGGAAGATCAGCCCCGTGGAAGCGCTGGGCGCCGCCCTGACCGGCTCGGCGGAGGTGGACGGCCGCCAGGTCGAGGTCCGCCCCACGGGCTGGCTGGCGACCCTGCGGGACCGGCTGGCGGACCCGGAGGCCGGGGAACCGGTCGGGCAGCCCGCCGCGCTCGCCGCCCGCCTGCGCGACTACCAGATGCGGGGGCTCGACTGGCTGGTCCGGATGACGTCCCTGGGACTGGGCTGCTGCCTGGCCGACGACATGGGGCTCGGCAAGACGATCACGCTGATCGCGCTGCATCTGCACCGCCAGAACGACCCGGCGTCCGCCGGACCGACCCTCGTGGTGTGCCCGGCGTCTCTGATGGGCAACTGGCAGCGGGAGATCGAGAAGTTCGCGCCCGGCACGCCCGTACGGCGCTTCCACGGTTCCCGGCGCGGTCTGGAGGAGCTGGGCGACGGCGAGTTCGTCCTCACCACGTACGGCACCATGCGCCTGGACGCGCCACGCCTGGCCGAGGTGGCGTGGGGCATGGTCGTGGCGGACGAGGCCCAGCACGTGAAGAACCCCTACTCGTCGACGGCCCGGCGGCTGCGCTCCATCGGCGCACGCGCGCGCGTGGCTCTCACCGGCACCCCCGTGGAGAACAACCTGTCCGAACTGTGGGCGATCCTCGACTGGGCAACGCCCGGACTGCTGGGCCGGCTCGGCACCTTCCGCACCCGCTACGCGGCGGCCATCGAGAGCGGCCGGGACCCGGCCGCCGCCGAGCGGCTCGCCCGGCTCGTCGGCCCGTTCCTGCTGCGGCGCCGCAAGTCCGACCCGGGGATCGTGCCCGAACTGCCGCCGAAGACCGAGACCGACCGCGCGGTGTCGCTCACCGTGGAACAGACGGGCCTGTACGAGGCGCTGGTGCGCGAGACACTCGCGGCGATCTCCGGCGCCGACGACATGGCGCGCCGCGGGCTGATCGTGAAGCTGCTCACCGGTCTGAAGCAGATCTGCAACCATCCGGCGCAGTTCCTCAAGGAGGACCGGCCGAGGATCGCCGGCCGGTCCGGGAAACTGGAGCTGCTGGACGAACTGCTCGGCACCATCCTCTCCGAGGGGGCGAGCGTCCTGGTGTTCACCCAGTACGTGCGGATGGCGCGCCTGATCGAGCGGCACCTGGCCGCACGCGGTGTGCGGTCGCAGTTCCTGCACGGCGGCACACCCGTCGCCGCGCGGGAGGCCATGGTCCGGCGCTTCCAGGCCGGCGAAGTACCCGTGTTCCTGCTCTCGTTGAAGGCGGCGGGCACCGGACTCAACCTCACGCGCGCGGAGCACGTCGTGCACTACGACCGCTGGTGGAACCCCGCCGTCGAGGCGCAGGCCACCGACCGGGCGTACCGCATCGGGCAGAGCCGGCCCGTGCAGGTGCACCGGCTCATCGCCGAGGGAACGATCGAGGACCGTATCGCCGAACTGCTGCACCGCAAGCGGAACCTGGCCGACGCGGTGCTGGGGACGGGCGAGAAGGCGCTCACAGAGCTGACGGACGCGGAGCTCGCCGACCTGGTGGAGCTGCGAGGAGGATCGCGATGACGGATCACCGTGCCGACCAGGAGCGCACGTTCGCCGCCCTGCCGCCCGCGCGGGGGCGGGGTTTCGCCCTCACGTGGTGGGGCCAGGCCTGGCTGAAGGCGCTCGAGGACACGGCCCTGGACGGCGAGCAGGTGAAGACCGGCCGCAGGCTCGCCCGCGCGGGCGCGGTCGGCGCGGTCTCGGTGCGCCCGGGCCGCGTCACGGCCCTGGTGCACGACCGCGATCGTACGGCGCACCGCGCGGACGTCCTGCTGGAGGAACTGTCCGACGGCGAGTGGGACCGGTTCCTGGCTGTCGTCGCCGAACGGTCCGGGTACCTGGCGGCGCTGCTCGACCGCGACCTGCCGCCGTCTCTCGCCGAGGACGCCGCGGCCGCGGGGATCGAACTGCTGCCCGGGATCGGGGATCTGGAACCCGAGTGCGACTGCGGCGCCTGGGACCATTGCGGGCACACCGCGGCGCTGTGCCACGTCGTGGCGCGGCTGCTGGACCAGGATCCGTTCGTGCTGCTGCTGATGCGCGGCCGCGCTGAGCGAGTCCTGTCCGCCGAGCTCCAAGGCCGTGACACCGCGGACGACGGCGGGCCGTCGGCGCCGGACGGAGTGGACGCCGCGAAGGCGTACGCGGCGGGGTATGCGCTGCCTGCCCTGCCGCCCCTGCCGGAGCTGCCCGAGGAACCGGGCCTGCCGCCCGGCCTGGACACCGAAACCCCGCCGGCGCCGGGGGTCGATCCCTCCGCGCTGGAGATCCTGGCCGCGCGGACGGCGGTGGCGGCGCGCCAGTGGCTCGGCGAGACGCTGAACGCCGTGACGGCGGCGCACTCGCCGGTCCCGCAGCCGACCGTCGTCCAGGACGCCGTACGCCTGGCCGCGGGCGCCACCGACAGCGCAGTGCTGGACCGGCTGGCCGAGGGCTCGGGCCGCAACAGGGAGGAGCTGACACGGGCCGTGCTCGCCTTTCGGCTGGGAGGCGCCGCGGGCCTGTCCGTGCTGGAGGAGGAGTGGGCGCCGGACGGCGACGACCACGCACGCGCGTGCGCCGCTGTGGAGTCGGCGTGGGAGGAGGACGAGAGGCCGTCGCTGCGGGCCGAGAACAACCGCTGGACCGTCGATGGGGAGGAGCGCCAGCTCCGCCTGGGACGGGACGGCCGCTGGTGGCCCTACCGGAGGCGGCAGGGCCACTGGGAGCCCGCCGGGTCACCCGCCCAGGACCCGGCGACGGCGCTGGCCGTGATGGCCCGTGCCGAGGGCGGGGAGGAGTAGCCGCGAAATGTGATCTGCGTACGGCGGCCTGTCCGGTCCGCTGCACGTCCGGCAGCCCCGCCCGGTCCGGTCGGCCGTGACGGCGGGCCACCTCCGTCCGGTCAGGGAAGCAGCGATTGGAGATCACTCGGGATCTCGCTCGGCAGACCGCTCGGGAAGCCGGAGGGCAGGGAGCTGGGGAGCCGGGTCGGCAGCTCGGTGGGGAGGCTCGGGGTCGGGGCGGGCGAGGGGCTCGTTGCGGGTGACGGGCTCGTACGCGGGCTGCTGCCGGAGGGAGGGTGCTCGTCCCGCGAGCCGCTTCCCGAGGAAGCGAGCACCAGCACCAAGGCGACCGCACCGGCGGCGGCCAGCACGGTGAGGAGGACGAAGAGCGGGTTCCTGCGTTTCGGCGGCCCGGGCGGCCGAGGCGGTACGGGCGGGATGGCCATGGCGCCCATCGTCGCCGCCGCCCGGACAACACGCGGGCCCCGCGCGGAAGTCGATACGAACCCATGCCATGGATCGCATGGTTCCGCGGCATTCCGCGCGGGGACCAGTCACGGGCGGACGGCGTGCCGCCCGGAGCGCCCACGACACACGCGCACGTGCGGACCCCTCGGCACGCGCGCGCGTACGGCCCCCTCGGCACCGCGCGTACGGCCCCTCGGGGGGCACACGTACGCGTGTGTGCCCCCGGGAGCCGGACGCCTCCGTGTCAGCCGCGGGCCCCCAGCAGGTGGTCCATCGCGAGCTGGTCGAGCTGCTCGAAGGCCATGCCGCGAGCGGCGGCCGCTTCGACGTCGAAGTCCTCGAAGGCCGTGCGGTCCGCGAGCAGCGCCTCCAGGCCGTCCGCCGCCGTGGGCTGCGCCAGCTGGTCGAGCCGGGCGGCGCGCAGGGCCTCCTGGACCTCCCGGTCGGCCCGGAAGGCGGCCGAACGCTCCTTGAGGATGAGGTAGTTGCGCATGCAGCCGGCGGCCGACGCCCACACGCCGTCCAGGTCCTCGGTCCGCGGCGGCTTGAAGTCGAAGTGGCGCGGGCCCGCGTAGCCGGCGCTCTCCAGCAGGTCGACCAGCCAGAAGGCGGAGCGCAGGTCACCGGCGCCGAAGCGCAGGTCCTGGTCGTACTTGATGCCGGACTGACCGTTGAGGTCGATGTGGAAGAGCTTGCCCGCCCACAGCGCCTGGGCGATGCCGTGCGGGAAGTTGAGCCCGGCCATCTGCTCGTGGCCCACCTCGGGGTTGACGCCGTACAGCTCGGGGCGCTCCAGGCGCTCGATGAACGCGAGCGCGTGGCCGACGGTGGGCAGCAGGATGTCGCCGCGTGGCTCGTTCGGCTTGGGCTCGATGGCGAAGCGGATGTCGTAGCCCTGGGAGGTGACGTACTCGCCGAGGAGGTCGAATGCCTCCTTCATACGGTCCAGAGCGGCCCGCACGTCCTTGGCGGCGCCGGACTCGGCGCCCTCTCGGCCGCCCCAGGCCACGTACGTCTTCGCGCCCAGTTCGACGGCCAGGTCGACGTTGCGGATCGTCTTGCGCAGCGCGTAGCGGCGCACGTCGCGGTCGTTGGCCGTGAACGCGCCGTCCTTGAAGACGGGGTGGGTGAAGAGGTTCGTGGTCGCCATCGGCACGGTCATGCCGGTCGCGTCGAGTGCCTGCCGGAAGCGCTTGATGTGCGACTCGCGCTCGGTGTCGGAGGCCCCGAAGGGGATCAGGTCGTCGTCGTGGAAGGTCACGCCGTGTGCGCCGAGTTCGGCCAGGCGCTGCACCGTCTCGACCGGGTCGAGGGCGCGGCGCGTGGCGTCGCCGAACGGGTCCCGTCCCTGCCAGCCGACGGTCCACAGGCCGAAGGTGAACCTGTCCTCGGGGGTGGGCTGGTAGCTCATGCCGCGGCTCCTTGCTCGCTTGCGACTATTTCGTCATGGCGATTTACAAATTAGTATGCCGACGCATCCCTGGGAAGGGAACAGAGGGCCCCGACCGGGACGGCACCCGCGTCGCCGGGCCGTGTACACCATGAGAACCGCAGGTCAGATCGCGCGAGCCGCGGAAAGAGGGAGAGCCGATGTCAGCAGCCGAGGGTCCGCTCGTCGTCGGTGTGGACTCGTCCACGCAGTCCACCAAGGTGCTCGTCGTCGACGCGGCCACCGGGCAGGTCGTGGCGAGCGGGCAGGCGCCGCACACCGTCTCGTCCGGTGACGGCCGCGAGAGCGACCCACGCCAGTGGTGGGACGCGCTGTGCGAGGCGCTGCACCAGTGCGGGGAGGCGGCCCACGAGGCCGCCGCCGTGTCGATCGCCGGCCAGCAGCACGGACTCGTGACCCTGGACGCGCAGGGCGCCCCGGTACGGCCGGCCCTGCTGTGGAACGACGTGCGCTCGGCCCCGCAGGCCCGCCGTCTCGTCGAGGAGCTGGGCGGTTCGAAGGCCTGGGCGGAGCGCACGGGCAGCGTGCCGGGAGCCTCCTTCACGGTCACGAAGTGGGCCTGGCTGGCCGAGCACGAGCCGGAGGCGGCGCGCTCGACGGCGGCGGTCCGCCTGCCGCACGACTACCTCACCCAGCATCTGACGGGCGAGGGCACGACCGACCGGGGAGACGCCTCAGGTACGGGCTGGTGGGCGTCCACGACCGAGGCCTACGACGAGGAGATCCTCGCCCTTGTGGGGCTCGATCCGGCGCTGCTGCCCCGGGTGGTGCGCCCCGGCGAGGTGGCGGGGACCGTGCGCGACAGCCACGACCTGCCGTTCTCCAAGGGCACGCTGGTGGCGGCCGGCACCGGTGACAACGCCGCCGCCGCGCTGGGCCTCGGACTGCGGCCGGGAACCCCGGTGCTGAGTCTCGGCACCTCCGGCACGGTGTACGCGGTGTCGCGCCACCGGACCGCCGACCCGTCGGGAACGGTGGCGGGTTTCGCCGACGCGCGCGGCGACTGGCTGCCGCTGGCCTGCACCCTCAACTGCACGCTCGCCGTCGACCGGGTCGCCGCCCTGCTCGGCCTGGACCGCGAGGCCGTGGAGCCGGGTACGTCCGTCACCCTGCTCCCCTACCTGGACGGCGAACGCACTCCGAACCTGCCGAACGCCTCCGGGCTGCTGCACGGACTGCGCCACGACACCACGGCCGGACAGCTGCTCCAGGCCGCCTACGACGGCGCCGTGCACGCCCTGCTCGGCGCCCTGGACCTGGTGCTCGACCAGGACGCCGACCGCACCACCCCGCTGCTGCTGATCGGCGGCGGCGCCCGGGGCACGGCCTGGCAGCAGACCGTACGGCGCCTGTCCGGGCGGCCCGTGCTGATCCCCGAGGCCCGAGAGCTGGTCGCGCTGGGCGCCGCGGCCCAGGCCGCGGGGCTGCTCACCGGCGAGGACCCGGCCGCGGTCGCCCGTCGCTGGCGGACGGCCGACGGCCCGGTGCTGGAGGCGGTGGACCGCGACGAGGCGACCTTGAACAGGATCTCCGGGGTACTCTCCGATGCGGCACCGCTCCTGGAGCGCGGGACGCGGACCCCCTGACGGACGCCTGCCGACGGACGGCCGTCCGACGGCCGTCCGCCCGCATCGCACCGCTCGGCGCGGATTCGCCGGCGGACACCGACCAAGGACGACGGAGGCATGACCGCACCGCTGCACGAGACCCGCCCGGCCGGTCCGGGGCGCGCGCTGCCCGACACCCAGCAGGGCATGCGCCGCCGCAACCTCGCCCGGGTCATGCACACCGTCCGCGCCGAGGGGCAGCTGTCGCGGGCGGCGGTCGCCTCACGCATCGGACTGACCCGTGCCGCGGTGTCGACCCTCGTCGACGAACTGGTCCGGACCGGGCTGCTGGAAGAGCTGGGACCCGAACGGCCCGGCCGGGTGGGCCGCCCCGGTTCGGCGCTGGCCGTCAGCGGCCACGGCCCGGCCGGGGTCGGCGCGGAGGTCGGGGTCGACCACCTCGCGGCCTGCGTGGTCGACCTGCGCGGCCAGGTACGGGCACGGGCGGTTCGCCACGGAACCAACCGCGGCCGCTCGCCCGAACCGGTGACGCGCGAACTCACCGCGCTGATACGACAGGTCGTCGCCGAGGCCGAGCGGCAGGACCTGTGGCCCGCGGGACTCTCGGTCGCCGTGCCCGGACTGATCGCACGGGACGGCCGTACGGTCGTGCGGGCTCCCAACCTCGACTGGAACGACACCGATCTCGGCGCCCTGCTGCCGCCCGGCCTGCCCCTGACGGTGGACAACGAGGCGAACTTCGGCGGGCTCGCGGAACTCTGGCTCGGCGAGGACACTCCGCGTGACTTCCTGCACGTGTCGGCGGAGATCGGTATCGGTGCCGCCGTGGTGGTCGACGGGCGGCTGCTGCGCGGGACGCGCGGTTTCGCGGGCGAGCTGGGGCATGTGCCGGTCGAACCGGAGGGGCCCGCCTGTCCCTGCGGCGGGCGCGGCTGCCTGGAACAGTATGCGGGAGAGGAAGCCGTACTGCGGGCGGCCGGCCTGGAACCGGGCGAAGGCCGGGTAGGGCTGCTCGCCACCCGCGCAGCCGACGGCGACGAGGACGTGCGCCGGGCCCTGCGCGACGCCGGCAGGGCGCTGGGCGTCGCGCTGACCGGGGCCGTCAATCTGCTCGACCCCCGGAGCGTCGTGCTGGGCGGTGCCCTGGCCGCACTCGCGCCCTGGCTGCTGCCCTCCCTGGAGGCCGAGTTGGCGAGCCGGACCGCGGGGCCCGCCTGTCCGGTGTCCGTGTCCCGGCTGGGCCCCGAGGGGCCGCTGCTGGGTGCCGCGCACGCGGTGGTGCGGGCCGTCCTCGACGACCCGGCGGCGGTGGCCGAACGCGCCTGACCGCAGGCCTGCTTCACCGGATCGAGTGGCGGAGTTTTCCACATTTCCCCGGGCGTCCACCGAACCTCGCCGGGCTCTTCTGCCCAACCCGCAAGCCCCGTAACGTGATTCACGCGAGGTGCCGCCGTCGAGTCGGGTCGACCGCGGATCTCAGGTGGACGAAGGGGTTCACATGACGGGGGAAACACGAGCTGTCCCGGACACGCGCGTCCTGTCCGCCGGCGCCGCACACCGGCCGGTGGACGCGGTCCGGATATCCCGGGTCGCCGCGGTGAAGTGACTCGTGCGCGAACGCGGGTTCGGCAGGCCGGACCCAGGCCACCCCAGCCAGTCGGCCACCCGGCCACCCGGCCACCCGGACCGACGCGTCCCCGTTGGCCGATCCGTGTGACACCAACTCCGTGCGTGGCCCAGCTCCGCAAGGAGCGGCCGTCGGTGAGCGAGACTCACCGCGGACCGCACGACCACCCCACCCAGCGACCTCCCGCACCACCTCCCCACGGACACCCGCACCACCACTCCCCCACAGAAAGGCCACCGCCCATGGAACGGGCACGACCTCTCACCAGCCGACGAAATCTGCTCAAGGGTGCCGCTCTGGCCGCCGTCCCCTACGCCCTGCTTCCCGCCGCGCAAGCCAGCGCGCGACCCCGGGCAGTGGACTACCCGGAGGCCGAGTGGCAGCCGGCGAGCAACTCCAACTACACGGCGTCCCGTCGGCCCATGAGCTACTCGGTGGACCGCGTGGTCATCCACGTCACCCAGGAGACCTACGCCAGCACCCTGGCGATCTTCCAGAACCCGAAGAAGGAGGTGTCCGCGCACTATGTCGTCCGGTCCGCCGACGGACACGTCGCGCAGTGCGTCCTCGAGTCGGACGTCGCCTGGCACGCCGGGAACTGGGACTACAACACCCGCAGCATCGGCATCGAGCACGAGGGCTGGGTGGACGAGCCCGCCTACTTCACCAACGCCCTGTACGAGGAGTCGGCCAGACTCACCGCGGCGATCTGCGACAGATACCGCATCCCCAAGGACCGCGCGCACATCATCGGGCACTATGAAGTACCGGGCACGGACCACACCGATCCCGGGCCCAGCTGGGACTGGGTGCGTTACATCAGACTGGTGAACTTCGCCTGACGGCGAGCCCGGGCGAAGAGGTTGTCCGGGGGCGCGCCGGGAGTGACGATGTCCCCAGCCGCATCGCCGTCCGGGGAGGCCGCATTGACCGATCCGTGGGTGGCCCTGGAGCCGGGAGCCGACCCTGCCGAGCGTGTTCGGGCCCTGCGCCGGGCACACGAGACGTTCACCGCGGTGGGCGCGGTGCCGCGCCCGGTGCGTCCGGTGGTGGCCGACTCGTGGCGGCGGTCCGCGCGGGCGGGTGTCGGGCCGGACGGCACCGCGAGCGTGGAACTCGCCGACAGCGACCTCGGCACCTACCGGGCGGAGCATCCACTGGCGCCGGTGATGCCACTGTTCCGGGAGTTGCTGGGCACGTTCGCCGCCGACGGGGAGCATCTGCTCGCGGTGTGCGACACGCACGGCAGACTGCTGTGGGTGGAGGGGCATCCGGAGACACGCCGCAAGGCGGACCGGATGAACTTCGTGCCGGGCGCGCGCTGGTCGGAGTCCGCCGTCGGGACGAACGCGCCGGGCACGGCGGTCGCCCTGGACCGCCCGGTACAGGTGTTCGCGGCCGAGCACTTCATCCGGCGTGTCCAGCCCTGGACGTGCGCGGCGGCCCCGGTGCACGATCCGCGCACGGGACAGGTGCTCGGAGCGGTGGACATCACCGGTGGGGACGGGCTCGCCCACCCGCACAGCCTCGGTTTCGTGCGAGCGGTGGCGCGGGCCGCCGAGTCCGAACTGGCGCTGCTCGCCCCGCGCCGGCCCGTCGCCGACGCGGCCGAGCTGACCGCGCTCGGACGGGACGAGGCCCGGCTGGTGGTCGGCGGTCGCGGTGTCCGGCTGAGCCGTCGGCACAGCGAGATCCTGGTGCTGCTGGCCCGTCACCCGGAGGGTCTGACCGGGGACGAGCTGCTGTGCGCGCTGTACGAGGACGAGTCGGTGACACCGGTGACGCTGCGGGCCGAACTGGCCCGGCTGCGCAGGGTCCTCGGTCCGGGGCTGCTCTCCTCTCGCCCTTACCGGCTGTCCGTGCCGGTCGGCTCGGACATGGCGGTCGTCCAGCACCGGCTGGAGACGGGGGCGGTCGCGGCGGCCGCCGCGGCGTACTCCGGGCCACTGCTGCCCGGCTCGCAGGCTCCCGCGGTGGTGCGGCTGCGGCAGCGTCTCGCCGACGGCATGCGGAGCGCGCTGATCGACCGGCGCGACCCCGGCCTGCTGGCCGACTGGGCGCACGCGCCGTGGGGCGAGGACGACCTGGACGTGTGGCGGGCCCTCGTCGCCAGCTCCGCCTCCAGCGCGACGGCCCGGGCCCGGCTCGCCGCGCTGGAGGCGGAGCTGGCGGCGCCGCCCGGCTGGTCCCGTGCGGCACCCCGCTGACGTCTCCGGCCCTGCACGGCCCGCGGTGGCCGGCTGCGCAACGTCCTTGCAACGTCGGCATGTCTAGCCTCGCGCCGAGAGCTGCCCAACGGCGGGCAGCGCTGCTGAGGGAGGCAGACCAGGATGACCCGTTACGCGGCGCCCGGCACCGAGGGCGCGATCGTCTCCTACCAGACGCGCTACGACCACTTCATCGGCGGCGAGTACGTGCCGCCGGCCCGCGGACGATACTTCGAGAATCCGTCGCCGGTGAACGGGCAGCCGTTCACGGAGATCGCGCGCGGAACGGCGGAGGACGTCGAGCGAGCGCTGGACGCGGCGCACGCGGCCGCCCCGGGCTGGGGCCGCACGTCCGTGACCGAACGCTCCGGCATCCTGCTGAAGATCGCCGACCGTATGGAGGCCAACCTCGAGTCCCTGGCGGTCGCCGAGAGCTGGGAGAACGGCAAGCCGGTCCGCGAGACGCTGGCGGCCGACATCCCGCTGGCCATCGACCACTTCCGGTACTTCGCGGGCGCGATCAGGGCGCAGGAGGGTTCGCTCGGGGAGATCGACAACGACACGGTGGCGTACCACTTCCACGAGCCGCTCGGGGTGGTCGCGCAGATCATCCCGTGGAACTTCCCGATCCTCATGGCGACCTGGAAGCTGGCACCCGCGCTCGCCGCGGGCAACGCGGTGGTGCTCAAGCCCGCCGAGCAGACCCCGGCCTCGATCCACTACTGGATGAGCCTGGTCTCCGACCTGCTGCCGCCCGGGGTGCTGAACATCGTCAACGGATTCGGTGTGGAGGCGGGCAAGCCGCTCGCCTCCAGCCCGCGGGTGGCCAAGGTCGCGTTCACGGGCGAGACGACGACGGGGCGGCTGATCATGCAGTACGCCGCGGAGAACATCAAGCCGGTCACGCTGGAGCTCGGCGGCAAGTCGCCGAACATCTTCTTCGACGACGTCTCGGCGGCGGACGACGACTTCCGTGACAAGGCACTCGAGGGCTTCACGATGTTCGCGCTCAACCAGGGCGAGGTGTGCACCTGCCCGTCCCGGGCGCTGATCCAGCGCGGTCACTACGCCGAGTTCGTCGAGGCGGCGGTCGCCCGCACCAAGCTCATCACGACGGGCCACCCCCTCGACACCGACACCATGATCGGCGCCCAGGCGTCCAACGACCAGCTGGAGAAGATCCTCTCCTACCTGGACATCGGCAGGCAGGAGGGCGCGCGCGTCCTGACCGGCGGCGAACGCATCCAGCACGACGGCGAGTTGAAGGGCGGCTACTACGTCCAGCCGACCATCTTCGAGGGCGACAACCGGATGCGGATCTTCCAGGAGGAGATCTTCGGCCCGGTGGTCTCGGTGACGTCCTTCGACGACTTCGACGACGCCATCAAGATCGCGAACGACACGCTGTACGGCCTCGGCGCGGGCGTGTGGACCCGGGACAACGGCACCGCCTACCGCGCGGGCCGCGCCATCCAGGCGGGCCGCGTCTGGACGAACTGCTACCACGCCTACCCCGCGCACTCCGCCTTCGGCGGCTACAAGCAGTCCGGAATCGGGCGCGAGACCCACAAGATGATGCTGGACCACTACCAGCAGACGAAGAATCTTCTGGTGTCGTACTCGGCACAGAAGCTCGGCTTCTTCTAAGGGTACGAGAAAAGGCGCCTGACCTGGGCTTTTGCACGTCAGGCGCCTTCCGCTCGCCCCACTCAGACCTGAGCCTGATTTATATCGCGACTCCCGATTCATCCCGCCGGTATCCCATGCCTGACCAGCTGTTCCGGACCAGTCGCGGACCAAAGCCCCGACTCATCCGTCAGGAGGGCACCCTCAACTTCCACCCGACCAGGGCCCACTCGCCGTCCGTCAGATCATCGCGTGCCATGCCCCCGGCCTACCAGGCCCCCGGAACACGATGCAGGCGAATCCGCAAACCCGTGATCTGAACTCCGAACACGCTCCAAGAGGCCTGCTGCCCGCCGACCCTGTGCGGCGTGCCGACTCAGAAGCAGGGGTGGAATGCTTCGGTGGTGCCGGCGGTGGTGACAAGGCCCGTACCCTGGTCAAGGACCACGATGGTGGCTGGATACGGCCCGCTGTCGCAATGGAGGTCCACAACCTGCTGCCATCCCTGCAGGGTGCCAGCGGCGTCGGCCGTCAGTCGGCCCAGCGAGACCGGCCCGCTGGTCCCGGCACTGTAGAACCGCACCGTGCCGTAGGGCGTGAGCCCGCTGCCGGTGGCGAACAGGCGACCGCCGGTCGGAGACAACGTGGTGGTGACGGACACCCCACCGCGCGGTGTCGCACCCGGATCAGCCAGCCGCAAGGCGGCGTTGGCGTTGTCGCTGCTGGCCTGGTCGCGACTGTCTGGCGGCACGCACACGTGATCCGAGGGCCGCGTTGCGCGCCAGACGAAGCCCGGCTTGCAGGTGTCCGGGCCGTAAATGCCGCCGTTCGGCTCGCGGCGTGAGGGGCCCAGCGCGTTTTCCGTCGCGGTCTGGGTGCGGATCGCCGGCGTCACGCAGACTTGGTCGCCCGGGTACGCGTCCCGCCACACGTAGCCCGCGGCGCAGGTGTACGGCCCGTACGGCAGGTCGGCTGCCATGGCGGATGAGCTTGTCGCCATCAGGCTGGCCAGCAGCGCCGCCGCTGCTATCAGACATGCCAACACTCGCCGCGGGTAGCCGGAGTCCGCTGTCTCCGCGGCCCTTCCTTTGCCTCGCATACGTCCTCCTCGGTCAGCACGGCTCAAGCGGTCGCCGGGACCCCCCGTGAGGCCCAGAGTCGGGCAAAGCCGCCGGGGTATCCGGTGATCGCCCGATGTCTGTGCACCTGTGCGCCCGGCCTCCGCAGTGGGGTGTCGATCCGGTCGGAGCAGCATCTGCTGGACTATGTGCTGACTGTGAGGGGCCGTTATGCGTTCTGTCTACCCTGTTGCACTATTCGCGGTGCTCGTCTGCCTTGTGCTGGCAAGTGTGACACCTGCGGTGAGTCCGGTTCCGAGGTTGGAGGCGCTCGGGCTGAGCTGATGCCGCTACGGGCCATACGTTCGTCTGGCTCGAACGGCTGGTGACGGTGCGGCTACGGCTGTCACGGCCTGGTGACCGGTAGCCGGACCTGCCTCCGGGGTGGCCGGCCTTGGGGAACATCGGTACAGCCGTTGACGCTGAGAATGATCACGGTCGGCTGGCACGGCGATCGTCCCGGAGCAGGGGTTCACTGAAAGATCGTCAATCACAGGCGGGGCCTGGCTACGGTCCGCGTCATGCCGGTGGAGTTCTTGGATGTCATCTCAATTGGCCAGGTTCCTGCGCAGGAATGATGCTGTGCCGAGGACGAGCAAGGTGAAGGCGGTCAGCCGTTGAAGGCCGGGCTTGGCCAAGAAGTCGCTGTGTTGGATGCCGCAGATCGCGTACCAGGCCCTGTTCTCGTATAACTACCGCCAGGTGGCGTGTAGCGCCGAGTAGCTACTTGGAGAGCAGCCAAAATACGCCGGAACCGTGCCGTAGGAGCCTCGGACTCCTACCGCCGCCCCCAAGGAAAGAGTACCAACGGGTAGATTTCAGGTAGTCGGATACGCCGCTTCCGCGTTCTCATCGCCTCGTTGGGTTGTCCGAGTGCCCACTCACGCTCGGCCTGGGGCGGTTTACACCGGGCGCTGCCGTCGCGGTGGCAAAGACGCCCTTGGTATCCGGTCCTTCCCGGGCCGCCGCAGTAATGGCCGTAAAAACAACTGTTTGTGAGAGTCGCCCACCACATCGGGATCGTCAGAAGCGATCCGGGCGGCAACCTGACAGAGCCGACTCAACGGTTCCGTCGACCAACTCCCGTGCGACCAGGCGGCCCACGGCCGCGGCGAGCGTGACCGCCGAGTGCATCACTGCCAAGTAGAGGCCGGGGACCTCGGCGACCGGGCCGACGATCGGCTCACCGTCGGCCGGCATCGGGCGCACTCCGAGTCGGGTGCTGAGCAGTTCGACGCTCCCGGCGCCATGGAAAGTGGACCGGACGGCGGCAAGGGTCCGTTCGGGCGAGTCCGCAGCGGCGATCAGCCGGTCCGCGGCGACCTGCCGAAGATCGAAGTCCTCGGTGTTGACCACGGTGCGGACCAGACCGGCCGGGGCGCGGAGCCGGAACAGTGGGCACGGCGACGGTTCGACCGGGACGCGCACGCCGAGCGGCGCGCCGAGCGCGGCCGTGGCAACTCCGGCCGCCAGCACCACCGTCGCACCGGAGAGGGGTCCTGATGTCGTCTCAACCCCGGCGATCCTGCCCGCCGCGTCCCGGCGGACCGCGGTAACCGGCGTGTTCAGATGTACCCGAGCTCCATGGGTGCGAGCGCCCGCGACCAGCCGCTCGGTCACGCCCACCGAGTCAACAGCGCCGTCACCCGGCGCCCAGACCGCCCACTCCGGAGGCTGCCGAAGGGCGGGCTCGAGCGTCGCCATGGTGGCCGCGTCCACGATCGTCTGCCCGGGCCCGGCGTCCGGCGCACTGTCCTGCCTGTTCCAGCTCAGCGAGCCGGACCAGGTCACCGGGAGCCCCGGCAGCTCGGCCCCGAGTCGGTGGTACTCCGCCGTTGCGGTGGCCCGCAGCCCGGCGGCCGGACCTTTACGCACGCCAGACGCGCCGACCCAGGCGAACGAGTCCGCCGTCACGCCGCCGCCTGGCCGCCCGGCGTCGACCAACGTCACGGTGGCGCCCGCCCGGGCGGCGTGATAGGCCACCGATGCGCCGACAATGCCGGCGCCGACGACGACCAAGTCCCTACTCACCGGTGGGCTCAACACGTTGGCGACCTTAACGTCCGCAGCGTCCGCCCGTAAACGAGATTTAGACGCGGGACACTAGGCCACCCATCCGCAGGAGCCCGCCGGAGCCGAGCGCCTCGCCCGGATTGGCACTCCGTACCTGCTCTGTCTCCGGGCCGGCCACGAGCTGGAGGATGCGCGGGAGTTGACATCCTCGCCGCCCTGAAGGGCGGCGATTCCCGCCTACCGCGCCGTTGAAGGCTGCGGTGTCGGGGGGGTGCCCCTATGTGTTTGGTCAAGGTCCGGGCCAGTAAGTTCGTGTGGTCGGGTGCGGAGGCCGAGTCGTGGGGGTGTGCATGGGTGATAGCCAGGTGACGATCAAGCTCACGAGCGACGAGGCACTGGTGCTGTCGCACTGGCTGGAGAAGCTGCAGATGACAGACCTCAGTCGCGTTGTCGACGATCCGGCGGTCTGGGCACCGATGCATCGGATAGCCGGAACGCTGGACAAAGCGCTTCCCGAGCTGTTCGCGCCTGACTATGACCAGCGGCTCGAGGCCGCTCGTCGGCGGCTTCGGCCGGAGGACTAACTGATCGGTGGTCTGAACCCTCACCTGGCCGCGGCGGGTTGGGGTTCGTAGAAGGTGCCGTCACGGAGCATCGCGAAGAGGACGTCGGCCCGGCGTCTGGCGAGGCAGAGCAGGGCTTGGGTGTGGTGCTTGCCCTGGGCGATCTTCTTGTCGTAGTAGACCCGCGAGGCTGGGTCGCCCAGGGCGGCGAACGCGGAGAGGAAGAAGGCCCGTTTGAGCTGCTTGTTTCCTCGTCGGGAGGGCTGTTCGCCGCGGATCGAGGAACCTGAGCTGCGGGTCGCCGGGGCGAGACCTGCGTAGGCGGCAAGGTGGCCAGCGGTCGGAAACGTGCTGCCGTCGCCGACCTCGATCAGGATCCTGGCTCCGGTCCTGACGCCGACTCCTGGCATCGACGTCAGGACTTTCGAAAGAGGGTGGGCCCCCAGGAGTTCCTCGATCCGCCCGGCCAGCAGTTTCCGCTGGTCAAGGACGGCCGTCAGTGACGCGGCGAGGCTCGGGACGATCAGTGCAGCAGCGTTGGTGCCCGGGACCGTCACGGTCTGCTCGTCGAGGGCGGTGAAGATGTCCTCGATCAGCCGCTCGGCCATTCTCGGTGCCTTCGGCCGCAGCAGCGTGACCAGGCGCCGCCGCCCTGCCTTGCGGATCTGGGCTGGAGACCCGAACCGCTCCAGCAGGGTCAGGACGGCTGGGTGCTGCAGGCGCGGCCCCAGCACCCGTTCCAGCGAGGGATGGATCTGGGTGAGCAGGCCGTGAAGCCGGTTGGCGACCCGGGTGGCCTCGCCGGCCAGGTCGTCGTCGAACCCGACGATCATCTCCAGCTCGGCGATCGTCTCGTCCTCGCCGTCGATCGCCCGCAGCGTGTGGGGCATCGCGCGGGCGGCATCCGCGATGATGAACGCGTCCTTCGCGTCGGTCTTGGCCTCGCCGGGGTAGAGGTCGGCGATCCGCCGCATCGTCAGCCCGGGTAGATAAGCGACCGGGCAGCCCATATTCCTCGCAACCGCCAGCGGCAGGGCGCCGATCGAGGCCGGCTGGTCGACCACGACCAGTACGGTTCCGTGCTTGGCCTGGAGTTTGGCGAACAGCTCGCGGAGCTTGGGCTCGGTGTTGGGCAGCCGCTTGTCGAACGCTTTCGTTCCGGCCGGGGTGACGGCGGTGGCGTGATGTTCGCCCTTTCCGACGTCCAGGCCGAGGAAGATGTCGATGTCGCCGGTGTCGATCACGTGCAAGCCCCTCCATCACGCTTTCGTCCGGCCTGCCAGGGCACCGAGCTGCCACATCCACGTTACGGAGAGCTCATCCGGCTCGCGTGAAGCCGGTGCTCAAGCCCCTCATCAGCGGTCCGTCGATGCCTCCGGATCCGGTGACACCACCCCCCGGATCATCGACAACAGGAGGGGGAAGTCATGCCGGACCCGAAGGCCGGAGGCCCCATTGCGGAGCCACGAAAACGGTAACGGGGGTTCCTGCTTCGCCGCGCTGTGCCGGGACGAGTCCCGGTCTTACCTGCGCTCCACAGGCTGACACGGCCAGTCCGGCCGCCTTGGCGACGTTGACCGCCGCGTTCACATCCCGGTCCAGGACAGCCCCGCACGCCCCGCACGTCCAGATGCGGACGTGCAGGGACTTCGGGCCGTCCTTCACACCGCACACCGAACACACCTGAGATGTGGGCTCGAAGCGGCCGATGCGGAAGAAAGTGCGCCCGTACCGGGCGGCCTTGTACTCCAGCATGCTCACGAACGCCGACCATCCGGCGTCGTGAATCGACTTGGCCAGGCGCGTGCGGGCGAGGCCCTTCACCGACAGGTCCTCCACGGCAACCGCTTGGTTCTCGCGGATCAGCTTCGTGGAGAGCTGGTGGTGGAACTCGCGGCGCGCGTCGGCCACCCGCGCATGCGCGCGGGCGACCTTCAGCCGGGCCTTGTCCCTGTTCCTGCTGCCCTTCTCCTTGCGGGAGAGAGCCCGCTGTGCTTTCTTCAGTCGCTTCTCGGCCCGGCGCAGGAAGCGCGGACTGTCGACCTTCGTCCCATCCGACAGGACGGCGAAGTGCCCCAGGCCGAGGTCGATACCCAGCTGCGGTGCCGTGGTCGGCAGCACCTCGGACGGGCCGGTCTCCACGACGAAGGAGGCGAAGTACCGGCCCGCGCTGTCCTTGACCACCGTCACCGTGGACGGCGTCGAGGGCAGCATCCGGGACCACCTCACCCGCACGTCGCCGATCTTCGGCGCGCGTTCTCCCGCTCGGTCTCCAGCGCCCGCACCCTGGCCACCCCCACCGCCGTGGCCCACACTCCCGACGGCTGCACCCGCTCCTGCTCATCAGTCACCGCGCCAGCCTAGATGATCAATTCCAAGGGGCCTGATGAGCGGAGCCAGGTTCATTCGCGGCCCGCCGGTCATGCGCGCACTGACCGCCTCCGACCACTAAAACCACCATGAGGCGAAGATCAACAGTCACCCTGCGTACGCGACCACACAAAGTGGACCAGAGTCTTTGTGAGGGAGTCATTTGGAGGTGGTTCCGGGAGTCACCTCGCACGACTCAGCAAGATCAATGTCAGTGAGTTTCGATGGCACTGAGGTTTCCTCAGCGGTGATCACTTCCAGATCCTGTTGAGAGCAAGGGCGGCGCGGGCGATGTCGGGGGTGGAGCAGGTCGACCTCACGTTCAACCTCGATACTTCAGCGGCCATGAGCATGCCCGGGCTGTCGGTTCGCCCTGCTTCTTCTGTGTGATCGCGGGCGAGGTGCTCACCGCCCGCGCGACCCGTGAAGCCACCCACGCCGGCTGTAGCGGGCGCTGCGGCCGCGGCTGCCCTCTTGTCTTGGGGCCAGGGCAGCGGACAGATCAGACGGATGCCGACCTGAGCGCCAGTACGTCTTCATGGCGGCGGGTCGTACCGAGCGCTCGTTGGAGCACGCAGGCAATGGATCACCCCGTCCCGCTCTCCAGGTACCGTCAGGGTATGAGTCATCCGCACCCCGAGCTGAAAGCCGCCCCGCCCCTTCCCGAAGGAGGGCTGCGGGTCATCGCCCTGGGCGGCCTAGGTGAGATCGGCCGCAACATGACCGTCTTCGAGCACGCGGGCAAGCTGCTCATCGTCGACTGCGGCGTGCTGTTCCCCGAGGAGACCCAGCCTGGCGTGGACGTGATCCTGCCGGACTTCACCTCGATCCGGGACCGGCTGGACGACATCGTGGCCGTGGTCCTCACCCACGGCCACGAGGACCACATCGGCGGCGTGCCGTACCTGCTGCGCGAGCGGTCCGACATTCCCGTCGTCGGCTCCAAGCTGACGCTGGCGTTCCTGGAGGCCAAGCTCAAGGAACACGGCATCCGGCCGCGCACGGTGCGGGTGCGGGAGGGCGACCGGCGTGGCTTCGGGCCCTTCGACTGCGAGTTCGTGGCGGTCAACCACTCCATCCCCGACAGCCTCGCGGTCGCGATCCGCACCCGGGCCGGGATGGTGCTGCACACCGGCGACTTCAAGATGGACCAGTTCCCTCTCGACGACCGCATCACCGATCTGCGCGCCTTCGCCCGCCTCGGCGAGGAGGGCGTGGACCTGTTCCTCACCGACTCCACCAACGCCGAAGTACCCGGCTTCACCACCTCCGAGCGAGAGCTGAACCCGGCGATCGAGCAGGTGATGCGCACCGCGCCGCGCCGGGTCATCGTCTCCAGCTTCGCCAGCCATGTGCATCGCATCCAGCAGGTCCTGGACGCTGCCCACCAGCACGGCCGCAAGGTCGCCTTCGTCGGCCGGTCGATGGTCCGCAACATGGGCATCGCCCGTGACCTGGGCTATCTGAAGGTCCCCTCCGGTCTGGTCGTGAGCACGAAGGAGCTGGAGAAGCTCCCGGACCACAAGATCACTCTGGTGTGCACCGGCTCCCAGGGCGAACCGATGGCCGCGCTGTCACGGATGGCCAACCGCGACCACATGATCCGCATCGGCAAGGGCGACACCGTCCTGCTCGCCAGCTCCCTCATCCCCGGCAACGAGAACGCCATCTACCGGGTGATCAACGGACTCACCCGGTGGGGCGCCCACGTGGTCCACAAGGGCAACGCCAAGGTGCACGTCTCCGGGCATGCCAGCGCCGGCGAACTCGTCTACTGCTACAACATCGTCAAGCCCCGCAACGTCATGCCCGTGCACGGCGAATGGCGCCACCTGCGGGCCAACGGCGACCTCGCCATCCGTACCGGTGTCGACCCCGACCGGGTCGTCGTCGCCGAGGACGGCGTCGTCGTCGACCTCGTCGACGGGCGCGCATCCATCACCGGCAAGGTGCCCGCCGGCAACGTCTACGTGGACGGCATGGAAGTCGGCGGCGCCACCGAAGCGTCCCTCAAGGACCGCCTCACCCTCGCCGCCGAAGGCGTGGTCACGGTGGTGGCGATCGTCGACGCAGACACCGGCGCCCTCGCCGAGGCCCCCGACTTCCTGGCCCGCGGCTTCGTGCACGACGACACCACCTTCGAGCCGGTCATCCCCGTCATCGAGAAGACCCTGGCCACCGCAGCCGAGGAAGGCGTCGGGGACGCGCGCCAACTCGAACAACTCGTCGCCCGCGCCGTGGCGAACTGGGCGTTCCGCACCCACCGCCGCAAGCCCCTCATCATCCCCGTCATCATCGACGCCTGAGCCGCAGCCCGGCAGCACGGTCCCCGGTTCCGGTCGCGGCCCCGCCGGCATTGACGTCGGGCACGGGAGTCAGCTGCCACCCCAGCAGGCCGGGGTGGCAGCACTTCACATGATGAGTCATCGGAAAGATGTCGGCCTGCACGCAGGCAGGAAAACAGCAGGTCAGAGATGCTTTGGGGTCCCGAATGGGGGCCGCTGGGCGCCCGGAGCGTCAAATGAGCGTCACGGCCTGTCGGCGGCCGTGGCAGAGTCCAGGTGTGCGGCCAGTTGAGTCCCGGCTGATGGCCACCAGAATTCAAGGTGGATGGCCGTCCGGCCTGTGGTGTTCCTGATCGCTTCCGTAGACGAAGGAGACCCCTTCGTCCGGTTTGCTGGTGGTTGCGAAGCATCAGCGAATCGGTCGAAGAGGTCCTGTGACGAAGTCTGACAGAAAGATCATGGAGATATTCGAGGCGTACGACCTGACCGAGACGGTCTGGTCGGCGGCTGCCCTCACCGAGCACGACCCGAAGACGGTCAGGCGCTATGTCGAGGCCCGTGCCAGCGGGCGGAACCCGTTCGAGCGCGAACCGCGACTGAAGATGATCGACGCGTTCCTGGAGAAGATCGAGGAGTGGGTCGAGCAGTCGAAAGCGACGATCCGCTCCGACGTGGTCCACGACAAGCTGGTGAAGATGGGTTTCCGCGGCAGCGCGGGCTCGACCCGGCGGGCAGTGAACGCGGCGAAGACCGCGTGGAAGGCCGGCAAGCGGCGGACCTACCGTCCGTGGAACCCCGAGCCCGGGCGGTGGCTGCAGTTCGACTGGGGCGAGGGCCCGAAAATCGGCGGGCGGCGGACCTGGCTGTTCTGCGCGTGGCTGTCCTGGTCCCGCTTCCGGGTGGTGACCCCGGTCTGGGACTGCACCCTGGGCACCTTGGTGGCCTGTCTGGACACCACGTTGCGGCGGATCGGCGGGGCTCCGACCTACGTGCTGACGGACAACGCGAAGACGGTGACCGTCGAGCACATCGCCGGGATCCCGGTCCGGCACCCGCAGATGGTCGCCGCGGGCCGGCACTACGGCTGCCAGGTCGTCAGTTGCGTTCCCCACGACCCCGAGTCAAAGGGCGGAGCGGAGGCCACGGTCCGCATCGCGAAGGCCGACTTGGTTCCCACCGAGGCGAATCTGCTGCCCGCCTACGACTCCTTCGCCGAGCTCGCGGACGCCTGCCTGATCTGGTGCGACACGGTGAACACGCGTCGGCACCGTGCGACCGGGCAGATCCCGGCGGACCGGCTCGATATCGAACGCACCACCTTGCACGTCCTCCCGGTGGAGCCGCTGGCGCTCGCGCTGGGCGAGGAGCGGGTGGTCGGCTCGGACCGTACCGTCAGCTTCAACTCGGTGCGCTACTCGACCCCACCCGGCTACACCGGCGCCAGGGCCTGGTGCCGGGTCGTCGGCGAGGAACTGTCGATCACGGCCCGCACCAGCTCGGGTGACCTGTCGGAGATCTGGCGTCACCAGCTGTCCACACCCGGCGTCCCGCAGATCATCGATGCGCACTACCCCGACCACACCGACGGCCGCTCGGTCCATCAGCCCAGGCTGCGACCGCGCTCAGAGGCGGAGGTCGCGTTCGTGGGCATCGGCCCGGGAGCCGGGCGCTGGCTGAAGGAGTCCGGTCCCGCCGGGGCGTCCCGGATCCGCGCCAAGATGGCCCACGCTGTCGAACTCGCCGCGGTCCTGGGCAGCGACCGGGTCGACCAGGCCCTCGGGCTCGCGGCTGCGGCCGGGCGCTTCGCCGAGGACGACCTGGTCTCCATCCTGGAGCACATCGCGGCCAGCAAGCCTGTCGGCCAGGTCGTCCGCGCGGACGAGGCCCACTCCGTCCAGAACGGCACCATCGCCTGGCAAGCTCTGGGCCGGCAGCAGACAGCGGCTGGGGAGTCGATGGCCGACTGACCGCAGTCAGTCGCCGATGAACCACAGATACAGGTGCAGCCCGCGCTCGACGACCTGGCACAGCTCGCGGGCCTGCCCGACCCAGTCACCGCCCAAGTCGGCAGGAAGCCGGTCGAGTTCCGACAGCAGCAGCGGCACCTGCCGCTGGTTGAAGACCGCATCCCCATACGGCATCAGGGCCCAGAGCATCGGAAACTCCGCCGGGTCCAGATCCGCGAAGCCGGCCGTCCACTCCACACCGGCTTTGGCGCGAGCCACGACGTTCCCGCTGTCACCACGCACCGCCATATTGATCATCCGCCGAGCCTATCGGCGCCCACCGCGACCCACGAAGGAATTACCGACCATGACGTTTCCCCAGGCCCCGGCCCTGCCCGAGGAACTCGACAAGCTGATGCGCCGAATGCGCCTGCCCTACATGCGCAAGGCTGCACCCGACGTCCTGGCCACTGCCCGGGCCCAGCGGTGGGATCCCGCCGAGGTCCTGCGGCTGCTGATCTCCGAGGAGGTCACCGGCCGCGACGCGGCCACCCGGCGCCTTCGCCGCCACTCGGCGTTACTCTGGGCCTCGCCCGCCCTGCCAGGCGCCGTCCACGACATCAAGGCCGCGCGCACGCACGGCATCATCGACGCACTGACCCAAGCCGGCGTCCGGACCTGGGCCGACAAGGGTTACCAGGGAGCCCGGGGCGCGATACGCGTGCCCTACCGAGGCCGCCGGAGCACGCTCTCAGCCGGGAAGCGGGCCGTGAATACCTCCCACGCCAGGATCCGAGCCGTCGGCGAGCAGGCCAACGCCACCCTCAAGAGCTGGCGGCTCCTGCGCAAACTCCGTTGCAGCACTACCCGCATCACCGACATCGTCAAGGCCGTCCTGGCCTTGCAACTCGCCGCGTCAACATGAGGTTGGCGAAGCCCGCAGCGACAAGGGCAGCACCAACATCAACGACACCAAGGGAGCCGGCACCGTGGCAGACGTAAGGGTCACTTACGACAAGACCGCGAACGCGGCGTACGTGTACTTCACCGAACCGCAGGTCCACGTGAAGTCCACGCACACGTACCCCTGCGACCCGGTGGACGTCGACGGCATGATCAACCTCGACTTCGACGAACACGGCCGCCTCATCGGTATCGAGGTGCTGGCAGCCAGTTCAAAACTGCCCGAGTACCTGCTCCAGTCCGCAGAGCGCCTGGACACCGAAGGTGCATGAAGCGTGCGGTACACGGCCGTTGCGGCCACCCCGCCGCGCGCTACCGCAGGTTGGAAAAGGCTCACTGTCTATAACATGACAGGCATGACCAACACCTGGATCACCCTCGACACCGCTGCCCGGCGTAAGAACTGGTGGTGGACTGCATACTTGACGCTCGTGTGCGGCGGAACAACCGTAGCAGTGACGCTAACCGCGGAATCCGGCCTCTCGTGGTGGCTCGGGGGCGTTGGCGTGTTCTGGGCACTCATGACACTTCACACGCTGAACCTTGGATACGGCAGAGCGCTCCTCACACCAGACCGTATAATCCTGCACACTCTTTTCGGCAGCAGATCAATACCGTGGGCCGAAATCACCAGGATCGAGAAACGAAGCAGCCAGACACGATCAAGTATAGCGTGGGATCTGCGTCTCGTTCGAGTTCATGGACGGCCAGTCGCTGTACCCGGAACTTATACCAGAAAAGCTTGGGACGACAACCTCGATCGCAAGCTGAACCTCATCCAAGAATACTGGTCCCGCTCAACCGGCCAGTAAATTAGCCCAATCTCACCAGTAACCGTCATATTGATTGACGTAATTCACCTTACACTACACTCTCAGGGACGAGGCTGATTCCTGGCCTGTCGGCCACATGCCCTCACGCGGACCGTGACGGCTTCACCGGATTCAGCGGGGAAGCCGTCACGGACTGACTTCAATACCAGTGAGCCTTTGCCAACTTGGCTCGTGAGCTGTTCAGTTGGTTCGACAGATGGGTGAAGCCCCTGGTAGACGGGTTCACAACCAAGATCACCCGGTACCCACCAGAGGCTTTGCGTGCTTGTCTACCCGTGCGGGCTGGACGTGCCCAGTCGATCCCTGTCCTTCCTCGCTGCTCGCCTGCGAGAACACCGTCGTCGGATCAAGAGCCGCTGGCGCCGGCTGCCGGTCGGCCGTCAAGCCCTGCTGATGTTGGCGCATCTGCGGAACGGAACCACGTACGCCCAGCTCGCGGCGGGTTTCGGGGTCGGGACGAGCGCGGTCTACCGCTACATCAGCGAGGCCGTCGACCTGCTGGCCGCACTGGCACCGACCCTCGACGAAGCCGTCCGGGCTACTTCGACGAAGGCGTACGTCCTGCTCGACGGGACGCTCCTGCCCATCGACCGGATCGCCACCGACCGGCCCTTTTACTCGGGGAAGCATAAGAAGCACGGCATGAACGTGCAGGTCATCGCCGATCCGCCCGGTCGGCTGCTCTGGGCCTCGCCCGCACTGCCAGGGGCCGTTCACGACGTTCGCGCGGCCCGCGAACACGGCATCATCAACGCCCTCGACCAGGCCCGAATCCGTTGCTGGGCGGACAAGGGCTACCAAGGCGCCCGCGGTACGGTCCGGGTTCCGTTCCGCGGCCTATGGAAGAAGCTTTCCACAGGTCAGCAGGCCGTGAACCGATCCCAGGCCAAGATCGTGCCCTCGTCGAACAAGCCATGGCTACCCTCAAGAGCTGGCGACTTCTCCGCAACGATCTGAGGCTGTAGTACTGGTTCCACGCCCCAGTTTTGATGCCGTCCTACGCCTTTCGGCACTTCAGCAACGATTCACTTGCGTTCGTCTCCTCGGTCCCACGCCACCCGCCGCGACAACCGCGCCACTGCCCTGCCCGCCATCAGCCGCAGAAGGCGAAACGGGTCGCCAACTACGCTCGGCGACCCGTCATGCGAGATTGAGGCTAGAAAAGACTAATATTCCCCTCTCGAACTCGCGAGATTTCCTCCCGTCATCGTTGCGATGACGGCGAGGTTAACGGAATACACTTCGTTAACGCGAGCGACACCTCGTGCTGCTCCCGCAATTGCAGAGTACTTAAGCTGCTGACCAAAAGTCAGGTTGCTCGACTCAGCGGCGCGGAGTAGCGATTTAGATGCACTCGAAAGAGCGACGGCTCCCCCAGCGGTCGCTAGACCAATCACACCCAACGCGCAGCTTCCCCATTGCTTGGAGAAACACGCATCAGCTGTGGTGGCGGTAGCAAGTGCGAGCCCGGCAACTGTAAGCGCCGCAGCAGCCCATCCCACAGGGGTGACCATCGCGACCGCACCGAGTGCGACGCCTACCCAGCCCAGTGTCTTGCTGTTCTCCTGCATGAAATTGTGGGCCGAGCTAATTCCCTTCTTTACCCATCCGAAGACGCCGTCCTTTTTGCGGCGTTCGGCTTGGGCGGCCTGTGCCTTCTTCAGCATGTCCTCGGTGCTGGCCTGCCGTTTTGCTGTCTTCTTGGCGGTGTTCCAGGTGCAGCTTGCGGATTGGCTGCCGCCGTAGCAGTACTTGGGGGCGTCGATGGCTGCTGCGAGCTCTCGGGAGCGTGCGCGTCCTGCGGGGCTGTTGTGGTTGGGTTGTTGGGATGCGCAGCTGGCGGACATGTTGCCGGTGTAGCAGTTGATGGTGCCGGTGGGGGTCTTCGTGGCCTTGGGGACCTTGGGTGCGACCTGTACGCCGCCGGTGTTGTCACCTTCGAAGTACTTGAGACCCGAGGGGTCGCTCAAGGTGATGGGGCTGTTGTGCGCGTAGCTGTAGGCGTTCATCTGGGCCGGGTCTTCGATGTCGTTGATCGGGTCGACGGAGAGGAAGCGGCCGAGGGCGGGGTCGTATTCGCGGGCGCCGAGGTGGGTCAGGCCGGTGGGGTCTGGTGTGCCGCCGACGAAGCCGCGGGTGCCGGGGATGGTTTCGGTCTGCTGGGAGCGCATCTCGCCGAAAGGGAGTTGTTTGCGGCGGGTAACGGCGAGGGTGGTCATGGCGACGGCGGCCATCGTGGTGCCCTGGTGGTCGGGCAGGAGGAAGGAGAAGCCGCTGCTGGTACGGACGGCGACAGTCTGGCCTTCGTGGGTGTAGTAGCGGGTGCCTTCCTTGGTCCCGTTTGGCTTGAACGTGAGTTCGTTGCCGCCGGGCAGGGTGAGGGTCTGGGTGCCGTCGGCGTCCTTGGCGATGAGGCGGTTGCCGTCGGCGTCGTACTGGTAGCTGGTGGCCTTGCCGCTCTCGGTGAGGGTGGCGAGGTGTCCCTCGTCGTCCCAGGTGAGGTTCTGGGTGGTGGCGCCAATGGTGCGCTTGGTGGTGTTGCCTGCGGCGTCGTAGGCGAAGGTACTGGTGCGGCCGTTGTTGGCACCGCCGGTGACTGTGGCGGTCTGGACGGCGTGCGGCAGGCCCGTGGTGGGGTTGTTGTGGGTGTAGATAGTGGTGGCGTCGGAGCCGGCCAGCGCGCCGGTGCCGTGGTCGGTCTGCTCGATGCGGTTGCCGACGGCGTCGTACTTGAACGACTGCCAGTAGGCGTCCGGGCCGCCCACCGTGGAGGCTGAGGGCTGGGTGGAGCAGTCGGTCTTCGCCGTCCATGCCTGGGTCAGGCGGCCCAGGGCGTCGTTGGTGAAGCATTGGGTGTCGACCGTCTTGCCGGCGTCCTGGCCGCTGGCGGTGGTGATGCCGGTGATGTGGCCCGCGTCGTCGTAGGCGTAGGTGGCGTCGTCGATGCGCTGGGGGGCGAGGTCGCGGTCGGTGGTCTGCCGGGTCAGGCGGCCGGTGAACTCGTCGTAGACCTGTGACTTGTAGACCTTCTTGCCCAAGGTGCCGAATTCGGTGCGCACGGGGCGGGAGAAGACGTCGTGGCTGGTGGCGTTGACGAGGGTGACGGCGCCGGCGGTGGTCTTCTGCGGGAGGTTGCCCTCGCCGTAGACGGTGGTCTGGCGCTCGCTGGGCAGATTGCCGACCTCCGGGTGCCTGATCCACTCCTGCTGGCCGGTGTAGGTGTTGTAGCCGTAGGTCCAGGTGTAAGTGCCGGCCATGGCTGCTTCTCGGGTCTTGGCATGGGCTGTTCCTCGCTCGCGAAACGGAAGATCGAGGTTTCCGAATCAAGATCTGCACGCGGTCCTGTCGGCCTGGCTCAATGGTTGCTCACGGCCGCCGCCCCAGTACACACCGCATCCGGCGCCGGTTGGAGAGATTTCATCGAACGAGGGAATCCCCGTGAAGGCAGACCTGATGGAGGCTCAACAGCCCGTTACTGACGGGACAAGCGCTACGGTCCGGACGCGTTCCGGAGCATGCGAAATCGACGTCGCTCTGACAGCCGCGGCCGTCTCGGTCGTGCGTGAGCTCGTCAGTGCGTGCCTACGTCTGTGGGGCCTGGCCGAACTCGACTGGCGGGTCACTCTCACTGTGTCCGAACTGCTGACGAACGCCTTCCAGCATGCCCGCAAGGTGGATGATTCCTCGGTCCCAGTGAAGGTCGTCCTCACCCGCACCCCCGACGGGGTCTTCCTGTGTGTCAGCGACCCGCACCCCCGGCTTCCGGCCCCCGTCTCGGCTGGCGACAACGACGAGGGCGGTCGCGGCCTGCTGCTGATCAAGAAGCTCAGCGACAGATACGGCTGCTCGTCCACTGCACACGGCAAAGACGTTTGGGCCACGATCCTGCACTCCGCGTAGCCGCAAATTCCCTGCCTCTCACAAGACCCGAAAGGACCACCACCATGTGCTGGCACTCGCCGTCCTTCCCCAGGGCCGAAGCGAAGGCCGACGGCGGTTCATCGCCAACGACGCTGAGTTCGGAAGACTTAAATGCGGCTTCGGGTTGGGGTCTGGCCCTCGCGCGGAAGCTCTTTTGGGAGGGAGACGTTAGCGAGGACGCTCGTACTTCCTGGTCTACCTTCCGTACCCCCGCGGGCAGGGCGTGATGTATGCCCGCAGGAGCTCCAGCGTCGTGGAGTTACGGCAAGCCTGTCTCCGGGCGCTCCGCTGCGTCGCGCCAGTAGTCGACGAGCATCTCGCCCGGCCAGGCCGGCTGGCGGACGGAGCCTCGGGGCCCCATTTCCTGAAAATAGGGGGCCAGGTCAATCACTGGCGTCCCGTCGACTGCGTCGAGGTCGGTCACCAGAAGGTCGCGGCCGTCCACGCCCAGCAGCCTCGGGTAGCTGACAGCCAGCTGGTTGGGGCGCCGGTGGTTTCGGTGGACGAATGTTCCGGTCGCCGGCCACTGCACGTTGCCCCTGGGGCTGCGGGCGTGGAGCTGCACGTCCTCGGGCTGTGCCAGATGGAAGCGCCACGTCACAGTCAGGTGGGAGAACTCGTCGATTCCCTGCAGGGTTTCGAGGGGGTACGCCTCGTTGAGTCGAATCACCGACTGGACCCCGCCCTGATAATCGTCCTGGACGCGGGTGTGGCCGCCGACGACCGTTGCGACCGCTTCGACCTCGTACGTCGTCACCGGTACTGGTTCCTCTCCTCGGGCGATGCTGGTCCGCGGGCTGCCGTGGAGCATCGAGCGTCCGCGTCGCGATCAGCCTATGGCCCGGAGCAGGCCGCGTGCCCGGCGGTCCAGCTCGGTGACATGGCGGCCTCCGCGTTGCCGGACGGGCGAGAGGTCGCTCTGGATGCGGACGATGACGTCACGCGTCCGGCCGGACTGGACGCCCGTCATGGCGTCAAGCGCTTCGTTCCAGGTTGCGCACGCCTCGTCGAGGTTTCCCCGCTGGACCTGGACGGCGCCCAGGTAGCCGAGCGTCACGCTGTGGGTGCGGGCGAACTGCTGACGTCGGCGCGTGGCCACACTCCGCTTGAAGTGGATCTCCGCGTCGAAGGGCTGACCTATGTCCCGCAGAGCGCAGGCAGTCTCGTGGGCGAGGGAGGCTTCCTGGAAGAAGCCGACGCGGGTTGGCGCTTCGGCGGTGTCGGCGCGGGCGAGGTCCCGCTCCGCGCGGCTGATGGCCGCCAGCGTGCCGGCGCGGTCGCCGTCGGCCGCGAGTGCGCGGGCGTGGACGATCGCCAACAGCGCCTTCTCGCGGTGGCTGGCCTGGCCATAGCGGTCACGGGACATCGAGGCGTCGGCCAAGGCAAGCGCCCTACGTGGGTGCCCGAGGTCGACGGCCTGGTGGGCGAGGGCGCGCAGGACGTGGCCGCCGAGCGGTCCGTCGCCGGCCTCCGCCGCGATCCGGGCGGCGATGGTGAGGTAGCGCTGTGCGGTTCGGTGTTCGCCGGCGTCAAAGGCCATCCAGCCGGCGAGGTACGTCATCTCCGCGACTGCGGAGTACGTGTCGCCGCGGAGCTGATCTGTACGGAATCGGCCGCCGAGCAACGGCACCGCCTCGTCGAGCAGGTGGCTAGCGAGGGCTTTGCGGCCGGATGCGCCGCCTCGCTGCTGGTCGCGCGCGGAGTAGTAGACCGTGAGGTCGCGGACGTCGTCGACGTCGGCCTGGGTCACCGAGCGCGAGGAGGCCGGTCGGCGGTTCGCCGCTGCGGCGGGGGCGGCCGTCCACCACGAGGTGGTGGGCAGGGCGAGGCCGGCTCCGGAGTATGCGGCGGTGGCCAGCAGCTTGCGTCGGTGCATGTCGAGATCGTCGCTTCCCAGCTCGGCCAGTGCGGTCACAGGGTCGACGCTCCAGTCGGATCCGGTGTCGGTCGTGCCTGTCGGCTCTTCTTCCAGCCCGAGGTCGGCCAGGGTGAGGCGGCGACCGAGCCTGCGGGACAGCGTCTCGCGCAGGATATGCGGCGCTCTGCCACTCGGCTTCGTGCCCAGGACCCACATGGAGATGTGCGAGCGGGAGATCGCCTCCAGCTCACGCACCCCACACTCCGCGGCCACGCGGGCAACAGCGGCGGCGGCTTGCGGCTGGGACCAGCCTGCTTCGCGCAGGAGTGCGGCGAGGGCGACGTTGCGTTCACGGGCCATGGGCTGCCCCTCGGTTCCGAAATGATCTTTGGCGCCTTTGGCGGCCTTCCCGTCCGCGAAGGCATACCCCTCAGGCGGGATTCACGGTTCGCTCAACGTAGCGGCCAGATCACTCACTTCGCACGCCGGCCGTCGGCTCCGACCGGCGATCTCGGCTCACTTTGGCTTGATCCGAACAGGAGTTGTGTCATGCGCCTTTCGCTGGACTCTCGCCGAGACGGCAGCCAGCTCGTGGGCGGGCGCGGGCGGCGAGCGCCCGTCACCGAGGCGCCGGCGCCGGAGCGCGATCACGTGGTGGCCGCGTCGGAGACGGTGACGCTGGTGCTGGGCGAGGATTCGCCACTGCGCGAGAGCGCTGCCGACGTAAAGGACCTCGTTCGCCTTCTGCGAGGCCACGTTGCCCAGTTGGGCGCACGGACCGCTCCGGGGATTCCCGCCCTGCCGCGCGCGCAGCAGCTCTGCTCCGACAGCATCCCCGGGGACTACGTGCCGAGCCGGGCGTATCTGGTCAGGCTCGCCGAGGCCACCGAGGAGCTGACGGCTTACGTGGAACGCGGCGGTCCCGAGCCGATCAGCGTGGAGGGCGGGCGGCGTTGGCGCCGGCCGACGGTCAACGTGCTGCGCGGAGCCGTCTTCGCCCTCGCCCTGGCCTGTCTGGTCTTCGCCGCTTCGGTGCCGCGGGCATGACGGCGACCGGCGCCGTCGTCATCGCTCTGGTCCTCGGGCCGACGGCCTGGCTGGTGCTTTGCGGCGAGAGGGCGGCCAGCCCTGCACGAGCCGTCGAGGACCTGCCGCCGCCCAGCAACGCTCCCCCTCATCCCGGTGACCACCGACCTGACTTCTGCCCACCGTTCCCGGCCGCTGCGGCGGCCCCGATACGACCCCGGACCCGCGGGGCTCACGGAGATCCACACGATGAATCGGCTTCCGCGCATCGAGCAGTACGGCCTGATCGGCGACACGCAGACCAGCGCCCACGTCTGCGATGACGGTTCGATCGACTGGCTGTGCCTGCCCCGCTTCGACTCACCAGCCGTCTTCGCCCGGCTCCTGGGCACGCAGAAGCACGGCACCTGGCAGATCGCTCCAGCACAGCCTGCTGACCAGCCCGACTCCGAAGCGGTCGCCGAGCGCCGGTACCGCGGTGACTCGCTCGTCCTCGAATCGGTGTGGCGCACCCCGACGGGTTCGGTCCGCGTCCTGGACTTCATGCCGCCGCGCGACGGGGCACCGCAGGTGATCCGGATCGTCGAGGGCCTGACCGGCGAGGTGGAGATGGTTTCGGCCATGCGTCCGAGGCCGGGATACGGCAAGGTCAACCCGTGGATCCACGAGGTCGGTGGGCGCATGGTCGCGGAGGCCGGCGCGGACGCGCTGTGGCTCGACACCTGCGTCCCGCAGGTGGAGAAGGACGGCGTCGTCGTCAGCGCCTTCGCCATCGGCGCCGGGCAGAGCGTAGCGTTCGTGCTCAGTTGGTGCCCGTCCCACGCCGCCGCGCCCGACCTTCCCAACCCGGAGGCCGCGCTCACCGAGACGCTCGCCTTCTGGCGGGACTGGACGCAGGAGTGCGCCTACGACGGGCCCTACCGCGAGGCCGTGGTCCGTTCCTTGATCGCGCTGAAGGCGATGACGTACGGGCCGAGCGGCGGGATCGTGGCGGCGCCAACCACGTCGCTTCCCGAGGAGATAGGCGGCCACCGGAACTGGGACTACCGCTTCACCTGGCTGCGCGATGCCTCCACGACGCTGGCCGCGCTGCTGGGCACCGGGTACCGGCAGGAGGCGCAGGCATGGCGACGCTGGCTGCTGCGGGCGGTGGCCGGCGACCCGGAGAACCTGCAGATCATGTACGGGATCACCGGGGAACGTGACCTGCGGGAACAGGAACTGCCCTGGCTTCCCGGGTATGAGGACTCGACGCCGGTACGGGTCGGCAACGGAGCGGCGGACCAGCTCCAGCTCGACGTGTACGGCGAGGTGATCGAGACCCTGTACCTCGCGCACCGGAGCGGTGTGGCCCACTGCGCCGACACCGCGGTGTTGCACCAGCGGCTCGTCGAGCATCTGTCCCGGCGCTGGCAGGAGCCCGACGAGGGGATCTGGGAGATCCGGGGGGCGCGCCGGCACTTCGTCCACTCCAAGGTGATGGCCGGGCTGGCGGTCGACCGCACCATCCGCCTGGCTGAGGCCGGCGCGCTCGACATCGACCTGGCGCCCCTGGTCGAGCTGCGGGCGGCGATCCACCACGAGGTCTGCGCCAAGGGGTTCGACCCGGTGCGCAACACGTTCACCCAGTCCTACGGCTCGCGGCAACTGGACGCCGCCACGCTACTGATCCCCCGCGTCGGCTTCCTGCCGCACGACGACCCGCGCGTCGTCGGCACGGTGGACGCGGTACGCCGTGAACTCTCCACGCCGGAGGGTCTCGTGTACCGGCACCCGACCCTCGGCAAGCGCACCGGGGTGGACGGCTTGAAGGGCAATGAGGGCACCTTTGTCCTCTGCTCCTTCTGGCTCGTCGATGGCCTGGCCCTGACCGGCCGCCTCGATGAAGCCCGCAGCCTCTTCGAGCGCCTCCTGGCGCTGCGCAACGACCTCGGGCTCCTGGCGGAGGAGTACGACCCCGTCCAGCAGCGCCAGCTCGGGAACTTCCCGCAGGCGTTCAGCCACATGGGCCTGATCCAGAGCGCCCGGCTCCTTCAGCTTCTGACGACGGGGCCGTCCCGCCTCCGCGGTGCGGTGGCGGTTCCGGCGCCCCGCTCGACCTCCCGCAGCACGCGCCAGAGCGCCGCAGATCTGACGCCGCAGCACGCTTAACCACCCACCCCCTGACGAGGATTCCCATGCCTGATAGCGCCTTCCCGGCACGGCCGGCCGCTACCGGCCACCGCAGACGGCGGCCTCCGGTCGACGCGATCACGCTGCACCGTGCCCGCCGCGCCGTGGCACTGCCCTTGGTGCTTCTTGCCGCGCTGCTTGCTGCCGCCTTCACCCTCCGGTCGGTGTCCACGGTAGGCCCTGGCTGGGTCCTGGCTGGCCTGGTGTGCGGACTGGCCGGGGTCGCCACGGTCGCGGCTCGCGAAGCGCGCACCGCCGCCGCAGCCGTGCAGACGGCCGCAGAGGAGGCCCAGGCAGCGGCGCTGACGATGGTTGCGGGGGCAACGGCGGCCGTCGAGAAGTCGGTGCAGTGGTCGGCGGACGAGCTGTGTCGCGGGGGGCGCCCGACGCTGCAGGACCCGCAGGCGCCGCCATCGGCCAGTGCGAACACCGGGATCAACAACACGCTGGGTGCACTCCAGGTGCAGGCCATCGCCTCGCTGATACGGGTGCACGACGAGTCCCAGTCCGTCGTCCTCCTGGAAGTGCTGCGCCGCCTGGCCATGCGCGAGCACGCCCTGGTCGGCAGGGCGCTCCTGGCGCTGAGCGAGCTGGAGATGCTGACCGACGACCCGGAACTGCTGGCCAAGATCTTCGAGATCGATCACCTCGTGACGCGGATGCGGCGCCAGGTCGAGAGCACGGCGGTGCTGGGTGGGCAGTCCCTGCGCAGCGCACGCCGGCCCGTTCCCGTCACGACCGCGCTCCGCGGTGCGGTCTCTGAGGTCGTGCAGTATCCGCGTGTGGCCGTCGCGGCCGGGTCCGTGGGCGCCGAGCTGGGCCTTCCCGGCCATGTGGGCCCGGACCTGACGCACCTGCTTGCGGAGCTGATCGAGAACGCTTGTGAGTGCTCCGATCCGGCGACGAAGGTGATGGTGCGTGCGCAGCGGGTGGCGAACGGGCTGGCGGTCGAGGTCGAGGACCGGGCCATCCCCATGCATCCGCAGGCGCGGACACAGATGAACCACCTGCTCAAGGCTCCCGACGAGGTCGACGTGAGCGGCCAGGTGCGAGCAGGACAACTCGGGCTGCTGGTCGCCTCGAAGATCGCCCAGTCACACGGGCTGTCCGTCGTCCTGCAGGAGAACGTGACAGGAGGCACCACGGCCCTGGTCGTCATTCCGGCGCGGCTCCTCGTCGCGATTCCCCCCGTCGAGGACGCCGGCATGCCTCCCAGGGAGACTCGCTCCTCCAGGCCGTCTGCACGGCAGGCCGCCGCAGCACCAGCCGTCCCGTCGGCAGGTCAGGCCACGCCCCCGGGCCCCGCCGGCGCACCGAGAGCCGGAGCGGCAGGTCACCCTGCGGACGCGCCCGCCCTTCCCACCCGTACGCGTCAGGCCGGCTCATTCCGTCCGCCACGCGAGCGTGAGCAAGCGCCCGTGACCGCGGCGACGCCAGGGCTCGCAGCCGCCTTCCGCACCGGCATCCAGGCCGGCGGCACCGCCACCTCTCCTCCCGATGCGGATGAGCACCCCAGACCCTGAACCACCACCCCCTGCCCTCTCCCGTTCTCGCTGGCCCGCTCACACGCGTTGGCCCCTTCCCCTTCTGGAGCGATCCCCATGAGCACCCACCCCGAGATGCACACCGTGACCGGCGCGCCCGCATCCGAGACCACCGCGAGCGGTCAGCGGGACGACATGGCCTGGCTGCTGCGTCAGTTCGCCGCCGACGTCCCGGGCGTCACACACACCGTCCTGCTGTCGCGGGACGGGCTGCGCCTGCTGGACAGCGACGTGGACAAGGACTGGGCGGACGAGCTGTCGGCCGCCATCAGCGGCGTCGCCTCCCTCGCGGCGAACATCACCGGCCCCAGTCACAAGAAGCGGCCGGCCAGGCAGGTCATCATCGAGCGAGACGACTGCTTGTTCTTCGTCCAGAGCGCCGGGCGCAGCGCCGCCTTCGACAACCGCCCCGGCAACGAACGCGGTGAGGTGGACACGATCCTCGCCGTCATCGCCACCACGGATGCCGACGCGGGCGCCGTCGGCTTCGAGATGGGTCGCCTCGTGGCGAAGTTCGCCCCCTACATGCTGATCCCCGTCCGCGTCGGCACGAGCGGCGACGTCCGGTGACCAGGCACGGCCGCGCGGCCGAGGAGTCGACGTTCGTGCGGACTTACACCCTGACGCGCGGGCGCACCAGGCCACGGCATCTGCTCGGTCTGGACACCGTGCTGGAAGCCGGACCGGGACGGCCCGGCCCGGCGCAGGCCGAGGAATGCGAGGAGATCCTCGCCCTGTGCCGGGCACGTCGCCGCTCGGTGACCGAACTGGCGGGCCGCCTCGGCCGGCCTGTCACCGCCGTCAAGGTCCTCGTCTCCGACCTGTTGGACGCCGACACCCTGGTCGTCCCCGTCACCGCCCCCTACGCCGCATCCGGCTCGGACTCGGATGCCGGTCCCTCCACCCAGCTGCTGGCGGCCCTTTCCGCGGGCCTGAAGAGGAAGTGGCCCGATGCCATCGCCTACCCCCAGGCCGGATGACCCGGCCATGGTCCTGCGTCCTTCGCCGCGCCCGCCCGCCGGCGGCGCACCGACCGTGCTGAAGATCGTGATCGCCGGGGGTTTCGGCGCGGGCAAGACCACCGCCGTGGGCGCCGTCAGCGAGATCACGCCGCTGAGCACGGAGGAGTACCTGACCGAGGCGAGCGCGGACGTGGACAGCCTGGCAGGCATCGAGGCCAAGCAGACCACCACGGTCGCCTTCGACTTCGGCCGCCTGAGCCTGCCCGACGCGCCCGTGCCCCTGGAACTGTTCCTGTTCGGCACGCCGGGCCAGGACCGGTTCGTCGACCTCTGGTACGACCTCTCCCGCGGCGCCGTCGGCGCGGTCGTCCTGGTGGACACCCGCCGGCTGGAGAGCAGCTTCACCCCCGTCAGCTTCTTCGAGGACGTCGGCCTGCCCTTCGTCGTCGCCGTCAACCAGTTCGACGGAGCGCACCGCTACCACCCCGAGCAGGTCCGCACCGCCCTCGAACTCCCCGCCTCCGTACCGGTGGTCACCTGTGACGCCCGCAACCCGAACCACGTCGCCGGCGTTCTGCTCACCCTCGTCGGCCACGCCGTGAACAACGCCTCCACGAGCCGCGTTGGTCACGCACCCACTACCACCCTCCAGGACGCCTGATGTCACAGCACCCCAGCGACCCCTACCTCGCATCGCAAGCCGCACCGCCCGCACGGTCCCTGCCGCGACGCGACATGCGGGACGCCACCCGCGGACCGTTCACCCCGCCCGCCACCGCCGTCACCGGCCCGCAGACCCAGCAGGCACCGGAGCTGGCGCAGCGCTACGAGCTGCTCAACCGCCTGGGCGTTCCCACCGTGGCCAACGAGGACTTCGACGACCTGGCCCGCGATATGGCCGCGCAGGCCGGGTTCCTGTACGGGTTCGTCAACCTGTTCCTGGAGGAGCAGACCTTCGTCGGGCTGCACCAGCCGCCGGTGGACAGCGGGTACGTCATCGTCGGCCGCACCATGAGCCGCGACCACGGGTGGTGTCCGGAGGTCATGGCCCGTAGTAAGGCTCTCCCGCTGCACGACGTGCACGCCAGCCCGCGCTTCAGCGGCAACCACGTGGTCGAGGCCGTCGGGATCCGCTCGTACTTCGGCGCACCGCTCATCCACGACAGCGGCACGGTGCTGGGCACGGTGTGCGTCATCGACCCGGAGAAGCGGCCCCTGAGCGAGGCGCGACGACTGCGGGACATCGTCATCAACGCCGGGGCCCAGGTGATGGACCACATCGCCCGTGCGCCCGTCCGCTAGGCCCGTTCCACCCCCCACCCGGGAGCCGTAGGCGATCCCCGGCCGCTCCACGTTGCGACCTTCACCCAGGGAGAGGGAGACGATGTCCGCCACACCCGCTACACCGCCGCCTGCGTTGCGTCCCTACCTCACCGCCCGCCACGAACTGCTGTGGGACGAGGCGGACGCCTTTGCGGCCGAGCACGTCGCGCCGCGCGCCGTGCGGATGGAGGCCGCCCCGGGCAGGGTGGAGCGCAAGGTGGCCGACCTGATGGCCGCACGGGGTTGGTTTGCCGTCACCGTCCCGGCCGCCTTCGGCGGGCTGGGCGCCGGGCACGTGGCCAAGACGATCCTGGTCCACCGCATCGCGCGGGTCTCGGCGGCTGCCGCGGCCATCCTGCAGGCCAGCTTGATCCCCGTCGGCGCCCTGCTGCACTTCGCCAGCTACGAGCAGAAGGGCCGCTGGCTGCCCCGGGTCGCGGATGGTTCCCTGCTGCTGTCGATCGCCGTGACCGAACCGCTCGCCGGCGGACACATCGGCGGCATCGAAACCACCGCCGAACGCGCCGGCAACCAGTGGGTGATCACCGGCAGCAAGATCCACATAGGCAACAGCCACCTCGCGGGCGCCCACCTCGTCATCGCCCGCACCGCCAAGGCTGGCGCGAGCACCTCCCAGGCGCTGACCGCGTTCATGGTCGAAGCCGACCGACCCGGGCTCTCCGTCCCCGGCCACCGCGCTGGCCTCGGCCTGCACGGCTTCTCCGCCGGCCGCCTCGACCTCGACCACGTCCGTGTCCCCGACGACAACGTGGTCGGAGAAATCGGCCAAGGACTGAGCGTGGCCCAGAGCAGCAGCATCCTCTACGGCCGCCCCAACTTGGCCGCCGTCAGCCTCGGCATCCACGAAGCGGTCGTGGCCACCACCACTGCCCGCCTCAAGACCCGGCCCCGCTACCGGGGCATCCTGTCCGACCTGCCCGTCCTGCGGGACCGCATCGGCGCCATGGAGGCCCGCCTGCGCGCCGGCCGCATCCTCGCCTACCAGTCCGTGCACCTCCTCGACCAGGGCCTGCCCTGCGACGCCGACCTGATCAACGCCAAATACCTCGGCCACCAGTGGGCAGCGCAGTCCGCCCAGGACTCCATGGAGCTGCACGGCGCCCACGCCCTCGACCGTGACTACGTCCTCCAGCGCCTGTGGCGCGACATCCAGTACACCTACCCGCCTGCCGGAACCGGCGAGGTCCAGCGCATACGCCTGGCCGACGCCGCCTTCGACGAGGACCACATCCAGTGGTCCGAACGCCTCGCCGCCGAGGCCGCCTGGGCACGCCCCGACCCCACCGCCGCATGAGCCCCCGTACGCGGCACCCCGTGAATCCAGACCGCCGCGCACGGGCCGGTGCCGCTGGTCCCCGTCCCCCGCGGGGACCGGCGGCACCCACCCCGGTGACCGTCCGTTCCAACCGAGAAAGAGACACCGTGACCCCGCCCGTGACGACCAGCGCACCGATCACCCCTCTGACGCCAACGCTGCAGCGCGTCGCCCAACACCTCGCGAAGGGCTGTGCACCCCAAGAGATCGCAGCGAAGACAGGGCTGTCGGCCGTCACCGTCCGCCAGTACATCCGCGACATCCGCGAGAGCCTCCACTGCCCGCCCCGCTGCAAGCCCCCCGTCATCGTGCACCGCCTATTCACCACCCAGCAGGTGGCCTCTCCCACGGCGGACAGGCCAGCTCCGAAGCTCAGCCCCGAACAGCTGCTGCTGCTCCGAGCCGTCGCTGAGCACAGCGATAAGCGCGACATCGCCGTCGCCGCCAAGCTCGCCCCGGCCGACCAGCGCGCGGCGCTCGACCAGCTCCTCGCCGACACGGGCTCACAGGACACCACCGAACTGGTAGTCCTGGCGCACAGCTGGCAGCTGCTGCCGGCCGAGCAAGCCGACCACGCGACGCGAAGCGGGGCACCCCAGTGACCCGGCCCGCGACCCCCACGGCCAGCGAGGACCGCTCCGCCCCCGTCCCGTTCACGCAGACGCCGCCGGCCGCCATCTACGAGATGCGCATGCTGAGCACCGCCGCCGAACATGAGGAAGCCGCCGCCCTCGTCCAGGACCGCCAGAACTGGCTCGCGATGCACGGCCTGCCCGTACCCGCCCGAGCTGACATCCCCGCGCAGTTCCGCGAGGCGCAGACCCTGTCCGCCGGGCTGTTCGAGGACGGGAGGCTGCTGGCCTGCATGATCCCCGAACACAGCCCCGACCTCGGATGGGGCCAGGGGCCCTGCCTCCACCTGGGCTGCGTCCACACCCTGCCCGGCCAGTCCGACGACATCACCCGCCTGATCACCCTGTGGGCGTCCGACTTCGCCGCTCGACTCGACCTCCACGTCGTACGGGCCGAGACCCTGGCCCGCCACGCCCTCGAAGCCGAACCCCTCGCTGCCCTCCTGCGTCGGCTCACCGACACCGGCTGGGACGTGTGCGGATCCGGCCCTGGACGTGACGGCGATCGAGTCGCCCGCCTCGAACTCCCCGCCGAGCTCCGCCCCCGGGCTCCGCCCGCTGATCAGCTGCCAGGTCCACGCGCCTCAGCCGGCCCCGGATGATCGGAGCGGCGTGTGACTACCGACGAACCGCAGCGACCCGACCTCGCCCGCGAGCTGATCGCCCGCGCCACGGAATCGGCCGCGCACCGGGCCAAGCGCGTGCGCGACCAGCTCGACGCCGTCCAACTCGGACAGGGCCGGCACACCGACCACGCCAACACCAAGGTGCTGCGCCGCATCCTGGCCGAGCACGACTGGCCCGGCCACCGCCTCGTCGGCCCCGACGCGGCCCGTGCCGCGTGGAGCATCGCCCTGCACAGCGACGACGAACCCGACTTCCAACGCGCCGCCACCACCCTGCTGGGACGTGCGGTCCAGGCCGGCGACGCGCTGGTCCAGCACTGGGCGCACCTGCACGACCGCGCCCTCATCACCAGCGGACGCGACCAGGAGTACGGCACCCAGCTCCTCCTGCGCGCCAACGGCATCGAGCTGTGCCCGCTGCGCGCGCCGGAGTCCATCGACACACGCAGGGCCACCGTCGGTCTGCCGCCGATCGCTGTCGCTCTAAAGGCCGTGCGCCGCCGGTACACGCCCGACGGCTCTTCCGATGAAGTCCCGAAGGTCGTCCTCGCGGGGGCCGCGTGAACAAGCGGAACCCCGGGTTCTCCACCAGTCGGCCTTACGGCCGCAACTCCGCTCTGCGAAAGGATCGTTGACAGATGAAGCTCACCACCGCCGTCCTCGCTGCCGGTGCTGCCGTCTCCCTCACCACCGCCGTGGTCGGAGCCGCCAGACTCAGGCAGGACGCGCGACACCAGGCCGAGCGGAACGAGGCGGTCGTCGCCCGCAACCAGCTCGACTGGCTGGCGCAGATGTCCACCAACCCCGACCTCGCCAAGTTCTGGACGCCCAAGGACATGGACGTCGAGGAGTACATGCAGCTACTCAAGGCCAACCAGCTCATCTGCACCCTCAGCCTCCGCGACCGCCTCGGCTTCGTCCGCGACGGACACCTTCCGTTCTTCGCCTCGATGGTCATGAGCAGCGACGTCTGCCGGCGCTACTGGCACCTCTTCGGCGACCTCCGCGCCCGGGAGGCCGAGGGCGACGAGCGGTCCGAGCACTTCACCCGGGTGCTGGACCAGGCCGCGAAGAACCACCCGCAGGCGCAGCCCGCCGCAGCCTGACAGCACCACACCGACCCCGGACGCGCGACCGCTCAGGCGACTTCGCCGCCCATCGCCGTCCGGCAGCAGACCCCGGGGCCCAACCGGGCCCCGGCATCCCGCACCATCCACCACTCCAAGGAGGCATGCATGACCGCCATCCAGGCCGAGAGGCCGACCGCCCCCGCGCAGGCGGACCTCGTGAAGACGGACGACGACCCGTTCGGGCTCGACATCACCTTCATCGAGGGCACGCCGGCGACCGAGACGGTCCTGATGTGCAGCACGGGCGACACCTGTGGCAGCTCCTGCCCCAGCGCCTGCACCACCTCGTAAGCCGGATCACCCCGGCAACGCGGGCCGGACGGGGCTCTCCCCGTCCGGCCCGCACCGCCCGCCCTGCAGAAGATGAGGAGAGCCCTGATGACACGGCACCGGCCCAGCCTGTACGAGGCCGCGGGGCAGGCCATGCTGCGCGCCGCGGTCCACACGACCGAGCCCTCCATGCCGCCCTGGCCGGCGACCACGGCGCCCGTGGAAGAGTGGCGCGCGTGGCTGACCACGGTGTGGTCTGACACCGACTTCCGCGACACCGTGTCGCAGGCGAGCCCTCACCTGGCGGATCAGGTGCAGGCCATCATCGACGGCCGCACACCGAAGGTGCGCCGGATGCGCCGGGCGGCGCTGTCCACCGCCCGCTACGCGATCCGCTACGCACGCCGCTCCACCCCTTACGGCCTGTTCGCCGGCGTCGCCCCGCTCGGCTTCGCCCAGACCACATCCGTCCGCATCGGCGCGGAGCACCAGGCCGTGGCCCGACCCGAGCCAATCGGGCTCGAGGAAGTGCTCAGCGCCTGGGAGAGCGACGCTGCGCGCATGGCCGACGCCGAGGTCTGCGTCAACACCCTGATCCGTCAGCGCGACCAGCACATCCACGTGCCCTCCGAGGGCGACGCCGAGTTCCGCCTCGCCCTGAGCCCCGCACTGCGTCTCGTACTCGACCTGGCCAGGGCGCCGATCGCATACCGCCAGTTGTCCGACAAGCTGGCCGCGGAGTTCCCCGCCGTGAGCGGCACCGCGCGCGACCGGCTGCTCGGTGAACTGCTGCGAGTGCGGCTGCTGCGCTCCTCGCTGCGCGCACCCGCCACCGTCGCCGACCCCACCGACGCCTTACCGTCTGCGACGCGCGCTCAGGCAGCCGGCCTGCGGACCGCATGCGACCTGCGGCTGGACGCCGACGTGCGGCTGCCCGAGCAGGTGCTGACCGAAGTGGAGACCGCGGCGACCGTCCTGGCCCGCCTGGTCACCCATCCGACCGGGACACCGACCTGGCGGCGGTGGATCGAGCAGTTCTCCGAGCGCTACGGCGAGAACACCGCGGTACCGGTGGACGTGGCCACGGATCCTGACCGGGGCGTGGGCTTTCCGGCCGGGTTCGTCACGGCGAGCGAACCGCCTAGGCCGATGTCCCGTCGTGACCGCCTGCTGCTGGAGCTGGCTGGCACCGCCGCCGTCGAAGGCAGCCGCACCGTCCAGGTGACCGGGGCGATGATCGAGGAGCTGGAAGCAGCGGCCGGCGACACGCCTGACGATGTGGCGCCGCACCTCGAACTGGCCGCACAGGTCCACGCCACCTCCGCCCCTGCCCTGGACCGGGGCGACTTCCGGCTGCGCGTGCTGACCGTCTCCCGCTCGGCCGGATCGATGACCGGCCGGTTCTGGCACCTGTTGCCGGGCACGGAGACGGCGTACGCGAACCTGCCCACCGTCGATCCGGGGGCGGAACTCGCGCAGCTCTCCTTCCCCGCGGGGCGGGTGCCGGCCGACCTGCTCACCCGTGCACCCCAGGCCCTGCCCCGCGTGGTGAGCGTCGGCGAGTTCCGCCGCCCCGCCCCGCACGTCCTCTTCCCCCGCGACTTGTCCGTCGCCGTCGCCGACGGCCGCCCGCAGCTGGTGGAGTCCGCGACGGGCAAGCCGCTGGAGCTGTTGGCCCCCACCGCTATCAACTTCCTGTGGAACAACTACACCCCGCCGATGGCCCGCTTCCTCGGCGAGATCAGCCGAGCCACCTCTCCGCAGGTGACCTGGTTCGACTGGGGCGCCGCCTGGACCCTGCCCTTCACCCCGGCCCTCACCTACCGGCGCACCATCCTCACCGCAGCCCGATGGAAGATCCGCAGCCGCACACTGCCCACCCGCACCGCACCACTCCAGCAGTGGGCGGACCACCTCCACGCCTGGCGTGCCCGGTTCCGGGTGCCTGAGCGAGTCCTGCTCGCCGAGGACGACCAGCAGCTGCCCCTCGACCTGACCCGCGACGTCGACCTGGACCTGCTGCGCGCGCACCTGGACGCCAGCCCCTTCGGCATCGCCACCCTGCACGAAGCGCCCCCGCCGGACGCCGACGGGTGGATCGGCGACCGGGCCCACAGCATTGTGGTCCCTCTGGCCAGGCGCTCATGACCACGACGACCGTGCCTCGTACGCAGGACCTGTCCGAAGGCGCCCCGGGGATGGCTCTGCTGGACATCGAGCGCCGGGATCTGGCCACCGCCCGCCGCCACCTCGCCCAGGCCACCGTCCGGGGGGTGAGCACCGGCAGCAAAGCCAGCCTCTTCCACGGTGCCCCTTCCCTGGAGTTCGTCCTGGCCCGCGCCCACGGGGCCGGCGACGACGTCCGCGCGGCCGTCGATCGCGTCGTGGACGCCCGGCTCGCCGCCGCCCACCGACGTCAGGCGACCGGCGCGCTGCCCCACCTCGCCGAATGGGACCTCATCCGTGGCCTGACCGGGCTCGCCGCACTGCTGTTGTCCCGCCGCCCGATCGCGCCCCGGCTGCCCGACGTGCTCGCCTGCCTCGTCGCGCTCGCCCACCCCGTCCGTGGTGACGGCCGGGTGCTGCCGGGGTGGTGGTCGGCGGTCGGCCCGGACGGGAAGGAGATGGCCGGCGGGCACGGCAACAACGGCATGGCTCACGGCATCGCGGGGCCGCTCGCCGTGCTCTCCCTCGCCCTGCGCGAAGGCATCAGCTTCCCCGGCCAGGAGGAAGCCGTCGGTACGTTCGCGTCCTGGCTCGACCGGCACGGCTCCCACTACTGGTCCACCGCAGCCCACCTGGACGCCGAGCAGCCGCCCGCAGCGGAACCGGCCCGCCAGTCCTGGTGCTACGGCCGGCCCGGCATCGCCCGCGCCCAGCAGCTCGCCGCGCTAGCCCTCGGCGACCCCGCCCGCCGCCGGGCCGCCGAGGACACCGTCGAAGCGATCCTGACCGACCCGCTGTGCCTCGCCCGCATCACCGACTCCACGCTCTGCCACGGCTGGGCCGGGCTGCTGATGCTCACCCGCGCGGTCGCCGTCGACAGCACCGAACCCGACCGCTTCACCCCGATCATTCAGGACCTGCACCGACGGCTGGCCGCCGACTGGGAGCGCCTGCCCAAACCCGGCTTCATGGAAGGCCGCGCCGGAGCCCAACTCGCCCTGCACGCCACCGTCACCACCGGCTGGACCCGCGTCCTCCTGCTCACCTGACCCTCGCCCCGCCGCCCGCAAGGAGTTTCCTGCCCATGACCTTCGACGACGAGAACCTGCCGATCCCCCCGGACACGTCTTGGTGGCACGCATCCGTGGCCTTCCCCGCCCCGCACGCCGACGCCGCCCGCGCCCTGGCGACCGAGCTGGCCGGATGCCGCTTCCACTTCCTGCGCAAGGACGCCGGCGTGCGCCTGCGCACCAAACAGCCCCTCCCCGGCCTGCTGGACCAGCTCGTCGCCGATCGCGTGATCACCGGCTGGACGGGCGGGATCTACGAGCCGGAGACCTATGCCTTCGGCGGTCCCGAAGGCATGGCGGTCGCGCACGACGTGTTCTGCGCCGACAGCCCGGCCGCTCTCGCCGAGACCGGCGCCCCCGGTGCCCGCGAGCGCAGCGTGATGCTGCTGTCCGCCATGATCCGCGAGGCCGGCCTGGACCCGTTCGAAGCCGGAGACGTATACGCCCGGTGGGCCGCCCTGCGGCCCCCCGCCACCCCGCCCCAGGGGCCCGCCCTGGAGAAGGCCGTCTCCGCGATGCGGCGGCTGATGAACGCGGACGCCGCCCGGCGCCCCGACGCGGAAGAGGGCTGGGTCGAGCGCGTCGCCGCGTTCGACGACGCAGGCCGCCGCCTGCGCCGGCTCGCCGCCGACGGCCGTCTGATACGCGGAATCCGGGGCGCCATCGCCCATCACGCGATCTTCGCGTTCAACCGCGCGGGCGTACCTGCCGAAGCGCAGGCCGCCACCGCGTGGCTCGGCCGTCACGTCGCCTTCTCCACCGGAGAAGGAGCTGACGTGTCTACCCGCAAGTCCGCCCCGGCGGACCCTAGCCTCCCTCGAATGGAGACCACCGTGACCGACCCCAACCAGCTGCGCGAAGCCCTCGCCCAGCGGCTCGTCGACAGCGGCCACCTGCGCAGCCAGGCAGCCATCGACGCCTTCCGCACCACCGACCGGCACGCCTTCCTGCCCGGCGTCGGCCTGGAGAGCGCGTACAAGGAGGACGCGGTCCCGATCAAGCACGACGAGCACGGCGAGATGATCTCCTGCATCTCCGCGCCGTCCATCGTCGCCACCCAGCTCGAACAGCTCGGCGCCCAGCCCGGACACAAGGTCCTGGAAGCCGGAGCCGCCACCGGATACAACGCCGCCCTCCTCGGCAAGATCGTCACCCCCGACGGGCAGGTCTGGACCCTCGACGTCGACCAGGACCTCGTCGCCGGAGCGAGCCGGCACCTCGCCGACGCCGGTGTCGACAACGCCACCGCGGTGATGGCCGACGGAGCGGCGGGCCTGCCCGAGCACGCCCCCTACGACCGGATCATCTTCACCGTCGGCGCCGGCGACGTCCCCGTGAAGATCCTCGACCAGCTCGCCCCCGGCGGACGCCTGGTCCTGCCCATGCGGATCCGCGGCAGCATCTCCCGGAGCTTCGCCTTCGAACGCGACGGGGAGACGTGGAGGACCGTCTCCTGCGAGATGGCCACCTTCATCCCGCTGCGCAAGGGCGTCTGCGACGACGTGTACACCCTCGTCCCGATGGCCAGCGAGGGCAACGTCCGCCTGGAGACGTTCAGCGAGCAGGACATCGACCGCGACGCCCTGCGCACCGTCCTCGACCAGCAGCAGACCAAGCTCTACACCGGGGTGAAGTTCCGGCAGGGCTCGGCGTGGGAGTGGCTGTACCTGTACCTGGCCTGCGTGCTGCCCAACGGCCTGTCCCGGCTGCCGGGCCACCGCCCCGGGTTCACCCCGCACTTCGGGTGGGGCTCGATGGCCGCCCTCGACGGCGGATCGCTCGCGTACCTGACCATCCGCGAGGGCGAGGACGAGAGGGGCCGGTACTGGGAGGTCGGCGTGATCGGCCACGGCGAAGGCGGCGCCGACCTCGCCGAGCGCGTCGTGAGCGAGATCCGTGCCTGGGACGCCAGCGGCGGCAACGACGCCCCCGAACCGGGCTTCCGGATGGCCGTCGCCGACTCCCGTGACCGGCTGACGGCGGACGACCCGCGCTTCGTCGTCGACAAGGCATACAGCCGACTGGTTGTCGACTGGGCGCGCAAGGGCTGAGCCGGTGATCCCCGCGATAGCCAGCCGCATCTCCCTGGTCCGCCGCACCAAGGCGCCCGCGCTGCCCTTGGAGGAGCGCATCAACCACCTCACCGGGCTGACCGTCGCGCCCGCAGGTGCGAGCCACCACGACCTGGTGGCCCGCGCCTGCGGGGTCCTCAACTACGCCGCGCTCATCGCCTCCGACGTCGGCCTGCCCGACCTGGCCGAGGACCTTTGCTGGCGCCAGCACCAGGTCTTCGCCGACGCCGGACGCCTCAGCGGACGGGTCGCCGTCATGTCACTGATGCCGCTGGTCAACCTCGCCCGACTGCAGACCCGCGCCGGCCACGGCGAACTCGCCTACAGCTTGTTGCACTGCCTCAACGACGCGGCCCGACACCGAAACAAGACCGACATCGACGGCCGCACCGTCGACCTCTCGGCCCTGACGGACACGGACGAGGACCACCGCACGGTGTGCCAGGAGCTGTACGTCACCCTGCTCGTGGACGGCGCCCGAGCCCTCGCCCGCATCGGGCGGTGGACCGAGGCCGCCGACGCCATGGCCCAGCACCGCGGCATCGGCAACCGGCTCCTCGACGGCCGCCAGATCAAGATCATGGCCCTGATGGAGCAGGGCCTGGACCAGCAGGCCCGCGACCTGATCGACACCACCCACCCCACCGAGCCCTGGGAGAGCGCCGTCGCCGATCTCCTGCGCGCCCACTGCCGCCCCGACGCGGCACCGCTTCCGCGGGCCGACCTCGACCAGGCCCAGCGCGCAGCCGCCTCGCTCCTGGCCGATCCCGAGCCCTCGATCGCCGTGTTCCAGATCCGGGCGGGCCTGGCCGCCCTGGAACTCGACGCCAACGGGCCGCCCACCAACTCGCTCGCCTCAGCTCTCGCCGAAGTGGCCTGCCTCGACGCCTATGCCGCATGTGAGGTGCTGGGCCACCCGGCCGCCCGGGCAATCCTCGGCACCGAGCGGGCATCTTCGCTCGGCTCGGTGGTCACTCACGCAGGTCTCGGTGCCGGCACCCTGCCCGCGGACCACCAGCGGTCCCTGTCCGAGTCCGTCGCCCTCGGCGAAGCCGAACTGAGACGACTTCTCCGAGCCGACAAGGCGGCACCAGGCAATCCCCTGAACGAGGTACCGCAACCCACATGAGTGATCGAACACAGCATCACAGCCCGCCCCGCCAGACCGCAGAAGGAGAGGGCCCGGTATTCGAATTCGGGTTTTAGATTTCGCCCGCCTCCACCCGTTACGGGGACATGAGAACCCCCGTTACCCGATCACCAGTCCGCATCTGACCCCGAGGAGCCCCATGAATCCCGTACGCCTCCCTGCGCCCGTTCATCCCGCGTTCGAAAACGCCAACGGCTCCTCGGGCACCCCCCTGCACTCCGTGGTCGACCGCAACACCCGCTCCACCCGTGGGTCACGACCGGATACGAGGTACCTGGCATGACGCACGCCACCATCCCTCCGAGGCCGGCACATCCAGACAACGGGCGCGGCCGCTCTCTGCCCGTCGCGGCGGACCGGGCGCCGAAAGCGTTCGCCGAAGCCGATGCCGCGAGCGCTCTCGCCGACGGTCTCCGGCACGGCGATGCCCTCGTGGCCGCGCGGGGCCGGAGCAACGTCGAACCCCTGGTGCGGGAGGGCCGTCTGTGAGCGAGGCACCTCACCTGCTGATCGCCGACGTCGCCCAGGTCCTGCTCCGGTCCAACGGCGCTGCCCTGTACATGCGCCGCACGGCGGACGACGCCCTCGCACCGGGACAGCTCACCGTCGTGGGCGGCCACCTGGAAGCCGGCGAACCACTCGATCACGCCGCACGGCGCGAAGCGAAGGAAGAGACGGGGGTCCACCTCAGCGCGGACCAGCAGGAATTCTGCGGCCTCATCCACCACCACGACCCCGGTGGCGGGGCGGACCGGATCACCGCCGTATTCGTGGCCCAGTCGTGGACGGGTGAGCCGTACAACGCCGAGCCGGACAAGCACGAAGGGCTCTTCTGGGTGCCGATGGAGCGACCGTCGCTCGACTGCCATCCCTACACGGCCACGATCTTCCACATGCTCACCCACGGCCCGTCCTACCGGGCCACCAACTGGCCCGCGGGAGGCACCCGGTGAAGAGGTTCTTCGGCCCCGTCACGATGGCCGACCCGCAGGTCTCCGACGCCGAACACGAGCTATTCGGCGGCCCCCTGCGCTACGACATGGGCTGGTCCCAGCACGAGCACGCGACCTTGGACCTGACCATGATGTCCGCACTGCGCTCCATGCCGACACTCGTCGGCGCCACGCTGCGCATGGCGTGGCAGGCCGACCGGCGTGCCCTGCTCTCCGTCGGGGTAAGTGAGATCGGCCAGGGCATCGCCGCTGCCGCCGGCCTGCTCGCCGTCAACGCCGTCATGCACGCCCTGCTCGCCGGCAGCGGCAGCACTGGCGACCGTCTGCACGCCTTGCTGCCCGCTCTCCTGGCCGCCGCGGTCATCGGCGTCGTCAACTCCGCCCTGTCCGCCTGGTCCACCTCCCGCGCCGGGCGGCTGGAGCCCAAAGTCGAGCGGATCGCCACCACCCAGTACCTGGCCGCCGCCGCCAAGGTTGAACTGGAGGCCATCGACGACCCCGACTTCCGGCGCCTCGTCGACATCGCCCAGCACGGTCCCGGCTCCGCCCGCCGCATGATCAGCGCCTGCGTCGCCGCGCTGAACGGCCTCATCTCCCTGGTCACTACCGCCGGCGTCCTGGCCGTGCTCCACCCGGTGCTGCTGCCCATGCTGATCCTCATCGCCGCCCCGCGCGGCTGGGGCGCGATGCGCGTGGCACAGGAGCGGTACGTGTCGGTGATGAGCTGGATCGAGCACGTGCGGGCCAGCCGCCTGATCGGCAACCTGCTCACCGAACGCACCGCCGCCCAAGAGGTCCGACTCCACGCCGTCGGCCCCTTCCTCCTCAGCCGCTACGAGCGGATGGCCGAGAGCGCCGAGGCCGAACAGGAACGCCTCGCCTCCAGCAAGGCCCTCACCGAATGGGTCGCCTCCGCACTGTCCGGCCTGGCGATGGCCGCGACCTACGGCGCCATGTTCTGGCTGATCATGGCCGGACACATGAGCCTCGCCGTCGCCGGGACCGCCGTCATCGCCGTGCGTACCGGCTCGGCGAGCCTGGGCGCGCTGGTGATGAACATCAACCAGCTCCACGAGGAGAGCCTCTACGTCCGCGACCACGGCCGCTTCCTCGCCCAGGCCGGCCAGCGGACGCTGCCCGTCGGCGGTGCGCCCGTACCGGAGCGCGTCAAGAAGATCGTTCTGGACCAGGTCACCTACCGCTACCCCGACCGGGACACCCTCGCGCTGGACGGGGTGTCCCTGACCCTGCCGATGGGGTCGGTGACCGCGGTGGTGGGCGAGAACGGCTCCGGCAAGAGCACCCTGATGAAGATCCTCTCCGGCATGCTGCTGCCGGCCTCCGGCACGCTGCGCTGGGGCGAGGCGGACCTCACCGGCCTTGACCGGGCCCAGGTCTTCGCGCGCGTCTCCCTGCTCACCCAGGACTTCCAGCGCTGGCCCGTGACCGCCGCGATGAACATCCGTCTCGGCCGCCCCGACCACCCCGCAACAGAGGAGGACCTGGGGCCCTCGGTCGACTACGCCGTCGCCGGCCCCGTCATCGCCAAACTCCCCGACGGCCTTCGCAGCCTGCTGGCCCGCATGTTCCGCGGCGCCATCGAACTGTCCGGCGGCGAATGGCAGAAAGTCGGCCTGGCCCGCACACACTGGCGCAGTTCAACATCACAGGCGGACGGAGTCCTCATCGTCGACGAGCCGACCTCCGCCCTCGACCCCGAAGCCGAGATCGAAGCCTTCGACCGCATCCGACGCCTCGCCGCCCCGAACCGAGCCGTCGTTCTAGTCACCCACCGCATGTCCGGCGTCCGCCACGCCGACCACATCTACGTCCTCAACAACGGGCACCTCGCCGAGCACGGGACGCACAACCAACTCATCGCCGCCCGCGGCCGGTACGCCGCCATGTTCGACGCCCAGGCCGCCCAGTACGCCCCGACCGCGACCATCCCCCACCCCGCCGCGCCCACCGTCTCGGACCAGGTATGACCCGCTCGACCGAAAGGCCCGCTGTGACCACGCCGCCCACCACGGACCTCGACGAGGCCACCGCCCTGCGCCACCATCTGGCCGACCAGCTCGCCGCTGCCGGACACATCCGCACCCCCTCAGTCGACCGCGCCCTGCGCACCGTGCCCCGGCACGCCTTCGCCCCCGAGGTCCTCCTCCCCGCTGCGTACGCCAACGACATCGTCGCCACCCGCCGCAGCGACGAGGGCACCATCATCAGCTCCATCTCCGCGCCCTGGCTGCAGGCCGACATGCTCGAAGCGGCCCGCATCCAGCCCGGCCACCGCGTCCTCGAGATCGGCTCCGGCGGCTACAACGCCGCCCTCCTCGCCGAACTCACCGGTCCGACCGGTCACGTCACCACCCTGGACATCGACCCGGCCGTCACGGAGCGGGCCATTCGCTTCCTGCCCAAGGCCGGATACCGCCACGTCAGCGTGGTCACCGCGGACGCCGAGCACCTGCCCTCCGCAGTGGTGCCGGACGGCGGATTCGACGCCATCGTGGTCACCGTCGACACGTGGGACCTGCCCTGGATCGACGCTCTGTTCGAAGGCGGCCGTCTCGTCGCGCCGCTGCGCCTGCACGGCTACCACTGGGCCATCGGCTTCACCAGAAACGAGGGGGCACTGCATAGCGACGAGCCACTCATCGTCTGCGGCTTCGTCGCCATGCAGGGCGACGGCGCCTGGAACCCGAACCGCCGCACCGTCCCCGGCACCGGAGTCCACCTCTCCTGGGAAGACGGCACCCCGCTGTCCGTGGACCAACTCGCCCCCGCCTTTGACCGCGAGCCGACCGTCACCCGCACCGACATCACTGTCGGGGGCCAGGAACCCTTCGACCTCCTCACGTTCTACCTCGCCGGCGCCCTGCCCGGCTTCTGCCGCCTGGAAGTCGACCCCGACGGCGACAACCAGGTCCTCAACCCGCCGCCCCGGCACTGGCCCGCCGCCGCGATCGTCCGTGGAGCCTCCCTCGCCCGGCTGGCCACCGAACGCATCGGTGACGGAGACGACGGCAAGGGCCGGTACGAGTTCGTCGTCCACGGTTACGGCGACCAAGGGCACGTCGCCGCGCAGGAGATGGCCGAGCAGGTCGAGATCTGGCAGCGCAACCACCGCGGCGCCCGCTACCCCCTCATCACCGCCAGCCCGGCAGCCGGCCGTGCTCCGGCGGGCCCGGACCACGAGCCGCACGTGTTCGCCAAGAAGCACACCCGCATCACCGTGGAGTGGCCGATCGTGCCCGGCAGCACTGCCCGTCCCACCGCCCTCGGAAGCGGCGACGCCGGATGAACGACGGTGCCTACTGATCACCGCTCGCCCCCCGTGCTGCACGTTCACCCGTCCACCGCTGCGAAAGGCAGAGACCCGTGCCCTCTCCTGTCTCCCCTTCGGATCACGTCTCACCGCGTGCAGCTCTGCCCGCAGCGCAGTACGCCGCATCCCGGCACGCGGCGTGGCTCGGCGCCGCCGCGATCATCACCGACGAGGTCGGCCGGGTCCTGCTGGTGCACCCCACCTACCGCAAGGACGACTGGTGGCTGCTGCCCGGAGGCGTCGTCGAAGCCGGCGAACACCCGCACGTCACCTGCCGGCGCGAGATCACCGAGGAACTGGGCCTGGATCTGCCTCTGTCGGCCGTGCTCGCCGTCCACTCCTTCTCCCCGCACCACCCCGACCTCCAGCCCGGCACGACCTGCCCCGGCGAGGTCCGGTTCGTCTTCGACGCAGGGACCCTCACCCCCGACCAGGTGGAAGCAATCCGCCTCCCGCGCGAGGAGCTGTCCGATTACGCCTTCCTGGAGACCCGGGACGCGGTGCAGCGACTACGCCCCGTAGACGGGCAGATCATGCTCGCCGCCTACCGTGCCCGGCTCGGGAATACCGCCACCGCCCACCTCGCCGACGGCCAGCACATCCTCGACGTCCCGGCCCTGGACCGGCACGACGTCCACGTCCGCTACCGGCCTTTGTGGGACAGCCCTCTCCACCGCGCCCCCGTCCCCGAGCGGCTGCCCGTGCAGCAAGCCTGGGCGTGGTGCTTCGTCCCCGACGGCCGCGTCGTCGTCGTGGCCGACCCAGGCCCTCGGGGCGCGCTGCCGATGTTGCCCGGCGGCACCGTGGAGAGCACCGACGCGACGCCCGAGGACACCCTGCACCGCGAGGCCGCCGAGGAAGCCCAGCTCACCCTGGCCAATCCGGTGCAACTGGGCTGGGTGCTGGATGAGACCGGCGAGGTCTACGGCGGCGTGGGGCCCAACGCGAGGCTCCGCCTGGCCGCCCCGGTCACCGCCATCGGGCCGGCGGCAGTCGACCCCGCCACCGGCCACCCCTTCGCCCGCCTGCTGGCCACCCCCGCCCAGGCATCTGCCCTGCTGGGCTGGGGCCCACCCGGCGCTCGGCAAGCCCAACTCGCCGCGGACACGGCGCGCGAGCGGTGGGGCCTGCCCACCGCTCGCCCCTCCGCCGTCGAAGAGATCCCGGCGGAGGGGATGCGGCTGAGCTGACCCGAACGACCGCCCCGCCTCGACTCCTCCCGCTCCACGCCCCGCTGAGGTAGCCCCATGCCGTTGTCGCACAACCACATCCGCACCACCGTTGACGCCTATCTCGCGCGCCACCCTCACGAGCGCGCACAGCTCGGCGCCCTCCTGGTTGCCCTCGACCGGACCGGCGACAACATCGCCAGCCGCTCCACCTTCACCGGGCACGTCACCTGCGGCGCGTTCGTCGTCGACCGACTCGGGCGCGTCCTGCACGTGCTGCACCTGGCGAGCGGGAAGGTCCTCGCCCCCGGCGGACACACGGAGCCCGCCGACGAGTCCCTTCCCGCAGCGGCGCTGCGGGAGCTGCACGAGGAGACCGGGATCCCGCCCCAGGCCGTCACGCCGTGGCCCGGCTACGAGACCGTGCCGTTCGACATCGACATTCACGACATCGACGCCCACCCGGGCAAAGGCGAACCCGGCCACGTCCACTTCGACCTGCGGTTCCTCTTCCGTCTGCACAACGCGACCGAGGTGCCGGTGGTACTGCAGAAGGAAGAGGTCGGCGGCATCGAGTGGCGTCCCGTGGACCGGGTGACCTCCCCAACCCTGCGCGAGAAGCTGCTCAAGCTCCCGCCGGCAGCCGAACCGGAGACGGCCAACGCCTCGGCCCTGATCTACAACGACCGCGGCGAGTACCTGCTCCACCTGCGCGACTACTTCCCCGGCCGGATCTGGGAGCCGGGCATGTGGTCCCTGCTGGGCGGCGGCCGAGAGCCCCAGGACGCCGCCCTGGAACACACCGTGCGGCGCGAACCGGCCGAGGAAGCCGGCCTCGACATCGCTGACCTGACCCCCTTCGGCACCGAGTACGCCTCCAACGACGACGGCGCGACCGTGCCCATCGCCATCTACGCCGGCCGCTGGAACGGCGACCCCCGCGAACTCCACCTGACGGAAGGGGTGATGCTCGCCTGGTTTACCCCCTCAGACCTCCACCGCCTCCGTATCGCCGACACCACCAGCGACCTCGTACGGCGCCACGCCGCCAGCCTCCCGGCCAGCGCCGCGGCGCAGAGCGGGCTCGCACCACAGAAGGAGCGCCGGACTTCGCCGCATGGCACGGTCCTCAACGTCATCGGCGTCCACCTCTACCTGGAGCGGTCCGACGGGACGGTGCTGCTCGGACTGCGTCACCCCGACTCAGCGTTTGCGCCGTCCACCTGGCACGTCCTGGCCGGTCACTGCGAGCAGGAGAACGCCATCGCCGGCCTGATCAGGGAGGCCCGGGAGGAAGCCGGCCTGCACATCGAGCGCCAGGACGTCGAACTCGTCCACGTCGTCCACCACATCGACAAGGCCGGGGACCGGCCCCGCATGGGCCTGTTCTTCCGCGCCCGGAGCTGGAGCGGCGAGCCGGAGCTGCGCGAGCCGGACAAGTGCACCCAGTGGAGATTCTGGGACCCTGCCGCGCTCCCCGACGACCTCGTCTGCTACACCCGGGTGGCCATCGAAAAGATCCAGAACGGGGAGCTGTACAGCGAGACGGGCTGGCCCGCATGACCGGCACACCGAGCGGCGCACCCTGTCGCGTGTCCGCTGCAACTGCGGCCGGACGTCCGGACACCCGCCTCGTGGTGATCCGCGGCAACTCGGCGTCAGGCAAGTCAAGCGTGGCCCAGGGACTGCGAGATCACTACGGCCGCGGTATCGCGGTCGTGGGCCAGGACGTGATCCGCCGGAACGTGCTCAGGGAACACGACACCGCGCGCGGCGCCAACATCGCCCTGCTGGGCAGCATCGCACGCGAAGCCCTGGACGCCGGCTTTCACGTCGTGCTCGAAGGGATCCTGTACGCCGATCGCTACAGCCACATGATCACGTCTCTGGTACGGGATCACCGCGGCGTCTCCCGCTGCTACTACCTGGACGTGCCGCTGGAAACGACGTTTGCCCGACACGCGTCGAAGGCGAATGCCGCGTACCTGGCGCAAGTCACCGACAACCACCTTGCCTCCTGGTACCGCGAGCTGGATCTGCTGCCCGGCGGTCTGGAGACCGTGATCCCGGCCGACAGCACGCTGCAGGACACCGTCGCGCGGATCCTGCGCGAAACCGATCTGGCCTCTGCCTCCCCTGTCCCGCCCCCGCAGTGCAAGCCGCCACAGGGAGACTCGATGAACCCTCTGGTGTTGATGTCCGATCCGCAAGTCGCCGCGATCCCGGTGCGCGAGTGCGGGGAGCCGCTCGTCGACGTACGTGACCACGACTTCCGCGTCGATCCCCGCAAGCAGGATCCCCTGGGTGCGTTCGCCCACATCCGCGAGAGCGTCCTGGCCCGGCTGGAGCACGCCCGCTCGCTCCTGCCCGCCGGCACCGACCTGCTCTTCATCGAGGGCTACCGGCCGTTTTCCCTCCAGCAGCGCTACTTCACCGAGTACCGGGACGAGCTGGCCGCCGCCCACCCCGACTGGACAGCTGAGCATCTGCACCAGGCCGCCAGCCGGTACGTGTCGCCGCCGGAGATCGCGCCCCACTCCGCGGGCGCGGCAGTGGACGTCACCCTCGTCGACCAAGACGGCCACGAACTCGACCTCGGCACCCGTGTCAATGCCTCCCCAGAGGAGAGCGACGGGGCCTGCTTCACGCACGCCCCGAACCTCAGCGATCAGGCGCGTCACCACCGCACGCTGCTGCTCAACGCCATGGAGAACGCGGGCTTTACGAACTATGGAACCGAGTTCTGGCACTTCTCGGTAGCGGACCGGTACGACGCGCTGATGCGGCAGGAGCCGCACGCGCGCTACGGACCGATCGAACTGCCCTAACGCACCGGCACCCTCGTCCGCTTCCTTGCCCCCACGCCGAGCCGGAAACACAGGAGCGCGGCCCCCCTGACCCGGTCGCGACCCCACGACCGCACGACCGCGGCGGACGGAACACATCGAACGGAGGCACATATGCCTGATGACACCCAGCAGGCGATCCCAGCCGTCCCGAGTCCGGCGGCCGGAGAGGAACCACGCGAGCACCACATGCACCTGCTCGGGCGGTACTACCGCCAAGTAGAAGCAGGCCGCAAGACGGTCGAAGTGAGGGTGGCCACCCCGAACAAGCGCGCCGTCGCCGCCGGCGACACGGTCGTCTTCCACGACCGGGACACCGGTCGGAAACTCGACATCATCGTGCAGCGGATCACCCCGTACCCCTCCTTCGAGGACCTGCTCAGCTCGGAGGCCCCCGTACGCATCGACCCGGACGCGCCGCCCGGAGAGCTACTCGCCAACCTCCGCAGCATCTACCCGCCCGCCAAGGAAGCCCTCGGCGTCCTCGCCCTCACATTCGACCACCGCCCGGCCCAGCCCGGCCGCCCCATGCCTATGACGGCCGAGGAGTACGCGCAGACCGTCCCCCACCACACGGTGTACGGCTGCCTCTACATCCGCGACGAGCACGACCGGCCGGTCCAGCTCCGCTCCGTCTACGGCTCGAGACTCTGGCAGTTCCCGGGCGGCAACCTCGACGCCCCGGGCGAAGACCCGCTGCAGACCGCCTTGCGCGAAGCGGTCGAGGAGACCGGCCTCGAACTCGGTCTGCACACGCCGAAGCTGCTCCTGACGCACTTCCTGCACGCCGGACCGCGCCAACCGCTGAACAAGGTGGGGCTCATCTTCGACGGAGGCCGACTGACCGCCGACCAGCTCGGCCGGATCCGCCTCGACCCCGCAGAGCACGACATGTGGGCCGTCCACGACCTCGCGACCTGGCAGGAGCTGATGGCGCCGCGCGCCTTCGCCCGCCTCGACTCCATCGAACGAGCCCGGCGCGGCGAGGGCCCCGCCTACCTGATCACGCACACCTGACCCCTGAACACCCGCCCACCAGGAGGCAATCGTGCCCGCCGAGGAGACCAACACCCGGGCCTGGCAGCTCTACGGCCAGCGCCAACTGGCCCGCGCCTACACCCCGCCCATCCCCGACCAGCTCGGCTGGACACCCTGGGAAGGGATCGGACCGGGAGCAGAAATCCTCGGCGCCGTCACCGGCCGCCGCGTCCTGGACATCGGCTCCGGAGCCGGCCACCACGCCGTCCACCTCGCCCAGGCACACGGAGCCCGCGTCACCGGCATCGAACTGTCCCCAACCCAGCACGAACGCGCCGTCGGCGCCCACGCGGACGTGGAAGGCGTGGAGTTCGTCCAGGCAGACGTAACCAAGTACCTGGCCGGAGCCGTGCCGTTCGACGCCGCGTACGCGATCGGGACGCTCGCCTTCATCGACCCGCACCGCTCGCTGCCCGCACTGCGCAACGGCCTGCGTCCCGGCGCCCCGCTGATCCTCTCGCTCCTGCACACCGACCTGCACGGCCGCGGTCCGTCCACCGAGGTGGCGCCGTGCGAGCAGATGATCCTACTGCGCGACGACCCGCCCCTGCCGACGCAGATGTGGGTCCTGGCACCGCAGCTGTGGGAGGACCTGCTCACCGAGTACGGCTTCCGCGTCGAGGCCATCGACCTGCTCCCGCACCCCGACGCGAGCGCCACGGTCATCCAGCAGCTCATCCGCGCCCGGCGCTTGCCCGACCGACCGGCGCGCGTGTCCAGCCGGCCCCGCAGCACCCGAGCGCCGGCCGCCCACGCGGCCGTCGGTGTCGGAGCGATCCTGCTCAGCGAGCAGGGCATCCTGCTGGGCCGGCACCGCCGCGGCACCCTCGAACTGCCCGGCGGAAGCGTGGAGGCCGGGGAATCCTTCGAGGACGCGGTGATCCGCGAACTCGCTGAGGAGACCGGTCTGGTCGCTCGGACCGGCGACGTGGGGCTCCTGGGAACGCTCGTCGACCGCGTCGAAGGTGTCCTGCGGGTCACCGTCGGCGCGCTCGTCCACGCCTGGCAAGGGCAGCCGACCACGCAGCCGGGCGAGAGCGTCGGCGACTGGGCGTGGTACCCGCTCGATCAGCTCCCCGACGGCCTGTTCGTATGCAGCGCCCAGATCCTCACCGCCTGGCGGCCCGACCTGCCCATCGACCACCCGCCGGCGCACTTCACTGCCTTCGCCTCAGCCAAGTAGGCGGCGCATTGGCACAACAGCCGGCACCGATGTCCTCCCGCGACACGACGTAAGTGCCGCGCCCTCAGTAGCAACACACCACCGCTCAAGCTCAAGTTGGAGTTCTCCATGTCGCCTCTCTCGCTGCGCCGGTCCATACCCTCGGACAGCGCCGTCGGCACCGACCGCCTACATGATCTGGAGCAGGCTGCCCTGCGCCACGGAGTCCCCGTCGAGGACGTGCTGCTGATCGCCGTCAACCTGTACGGGATCACCTCCGACCAGGACCGTCACCGGGCCCGGGTCAACCTCCGCCTCGTACGCCGCCCCCACGTTGCCTGGCAGATCATCGTCCCGCTGAACCAGCCGGCCAGCCCGTTCCGGCTCCGGGGCGACGAGCTGTCGCTGAACGGCTCGGTGGTCGCGCACGTCGAGCGCATCGATGCCGACGAGGCGGTCGGGGGGTACTTCCGCAACAGCGGCCGGGCCGCGACCCTCAACCCCAACGCCCGCAGCCGGTGCGTCGGGTGCGGCTGGTGCCCGAACACCCTGGAGGCAGCCGCCGATCCGAGGATGCAGGAGGACCAGGGGCTCGACGCCCTGCTGCGTGCCCTCGGCGAGCAGCACCCCCGCCGCAACCTGGCCGAGTTGGAGGAGGTCACCGTCTCCACCGGCTGCTTCGAGCGGGAGGAGGCCGCCGTCGCGCACCTGATTGCCTTGCGGCCTGCTCTGGAGCGGGCCGGTGTCACGGCTCGGATCGGCTTCCTCACCTCCGTGCTGCGCACCGACGAGGCGTTCGAGACCATCGCGTCGCAGGTGTCCCCGTTCGTGCTCAGGCTGACGGCCGAGCACTTCACCCGGCGGGAGGCCCTGATGAAGGCGACCAAGGCCGACCTTCGGCCGGAGCAGATGCCGGACCTGCTGACGCGGGCGCGTAAGGCAGGGCTGGACACCTCATACACGTACATCGCCGGCCTGGACCCGATGGAAGACCTCATGCGCGGGGTGAACGAGCTGGCGGGCGAGGTCACCGCGTTCCCGAACGTCCAGGTCTTCCAGGCACATACGGTGATCATGCAGGGGATGCGGACGCCGGGCGCGGAGAGCCTGGAGTACTACCTGCAGGCGCGTACGGTGATCGAGCGGGCTATGGCGGAGACCGGACTGCAGCCGGTGGGCTGGGAGTGCTACCGGCCGCTGTGGTACTTCACCTACGCGGGAAAGGACCTCGTCGATGGACCCCGCTGACGCGGTCATCGACCGGGTGCGGGTCGAGCGCCTCGACGAGAGCGTGGCCGGTCCGTGGAAGGCGGGCGACAGCCGGTTCGCGGTAGTGGTCGAAGCCGGCGGAGTTAACGGGGTATTCGCCCCGGTCGACGAGCTGCCCGCCGCACTCGTCGCCACACGGCTCGGCCAGAGCGCGCTGCGACACCCAGTGACCGACCACACAGGTCTGCTGCGCAGGCTCCTGGCCGAACTCGGTCCGCACGCGGCGGGGCTCGGGCGCTGGGCGGTCGGGGCGCTGGACTGCGCGGTGTGGGACCTGCACGGCCGCCTCGCCGACCTTCCGGTCGCGGCCCTGCTCAGCAACCGGCCCGCACCACGGGTGCCGGTCTACGCCTCCTGGCTCTCCCTGGACCTGGCCGCCGACTCAGCCGCCGAGTCCGTCAAGACGACCGCCGACGAGGGGTTCACCTTCACCAAGTGGGCCCTACGCGGCGGCGCAGAAGCCGCCGAGATGGTGCTACTGGCCGAACGTGCGGCGACGTGGGCGGGGCACAGAGTGGCGGTGGACGCCCTGGGTACGTGGGGCCACCTGCGGACGACGGAGATCGCACCGCTCCTCATTCCGGAGACGGTGCGCTGGGTGGAGGACCCGCTCCCGCGAACGGACCAGGCAGCGTACCGACAGCTGCGCCGACAGACGGAAGGTCTTCGGGTCGCGTTCGGCGAGCGGCTGTCCCATGCGGAGGACGCCAGGGCCCTGCTGGAGCACTGCCGGCCGGAGGCGTTCACGTTCGACGCGGTGTGGTGCGGCGGGATCACCGAAGCGCGTACCTGGCTCTGCGCCGCCCACGAAGCGAGAGTGCCCGTCCACCTGCACGGCCGGGCGTTCCTGCCCGCCGTGCACCTTGCCGCCGCCTTCCCAGATGCGGCGGGCGCGGTGGAGTACCAGGTGGTGTGGGAGCCACGCCGGCAGCGGACGCTGCGCGGCACGCTTCGGCCGGACGGCGGGCATGTCGCTCTTCCCAACCGGCCCGGTCTCGGGATGGAGGTGCGTCGGTAATGCCCAGGCACACAGGCGAGTTGGCGATCCACGGCCGACTGGAGCGGCGCGAAGGGACCGTGCTGTTTGTCGTGGACGAGCGGCTGAGCGGACACGATACCTTCCTGTCCACGACCCTTCGCCTCGACCAGCCAGTGCACCTTCCTGAACTCCCGGTCAGGATCCTCACGTTCGATGACGTCACTGTCCTTGCGCCCCTCGTATCCGTCCTGCCCCGGGCACAGGCTGGCGAGGAGTGGAGCGGCACACTGCTGATTCCGCACGGCGCCCGCCCGCCGACGATCCCCGCCGACCTCGCCCAGGCCGCTGCTGAGGCGGGTGTCGACACCAGCGGCTGGTCGCCGGCCGAAGCCCGGCACCTGCTGACCTTCCTCAGCGAAGCCGACTCCGGGCCCGTGCGCACCGAGCGGATCGGCATGATCATCGCGGCTCTGGCGGGTCCGTCGTGAACGCGGCTGCGGTGCGGCTGGTGAGCCTCGATGTCGGATACACCCTGGGCGAGCCGTCCGGGACGACGCTGACGCAGCGGCTGGTGGAGCTGTCCCCGCTCCCGGCCCGGCGGGCGAAGCAGGTCGCTCAGCAGCTCCTGCATGCCCTGGACCCGCGCCGCGATGCGACAGCACCGCAGACGGTGTGTGCCGCTCTGGGGATCGCACCGTCCGCCTTCCCCCACGACCACCGCCCGCCCGGCTTCGCCCTGTGGCCCGGAGCGGTGGAGGCGGTGGCACGGGTCGCCCGGGTCGTGCCGGTGGTCACCCTGTCGAACGTGAGCCACTGGGACGAGCAGGAGACCGACGTCGCAGCACTCCTCGCCCCTCACCTCCGGGCCCATCACCCGTCGTGGCAACTCGGGTTCGCCAAACCCGACGCTCGCGCCGTGGAGACTGTCGCCCGGCTGCACGGCCGGGATCCCGCGGAGGTGCTGCACGTCGGCGACAGCCTCGACTACGACGTACGCGGCGCCCTCGCCGCTGGAGCCCACGCCCTGTGGATCACCCCCCGCACCGGGTCGTCCGAGGCACTCCGGCTGCTGGCCGAGCACCCCGGCCGGGTCACGGTCGTACCGGACCTCACCCGTGCGGTCGAGCACATCGAGCAGACCACCCTTCCGTCAACCCACATGATCAGGAGTTCCACCCCGTGAGCCAGTTCGACACCACTGCCCCGTTCTATGCCGCCTACCGGCCCGGCATCCCGAAGGAAGCCGTCGAGCTGCTCGCACGGCGGGTGGCCGGCAAGGAGCACCGGGCCCTGCTCGACCTCGGGTCCGGCACCGGACAGGTCCCCCTGGCCCTGGCCGGGAAGATGACGGAGATCGACGTCGTCGAGCAGGACGCGGGCATGCTCGGCGAGGCCGACAAGGCGCTCGCCGGGATGCCGGTCACCGTCCGCCTGCACAACACCTCCGCCGAGGAGTTCACCCCGCCCGCCTCCTACCGGGCCGACCTCGTCACGGTCTGCAGGGCGTTCCACTGGATGAAGCAGGGCGTGGTGCTGTCGCGCCTGGAGGGCATGACCGCGCCGGACGCGACCGTCGCGGTCATGGGCGACGGCAGCCTGTGGACCGCGCGCACCGAGTGGACCGACGCCCTGCGCGCCCTGATCCAGGAGTACCTGGGCGAGGAACGGCGGGCCGGGGTGGGCAAGAAGTACGCGGCGCACAACCGGCCGTACCGCGACATCCTCGCCGAGTCCGCGTTCGGTCAGGTCGAGGAACACATCATCGCCGTCGAGCGGGAGTGGACCACCGAGGCGGTGATCGGCTACCTGTACTCGACCAGCTTCGCCGCTCGGCCGCTGTTCGGTGAGCAGGTCGACGACTTCGAGCGCCGCGCCCGCGTCCTGCTCGACGAGCACACCGCCGCCGGCGGTCTGATCGAGCACGCCTCCTTCCAGGTCGTCCTCGGCCGCCGCGGCTGACCCGCTCCCCAGCCCTTCGCGCCGGGGCGGCTGTCTTCCCGCCCCGGCCCCGTGTCCTTCCGGAAGGAGATCCAGCATGCCCAGTCCTGTGGCGTGGAGCGACGACGAGCGTCGCCGGTTCGTCGCCGACGGCGTCCTCATACGCCGTGGCCTGGTCCACGGCGCCGTCCTGTCCCGGGCCCGTGACCTCGTCGGCGGCTGGCTGGCCGAGGCGTACGACCCCACGCGGCTCACCGCCTACACCGAACGCAGCTTCGCCCCCCAGCTGGAGGAGCACCCCGACCTCCTCGCCCTCTACCAGCGCAGCGGCCTTACAGAGCTGGCCGAAGACCTTCTGCGACCCGCGACGCCCGCCCCGGTCACCCGGGCGCAGATCCAGATCCGACTTCCGCACGGCGCCGAGCAGCCCGTGAAGCGGATGCACATCGACGGCGTCTCCTGCCCCCACCTGGAACCGCGCGACCTGCGCACGTTCAGCTTCATCGTCGGCGTCGTCTTGGACGGCAGCGCCACCGCGGACGCCGGCGCTCTGCACTACGTACCCGGCGGGCACCACCGGATGGCCCGGTACTTCGCCACGGACTGGGTCCTGGGGCAGCCAGCCCAGACCCCCGACGACATCGATATCCAGGACGGCACCGCTCTCACCGCCGGGCCCGGCGACGTGATCGTGATGCACCACCTCGTCCCGCACCGGGTCGGCATCAACACCAGCAGCATCCCGCGGGTGATGGCGTACTTCCGCGTCCACCACGCCCAGCACCCCGACCTCGCCCTGCGCGCCCTGTCGGACCCGTGGCTGGAGTACCCGGCGCTCGCCGCCCTCACCCGCCCCGGCACTGCGTGAGAGGGCAGAGCACCATGGACGTCCTCGCCCCCGACCAACTCGCCGACGCGGCCCGGCTCCTGGCCGCCGGGCCGATGGTCGCCGTGCCCACCGCGCGCTGGTACATGCTGTGTGCCCGCGCCGCCGACCCCGCCGCCACGAACGCGGTCTTCCGCGCCAAGCAGCGCCCCACCGCCAAGCCGCTGTTGCTCCTGCTCGACTCCTCGGCCACGGCCGAGGCCCTGTTCGACCTGAGCGGCGACGCCCGGCTGCTGGCCGGCGGCCTGTGGCCTGGGGAGCTCGGGCTGCGCCTTCCGTGGAAGCCGGGTGCCGAGACCGTCGCGGCAGTCGGTTCCCCGGCGCTCGTCGGATGCCCCGACGGGATCCTGGGCCAGCTAGTCGCCCTGGCCGGCGAACCGCTGACCGCCGCCGTGTGCAGCATCTCCACCCCCGCCGCCGGCGACGCGGACCACCCGGCGCTCACCGCGGCCCAGGTCGCAGGCTTCGAGCGGACCACGGGGGCCGGGATCGCCGCGGTCGTCGACGGCGGGATCTGCCCGCAGGGCCGGCACATGACCATCGTCGACTGCCCCGCGGGCGCCGCAGCCCGCCTGGAGCGGGAGGGCACCATCCACGCCCGCGCCGTCGAAGCCGCTCTCGCCCTGGCAGGAGGACCGCATGTGGGCTGACCTCGCCCGCCGCACGAACCGCCTGGTGCCCGACGCGTCGGTGGCCGCCGTCGCCGACGCGCTCGACTACCTCTGTCTCGCCCAGCTCTACCTGCACGACAACCCGCTCCTGGCCCGGCCCCTGGCCCCGGCCGACATCAAGCCCCGACCGGCCGGGCACTGGGGCGTGTGCCCGCCCGTCAACAGGATGCTCGCCGCCCTGGGCCCGCTCCAGGCGGCCGTCCCCGACGGCTACGAGCTGCACGTCCTGCACGGCGCCGGGCACGCCGGGCCCTCCGCCCTCGCCCACGCCTACCTCACCGGCCGACTCGGACACTCCCATCCCCACCTGCGCCAGGGCGAGGCCGGACTGCGCGAACTCGTCGCGGGCTTCCCCCGGGCCGACATCGGCGGGGAGATCACCCCGATGATCCCCGGCCACCTGCACACCGGAGGCCAGCTCGGACCCGCCCTCGCGATCGGACAGGGCACCGTCCTCGACGCACCCCACCGGCTGTCCGTGGTCCTGATCGGCGACGGCGAGTGCGAGACCGGAACGACCGCCGCCTCCTGGCTCGCCACCCGCGCGCTACACGGTACGGGCGACCACGGCACCGTCCTTCCCGTCGTCCTGCTCAACGGGCTGCGCATGGGCGGGCCGAGCGTGCTGTCCACCCTGAGCCGCACCGAACTCACCGACTATTTCACCGGCCTCGGTCACCGGCCCGTCTACAGCGACGGGCTCGACATCGGCCAGCTCCGCCAGGCGGTGGCCGACACGCTCGGCGCCGCCCAGCCCCTAGGCATCCCGGGGCCGTCGAGCGTCCTGGTCCTCACCCTGGACAAGGGCCACGGCGCGCCCGCCCACCTCGCCAGCACCCCGGCGGTCCACAAGACGCCGCTGCGCGACCCGGCCGCGGTACGCGCCGAGTGCGACGCGCTCGCCGAGTGGCTGGCCTCCTACCAGCCCACCCACCTCCTCAACCCCAGCGGCCGGCCCCGGCCGCACCTGCTGCCCGCGCTCCCGCAGCCCCGGCCCGAGCCTGCCGGCCTCCCGGCGCCGCGCGGCTGCGTCGCCGCCTCCACCCAGGTCGCCGCCCACGCCGCCGGCCGCCCGTTCGCGCAGGTGGTCCCCGAGGTCCTGCGGGCCCGCTCCCAGCAGGGACCGTTCCGCGTGTTCAGCCCCGACGAGCTGGCCTCCAACCGCCTCGACCTCACCGACGAGGACGGTCGCCCGGTGCCGTGGGCGGTGGAGGTGCTGAGCGAGGAGCTGTGCCACGCCTGGGCCCAGGGCTACACGGAGACCGGTCGGCACGCGCTCGTCGCCACCTACGAGGCGTTCGCGCCGATCACCCTCAGTCTCGTCCAGCAGCAGCTCAAGCACCGGGCGGTGCGCCGGCATGCCGGGCTCGCCCCGCTGCCCAGCCTGGTCTACCTCCTGACCAGCCTGGGCTGGCACAACACCCTCACCCACCAAAACCCCAGCCTCACCTCGGCACTTCTGGCCGGCGGCGACTCCACGCTCCACGTCCTGACCCCCGCCGACCCTTCGCGTACCGCCGCCGCGCTCACCTTCGCCCTGCGCAAGCTCGATCGGTGCACGCTCGTCGTCGCCGGCAAGCACACGACCGTCCACCACCCGCTGGAGACCCTCGACGAGGAGCTGCGGCACGGCATCGCGATCTGGCCCCACCTGACCCACCCCAGCCCCGGCGAGCCCGACCTGATCCTCGCCTCCGCCGGCGACTTGCCCGCCGAGGCCCTGACCACTCTGGCCCGACGGCTGCGCGCCGAACGCCCGGACGTGCGCCTGCGGTACGTCCACGTCCACGACCTCACGGCCCTCGCCGAGGACGGCACCCGCCCCCTCGCCCTCGCCCCGGACGCGTTCGCCCGCAGCTTCGGCACTCGGGCGCCGCTCGTCCTGGCCACCAGCGGGCACCCGGCCGACATCCACGCTCTCCTCGGCCGCCGCCATCCCGGGCCCCGGCTCACCGTCCTCGGCTACCGCGACCCCGGCCGCCCCGTCTCCCAGGGCCGCCTTCGTCAGCTCTGCGGCCTCGACGACGCCGGCCTGTGGCAGCTCGCTACCACCCTCACCGACACCCCGGAGGAGATACCGGTCCCATGAGCATGCTCCCGCCCGTCGCCCCCGACGCCGACGCCATCGCCGCCTTCGAACGCGACGGGTACGCGGTCATCCGCGGCGCGATCACCCCGGCCCTGCGCGACCAGCTCCTGACCTCCGCCGAGAAGCTGCTGGCCGGCGACATCACCCAGGGCCGCGACCGAGGAGGCGACGGCAAGGACGGCTTCCGCGGATGCCTCAACCTCGACTGCGCCTTCCTCCCGCTCCTGGCCAACCCCGCCGTCCTGCCCACCGTCGTCAAGCTTCTCAGCCCGAACATCCACCTGCTGTCGGCCCACCTCATCGCCCTGCCAAGCGGTCCGCCCCGCACCATCCGCATCCCCGAGCGCCACGGTTGGCACCGCGACATGTACGGCGTCACCGCCGACCTCGGCTTCCCCCACACCCCCCGCATGGCCATCAAGGCCGCCCACTACCTCACCCCCGTCACTCCCGACTGCGGGCTGACCATGTTCCTCCCCGGCAGCCACCGCCTCACCGAAGAACCCATCGTTCCCACCGGAGCCATCGACCCTCCCGGCGCCATCACCCCCGACATCACCGGAACCGACGCCGTCCTGTTCGAGAACCGGACCTGGCACACCGGAGGCATCAACCTCTCCGGCCGCCCCCGCATCGCCCTGATGCTCCAGTACGGATACCGCTGGCTCCACCCCGTCGACGACCCCGCCACCAACCTCCAGAAGGACTTCGCGCTTACCCCCATCGAGCAGCAGCTCCTCGGCCTGCCCGACCGCCACCCGGACGGATCCCTCGCCAAGGGCCGCGGAGCCGCCCCCATCCGCTCATGGTGGGAGACCGGCCCGTGGATTTCCGTGTCGGCCCAGACGCGCTAGCCGAGCGTTGGAGGATTCATCGACCAACCGCCGCCCGAGATGATCGCCGTCGCCGAAGAAGCCGGACAATCCTTCCTCGTCGGACTCATGCGCGACCGGATCGCCGCCGACGGCGACATCACCTGGGCGCCGGACACCGGTCTCGACGCCACGCATCCCTCGGCGGCCACCTCACCCAGCAGCTCCTTCACGGCGGCCCCCGCAGGATCACCCTCACTCGGCACGACGTCACCGTCGCTTCCGGCTCGCACCGCGCACCCGCCTGACCGCGGCCGCCTGGCGTGCGTCCATTACTTCAAGTGGCGCGCGCCGGCGTCCTAGGCGACCTGCCCCGTCGGTCGCCCACTTCAACAGCGGCAACCGGAGCGAGCAGGCCCCCGCGGACCGCGACGAAGCGACCCGGCTGCTGGAGCATGTGGCTGCTCACCACGGCCGGATCGACATCGCCGACCTGCGCCTCGCCTTCCGCCGCGTCCGCCTCGGCTCCGTTCCCGACGGCTGGGCGCACGAGGCCCGCAGCATCCACGCCCACTGACACCCCGCCGCCCTGCGACAAGCCCCCCACTAGAACAGCGGGTACGCCACCATTGCCCCACCAGCACGAGTACCGCGAGGGAGCACTACATCGTGAGTGAGCCGACCGCCGTCCTGCTCATCGGGATCACCGGCTCCGGCAAGACCCACCTTGCCCAGGCCCTCGCCGACCGCGGCCTCGTCCGCCTCAGCGTGGACGAGGAGGTTCATCGCCTTCACGGACGGTACGGCGTCGACTACCCCGAACACACCTACTTCGAGCGCGAGGCCCCCGACATGGAAACCGTACGCACGCAGCTCACGAAGCACCTGCGTGCTGGCCACTCCGTCGTCCTCGACCACGGCCTGTGGCGTCGTTCCGATCGCGACGAGTGGAAGAAGACGGTCCGGGCAGCCGGCGGACATCCGCTACTGGTCTACCTGCCAGCGACGAAGGAGGAACTTCTGCGACGCCTCGATGCACGCAACGAACGCCAGGACGCCAATGCCCTGACTGTGTCGCCCCAGGCCCTGGATGATTTCTTCGCTCGGTTCGAACCGCCCGCCGACGACGAAGACGCGGTGACGTACAACGGCAACACAGAGATCATCCGCTCCATGGCCCAGTGACGTACGCCCACCTGGATGCCAGGACCTTGCCCTTGCCTCGCCGCACTCCGGCGCGCTCCGGCTGGTCATAGGCTTCAATGCTCGTGTGAGGGGGCGCCGTCCGGATTCTCCACGGCTGAGAGCCGGGCGTCCCCGGGGACAACAACGACCTCGCAACCGCTGGACAGCCGCCAGTCGAGAGGTGCCCCCGCAGCTTTCCGCGCCCGCCGGTACGTCAGGGCCCAGCCCATGTCCCGCTCGGCCTTCCCGTCCGGTCCTATCCGGGTACGCCACCATAGCCAGCCGACCCAGGACTCCCGCTCTTTGAGAAGAGGCGCCGCGAAGGCGTAGGCAGTGGTCGTCATCTGCGCCAGCGGGCCGGCGAGCTGCTGCATGTTCGCAGCGACACCAGGTCCTGCCGAATCGAGACCCGGGCCGCGCGTACGGCTCCGCGTACGACGGCCGCGATGAACATGGCGATGATGCCCCCGAACAGGGCCCACCACTACCCCTTGGAGAGATCCCGTGAGCCCTGAGCATGCCTACCTCGGCGACCGTCCGCCCACCGTCGACGAGCTGAACGCCGAGGTCGCCGCCCGCGAGCGCACGGACATCTGCGAACTGGTCACGATCGGGCAGTCGCAGCGCGGCGAGGACCTGACCATGCTGATCGTCCGGTGACGGTCCGACCACGCAGGTCGTCGGGGAACGCACTGCAACGAGCCGGTCGCCCTGGCGACGGTTCTGGCGCACGCGCGGTACGTGGTGAGCAGCCCGGAGGCCAGGCGCTGCTCCTGGTACATCCTGCCGTGCATCGATCCCGATGGCGCGCGCCCCAACGAGGCGTGATGGACGGCCGGCATGCCGACTCTGGAGTCGTTCCATCGCGGGTTCTTCCGCCAGGCGCAAGCCGACCAGTCTGAGTGGACTCTGTCCCGCGCGGGCTTCGACGGGGTGCTGCCCGAGGGACAGGCAGTGGCCGATGCCGTCGACCGTGCCGCTCCGGACTGTCTGGTCAGCCTCCACAACAGCGAAGCGGCCGGAACGTTCTGCCTGGCCGTCGAGCCGTGTCCGGCGCTCGTGCCGATCCTGGAGCGAGCTTCCGCTCGGCACGTACTGCCGGTGAAGGTCGAGCCGTCGGACGCGATCGGCCTGGAGTGGCCTGACCCCGGCGTCCACGCCTTTCAAACCCATCGAGCAAATGCTCCCCGCTCCCGGCAGCGGCCGGCGGAAGTTCGGCACCAGCAGCGTGCACCACCGCACGCGACCGCGGCGCCGCCCTGGCCTTCGCGACCGAGACGCCGATGTGGACGAGGCAACCTCACCGGTTCCCTGCCGAGGACGCCGCCCGGTACCTGGAGGACACGGCAGCAGTGCTCGCGCCCGTCGCCGCGCTCCTGCCGGAACGCACGGACAACCCGTACCCGCCAGTCATCATCGACCGGCTCGGCATCCACGCCCTGGTGACCGCTGCTTACCGGAGCAATCCCGACGCGGGCGCCGGGTAGAACCTCGCTGTTTCGGCAGGACGAATGGGAGCCACTCCGGCACTGAGGTCGAGAGCCACGTTGCCCCATCCGTGCTGGGGATGGACACGACGCAAGTCCGTCATCGGCAATGAGATTGAGAGCCACCTCGATCGGGTGATTTCTGGTAGCGGTGCAGCGGCGCAAGGGGGCTGCCGCACATCCGGCATTCGGGCGTCGAGCCATCACTGCCACAGCCGCCTCCAACGCTGCCCTGTCGCAGAACTACGCACCGCTGGCGCCGCGGTCCGCGCCATAGGCTGCCATCAACTACGCGTGGGTTCCTTGGTGGCTGGTGTCAGAGAGGTAACCTCGCCCATCTCTCCCCCCGCGGTAGCGGTTGAGGCCACGGCGGTGGCTGAGGCAAAGGTGGCGGCCAGGGTGGCGGCCAGGGTGGCGGCCAGGGTGGCGACCACACGGCGATCACTACTGGCATCCGTTCGGCGAGATCCATCGTGCACCTGCCAAGAGCTTCACGGGCTGTGGAGTGGAGGGGATGAAGGTCCATCTCGGTGAAGTCAGCCGGGTCGTGCAGATGACGGGCGACTGGCGGTCCGAGGCCAGGCGGGGTGGGTCGAACTCGGCGGTGCTCCGCACCGACGGGCTGACCGGTGCGGGCTAAACAGGGCCTGCGGCGCAGCCCTCGGCCTCCTGGATCCGCTGGCCCTCCGCGTCGACCGCCAGCAGGGGCACCGCGTCGGGGATTTCGGGGGTGGTGCCGGTAGCGGCGAGGATCGTCGCAGCCGGCATGCGGTTGCCGGTCCGCGCGGCCATCGCCATGGCCGCCGCCGCGGCCGGCGCGGTGGCCCACGGCGGAACCACAAGAAGCATGAAGTGGTCGCTAAGCCCGCGGGTCACGCTCATCGTGTCATCGCTGGCGGTGAACCAGCCGATGTGAACGACGCGGCCGCCGATCGTGAGGCTGCGTGGGATGTCGTCCCAGGCGTCCTGGTCCAGCCCGACGCGCAGGATCGCGCCGAGGTGCGCGCTCAGTGCGGTGATGAGGCCGGGCAGCTCGGCGCGGACATCGCGGGAATGCGGCCACCACGCGCCATCGAACATCCCCGCGCGGGCCAGCGTAGGCTCCAGGGTCAGCCGAACTGCCGCGGGCGCCGTCGGCCGCGGGAAGAGGTTGGGGGAGCACCCCCATACGAATGCAGTGCTGCGGTTCGGCAACATGGCGTGCCGCCCGTCTCGGTTCTCGACGGAACCGGTTTGGTCTAGGGCGACGCCGACTCGGCTGCCAGCGGTGAAACGTCCTGGTGACTACAATTGTACTCCGCGCAACCGGTGGCGGGGCGGGGCCCGCGCTCAGGTGGTTCGCTCCCGCAGAGCCCGCCCGACGATCTCCCCCTGCTGGCTCCGGGTGTGCGTAGTTGAGGTACAGGAAGCAGCGCCGGGATTGATCATGGTCGTGCGCTGGAGATGCATCACGTACGCGCCGGCCGGTATCTGGGCGATCTGCTCGGTGAACGACCGCCGGGGACACCGCGGCTCCCGGCAGAACCAGCGGCGCTTGTGCCACAAGAACTCCAGGCCGCTGTCCCCGTAGGGAAGATCGCGGGGCCGGGTCACCGCCGAGCCCTTCACCCGGGAGGCGAATACCCCGCAGGCCGGACAAGCCCGCGCCGACTCGTCCGCCGTGACCGATGGACCCGGCGTCTGCCGCCCTCGGGCCGCTCGACACGTGCGACGGACACCCCGTCGAGGTCGAGCAGCAACGTCGTATCGTTGACCAAGCCCGTTGCTCCTGCGTGATCGTTCTGCGTCGAGAACAGAAATGATCAGGTATGACCACGGGCGCTCTGCATTCGGATGCCGACACCACCACGACCGTCACCATCGTGACGACAGGTCAGCGCCGCCAGCCGAGTGCACCGCTCAAGTTCGAAGACCCGTCAAAATGCCCTGATATCCGTCACCCTGAAACCGCCCGGCGGGCTGTGTCCGGGAGTACCCTGAAATTACCGAGGGCATTTCGCATAAGAGTTTCTAAGCTCCTGTCGTTCTCGGTGATTCACAACACCGGGCCGGTGTACACCGGCCCGGGGACGGGTCCGCGTCATGACCGCGACCATTCTGTATACGTCGGCGGTCGAGGAGCGGACCTTTTCGCTGCCGCTGCGTCTCGCGCTCGCCTCAACGGACACCCCTGGTGCTCTTCTGGACGGTGCGTGGTGGCCCCGCTCCCGCGACCTGGCGGCGGAACTTCCTGCGTTGACAGCGGTGCTGGATCCCCTTTGGGGGCGCATCACCCATGTCACGGTGAACCCGACCCTTTGGCCGGTCATCCCACGGAAGGTGCCCGTTGACGGGCACGTGGTGAGCGTCGGCTGGTTCAAGGCCGAGCAAGACCCCCACAAGCTGTTGCTGCTCTCCTACACCGTCGGCCGCTGGGACCTGCTGGTGATTCCGCCGCAGACGGATCCGGCCATCGCCGCCTGGCTGATGACCGCGGCTACCGGTCCGCTGCGCAGCCACACAGCGAGTGATCTGCTGGAGAGGGCCGAATTCCAACGGATGGTGACAGAAGCCGACCAGGCCCGAGAAGCGGTCTGGGACTCCGAGGGCGGCCATGGCGCCCGTGTGACCGCGCCAGCACGCTCAGCGTGATCCTCGAAACGGCCCCGGTGAAACCGCCGGGGCCGTCCTTTCAGGCGCAACACGTGAGAGTGCGCAACCCACAATCCACGGTACACCTGCAGGTATTTTCCGACGTGATTCCGTAGGCAGACGCGAAGCATGAGCACATTCTGCTCGGACCTCAAGCACCGACGACCGGGCTCAGCGGCCGGCCGCGCCCGGCCGCCGGCAGAGTGCTTGCTATTCCGCACTACCGTGCCACTGCCCCTGGACACGGAACCAGAGTCCGGGAGCGTAGATCGATTCGACGACAGCGGCTTCGCCTTTGGTCACCCTGAGGATCCGCAATGCGCCGCTCGGAAGCAGGTCGTACTCGTACGTGGCGGGCGACTCACCTTCGGTGATGTCGTCGTAGGAGATATCTGCAGCCGCCAGCTCCGCGTATTCCTTGGGGGGCCGGTTCTCCACCAGCTTGATGAACACGCTCATACCTTGACGATAGATCCCTCGCGGTTTTCTCGCGTGACATGCCAGATCTCCCCGCCAACGGCCGCACCAGCAGTCGGGCGGTATCGGCTCATTCCAGGGTGGCAAGGTGGTCGGCGGCGCTCCCACGCCACTCGATCAGGAAGAGGGTCGCGTCGTCGCTGGTGATCCCGCCCCGTTCCTCCATCAGGGCGTGGGAGAGAGAGCGCACCACCGCCCGCACTCCCTTCTCGGCGTGCTCGATGCGGTTGACCCAGGCGATGAGTTGTTCCACGCCGAACTGCTTCCCGCCGGCTTCGTGCTCCTCGATCAGGCCGTCGGTGAAGCACAGCACCCGGTCGCCGACCTGGAGTGTCTGCTCGCTGAGCTGGGGCTCGTCACCGCCGAAGCCGACCGGCAAGGTGGTCGCACTCTCCAGTTGCCGGACGACCTGGTGGTTGCGGATCAGCAGCGGTGCCGGGTGGCCGGCGTTGACCCGTTGCAGGTGGCCGGTTGCGACGTTCAGGCGCATCATCTGCGCGGTGACGAAGTGCTCGGGCCCGAACTGCTCGGCGATGGCCCGGTCCATGAACGCGTAGATCTCGGACAGCCCGATGTCGGCGCGTCTGGCGTGGCGGTAGGCGCCGATGGCGACGGTTGCCATGGTGGCGGCGTCCAGACCGTGGCCCATCGCGTCGATCGTGGCCACGTGCAGGATGTCGTCGTTGAGGGCGTAGTCGAAGCTGTCTCCGGCGACGCTGTAGGCGGGTTCGAGGATTCCGGCCACCGCGACCTGCGGGGTGGACATGGCCACTGGCGGCAGCAGGGACCACTGGATCTCCGCGGCCACGCTCATCGGTTCGCGGCGCCGGGTCTGGAAGAACTGGTCGGTGTAGCTGTGTTTGGTGACCAGCATGTCGGCGGCCAGGCCGGCGAGTCTGCGCAGCAGCCGCCGGTCGTCGTCATCGACGGTGTCCAGGGTGAGGGCCATCACTCCCACCTGGTCGCTGCCGTCCAGCAACGGCAGGTACATCCGGACGCCGTCGGCCTGCGGTACCTCCACAGGGGTCGCATACAGGAAGGCCGTGCCGGCGTGGGAGTCACCGATCGGCTCGGGCTCCCCGACGAACAGCCGCCTACCCGGCAGCGGCACCAGCACCCGCTGGCCGTAGTCCTGCAGGAGGATCGAGACGTCGCGGCCACCGACCCTGGCCACCTCTTCCGCGATCAGCGGGGCGATCAGCTGCGGCGGCATCTCGTGCGCCCGATCCAGCAGCACCCCCAGCAGCCGCTCACCGAACCCTTCCGACCGGTCCACCATGGCCTTGTCAGGCCGCCGCCCACCGTCCGCCACAGCCGCTCCCTTTCACCACAGCGGAACCGGTTTCGCCCGCTGGGCGGGCCTCTCCAAGGGGCCGCTCACCAGGCGCGGCCTCGGCCTTGGGGCTTGGGACAGACCGCGCGCAGCACCGCAGAATCGGCGCTTCAGCTGCCTCGTAGACGAAGATGGGACCCCACCAGCTCGTCGCTGGTGTAGCCACGCGGCTCGCCCCACCGCTCCGGCAGCCTTCTCCGTGTACGGCCAACTGTGCGACCACGGGATGACCACACGGACCGGCACCGGCACAGAGAGGAAAGAACGCTCGCCTGACGCAGGAGTCTCCTGGGGCTCCTCTGGAACTTCCGCCACCCTCAACGGGCACGAGCGTGAAACACCCGAAAGATCATCCATGCTGGCCAGAGCAGCGCGATCGCGACCGCACATCTCGGCAGGTCATTATGGGCTCGCTGGTCCATTCCGGGACAACCGACCAGGATGGCACCCGCGCGCTGCTGCCGTACGCTGCACTGTCCTCAGTCTCCGCAGAACGAGCCCTGACCTGCCTCCAGAGCCTCCTGACACCCCCTCAGAACGAGCGCCAAATGAGCGTCACGAGCGTCATTTCAGCGTCAAGATATCGCCCGTAACGCCCACACCGCACATAATGCGCACGGGCAAAACCGCAGGTCAGGAGCCCTTCGCGACCGGTTCAAGGATCGCGACGCACTCCACGTGATGCGTCATCGGGAACACGTCCCAAAGGCTGGAGGCGCGAAAACCCGCAGTTCAACGGGGGGGGCGTCCCACCTTGGGGACGGTCTCTGGAGCGTCAAACGAGCGTCACGGTCACGCCAGGCGACGGGGTGCAGGACCTCGCCCACCTGTACCCCACCGTCACCCGCGACAAGACCACCGGGCACGACCGAGGCGACCACGTTCGCCGACGGCGTCACAGCACCGTCTCATCGACCAGATCGAGCAAGCAGCCAGTGAGAGGGATCGGGCGCTTGGCCGAGGGAATACCGTTCAAGGCCACTGTGGGGCCTTGGCATCTGCCCGGCACCGGGCTTGGCCCGGGCCCCTCGCGCACCCGGGACGGCACCCTGAGCACCAGCGAGCGGCGAGGAAGTGACCGTGAGCGTATGCGGGCCTGACGGGGACGGTGGACCGACCACTCGTGCTCCGGAGAACGGGGATGGCCGGGGAAGGGCGATGACCTTGGGGGGACGCCGGCGGCGGAGACCGCAGCGCCCGTGGAGTCACTCTACGTGGTCGCGCGCATGCTCAGGGAGCGCTGACGGTGGACTGTGGCCACTTCGTCTTGCAGATCAGGGTGGTGTGAAACTACGTCTTTACAGCGGCCGACCTCGATCGTGTGTGGAGCGAGCCGAGATGTGCGCGATTTCGATGGCCCTGGGAGTGCCGGAGGTGAGGCAGTCGCCGGGAGAGGCCGCCGGCGCAGGCGATCCCCACGCCAGGGCAGAGACGACGGCACACACGGAGCGCGCGGCGTCCAGCGGCTCCTGCATGCCGGCCACCCTGCAGGCGAAGCCGGTGCCCTGCGAACCGGCACACCGCGTCATTCCGAAGGAATGCGAAACTCGAATTCGGGACGGTCCCACGGCACGGCGGGCGGGTTCGCGAACGCGGTCCCGATCCGCACTGCACCGACGCGGTGGTAGAAGTCCTCGGCGGGAAGATGCGACACGACCTTGACACGGTCGAGCCCGGCGGCACGGGCCTCGGACTGCATGTGCGCGACGAGCAGTCGTCCAATACCCCGTCCTTGCGCTTCGTCGACGACGAACAGCAGGTCGAGCTCCGGTGGAGCCAGGACGAGCGAGTAGAACCCGAGGACCCGGCCTCCATGCTCGTCGGCGCCGACGGCCACGAAGGCGCGGTGGGCCTCGATGTAATCAGGACCGACCCGGTAGCCCGCGACTGCGGCTGCGTACTTACCCTCGTAGGCGCCTGAGCCACGCACGAGCCGCGTGAGCCGTTTGGCATCCCGCGCGACGGCCCTCCGTATCGTGATCGGCTGACTGATCGGGGAAGTGCGCGACCTCATCGGGAGAGTATTTCGCACCGGGGAGTGCTTTCATACGGCGGGTCGGCTGCTCGGGCCCGGGCAGGCGTTCCTGCACCGCGCCCGGGAACCACTCGCCCAGGCCCCGATCGAGCAGATGGCCGTACTCACCGGCGACAAGGGTGGTCCGAGGGGCGAGCCGACCGTTCTCCGGAATGTAGACAGTGGCCACCCCGTGCGCGGCAGGAGCTGCCCGTATCCCGTGTCGAGCCGGACTCTAGGTCGCCCCTTCAGACTGCCACCGCTTCCGGGAAGACACGGAACGGGCGGCGTGAAGCCGCAGGCTGCGACCACACGGGAGGGTTCTCTTGCAGTTCCGGATCTTGGGCACGCTGGCAGTCGGCATCGGTGGCGCGTTCCACGCCGTTCCGGGGCTCCGGCAGCGTTGTCTGCTGGCGAGCCTGCTCATCCAGGCTCCCGCGGTGGTGCACGTCTCGACGTTGTACAGCGAGCTGTGGGGCGAGGAACCCCCAGCCACCGTCGAGAACGCGCTCCAGGCACATGTGTCGCGACTGCGACGCACACTGGTTCAGCTGGCGGGCGACCCGGCGGCGGACGTGCTGCGCGCCCGGGGCTCCGGATACAGCCTGGACGTGGCACCGGAGGACATCGACCTCAACCAGTTCCGCGGATACATACGCCAATCCCACCAGGCGATGGAGACCGAGGAGCTGCCCGCCGCCCTGGAGCTGCTGGACCGGGCGCTCGGGTTGTGGCGAGGGGCTCCGCTGGGTGACGCCGCCGCCGGACCGCTGTGCCAGAGCGCGGCCACGGAGTGGGAGGAGGAGCACCTGTCAGCGCGGGAGGACGCCTTCTGGCTGCGCATCCGCGCAGGAGAGCCGATGAGGGTGGTCGGAGAGCTGAAGCGGATGAGCATCGCCCACCCGTGGCGAGAGCGGATCACCGAGCTGCTCATGGTGGCGCTCTACCAGAGCGGGCGCCAGGCCGAGGCGATCGGTGTCTACAACGCGGCCCGGCTGCGGCTGGTCGACGAGCTGGGCATGGAGCCGTCGCCGAAACTGCGCCAGCTCTTCCAGCAGATGCTCAACCAGGACCCGGGCCTGCACGGCTCCACTGCTCTGCTGCGCCAGAGCGCCTGACCGGCCTCGGACGACGAGGGCGCGGGCCTGCCCGGAAGTGCCCGGCAGGCCCGCGCTGGTGGCGCGTCGGGCGAGGGCCCACGCGGGGGCTACTCGGCGCCGCCCCCGGGCAGCAGCCGGCAGAAGCCGGTGTACGCGGCCAGGGCCTCCGGCAGCACCACCGAGCCGTCCGCCTGCTGCCCCTGCTCCAGCAGCGCGGCGACGGTCCGCCCGATCGGCAGGCCGGAACCGTTGAGCGTCGCCGCGGTCTTCCGGGCACCGCCCGTCCGGTAGCGGATGGCGGCCCGGCGGCCCTGGAAGGTGCCGCAGTCCGACACCGAGGAGATCTCGCGGTAGCTGTCGCTGCCGGGCAGCCACACCTCGACGTCGTACGTCTTCCGCGCGGAGAACCCGATGTCGCCGGCCGGCAGCAACACCACCCGGTAGGACAACTCCAGTCGTTTCAGGCACACTTCGACATGACTGAGCATCAGCTCCAGCTGCTCCGCCGCGTCCTCGTCCCGGCAGACCCGGACCAGCTCCACCTTCTCGAACTGGTGCAGCCGCAGGATGCCACGGGTGTCACGGCCGTAGGACCCCGCCTCGGCCCGGTAGCACGGGGTGCGGGCGGTCATGGCCAGCGGCAGCCGACGCTCGTCGAGCACCTCCCGCGCCACCAGGTTGGTCAACGGCACTTCGGCGGTGGGGATCAGAAACATCTCCCGGCCGCCCACCGATGTGGCGAACAGATCCTCCTCGAACTTCGGCAGCTGCCCCGTGCCGGTCATGGTCTCCCGGCTGACCAGGTGGGGCACCGCGTACTCGGTGTATCCGTGCTCCTGGGTGTGCAGGTCGAGCAGCAGGGAGCACAGGGCCCGTTCCAGCAGGGCGCCGGGACCGCGGCTGACGCTGAACCGCGCCCCGGACAGCTTCCCCGCCGCCGCTGAGTCCAGTACACCCAGCCGCTCGCCGAGGTCGGCGTGGTGCCGCCCGAGGCCGGGGCCCGAGCCGCGTCGCGGGCCGACCCGCCGCACCTCCACGGCCTCCTTCTGGCTGAAGCCGTCGGGCAGGTCGTCCGACGGCAGGTTCGGCACCGTCAGCAGCAGCCGCTCCGACTCCCGGCCGGCCTCCCGAGCCTCGGCCTCGGCGGCCTGCACCCGCTCGCGCAGGCGCCGGTTGCGCTCACGCGGATCCTCGCCCGCCGGGTCCGCCGCGTCCGCGGCTTGTGGCCCGCCGGCCCGGTGCGGGCAGCGAGACGCCTTTTTCAGCTCGGCTCGCAGTCCGTTCACCGCCTCCAGCGCGGTCAGGCGTCGCCGGTGTGCCGCCCGCAGCGCGTCGAGGTCGAGCGGGTAACCGCGGCGGGCCAGCCGGCGCACCGCCTCCGGACCGTTCTCGATCAGCTCGCGTACATCGTGCACGTCGTTCCCTCCGGATCACGTGAACAGGGGCCGGTGTCAAGTCGGTTCGGAGACAGTGGCGGGAGCATGGGCCGGCGCGGCGATGTCCGTCCGGTCCGCGTCGGGGGCGACATACGCGGTGGCCAGCGCCCGGTAGCGCTCGGGGGCGACGGCCCGCAGCCGCAGCGCCCACAGCACGCCCAGCACGGCCACCAGCACGATCACCCACGGCAGCCGCGTGACGACGCCACCGGTCGCCCCGGTCAGCACATCGAAGTTGCCGACCACCAGCCAGAGGGTGGCGGTCAGGCCGGCGAGGCCCAGCAGCGGCACCACCGTGCCCCGCCACCAGCCCAGCCGAGTGCCCTTGCGGCGCAGGGCCACCGCGGACAGCGCCGACAGCGCCTGCAGGGCGACGATCCCGACGGTGCCCAGGCCGAGCATGCTGGTCGTCATGTTCGCGTACGGGTCCAGACCGCCGGCCGCGAACGCGACCGCGGCGACGGCGCACATCGCCACCTGCGCGACACCGGCCAGGTGCGGCGAGCCGAACCTTGGGTGCACCCTGCCCAGGAACGCGGGCAGCAGGCCGTCGTCGGCCATCACCTGCGCATACCGGTTGGCGGCACTGTGCAGCGCCAGGGTCGCGGCGAACAGGCTGGAGCAGAGCATGATCTGCAGTACGCTGCTTCCGGCGGCGCCGAGGTAGTCGTCGCCCAGGTTGAAGAAGAGGTCGCCGAGCTGCTTCCCGGCGGTCTCCCGCACCTGGCCCGGGCCGATCGCCCCGACCGCCGCCCAGCTGGTGAGCGCGTAGAAGCCGGAGATCAGCACCGCGGCGACGCAGGTCGCCCGCGGCACGCTGCGGCGGGGGTTCCGCGCCTCCTTGCCGTACAGGGCTGCCGACTCGAAGCCGATGAACGAGACGAAGGCGAACATCAGCGAGACGCCGAGGCCGGGGCCGGTGGCAGCGTGCCAGGAGAACGAGCTGCCCGGCAGGGCGTGCACACCGTGCCGGGCCAGTACCGCCACGTCCAGGGCGGCCAGGATGCCGATCTCGGAGATCATCAGCACCGCCAGCACCCTGGCGCTGATGGCGATGTCCCGGTACCCCAGGACGGCGACGAGCGCCAGACCTATCGCGCAGCACCACTCCCACGCCAGGTGCACCCCGTGGTCGGACAGCACCAGGCTGGTGAAGTAGCCCAACGCGCCGACCAGGCCGATGGTCGCGCAGTTGTAGGAGACCACCGCCGTCCAGCCGCTGCCGACCGCCGCGGGCCGGCCGAGGCCGTCGGCGATGGAGGCGTAGAAGCCGCCGGAGCCGCCGGTGCGGCGGGCACTGATCGTGTACCCGACGGAGAAGCACACCAGGGTGACGCCGGCGAACAGGAACGCGGCGGGGACGCCTTCGGCGGTGCCGATCGCGAACGCCAGCGGGACGGTGCCGACCATCGCGGACAGCGGTGCCGCCGCAGCGACGATCAGGAAGACGATATGGCTGGTGGTCAGGGGTCTGGTGGAGGCGGACGAGGATGGGCTTCCGGCGGTCATGGTGTGCTCCTGGGATCCGGGGTCGCCGTCGGTGGCGCGCGGGCGGGGAGCCCGGGCGCGGGGAGTGGGACAGGGAGGGGCCGCCGACCGTCCAGCCGGGCGGCGGCCTTTCCGGCGTGGGCCGGCCGGGCCGGGTCAGACACCCCATCTCGTTTGGGTGTCAAGCGGGCTGAGGGTGGGCGTGGTGTGACCACGCGGTTGCTTCGTCGTAGGTGGTTCGGGTTTTGAGGCAGCCGTGGAGGATGCCGACGAGTCGGTTGCCGAGCTGGCGGAGGGCGGGGTTGTAGCCGAGTTCGCGTGCTCGTTGTTTGTCGTAGTAGCGGCGGGCTCCGGGCGAGGCTCGTAGTGCGCAGAAGGCTTGGGTCTGGAGTGCGTCGGCCAGGCGGTTGTTGCGGACGTAGCGGGCCTGGACGGTGTGACTCTTGCCGGAGGCCCGGGTGACGGGGCTGGTGCCGGCGTAGTTTTTGCGGGCTTTCGCAGAGGCGTATCGGTCGGGGTCGTCTCCGAATTCGGCGACCACCCGGGCACCGGTGATCTCCGCGATACCGGGCATCGAGAGGTAGATCTCAGCGTCCGGGTGCTTCAGAAAATGGGCCTTCACCTGTTCTTCCAGCTCGGTGATCTGCTCGTTGAGCGCAATGATCAGCCGGGCGTGCGCGGTGGCGGTTGCCGCGTAGGCGGCAGTGACCTGCTCGGCCAGCGCGAGCTGCTGCTCGCGTAGTGCGGTCTGGATGGTGGCCGCTTTCGCGTCGCGGTTGCGTCGGCGGTGGCGGGCCAGCACGACGGTGATCTGGGTGCGGGTCAGTTTCGCCCCGGTGGCCGGGGTGGGGGCTTTGATCAGAAGTTCCAGAGCGTCGGTGCTGGTCAGGGTGAGGTCCGCGTAGGCGGCTAGGGCGGCGGGGAAGTACTCGCGCAGCGTGCTGCGCAGCCGCTGGAAGGTGCGGGTGCGTTCCCGGATCAGGGTCTGGTGAGCACGGGCGACGACCTTCACGGCCTGGGCGGCATCGCTGTCCCCGGCCACCGGTCGCAGGCGGTCGCGGTCGATGCGGACCATATCGGCCAGCGCGTGTGCGTCGCCCTTGTCGCTCTTGGCGCCCGAGGAGGCGTACCGCTCCTTGAACCGGGCGACTTGCCGGGGGTTGATCGCATAGACCTGGTAGCCAGAGGAGATCAGAGCCTGAACCCACGAGCCCCGGTCGGTCCCGATGCCGACAACCACCTCGCCAGGGTCCAGGGCCTCGCCGCCGTGGCGGGCAAGGAGTTCGTGGAGACTGGCGATGCCCGCAACACCTTCTGGCAGATTCGCGACGGCCAGCTTCCGGCCGCTCTCGTCTTGGACCTCAACGTCATGGTGGCCTTCGGCCCAGTCATCACCGATCAGCAGCAACAAGCCCTCCCCAAGTGCGTTCCCTTGTACTGCGGCGTAACCTGCGGAAGGCGCGGCACGCGGCCTAATGGATCCAGTGCTCACGCCCCGCGGGGCGGGCACGCCACCCCATCAGCGGTCTGGCCTCCCGGCCACCAGCAGGGGCACGGTCTGACCCGAGAAGTCGGTACTCCCGGCGGCCAAAGTGCTCACCTTCTGGCGGCTACGGAACCGAGCATTCCCCGGCACCGCACCTCCCATCAGGCGGCCGCGAAGGCCAGCACGGCGTTCTGCCCGCCGAATCCCATCGAGCTGCTCAGCGCGAGGTCGAAGCGGGTCCCGGTGGCCGTGGCGGCCACCTTGACCTCGCAGGCGGGATCGGGGACATCGAGGTTGGCGGTCGGCGGCACCACCTGCTCCTCCAGACTGAGCACGGTGAACGCGGCCTCGACCGCCCCGGCCGCGCCGAGCAGATGGCCGGTGACGCCCTTGGTGGAGGTCACCAGCGGGTCGCCGAGCACGCGGTGCACCACCCGGGCCTCGGCGAGGTCGTTGAGCCGGGTGGCGGTGCCGTGCGCGTTGACGTGCCCGACGTCGGAAGGCAGGCAGCCGGCGTCGGCGAGCGCGGCGCGCATCGCCGACTCCAGTCCGATCCCGTCCGGATGCGGAGAGGTGACGTGGTGGGCGTCGGCGGAGGCGCCGTATCCCGCCACCCCGGCGCGGACCCGGGCGCCGCGGGCGCGGGCGTCGGCAGACCGCTCCAGGACCAGCACCCCGGCGCCCTCCCCGGCCACGAAGCCGTCGCGGTCCGCGTCGAACGGGCGGGAGGCGGCGGCCGGGTCGTCGGTGCGCCGCGACAGCGTGCCCATGCGGGCGAAGCCGGCCATCACCAAAGGCGTGATCATGGCCTCGCTGCCGCCGGTGAGCACCACGTCGCACCGGTCGAGGAGCAGCAGATCGCGGGCAACACCGATGGCCGTGGTCCCGGACGCGCAGGCCGTGGCCACCACCAGGTTGGGGCCGGTGGCACCGAACTCCATGGCCGTCTGGCCGGCCAGCATGTTCGGCAGCTGCATCGGCAGCAGCAGCGGGGAGACCCGGTCCGGTGAGAGCTCCACCAGCACCCGGTGCTGGTCCTCCACGGTGCCTGGTCCGCCGTCGGCGCAGCCGAGCACCACGCCGACCCGGGCGCCGTCCCAGGTGGCCGGGTCCAGGCCGGCGTCGGTGATCGCCTCGCGCGCCGCGACCAGCGCGAACTGGCTGAAACGGTCGAGCCGGTGGGCCCGGCGGGCGCCGAGCAGGGCGTCCGGGTCCCAGTCCGGCACCCGGCACGAGATGCGTACCGGGTTGCCGTCGAGGGCGGGGTCGAGCGCCGCGGCCGGGCGTCCGGCGCGCACGCCCGCCCAGCTCGCGGCAGTGCCGATCCCGGCCGGGGTGACCAGGCCGAGACCGGTGACGGCGATGGCGGTGTCGGCCATCACACCCGTGCGCTCCGCTGCTCGATGAGCGCCACCATGTCCCCGACGGTCTCCGCCTCCAGCAGCTCGTCGTCGGAGACGGACACCCCCAGCTCGGTCTCCAGGACGAGCGACAGCTCGACGACGGCGAGCGAGTCCAGCTCGATGTCCTCCCGGGTGGCCTCCGGGGTGATCTGCTCGGGCGTGACTTTGAGCTTGTTGACCAGGATTTCCTTCAGCTTCTCGAACATGACGTGCTCGCCTCCCGTGTGACAGTGCGTGGGATGTGCCGGTGGGCAGGGAAGGGGCTCGGCCCCGGCCCGGCTCACAGCTCGGGCCAGGTGAGGGTTGCCGCGCCCCACGCCAGGCCGCCGCCGAAGGCGGTCAGCAGCAGCCGGTCGCCGGCCGTCAGGCTGCCGTCGGCGGCACTCTGGTCCAGGAGCAGCGGGATCGAGGCACCGCCGGTGTTGCCGACGTGCTCGATGTTGGAAAGCTGTCGCTCCCGCCCGATGCCGAGCCGTTCGGCGACCGCGCCGAGGATGCGGGCGTTCGCCTGGTGCGCGGCGAACCGGTCGACGTCCTCCGGCCGCCAGCCGGTGTCGGCGAGCGAGCGCAGCGAGGCCGCGGTCATCCGCTCCACCGCGTGCCGGTATGTGGCCCGGCCCGCCATCTGGAAGAACTCGTCGCCCGGCTGGGGACGGACACCGGAGGAGCGTTGGCGCGAGCCGCCGGCCGGCACGGCGATGAGGTCGCTCAGCTCGCCGTCACTGCCAAGCACCACCGAGCCGAGGGCGCCCGGCTCGTCCGCCGTGCCGGCCCGTAGCACTACGGCGCCGGCGCCGTCGGCGAAGATCACCGCCGTGCTGCGGTCGTTCGGGTCGATGATCGTGGTGAACGCGTCCGCGGCGACGACCAGCACCCGGTTGGCCAGGCCGCAGGCGATGAATCCGGCGCCGGCGGCCAGGGCGTACAGGAAGCCGGTGCACACCGCCGCCACGTCGAAGGCCGGCACCCCGCCCAGCCCCAGTCGGGCGGCCACTGCCGGGGCGGTCGCCGGGCAGGGGTGATCGGGTGTGGTGGTGGCCAGCACCACGGCGTCGACCTGCGAGTCCTGCGCCGATTTCAGGGCCCGCCGACCGGCCTCGACGGCGAGGTCGGAGGTGGCGGTGCCCGGGGTGACGACATGCCGTGAGGCGATGCCGGTCCGGGTGCGGATCCATTCGTCGGAGGTGTCCAGCCGGGCCACCAGATCGTCGTTGGTGACCACCGTCGGCGGTACGTAGCCGCCGACCCCGGTGATCACGGCCGCCCGCCCGGCGGGGGCGCCGAAGGATGGGCCGACGGGGAACGTCGGCGCCGTCACGGACGCTCACTCCGTCCCATCGCGTCCGCGGGCAGGCCCATGTACGCCATCCGGCTCGCGGCCATCTCGTCGGTCCACTGCTCCGCCATGTCGTAGCGCTGCTCGGGAGTGGTGTCGAGCAGCCGTACGCCCGGCCAGACCTCGTAGTCGCCGATCAGTTCGGCCTGTTCCAACATGCCCTGTTGGAACAGCTCCTCGCGGTGGATGACGTAGGGCCGGTCCGGCACCCGATCCCACAGCTCGGTGCCGGCCGCGAGGATCTCCAGCAGCCGCGGCGTGTACTCGGGGTGGTCGCGGACATGGTCGCGCAGGATGGTGCTGGCCACGGTCAGATGCCGGATCTCGTCGATCGCGGTGCCACGGGAGATCTCCTGGGTGGCCTCCGACAGCGGGGTCCACTTGCGCTCGCTCAGCTCGGCGGCCGGGGCGAGCACGCCCTCGATGACGATGGCGAAGACGGCCACCCCGCCGTGGAAATCACCCTGGTCGCGGATGATCTCCAAGGTGAAGTCCTCCACCGGCTGGAGCACTTCGCGCCGGTACTCGGCGGCCATCTCCTCGATGTCGGCCAGCAGCGTCCGCTCGGGCAGGCCCAGTTCCACCAGGTGGTTGCGGAACACCCGTGCGTGCCGGGCCTCGTCCATCAGCTGGGTGGCGTAGAACTCCATCTCCGGGATGCCGGGGGCGTGCGAGACGTAGTGGCCCAGCAGGCGGGTGGCGATCTCCTCCGACAGGCTGCGGAAGCCGAACTCCAGGACCAGCGCCTCACGCAACGGCCCCGGCCTGCGCAGGAACTCCGGCACGCCGGCCTTCTCGTGGTGCCCGGTGGCGCCGCGGTCCCGCAGGGTGCCCTGCGCGACCTCGGTGAACCAGTACGCGAGGTTGCAGCGGTCCGGGCCGAGGGTCAACTCCTTGGCCCCGTCGAGCAGGCCGGGGGCGGTGTCCCAGTCGGCCTCTTTGGCGGTGAACACATTCATGAGGGCACGTTCTCCTCGACGGACGTGGTGAGTGGCAGGCCGGGCGGCGCGAGAGACAGTCCGACGTCGATCGGTGCCGGGTCCGCGCCGAGCGGGGCGCCCTCCTCGTTCTCCGCGACCGGGATCAGCGTCCCGGCGAAGATCTCCCCGGAACAGCTGATCAGCGGGTCTCCCTCGGCGGTGTCGGCGTGGACGACCGCACCGAGCAGCACCTCGTGGTCACCGACCTGGAAGCGGCCCACCACCCGGCAGTCGTAGTGCGCCAGCGCCGCGTGGAAGAGCGGCGCCCGGGAGTAGGCGGCCGGATGCCAGTCGATGCCCCGGAACTGGGCGGCGCCGTCGGGCCGGGCGCTCCCGGCGAAGTGGCGGGCCAGCCGGCCCTGCTCACCGCTCAGTACGTTGACCGCGAACCGGCCCTCGGCGGTGGCGAGCTTGGCCAGCACCGAGTCGGGCTTCAGGCACACGCCCAGTACCTGCGGGCGGCGGGAGATCCGGGTCACCGTGCTGACAGTGGTGCCGTGGCGGCGGCCTTCGTGTTCGACGGTGAGCACCGACACGGGCGTGGCCAGCCGGCGCATGGCCCGGTCGTGGGCGCTCCAGCGCTTGCGCAGTGTCACGTTCCTCATCGGGTCGCCCCCCGGCCGGTCGGTACGGTCTCGCCGAGCGTGCGGGCGGCGGAGCCGGCAATGTGCCCCACGGGGACCGGGTCGCTCGCGTGACCGACCGGCTTGGGGTGCTTCAACCCCAGGTCGTCCAGCAGCCGCAGGTATCCGGGCTGGCGGACCGGCTCGAAGGGCAGCGCGAAGGGCTTCATGAAGTTGCCGAACAGACCACGGTCGCCGAACAGATGGAAGGGCAGCACGAGCAGCGCCCACTCCGGCTCGACCAACCAGCACCACAGCGCGGCGACGGCGCCTTGGGTGATCAGGCTGTGCATGACGTTGTAGGCGACGTAGTAGCCCTTGTGGATGGGGGCACCGCCGGAGCGCCGGAAGGCGATGGCTCCGGGGATGTAGCCGATCAGGTCGATGTAGAGAAACAGCCCGATGGCGGGCAGCCAGCGGATGTCGGCGAAGTGCCAGATGATCAGACCGGTCGTCACCGCCAGGCCGACCAGGTACTCGGCGCGGTGGAGCGAGAAGGTCTTCGGCGTCTCGAAGGGATTGGCTTGGTCCACGGTTGAACTCCTGTGTGAGTCCGGGGAGGTGTGCGGTGCCGGAGGCGGGCCGTCCGCCCGCCGCCGGCCGGTGGTCAGCCCGCGCTCGAGGCGGCTGCCGCGTCGAGGTCGATGTCCGAGTCGAGGATGGTGGTGCCGGGGAAGAAACCGGTGACGGCCCAGGCGACGGTCTCCCGGATGACGCGCTCGGCGATCGGGTCGAGGATGCTGGCGAGGCTCGGGATGCCGAAGTCGAAGTCGGCCTTGAAGACGACGGAGACGTCCGGGCCCTGCTGATGCAGCGCCCACACGCCTTCGAAGCTGTCGAAGTCGCCGTCGGTCTGCTCGAACCGGATCTCCAGCCGGTCGGGGAAGAAGGTCTCCTCCTCCGTCCAGCGCAGCAGCCCGCTGCGGAAGTGCAGTTCCCAGCTGGAGCTGCCGACCGGCTCCGGCAGCGTCGCGTGCACCTTCGTGGACCGTACGTGCGGGGCCAGTTCCGGGTAGCGCTCCCAGCGCGGGACGGTCGCGAAGACCTCCTCGGCGAAGGCGAGGCGCACCAGGGCGTGGAGTTCGACGTGTCGCATGGTCAGTTGCCGCCTTCGGGCATCGTGGCCGAGCGCCGTACGAGGTCGACGGTGGCCTTGTCGAGGGAGTCGAGCAGGAATTCGACGTCCCGGTCGGTGAGGGTCGCCGGCGGGGTGAACCGCACCACGGAGGAGCCGTTCATCGAGTGGTTGGCGACCACTCCGTGGTTGAACAGCTCGATCAGCAGTTCGCCGGCGAGCCCCGGCTCGACCAGCTCGACGCCGATCAGCAGACCCTGGCCGCGTACCTCCACGACCAGGTCGGGGATGTTGCGCTGGGCGATCTCGGTGATCCGCGGCAGCAGCCGGGCGCCGAGCTCGCGGGCTCGGGGCACCAGTTCCTCCTCGCGGATCGCGCGGACGGTGCCCTGCACCGCCGCCATCAGCAGCGGCTGACCGGAAAAGGTCGCGGTGTGGACATAGGGGTCCTTGTCGAAGGGCCGGAACGCCTCCCGGGTGGCGAGGGCCGCCGAGACCGGCACGACACCGCCGCCGAGCGCCTTGCCGGCCAGCAGGACGTCCGGGCGGATGCCCTCGGCGTCCAGCCCCCACCACTCGCCGAGCCGGCCGAAGCCGGTCTGCACCTCGTCCAGCACCAGGAAGCCGTCGAACTCCCGGACCGCCTCCTCGACCTGCTTGAGGTAGCCCTTGGGCGGGATGACGACGCCGCCTTCGCCCTGCACCGGCTCGATGAGCACACAGACCTCGCCCGGGTGCTGGGACAGCTCCGCGCGCAGGGCGTCGATGTCGCCGAACGGCAGGTGCACCACGTTGGGGATCAGCGGGCGGAAGGGCGCCTGGTAGACGTCCTTGGCGGTGGCCGACAAGGCGCCGAGCGTCTTGCCGTGGTAGCCACCCTTCATCGAGACCGTCCGCTTGCGGCCGTTGGCCCGGGCGAGCTTCAGGCCGGTCTCCACCGCCTCCGCGCCGGAGAGGGCGAAGTGCACGCGGTCCAGGCCCTCCGGGGCGACCGAGACCAGCGCTTCGGCGGCACGGGCGACGGTCGGCTCCAGCAGGATGCGGGTGGCGACGGGGTGGGTCTCCAGCTGCCGGCGCACCTCCTCCATGACGACGGGGTGGCGGGCGCCCATGATGAAGACGCCGTAGCCGCCGGCGTTCAGGAAGCGTTCGCCGTCGGAGGTGGTCAGCCAGGCACCCTGCGACTCGACCTCCATATGGGTTCCGAAGAGCTCGGCCAGGGTCGCCCGGCCCTTGCTCAGATGGGCCCGGTAGAGCTGGAGGACCTCCTCCTCCTGGCCGACCGGGGCGTCGACGCTCGGGGTCATTGGTGACTCGCTTTCGGTCCGTGGCCCGCAGGCGCTGAGTGGGCCGATGGAAGGGGCGGGGTGGTCCGGGTCCCGTCCCGGTCTCAGGACAGGTCGAGGGCGGCGCCGCCGGCGTAGGCCAGCAGCGGCGCGACGGTGGAGCCCTGGGACGGCGGGTGGAAGGCGAGCGGGCGCACCGAGGCGGCCATCCGCAGGTGCTCGGAGGAGCGGATGAAGTCGATGCCGCCCAGCAGCTCCAGCGCCTGCTGGGTGGCGAGCGACAGCGCTTCCTGCGCGGCGAACCGGGCGATCAGTACCTGGGAGACGGCCTCCTCGCCGAAGGCCCCGTCGCGCACCGCGCGGGCGACCCCCAGCAGCAACTGGAACGCGGACTCGGTGCGGATCAGCAGGGTGCCGCGTTCGCTCGTGCTGCCGCGCCCGCGGGCCAGCACTTCCTCCGTCAGGCCGGCGGCGACGCCGGCGTACCCGGCCGACACCAGCATCTCGAACCAGACGAAGCCGGCGTTCTGCAGGTCGTCGATGCGGCCGGGGTCGTCCGCGGTGGTGCGGACCACCATGTCCTCGGGCACGAAGACGTCCGTCAGGCGCACCTCGTCGCTCTGGGCGGCGGTCAGCACCTCGCTGCCCCAGAAGGGGTGCAGGGTCAGGCCCGGCGACGAGGAGTCCACCAGCGCCAGCGCCAGCTCCGGCGTGCCGTCCGCGCCGGGCACCGCGATACTCGCGGTCAGCAGGCTCATCGAACGCGACAGGCTGCAGGGCTTCTTGGCGCCGTTGAGCAGATAGCCGCCCTCGACCGGGGTTGCCGTGACCGCCGGGGTGAGAATGTTCTGCTGGGTTCGGCCCTCGGCCCAGCCGGAGGCCATCAGCCGCTGCCCGGGCACCACAGTGTGCAGCAGCTCGGCCTGAGCGGGTGTCAGCCGGTCCGGGCCGTCGGCGAGCGCGTAGAGCATCGCGGCGGTGAAGTGGTGCATCGTGGAGGCCACGGCCAGCGACGGGGACAGCGAGCCGACGGCCCGCTGGACGAGCACGGCGTCCACCGGGTCGGCGCCCGGCCCGCCGTACTCGGTGGGTATGAGCAGCCCCACGCCCGCGGCCGACCGGAACAGGTCGACGACCGGGCTGCCGGCCGCCTCGCGCTCTTCGAACGGAAGGTCCGACAGGGCCTTCACCAGCCCGGGGTGGAAGCGCTCGCAGGTGTCGCGGGCGACGTCGAGAGATCTCACAGGTGTCACCTCGTTCAGCGTTGTTCTCGGGTCGTGGTCGGTCGGCCGCCCGGGGGCGCGCCTGCGGGCGGGTCAGCCGCCGAAGACGGTCCGCTGCGGGCTGACGTCCCGCGCGATGCTGACGCCCTGGACGTGGGAGGTCTTGAGCATCGGGTAGTTGGCCTCGCCGAACACCCCGCCGGTCAGGCCGGTCCCGCCGTGGCTGGGCAGGTAGGGCAGGAAGCCGATGTGCGAGTCGTTGACCTTCAGCAGACCGCCGTTGACCACCCGCTGTACGAAGGTGTCGACGACGTTCCCGTCCTTGGCCCACAGCGAGTTGCGCAGCCCGTACTCATTGGTGTTGACGAAGTCGAGGAAACGGTCGAGGAGGACCTCGTCGGTGTCCGGCTCGGGCACCACGATCGGCAGCAGCGGGAAGAACGTCTCGTGCCGCACCACGTCGTGCTCACGGGCCGCGGTCAGCCCGTCCACCCGCAGCACGGTCGGCTGCAGGAAGACGCCCGTCTCGGAGGGGGTTCCGTCCAGTTCGGTGCGCTTGCCGCCGGTGACGAGCCGCGCACCCCGCTCCAGGGCCCGGTCCAGCAGCCCGAAGAACCGCTCGGTGCGGCGCACCGGCGACAGCAGGACGTCCTCCTCGTCGGGGTAGCCCGGCCGCACGCCGGCGACCTGCCGCTCGACCTCGGCGATGAGGTCGTCGGCGATCTCGGGGTGCACCAGGACGTAGTTGGGCACCATGCAGATCTGCCCGGAGCCGTAGAACGACTCGGTGATCGCCTCGGCGGCATAGGCCAGGTCGGCGTCCTTCCAGACGATGATCCCGTCGTTGCCGGCCAGTTCCAGGATCGGCTTCTTGCCGTGGGCCACGCACTGCTCCTGGAAGCGCAGACCTTCCTGGCTGCCTCCGATGTAGAAGATGTCGTCGATCAGGGGACTGGTGATCCAGCGGTCCAGGGTCTGCTTGGGGTTGGCGCAGACCACGTTGAGGGTGCCGGGGGGTGCTCCCACCTCGTGCAGGAGCGGCGCAGCCACGTCCCGCAGCACCCACAGGGTGCTCAGCGCGATGCTGCGCGGGGCGCGCACCACGACCGCGTTTCCGGCCATCACGGCCAGGACGGCCAGGGCCGCGCTGGGCGCCGGAGCGTTCTGCGGCGGGTTGAAGGCGACCACACCGTCCGGCTGGCGACGGACGATCAGCCGACGCCCGCCCTCCTCGAACTCGGTGTGCATCTGCTGCGCGTACCAGTTGATGCTCTCCTCGCTGTAGATCTGGAGCAGGCAGCTCAGCTCCCACCTGGCCAGCTTCACCGGGTGGGACTCGGCGACCAGCATCTCCACGAACTCCTCCTTGCGGCGCAGCAGTTCCTCGCGGAAGAGGGTGCCGAGCCGCAGGCGCCGTTCCAGGGGGACCGCCGCCCAGCCGGGGGCGGCCGCGGCAGCCGCTTCACTGGCGAGGTCGATGGCCGCGTCGTCGGCTATCGCGCATCGGCCAATGACGTAGGGGTGCTGCGCGGCGGACGAGTCCGCGTCCTTTTCGAGGGTGCGCTTGAGACTGACGCTGGTGAAGACATCCTCGAGGAGCGATTTGGCGCTCACGGTGTAGACCCAGCCATCGCCCTCGATGTCTTTCCCCGCGATAAACAGCCCATAACTGTGGAACTTTTTCCCGGGTTTCATCTTGCGGACCCTTCGGAAACACAATCAGTCTGATGACGGGTGAAATCTGACGTGATGATTGCAGTCCCCTCTGACCGGGCACTGACGCGGTGCTGATCCGGGCTCGGTAACCGGCCTAGCGCACCCGCCGATTCCCCTCCGCCCGGGCCGGTCGGCGCGGGCGGGCGGGCGCGGTGATTACCTGGTAGGTAATTGACCCCACTGATCTCCGGGCGACACGCTGGATAAGCACTCGGACAGGTATCTGCCCGGCCGCGGGCGCCGGGTGAACACCCCATGTGATCGATCAGGAGTACGAACGATGACCACCGAGACCAACCGCAGCGCCTCCGCGCCGTCACCGCCCATGCCGACGGGCGGGAGCCCGGCCGCGCCGCATCGGCTGATCCTGCCGACCGTGCTGGCCGGCGTCTTCATCACCACCCTCGACTTCTTTATCGTCAACGTCGCCATTCCCTCTTTGCAGACCGACCTGAACGCGAGCGCCTCCGCCATCGAATGGGTGGTCGCCGGGTTCGGTCTGGCCTACGGCGTGGGGCTGATCACCGGCGGACGGTTGGGCGACCTGTACGGGCGCCGCAAGATGTTCCTGCTGGGCCTGGGTCTGTTCACCATCGCCTCGCTGCTGTGCGGCGTCGCCCAGTCGGGCGGCTTCCTGGTCTCCTCCCGAGTGCTCCAAGGACTTGCCGCGGCGATGCTCGCGCCCCAGGTGCTGGCCCTTCTGGGCACGATCTTCACGGGGGCCGCGCGCCTGAAGGTGTTCGCGGGCTACGGTCTGGCCATGGGGCTCGCAGCCGTGTTCGGCCAGCTCATCGGCGGTCTGCTGATCGAGGCCGACATCGCCGGCTGGGGCTGGCGCTCCTGCTTCCTGGTGAACCTGCCGATCTGCCTGCTCATCATGGGCGTGACCCTGAAGGTGGTACCCGAGTCACGCGCCGAGGGCCGACCGAAGCTGGACTTCCTCGGCGTCGTCATGATCACCCTCGCGCTGGTCGCCCTGGTGCTCCCGCTGATCGAAGGCCGCGAGGACGGCTGGCCGTTGTGGACCTGGTTGTCCTTCGGCGCGTTCGTCGTGCTGATGGCGGCGTTCGTGGCCGTCGAGCAGTCCATCGCCGCGAAGGACGGCTCGCCGCTGGTGAACATCGCCATGTTCCGCGACCGCGCCTTCGTCGTCGGACTCGCCTGCCAGCTGGTCTTCTGGATGGGCCAGGCGTCGTTCTTCCTGGTGCTCGCCCTGTACATGCAGGCCGGCCGCGGCCTGAGCGCCCTGGAGGCGGGCCTGCTCTTCGCCGCCATCGGCGCCGGCTACATGTACACCTCGATGAACGCCACCAAGTTCGCCACCAAGCTCGGCCGTCAGGTGCTTGCCGTCGGCGCGCTGCTGATGGTCGTGGGCCTGGTCGTCCTCGGCGTCACCGCCGCACAGCTGGGCTCGGACGGTCACACCGCGTGGCTCATCCCCGGTCTGGTGATCGACGGCGCCGGCATGGGCCTGGCGGTCGCCCCGCTCGCCTCCACGGTGCTCGCCCGGGTCAACCCGCAGTACGCGGGCTCGGCCTCCGGCGTACTCACCACCGGCCTGCAGATCGGCAACTCGATCGGTGTCGCGGTGATCGGCGTGATCTTCTACAACGCGCTCGGCGAGCAGCCCGACTCCTCGGCCTTCGCCCACGCCTTCGACATGGGCATCGTCTTCCTCGTCGCCGTCGCCGCCGCCCTGGCCCTGCTGGTCCAGGCACTGCCCCGCACGAACGCCGGCAAGTGATCCACCCCCATTGAACTCCCGGGGCGGCGAACCCCCGCGCCGCCCCGGGTCCCCTAGCGAGAGAGAGATCGCACGTGAGAGCGAAGGCACTGCTGGAGCGTTACGTCGCCGTCTGGAACGAGCCCGATCCCGCCGCACGGCGGGCCCAGATCGCGAACCTGTGGACGCCGGACGGGCTGCACTGCACCCAGACCCGCCGCTTCCAGGGCACCGAAAGCCTGGTGGCCCGGGTGACCGAGGCGTACGACCAGTTCGTGGGCGGCCAGGGGTTGCGGTTCCGGGCGGGCGGTGCCCCGGTCGGGCACCACGACGCGCTGGCCTTCAACTGGGTGATGTCACCGGGCGACAACGACGCCGTGCTCGCCGTCGGATTCGACGTGGTGTTGCTGGACGGCGAGGGCCGGATCGTCGCGGACTACCAGTTCAACGAGCCTCCGGTGCCGAGCCCCGACCTCGACGCCCAGGCCGAACGGCACCTGGCCACGGTCGCGGCCGGAAGCGAGCAGTTGCGCAAGGAGATCGCCGACCTCTACCTGCCCGGCGCCCGCCTCGTCGACGAGAGCGGCGTGCACGAGGGCGTGGACGGCATCGCCGCCGCGCTCACGGCCGACGGCGTACGGCACCCGGCGGGCAGCGCCTCGGCGCAGCACGATGCCTTCCGCTACCCGTGGCACACGGAGTCGGGCGAGGCGGGCGTGGACTTCCTGCTCCGCGACGAGCAGGGCCTGGTGCGCACGCACTACCGCTTCACCGGAGCGGGCCGGCAATCGGCGTGAGCTCCCCGGCCCGCGGCACCGGCCGGGTGCCGCGGGCCGGGTGCCGCGGGTCGCGGGCGGGGCCCGGCTGTGCACCGTGCGTGGCCCGCTTCCGCGGTTGTGCCTGACGCCGAGGATGATGCAGGGTGATGGAATGACCGAGGTGCAGGAAAGTCGGCAACTGTCCCGCCCGGTGGGCGAATTGATGCGTAGATGGCGGGAGCAGCGGGGTTACAGCCAGCTCGCCCTGGCCACCCGGGCCGAGATCTCCGCGCGTCACCTCAGTTTCCTGGAGACCGGTCGGTCCAAGCCCAGCCGGGACATGGTGCTACGGCTGGGCCGGCACCTCGGCCTGGCACTGCGCGAGCAGAACCAGCTGCTGCTGGCGGCCGGCTACGCGCCCGCCTACACAGACTCTCCCCTGGACGTTGCCGAGATGCTTCCCGTGCGTGGTGCGCTCCATCAGATCCTGACGGGCCACGAACCCTTTCCCGCACTTGTCGTGGACCGCAACTGGAACATCGTGCTGAGCAACGCCGGCTTCCGACTCTTCGCCAAGGATGCCGCGCCCGAGTTGCTGCAGCCTCCCGTCAACGCGCTCAGGCTGGCCCTGCACCCCGAGGGCATGCAGCCTCGAATCATCAACTTCCCCGATTGGCGAGCCCAGTTGCTGATGCGCCTGCAGCGGCGAGTCGAGCTGACGGCCGAGCCGGGCCTGGCCGAGCTGTACCAGGAGCTGCGCGCCTACCCGGGCGGCGGCGAGCCCAGCCGGCCGCCCCGTACCGACCACGCCGACCTCACCCTTCCGCTGCGGCTGCGGTACCAGGACATGGAACTGTCCCTGATCTGCACCATCGCCACCTTCGGCATGCCGCTCGACGTCACCGTCGCCGAACTGGCCGTCGAGGCGTTCCTGCCGGCGGACGGCCCCACCGGCGAGCTGCTCAACCGCCTGCACACCGCCGCCCCCGCCGGTCCGGACCCGGCGGGGGCGGCGTAGGGCACCGCACGGCGCGGTCAGTCCGCCTCCCCGGGCGGCGGCACCACGTAGCTCGGCGGGGTGTCGAAGTACTGGTGGTCGGAGACGATGCGGCCGGCGTCGTCCAGCGTGAGGAAGTCGAAGCCGACGGCCTCCAGCGCGCCGGTGGACGCCGACACCATCACCCAATTGAACCGCAGCGTGTTGTGCTGGCCGCGCGCGTTGTTGCAGGAGCGGAAGGTGAAGCCTCCGGTGGCGTACGCGTCGTGGGCGTAGCCCACCTGGGCGGCGATGGCCTCGTGGCCGCGGACGACGGCGACGGCGTTGGCGTAGATGCCGTCGGGCGCCCACAGCTCCTCAACAGCCTTGCGACGGGCCTGCGGATCGGTCTCGGTCCAGACCGCGACATAGCGGTCGGCGAACTCGTTGGGACTGGTCACGGTCATACGGGGCTCCTTCGGTACGGGTGCTCTGGCAGTGGTGCTGCCGACGATGCGGTCAGAAGGCGGGCCGGGTCCCGGCGGCCCGGCCGAGCAGCAGGCGGACGAAGTCGGCAGTGATCGACGTCGTCTGCTCGTGGATGAAGAAGTGGCCGCCCTGGAAGAGGCGGTTGCCCAGGTAGGACTTGGTGCGCGGCACCCAGGACGCCATGGCCTCCGGGTCCACCAGCGGGTCCCTGTCGGCGCTGTACGTGACCACCGGGCACGGCACCGTCGCGTCGTCGTCCTGGTAGCTGGCACAGACCTCCAGGTCCGCCCGCATGGCGGGCATCATCAGGCTGAGGGCCTCGGTGTTGTTGAGGATGCTCTCCGGCAGCGAGCCCAGCCCGCGGGCCCAGTCCACCAGTTCGCTCTGCGGCACCTGGAGCTGCTCGGGGGGCGGGGTGCGAAAGCCCTTCGGCGCCCACGCGGAGGCGCCCAGCAGCACCGGCGGTTGCTCGCCGCGCTCGTGCAGCTCGACGGTCAGCCGGTAGCCGATCAGCGCGCCCATGCAGTGGCCGAACACCGCGTACGGGCGGCCGTCCAGCTCGGCGGTGAAGCAGTCGGCCAGCGTCTGGACCAGCGGTTCGACGTCGGTGAACATGTCCTCGTCGAACCGTTCCTGGCGGCCCGGCAGCTGGACGCACTGGACGGAGACGTCGGCGGGGATCCGGGGCGGCCAGTCGTGGTAGATCGACGCTCCGCTCCCCGCGTAGTGCAGCAGGAAGATCCGGGTTTCGGCATCGGGCGTGCTCTCCGGTTGAAACCAGCGGTCCGCGAGGGCGGCGACCGGCTCGGTCATCGTGCTCCTTCAGGTGGGTGCGGACGGGGTCCCGGCCGCCGCCGGCCGCCCTGGGGGACGGCGGCCGGGACGACCGACGCGTGCGGTGGGAGCGGCCCGGTCAGCCCGCCGCGGCGTAGCGCCGGCGCAGCTCCCGGCGCAGCACCTTCCCGGTGGGGTTGCGAGGCAGGACGTCCAGGAACTCGTAGCTGCTGGGGATCTTGAAGTCGGCCAGCCGGCCGCGCAGGAAGAGCATCAGCTCGCGACCGCTGGTCTCGCTGCCCGGCACGACGACCACGCAGGCGCGGACCGTCTCGCCCCAGCGGGCGTCGGGCACGCCCACCACGGCCACATCGGCGACGGCGGGGTGCGCCCGCAGCGCGTTCTCCACCTCGACCGGGTAGATGTTCTGGCCGGCGACGATGATCGTGTCGTCGATCCGGTCGCACAGGAAGAGGTAGCCGTCCTCGTCGAGGTAGCCGGCGTCACCGAGCTTGAGCCAGCCGCCCTCCAGGGTGCGGGCGGTGGCCTCCGGCTGCCGGAAGTACTCGGCGAAGTGCGCCGGCGTCCACACGCTGACCTGACCGATGGTCCCGGCCGGCTGCTCCTTGCCGTCCTCGTCGACGATCCGCACGATGTTGCCGGGGCAGACCCGGCCGGCCGAGGTCAGCCGCGGGTTGCCCAGCACATGGTCGGCCGGGGTCAGGCAGGTGACCACACTGCCGGTCTCGGCCGCGGCGTACATCTGGGCCAGCTCGCAGCCGAACACCGTCAGACAGCGCTCCAGCTGCGACGGCGAGATGGGCGCACCACCGTAGACCACCTTGCGCAGCGAGGCGAACGCCTCGGGGCCGGAGTCGTGCTCCGTCATCATCATGTCGAGCATCGCGGGGGCCGCCCACACGGTGGTGACCCGGTGCGCGGAGATCAGCCGTACGGCCTCGTCGGCCATGAACATCCCCATCACCACGGAGGTGGCGCCGACGTTGAAGGCGTGCATGAACCAGGCCATGCCGGCCGAGTGCAGGCCGGGGAAGCAGATCAGCGTCCGGTCCTCCGGCCGCCAGTCGATCCAGTCGCAGCCGGCTCGCCGCATGTTCTCGATGAAGGTGAAGAAGGTACGGTGCGCGAGCACCACGCCCTTGGGCAGGCCGCTGGTCCCACTGGTGTACATCTGCACCATCGGGTCGTCCGGCCCGATCTCCACGTCGACGTCGGAGTCCGGGGCGTCCCCCTTCCAGGCGAGGAAGCCCTCGGCCCGGTGGCCGTCGCCGTCGAAGCGGCGGATCTCGCGCAGCTTCGGCAGGCCGTCGTGGACGCGCTCGACGGCGGACATGAACTCGCCCTGCACGAAGACCATGCGGGCGCCGGAGTCGCGCAGGATGTGGTCCACCTCGTCGGCCGTCAGCCGCCAGTTGATGGGCACCAGCACCACGCCGGTCTTCGCGCAGCCCAGGGCCAGGTCGTAGTAGTGCTCGTTCTCCCGGCCCAGGAACGCGACACGGTCGCCGCGGGCAAGGCCGGCCGCCGTGAGGGCATGGGCGGTGCGGTTGCTCGCCCGGTGCAGTTCGGCGTACGTGGTGTCGCGGCCTTCGCAGATGATCGCCGGGTGATCCGGCCGTCGGGCCGCGTGCAGCAAGGATCGGGCGGCGATGGTTTCCGTGCTCGGTCCGGCCACGGAGGTCTCCTTTTCGGTGTGCCGGGGTGGTGGGTGTGCGGGGTGCGGATGCCGGGGACGACGCGCGCCGGGGCGCGGGGCTGCCGCGGTACGGCGGCGACCCCGTGCCCCTCCGGCCGGAGACGGGGCGGACGCCGGGCCCAGGCCCGTGGCGGACCCGGACCCGGCGCCGTCAGGCTGCGGCCGTGTCCGCGAGCTGCTGCTCCAGGAAGGCCGCGAGCTGAGCCGACGACGGGTGGTCGAAGGCCAGCTGGGGGGGCAGCGGCAGCCGCAGCGCCGCCTCCAGCGTGTTCTTCAGCTCCACGGCCACCAGGGAGTCCAGCCCCAGCTGCACGAACTCGGTGTACGGATCGATGGCGTCCGGGTCGTCCAGGTGGAGCACATCCGCGGTCTTCGCCCGTACGAACTCGTCCAGCGCCGCCAGCCGTTCGGCCCGGGTCTGCTGCCGCAGGGCCTCCAGGTCGAGGGTGAGCGCCTGCCCGCCGCCGGGCTGGACGAGCCTCTCGTACAACGCGTTGCGCACCGGCTTGGCCGCGGTGAACCGGTCCCAGTCCGCCTCGCCGACCACGATCTGGCTCAGCGGGCGGCCCAGCACCGAGGCGAAGGCGCGGGCGCCGCGGCTGGGCGAGAAGAGCTTGATGCCCTCGTCCTCCCAGCGCCGGATCAGCGCCTCGCCCAGCCGAGCCGACATACCGACCTCGGCCCATGGGCCCCAGTTCACCGACAGCGCCGGCAGGTCCTGCGCACTCCGCCACGCCATCAGCGTGTCCAGGAACGCGTTGGCCGCCGCGTAGTTGGACTGGCCGGGCGCGCCGACCACCGGCGCGGCCGAGGAGAAGCCGACGAAGAACTCCAGCTCCGGGAAGGCCGCAGCCGCCTCGTGCAGCAGCCAGGAGCCGTAGATCTTCGCCTGGAAGACCGTGTCGAGGGCCTGCCAGGTCTGTTCGGCGACCGGCTGGTCGGCGGTGATGCCCGCCGCGTGGACGATGCCGCCGACCGGCGTGCCCGAGCGCAGCATCCCGGCGGTGATCCGGCCGACGTCCGCCGGGTCGGAGACGTCGCCCTGCAGTACGGTCACCTCCGCCCGCTCCTTCAGCCGCTCCAGCAGGTGCGCCACGTCCGGCGTCGGCTGCGTGCGCCGGCCGACCAGGGCAAGCTTCCGGGCGCCGAGGTCCACCAGCTTCTCCGCCGCCACCAGGCCAAGGCCGCCGAGACCGCCGGTGATCAGGTAGACGCGGTCCGGCCGGATGTCGACCGTGCGCTGCTCGCGGGCCGACGGGTCGTCGAACTCGATCACCAGTTTGCCGATGTTGGCGCCACGGCTGAGCACGCCGAACGCCTCCTCCACCTCGTCCAGGGTGTACCCGGTCACCGGAAGCGGCGGCAGCTTGCCCGCCTCCACCAGCTCGACGATCACCTGCATGATCTCCTGGTTGAGCGGGATCAGTCGGTCCAGCGGCAGCTCGCTGAGGTCGAAGTTGACGTACGAAACGTCCGGCCGCTCCGCCGCGACCTGCTCCGGCGTCCACACTCCGACCTTGCCCAGCTCGACGAACCGGCCGCCCTGCCCCAGGGACCGCATCCCGGCCGGAATGAAGTCCTTGTTGAGACTGTTGAGCACGATGTCCACGCCCTGCCCGCCGGTGATCCGTTCGATCTCGTCGGCGAAGCCCAGCGTGCGGGAGTTCATCACATGCTCGACGCCCTGCTCGCGCAGCAGCGGCCACTTGTGCGGGCTGGCGGTGGCGAAGACCTCCGCCCCGGCCAGATGGGCCAGATGGGTCGCCGCCTGCCCGACGCCGCCGGCCGCCGCGTGGACGAGCACCCGGTCGCCGGCCTTCATGCCGGCCAGCGTGTGCAGCGCGTAGTAGGCGGTGACGTACACCGAGATCAAGCCAGCCGCCTGGGTGAAGTCCAGCCCGGCCGGCTTGCGCACGGCCACCGCCGATGGCACGGTCACCCGGCGGCGCATCAGACCGAGGTAGTTCACGATCACCTCGTCGCCGGGCGCGAAGGACGCCTCCGGCCCGGCCGCGACGACCGTGCCGGCGCACTCGAAGCCGAGCGGCTGCTCGCCGAACTCCTTCATCATGCCGAGGGCGTTGAGCACGTCCTTGAAGTTGAGGCCGACCCCGGCCACCTGGACCTGGATCTCGTCGCCGGTGGGCGCCACCTCCTCGACCCGCTCCGGCCGGACGCCGGCGAACGTGCCGTACTCCTTCACGGCGAGCCCGAAACCGTTGTCCCGGCGGGCCCGGGCGTCGTCGGCGACCAGCCTCCGCACATGCCGGCGGCCGCCCCGGTAAGCCACCTGGAAGTCGCCGCTCTCGCGCGTGGTCAGTTCCATGACCAGCGCGTCCGGACCGGAATCGTCGGCCGGCAGGTCGATCAGCGTGGTCCGGTACGAGGGGTACTCGTTGAGCATCACCGCGCCGAAGCCCCACAGCGAACTGCCGGCGAGCCGCACCCGGGCCGGGGCGTCCCCGCGCAGCAGCTGGGCCTGCTCGGTGACCAGCCACAGACGCTGGTCGCGGCCGAAGCCGTGCCGGTCCAGCACCGCCAGCAGGGCCAGCAGCCGGCCGTAGTTCCGCTCCGACTCCGCCCGCAGGCCGTTCGCGCCCGCCGCGTCCGCGTCGGACTGCCAGAACCAGCACACGTCGGTGATCCGCTCCTGGGCCAGTACGGCGCCGGCCTCGTCGGCGCCGGCCGCGAAGACCACCCGGCCGCCGCCCTCGGCCAGCCGGGCCGACGCCTCCTGGAAGCCGTCGGCCGGGCGGCCCACCAGCAGCACCCGACGGTCGGCGACACCTTCCGGGCCCGCCGCCGAGCGCTTGGTCCAGCGCAGTTGGTGGAAGAAGCTGCGGCGCGGCGCGCCGGGCGCCTCGGCGAGCTGCTTCAGGCCGAGCCCGCGCAGCTCCATGACCGGCTCGTCGCCCTCCAGCACCAGCACGTCGGCGCACACGTCCACGTCCGGCGAGTCGGCCGGGACCAGCCGCAGCAGGGTGCGCAGCAACTCGGCGCGCGGCTTGCGGAAGAGGGTGAAGCGGCCGAAGCGGACCGGCAGATAGGAGTTGCCGTCGTCGGCGAGGGCGCTCATATTGTGCATGGCCGCGTCGAGCAGCGCCGGCGGAACGTGCTCCAGCGGGCCGGCGGTGACGCCCTGCAGGTCGCCGACGGTCAGCCCGCTCGGGAAGCGGGTGACCGAGTGCATCAGCCGGAACGCGGGGCCGTAGTCGAGGCCGGCGCCCGCGTAGGCGGCGTACACGTCGTCGGAGTGCAGCAGGTCCTCGGTCCGCTCCTCGCGGGCCGCCAGATCGACCAGCGCGCGGGCCGACTCGCTGGGGCCGTCCTGTGCCTCGTCCACGGCCGACAGCACCGCCGTCGCGTGCAGCCGCTCGACCTCGTCCTGTCCGCTCCCGGCCAGGCCGGCCACCTCGACCACCGAGGTGCCGTCCTCAGCCGGGCGTAGCCGGGTCCGCAGCCTGGTCGGGGTGTCCGCGTCGAGCATCAGCGCCTCGCGCAGCACGACGTCGCGGACCGCCCGGCGGGTGTGGCCGAACACCGCGTCCTGAAGCGCGAGAACGATCTCCAGATAGCCGGTGCCGGGGAAGACCACCTTGCCCATCGCCACATGGTCGGCGAGGTAGCCGGGCCGGGCGGCGCTGATCGCGGTGGAGAACTCCCGTACGCCGGCGGCGCGCTGTGCGTCGGTGGTCGTCTCGGCACCGAGCAGCGCGTGCTGCACGCCGCTCGTGTCGGCGATCCGGGCGCCCAGGCCGTGCCGGTTGGAGCCGGTCGGCAGCCAGTACCGCTTGCGGTCGAAGGCGTAGCCGGGCAGAGAGACGGTGCGGCGTTCGCGGCCGGTGTGGAAGCCGCTCCACGACAGCGAGAAGTTGGCCATGTACAGCTGTGCCACGGCATTGCGCACGGTCCGGCCGTCCGTGTCCTGCGGGTGCAGGCTGGCCACCCACAGGTGGTCCTGGGCGGTGACGCACTGCTTGGCCGGAGCACTCAGCGCCAGCGACGGGCCGATCTCCACCATCGCGTGCCGGCCACGGCGCTCCACCGTGCGCATGCCCTTGGCGAACTCGACCGGCGCGCCGATGTGCCGCACCCAGTAGTCGGGGGTGGCGATGTCGCGGAACCGGGCGACCTCACCGGTGACGTTGGAGATCAGCGTCAGCTCCGGGTCGTGGAACTCGATGCCGGCGATCTCCGCGCGGAAGGCGTCGTACACCTCCTCCATCAGCGGGGAGTGGAAGGCGTGCGAGACGGTCAGCCGCTTGACGCGCAGACCGCGCTCGGTGAACGCGTCCATGGCCTCCCCCAGCGACTCCTCGCCGCCGGAGATCACCGTCTGCTCGGGCGAGTTGACGCCCGCCACCGCCAGGTCCGGGTACTTCTCCAGCAGCGGCGCCACGTCCTCCACGGGCGCGCCCACCGCCGCCATGCCGCCCGGCGTGGACACCGACTGCATCAGCCGGGCGCGGGCCGCCACCAGTGTGGTCGCGTCCTCCAGGCTGAACAGCCCGGCCACGGCCGCCGCCGTGACCTCGCCGATGCTGTGGCCGATCAGCACGCTGGGCCGCAGCCCCCACGACATCCAAAGCTTGGCCAGCGCGTACTCCAGAGTGAACAGCGCAGGCTGCGAGTACAGCGTCTGGTTCAGCTCTTCGGCCGCCCGTTCCCCGGTGGCGAGCATCAGCTCGCGCACCGAATGGCCCAGCGTCGCCGCGAACAGCTCGTCACACGCGTCGACTTCGGCGGCGAACACCGGGAACTGCCGGTAGAGGGCGGCACCCATGCCCGGGTACTGCGAGCCCTGGCCGGCGAAGAGGAACGCGGTCTTGCGTATAGGGGTACGGCGGTTCGCGGCCTCGGCGGTTTCGGCGTGCCGGGCCAGCAGCGCGGCCAGCGGCTCGTGGCCGGTGACCACGCCGCCGATCCGGTGGGTGAAGTGGCTGCGGCCGACATTGGCGGTGTAGCACAGATCGCCGATGTCCACGCCCGGGTTGTTCACCAGGTGCTGCTGGTAGCGCTCGATCTGCAGGGCCAGCGAGCGGCGTGACTTCGCGGACAGGGTGAACACGTGACCGCCCTCGTCGGCGGTGTCCCCCGCCTCGCCCGGCACCGACTCGGGCGCGGGGAGGGCCGGCGGCTCCTCCAGGACAGCCGCGGCGATACTGCCGGCGAAGCCGAAGCTGTTGACGACGGCCCGCCGAGTGCCCTCCGCCTTCCAGGGCCGGTTCTCGGTCGGCACCGTCACCGGGATGTTCGCCCACGGGATGCGGCCGGAGGGCTTGCTGAAGTTCACATGCGGGAAGACCGTGCGCGCCTGCATCTGCAGAACGGTCTTGATCACCCCCGCGATACCGGCCACCGGCTCCGTGTGGCCGATGTTGGTCTTCACGGACGCCACGGTCACCGGCCGCTCCGCGGCGTGCGAGTCGGCGAAGACGTCGCTGATGGCGCCCATTTCGATCGGGTCGCCCAGCGGAGTGCCGGTGCCGTGCGCCTCGACGTACTGGATGTCGGACGGCGTCAGACCGCCGTTGCGCAGCGCCGCGCGGATCACGGCCTCCTGGGCGGTGCCGTTGGGCACGGTCAGACCGGCGCTCTCCCCGTCCTCGCCGATGGCCGTACCGCGGATCAGGGCGAGGATCCGGTCGCCGTCGCGCTGGGCGTCCGACAGCCGCTTGAGCACCAGCACGGCACAGCCCTCGGCGCGCACATAGCCGTTGGCGTCCTCGTCGAAGGTCTTGCAGCGGCCGTCCGGCGCCAGCATGTTGGCGTGCGAGAACATCACGAAAATACGCGGGTGGTGCAGGCAGTTGACCGCGCCGGCCAGCGCGATGTCGCACGCCCCGCTGCGCAGGCCCTCCACGGCCAGATGCGTCGCGGTCAGCGACGAGGCACACGCGGTGTCCACGGTGAGGCTCGGACCGCGCAGCCCGAAGAAGTACGACAGCCGCCCTGACAGCGGGAACAGCGTGATGCCGGCCGCGAGATGGCCGTCCAGTTCCTCGTAGGGCAGGCCCTCCATCTCCAGCGCGTAGTCGATGGAGCTGGCGCCGACGTAGACGCCGCCGTTGCCGTGCCGCAGGGTGGCGGGGTCGATGTTGGCGTGCTCCAGCGCCTGCCAGGCCGTCTCCAGCAGCAGCCGTTGCTGCGGGTCGACGAACGCGGCCTCCTTGGGCGAGATGTTGAAGAACTGGGCGTCGAACTGGTCTATCCGGTCCAGGAAGCCGGCGCCCGCCGTCCTGACCTTGCCCCGCTCCGGCTCGGCGTCGGAACCGCCCTCGGCCGGCCCCGCGGCCTCCGCCGGGCGCGGTGACAGCGCTGCCACGTCCCAGCGGTCCTCGGGCACGGGGCGGATGCCGTTGCCGCCCGCCTTCAGGAACTCGGTGAAGTCTTCGGGGGACTCGTTACCGCCCGGCAGGCGGAAACCCATGCCGACCAGTGCGATGGGCTCATCGTGCCGCTGGAAGGGCGTCGCCGTATCGGGTCCGCCGTTCTCGGCCGCCGTAGTGCTCGACGTTTTCGACATTACGGTCTTCCCTCTTCTCGATAGCCCACAGCGGTCACCGTATGAGGTCGGCGAGAACCTCGTCCGCCAGGTATTCGACCAGCTTCTCGATGGTCGGGCTGTTGAACAGCACATTTGTGCTCAGTGTGCATCCGAGCGTTTTCTCCAACCGGGTCTTCACCTCCATGATGCGCAGCGAGGTGAAGCCCAGAGAGAAGTAGCTCTGATCGGTGGGGAACATTTCGTCGCCGCCCATGAGAAGGACGTCCTTGAACTCCGCGACGACGATGCTCTCAAGGAATTCTGACCGCTCGGACCGAGGAAGCGAGGAGAGTTGCTCCACCGCCGGGGCCTGATCGCTCATCGCATGCTCCATATGCGTCACCGGCCCTGGCGCCGGCTCCCGCGGACGGGACTTCCGGCACCGCGACCGTCTCCGTCGCGGTGGGGCCTTGAAAAGGGGCGGATGGGGAAACGCGGATAGGAAAAGGCAGTTGGTGAGGACGGATGGGCTGATGGAATCAGCCCGCGCTGACGCCTCCCTGACCGGGCGCTGATACCACCCGGGCCCACGCGCGCGCCAGGGCCGGGCGGGCCGGCACCCCAGTCATAAGGGGATTCCGGCCCACCCGGCCCTGGCGGCGGGGCGTGTCACTGCGCGGAGAGGGCAGGATTCGAACCTGCGTGGGCCCAGGACCCGACCGATAGCACGGCCCCGATAAACCACTCCGGGCACCTCTCCTGGCGATGTTCCGCGGAGAGGGCAGGATTCGAACCTGCGTGGGCCCAGGACCCGACCGATAGCACGGCCCCGATAAACCACTCCGGGCACCTCTCCTGGCGATGTTCCGCGGAGAGGGCAGGATTCGAACCTGCGAGGGCCCAAGGACCCGACCGATAGCACGGCCCCGATAAACCACTCCGGGCACCTCTCCTGGCGATGTTCCGCGGAGGGGCAGGATTCGAACCTGCGAGGGCCCAAGGACCCGACCGATAGCACGGCCCCGATAAACCACTCCGGGCACCTCTCCTGGCGTTCGGTCCGGTTTCCCGTCCCGCTCACGAGAAATACTGTGCCAGCTCCCGCTGACATCACACTGACACCGCCCTGACGCAGTTCCCCGGCTCTCATTCCGCTCTACCGCCGCTCTATGTGCGGTGCTCTACTTTCCCAAGACGAATCGCGTCAACGAGAAAGGATCGCTGTGTCGACGACAAGCGCAACGACCCTGGACAGTCCCGTCCTGCGAGCCATAACGACACACACCCAGTCCGAGAATCCCAGCTCGTTCCTGGCCCTCAACAGCGGGAACGACGTCTTCACCCTCCCTGGCGTCGACGGCGTGGCCGTCTACCGCCGGGCCGGCCGCCATCTCGTACAGTTCGGCGGCCCGTTCGCCGCTCCCGACGCCTACGGCAAGCTGCTCGCGGGACTGCGCGAGCGCACCCGCGAGGAGCAACTGCACCTCGTGTCCGTGCAGCTCCAGCGGGCCGACGCGGAGCAGTACCGGAAGGCCGGGTTCACGGTCAACCAGATCGGCGCCTCCTGGGCGGTGCACCTGCCCGAGTTCACCCTGCGCGGCACCCGCTTCATGCAGTTGCGCAACAAGATCTCCCGCGCCCTGCGTAACGGCCTGGTCGTCGAGGAGGTACCGGCCGAGGAGTGTGAGGAGGCACTGAACACGATCGACAAGGCATGGCTGGGGTCCAAGGGCGAGCACGCCCGGCCCCTGGAGTTCCTCGTCGGCCAGGTCGGCGGACCGGCCCAGGGACACCGCCGGCTCTTCGTCGGCAGCATCGACGGCGCGCCGGTGAGCTACATCTCGTACTCGCCGGTCTACGGCAGCAGGAGCGGCTGGATGCACGACCTGAGCCGGCGCATCCCGGGCGGCTCCCCGGGTCTGATGGAGGCCATCAACGCCTCCGCCATCGAGAAGTTCGCCGGCGAGGGCGTGGAGTGGCTGCACTTCGGCTTCACGCCGTTCACCGGCCTGTCCGAGGACAACGAGCTGCCCGGCCGCAGCCCTTCCTTCCAGTGGCTCATGCACTTCCTGTGGGCCGAGGGCGCCGCGCTGTACCCGGCGCAGTCCCAGCTGGACTACAAGGAGAAGTGGGCCCCGCACGCGGCGCTGCCCGAGTATGTGGCCTTCGACGGACCCGCGTCCATTGCCGGCTTCGCCCATGTCTTCCGCGCCTGCAACGCGTTCTGACACCTTCCGTGCAGCACAGCCCGAGAAGCCAATCAAGGAGGAGCACATGACGACCGCCGCGCAGGACCCCCGCTCCACGGACGAACTCAAGCAGGCGCTCGTGGAGTCCCTGATGACCGTGATCGGCGCCCCCGACGACGAGCCCACGGCCGAGACGGCAGCCGCCACGCTGCGCACCCTCGACGAGCGGCTGACCGCGGAGGCCGGTTCCCGCTGACCGCGGGCGGTTCGGTACACGACGAGAGGAGGCGGCGGCCCCGGGAGTGATCCCGGTGACCGCCGCCCCTCGGTGCGACAGTTCCCGCTGTTGTTCGGTCCCGCTGTTGTGCCGTCCCGCTGTTGTTCCTTCCCGCTGTTCCTCCGGACGTGACGACCGCGCCCCTGGGCTCAGACGGCCGACCGCAGCGCCGCCCGCGACACCGGCCCGGTCGGCGAACCCACGTCCAGCGGCGCGTCCAGGGACACATCCAGTGACGCGTCCGCCGCGAGCATCGACCCGTACAGCCGCTGCACCCGCGCGCTCGGTTCGATGCCCAGTTCGGCCCCGAGCGTGGTGCGCAGCCGCTGGTAGGTCTGCAGCGCCTGCCAGACCCGGCCCGAGGCGTACTGGGCCGCCATGAACTGCGCGTGCAGCCCCTCGTGCAGGGGATGCTGCGCCGAGAGGGTGGCCAGCTCGCTCAGCACCTGACCGTGCCGCCCCAGCCGCAGGTCGGCAGCGATGCGGCTCTCCAGCGCGGTCATCCGCGCCTCCTCCAGCCACAGCACCTCCATTTCCAGCACCAGCCCGGTCTTGACGTCCACCAGCGCCGGGCCCCGCCACAGGGCGAGCGCCTGCCCCAGCAGGGTGGAGGCGGTGGCGAGGTCACCGGCGGCGAAGGCCGCCTGGCCGAGTTCCTGGAGCCGTTCGAACTCCTGTGTGTCGATCACGCCCGGCTCGATGTCGAGCTGGTATCCGCCATGGCGGGTGACGAGCACCTCCTTCGCGTGCGGGCGGGCGGCTCCCGTCGGCCCCCCGCACGCGAAGGTGCCCGGCGCGTCGTCCTCCGGAGTCAGCGCCCGCTCCAGCAGGCGCCGCAACTTGAGAATGTAGGTCTGAAGCGTGGTCGGTCCGCTGCGCGGTGGCTGGTCGCCCCAGAGTTCCTCCATCAGAGTCGCCGCGGTGACGATGCCGCCCGCGCGAAGGGCGAGCAGGGCGAGGACCTGCCGCGGTTTCGCCGCGCTCGGGACGATGGATCCGTGGTGTTCCTGTGCGATGAATGGACCAAGGAGCTTGATCTGCACCGCTGATCCGCCTCCTTCTCGGTGACTGGTGACGCCTGGCGTGATGCCCGGCCCGCAGTACTCCCCCGCTCAGGGTGCGCTGCGACATCGGGCACAGCTCCTCCAGCCTGTAAGTCGGGCCGGTTCCACGCCAGTGACGGCGTCGTGACTCGGGCGGGAGAATCACCTTCCGAGATCGTGAAAAACGCACCCCGAAAACATGGCGGGCACCCTGTCGCGCCGGTCCGGACTGGACCAGACTCTCGTCCTTTGCGGTACGAGTGGGACGTAGGGGCGTGGACGGGGCGAGGCACCCCTGGCCGCGATCCTGCGGACGGATGTGTGGTGCGGGGAGGCCGGCCTTCTGAGCATGGAGATCATGCCGCGCGAAGCAGCCCGCGATCGCATCCATCGCCGCCCCGAACAACCGGCCCCGGGTCGCCATGGCTGAATATGCCCTTCGCTGAACGAATTTGACCTTCCGAGGCGTATGGCATACGTATGCTGCCCGCGGAAATCAGTGCGCCAAGTAACGGGGGTTGCGATGGGCAGTGATGGAAAGTCCACGATGCGGACGGAGCGCCGAGAACAGGCCGACGGCGACACGGAAACCTGGGAGGTGCCGCTGTCGCACTTCACTGCTTTCATTCTGTATGCGGTGCTGGCGGGATTTCTCGCCCAGGTGTCGGTGAACACCTGGGCGTCCGGGGCCCGGGCGATGCAGATGACGGCGTGCGTCCTGTGCTTCTCCGCGCTGTGCGCCCTCCAGATCCTGCAGACGCAGCCGCGATTAGAACAGCGTGGACGCCGCTACCGCACCATCACACTGTCCGCACAGGTCCTGCTCACCTATCTGCCGCTGCCCTGGCTGGGAAACCCCTGGGAGGCGGTTGGCGGCTTCCTCGCCGCGTCCGTACTGCTGCTTCTGCCGGCGCGGCTGAAGTGGCAGGTGTTCTTCGCCGTCGTGGCGGCCAACACGGTGATCGCCGAACTGTCCAACGGCGACCCCGCGTTCGCCGCCTCCACCGCGTCGTCCACCCTCGTCACCGGCCTGGCGCTCTACGCCATCAGGCTGGTGTCCGAACTGCGCCGGGCTCGGACGAGGCTGGTCGGCGCGGTCTCCCAGGAGCGCCGGCGGTTCGCCCGCGACCTGCACGACCTACTCGGATACAGCCTTTCGGCGATCACCCTCAAGACAGAGGTGGCGCTGCGGCACGTTCCGCGCCGGGACGAACAAGCCAAGAAGGAGCTGACGTCGATCCTGGCGATCTCCCGCCAGGCGCTCACCGACGTGCGCCACGTGGCACACAGTTACCAGTCGCTGTCGCTGGCCACGGAGCTGGAGGCGTGCGTGGCCATGCTCAGATCCGCCTCGATCGAGGTGGATGTGCGCACGTCGGTGCCCCCGCCGGAGAACCGGACCGGCACCGTTTTGGCCATCGTGCTGCGGGAGGCGGTGACCAACATGCTGCGGCACAGCAAGGTGCGGCACTGTGCGATCGAGCTGGACCGGGTGGGTCGCCGTCTGCGGCTGGGCATCGTCAACGACGGCACCGGGCTGGAGGGCCGCGACGACGTCGCGTCCTCATCCACGGCGTCGACGGACTGCCGTGGGCTGACGAACCTGGAGATGCGGTTGGCGGCGGTCGGCGGCACGCTGACGGCCGGACGGCGATCCGGTGGCCGGTTCGAGGTGGTGGCCGGAGTCCCGGACGGCCGCGAGACGCCGGAGCCGTCGGGCACGGCGGCGGACGACGGCTCCGGGGACGTTCGCCGGGGCGACCGGCGGCCCGTCGGGCACGGCGGCCGGGTCTGGCGCGCGGAGCACGAACGGCGCCGGGATCCGCGCGGCGTGCGGACCGACCCGAACCGGATGCCGGGCGGCACCGAGGCACGCTGCGAACACCTCGGCAGCTGGGAGCGCGTGTGCGCGATGCCCGCACCGCGGGAGTTCTCGGCCGAGCCGTGACCGCGGTGCGGGCGACGGCGAAGCCGGCGCGCTCGGCTCAAGGCATCACCGGCGGGCCGGGCGTGGCCGGTGCCTTGGCCGGGTGCCCGGTCCGGAGCGCAGGCGTGCCGGCATCCGACGGTGGCTCAGGACAGCCAGCCCGCCTCCTGCGCGATACGGATGGCGTCGACACGGTTGCGCGCGTTGAGCTTGCTGACGATCGTCGTGAGGTAGTTGCGGACGGTCCCCGCGGAAAGGAACAGTGCCCCGGCGATCTCGCCCACCTGTGCCCCCTGTGCGGCCAGTTGCAGCACCTCCATCTCGCGGGCGGTCAGCGGGCTCCGCTCGTAGTCCCAGGCGGAGAGCACCAGCTCCGGGTCGACCACCCGTTCCCCGGCGGCCACCTTCCTTATGGCACTCGCCAGTTGCTCCGGCGGCGCGTCCTTGAGCAGGAACCCGGACACCCGCATGCTCAGCGCCCGCTTCAGTGTGCCGGGCTTGCCGAGGCTGGTGAGCATGAGGGTGCCGCACGACGGCAGCTGCTCGTGGAGCATGCCGGCGGCGGTCAGTCCGTCCGTGCCGGGCAGGTCCACGTCGAGAACCGCGATGTCGGGCCGGTGTTCCAGCGCGATCGGTACCACCCGGTCGCCGTCCTCCACTTCAGCCACGACCGTGATGTCCGGTTCCATCGACAGCAGGGCGACCAACGCGCCACGAACCATGTTCATGTCCTCGGCGAGTAGCACGCGGATCATGCGTCTCCTCTGACCAGATACCGAGCCCCCGTATTTCCCGGCACGTCGCAACCGTACCTCCGCGGCCAACGATCACAGATCCTCAATTGCCTTGTTATCCAGCCAAATTGCATCCGCCCCGTCGTCCCGCGGTCAGCGGGGGCACGGTCAGCGGCAGCAGCCGGCCGCACCGGAACAGCCGGCGCGTCGTGTGCCGCTGGATCTTGCCGCTGGACGTCCGGCGCACCGTTCCCGGCCTGACCAGCACCACGTTCACGGCGGCCACCTCGAAGTCCCGGGCCACGCAGGCGCGCACCTCCCTTGCCAGTGCGGCCAGGTTCAGGTCGTAACGGCGCCCCACGTGCACCTCCTGCACCACGACCAACGTGTCATGGTCGGAATCCGCGGTGAACACCGCCGTGGCGCCGAAAAGTTCACTGAGTTGTTGCACGCGGTGCTCGACGTCCTGCGGATACACGTTCCGCCCGGTCAGCACCATCATGTCCTTGATCCGGCCGGTGACGAACAGCTCGCCACCGTGCAACACCCCGAGGTCACCGGTCCGCAGGAAGCCGGCCTCGCCGTCCACGGTGGTCCCGCAGAACGTCTCCCGCGTCTCCAGCGGGCGCTTCCAGTAGCCGTCGGCCACGCTCCGGCCGCGGGTCCAGATCGGTTGTCCGGAAGTCCGTGCGAGGTGCCCCGTTCCGAGGTCCCGGGAATGATGCGCACGCACGCGGGGACCGGGTCAGCAGTACAGGTTGGCGCCCGCCGACACGCCCAGGATCTGCGTGAACTGCTGGTACGTGGTCACACGGCTCTGCACCTGGGCGGGGTTCCTGCCGTCGCACTCGAGGGACCCGTTGATGGAACGGATCGTCTGGCCGAAGCCCGCGCCGTTGACCATGGCGTTGTGCGGGGTCATGCTGCCGGGGCCGGACTGGGTGTTCCAGTACCAGAGGCCCGTCTTCCACGCCACGGCGGCGTCGGTCTGCATCAGCGAGGGGTTGTTGAGCAGGTCGATGCCGAGCGCATCACCTGCGGCCTTGTAGTTGAAGTTCCAGCTGAGCTGGATGGGGCCGCGCCCGTAATAGGCCGACTGGCCGGCCGGGCAGCCGTACGGCTGGCTCCAGTCGCAGTAGTGCGGATAGTTGGCGGTGTTCTGCTCGACGACGTACACCAGTCCGCCCGTCTCGTGGCTGACGTTGGCGAGGAAGGCGGCTGCCTCCTGCTTCTTGGTCTCGTCGCCGCCCGTGGTGGCGAAGCCGGGGTAGGCGCTGAGCGCGGCGACAAGACCGCTGTAGGTGTAGAAGCCGTTGCGGTTCGGGAACATCTGGTTGAACTGGGCCTCGGAGACGACGAAGTTACCGACGGGCGTACCGCTGTCGCAGTTGTACGGCTCCCAGTACCAGGTGCTGATGACCGGGTCGTAGCCCGGGTTGTCGTGCTCAGCGATGTACGCCTTGCCGTCCGTGTAGCGGACGATGTCACCGGTGACGTACGCCTTGCCGGCCACCCAGCTCGGATAGCTCGAACAAGTGGCGGCGGACGCGCTGCTGGTCGGCACCAGCACCGGTACGGCGGCGGAGAGGGCGAGCGCGGCCACGACCGCGGAGATACGACGCCTCGACACGGAATCAACTCCTTGACGGAGAACGGTCGTACCCGGCGCAGGCAGGACGGAGCGAGCCTTGTGCGTGTGCCGGCGGAACCGGACGGGCGCGGGGCCGACCGTGGTGGGGGGTGTGAGGCACACTCAATCGCATTGGTCTGTACCAGTCAAGGCGCAGACCGGTCGGCGACGAAGGAATAGCGGGGCGACAGGCACGGCCAACCGGGCTTAGACGGGGCCCTGTTGGGCAAACAGTGGACGCGCCGACACCGCCCGATCGACCGTGCTCCTCACCGGACGAGCATGCCCACGCGCTGTCACGCACCAACTCGTAACTGCCGTTCAGGGAAAGGGACGCGGCGCCCGAGCAGGATCGAGAGGACGGTGGCTTTCGGGTGCGGCCGCGGCTCTTACGGTCCGGTATGGATGGGCTCACCTGTCGCGGTGGGGGACGCCCCTCCTCGCCCAGTCCTTCGGCAAGGGGACGGACGAAGCCCGCGCCCTCGACCATCGCCGCAGTGATCGAGCCTCCCCGCGCAAGGCGCTGACGGCACGCCGGGGCGGAAGGTGGTTCCTTCCGGCGCGCCGTCGTCGCTGGTGGTCTCGCGCAGGCCGTCAGCAGCCGATGGGGGAGGAACCCACGGCCACATCGTCGAACCAGAGTCTGTCGTCGCCCGTCCCGTAGCTCTCCCAGCCCAGGCGCAGGGTGGTGGGCCGGGGCGGGGTGGTGCGGGCAAGCCACTGCTGGTCGATGTCCTGGGTGGGGACGCCGTCCGCGTGCAGGCCCGGGATCAGTTCGTCGCCGAGCCAGGTGTCGAGCGTGGGCGCCGTCGTGTCGATCGCGAAGCGCAGACACTGCCAGCTCCCGGTCGGCAGCGGCCTGCTCTGCGCCACGCCCGCCGGGCTCTGCGCGGGCAGGGTGGCGTCGTCGGTCTCCCGGTTCCACTGGAGGGCGCCGTTCTGGCCGCCGACGCGCAGCGCCCGGCCGCCCTGGGAGCTGTCGGGCAGGGAGACGAAGGTGACATGGGCCGCGGGGAGCGCGGTGGTGTGCCGCACCCACATGCGCACATACATCACCGGCCCCACCGAAGACAGATTCGCGGTGGAGGCGACGAAGGCGTGGTTGCAGTAGCCGGCCTTGCCGTCGACCCGCAGCGACCTGCCGCCGCTGTGCGCGACCGAGGTGTCGACGGCCGCGGTTCCGGTGCCCTGACAGTCGGGCGCGGCGAACTGCCAGGCGCCGGAGGGAGTGGTGCCGGTCTGGTCCTCGAAGCCCGAGCAGACCACGGCGCTGCCGCATTCGGCGGAGGGCGGCGGGGTCGTGGGCGGCGGGGTGGTCGGCGGCGGGGTGGTGCCGATTCCGCCGCACACCAGACCGTTGAGGGCGAAGTCGGTCGGGGCGGGGTTGGCCGAGCTCCAGGTGCCCTGGACACCGAACTCGGCGGAGCCGTCGGTGGCCAGCGAACCGTTCCAGTCCGCGTTGACGGCGACGACGGAGGCGCCGGTCTGGGTGACGGTCGCGTTCCACGCCGATGTCACCCGCTGGCCGTCGGCGTGGGTCCAGGTCAGACGCCAGCCGTTGACCGCCGGGCCGAGATGGGTGACCTTGACCTGGGCCGTGTAGCCGCCGGCCCACTGGTTCACGGTGTAGTCGACCCGGCAGCCGGCCTCCGCGGCACTGGTGGGTGTCGCGATGAATGCGAACACCAGCAGGGCGAGGGACCCGGCAGCCGCGAGGGCCGCCGTCCAGGGCCTGCGCAGTAATCGCAAGTGGGGGGTGCGCACGAATACCTCCGAGGGAAAGGTGCGGGATATGGGAGCGCTCCCATTCATGACAGCGAGCAGGGCAGCACACTGTCAATGCATGGGATGGCCAAGGCGACCGCGGCGCGCCGTCGCCCTGTGAAGCTGATCACCGTCGGCCCCATTTTGATTGAACCTTGAACTTTCAAGACGTAGTGTCGGTGCCGCACGTCGATCCCCCGGGATCCACCCCCATTGTGAGGAAATTCCCCCATGCCGCTCGCTCTTGACCCCGCCGCCCAGGACCTTCTCTTCCGTGAGGCCCGCACCGCGAACACCTTCACCGACGAACCGGTGTCCGAAGAGCAGGTCCAGGCGATCTACGACCTGGTCAAGTACGGCCCGACGTCCATGAACCAGTCGCCGCTGCGCATCACCCTGGTCCGCTCCGCCGAGGCCCGCGAGCGTCTCGTCCAGCACATGGCGGAGGGCAACCGGGCGAAGACCGCCGCCGCCCCCCTGGTCGCGATCCTCTCCGCGGACAACGAGTTCCACGAGGAACTGCCCCACCTCTTCCCGCACTTCCCCCAGGCCAAGGACGCCGTCTTCGGCGACCGTGGGGTGCGGGAGAGCCAGGCCGCCCTCAACGCCGGCCTCCAGGCCGCGTACTTCATCATCGGCATCCGGGCCGCGGGCCTCGCCGCCGGTCCGATGACCGGCCTGGACTTCGAGGGCGTCCGCAAGGAATTCCTGGACGACGACCACACCCCGCTGATGGTCGTCAACATCGGCAAGCCGGGCGAGGACGCCTGGTACCCGCGCTCCCCTCGTCTGGAGTTCGACCAGGTCGTCACCACGGTCTGAGCCGGCTCGACGACGGGGATCCGGACCGAGTTCCGCCCCTGTTCCCCCGTAGGCGTCTTGCGGCAGCCGGCGCGATGCCGGCCACGCTCGCCCACCGTGACGCCGCCGCCTACGGGGACCGGCCCTTCGACCGCTTGGCCCCGAAGACCGCCGACACCTTTCTGTACCTGATGCCGGAGGCCTGCGACCGCGTCCTTCGGCGGCGACGTGGGCGATCGGTCGGGTGCGGCAGCGTTCGACGAGCCTTCGTCGTCCCCGGATGTCCAAGGGGGCGTTCGCATGCATCACGGGAGCGCCTCGGTGCTTAGGTCGGCCGCGATCACCGTGCGGAGGGGGAACGCGATGAGCAGCGCAACAGCGACCAGGACTCCGCTCGACCACAGCGGCCCGAGGTTCCCGACTCCGGTGCCGAGCGTGGACGCGGCGATGAGTGGTCCGACGGCGGCGCCGACGTTGAGTGCCGCGGTCGCGTACGAGCCGGCCATGGTGGGAGCTCCCGCGGCCTCGTAGAGGACCCGTGCGATCAGGGTGCTGCCCAACGCGAAGGACAGCGCGCCCTGGACGAACACGAGGACGAACAGAGCGACCGGTTTGTCGGCCAGCACGGCCAGGGCCGGCCAGCCGATGAGCAGCAGCGGACCGCCGACTGCGATGACTCGGCCGGGGTGTTGGTCGGACAGTCGGCCGGCGACGGTGACCCCGGCGAAGGAACCGACGCCGAAGAGCACCAGGACGACAGAGATCCACAGCTCACTCAGCCCGGCGGTGTCGGTCACGACGGGGGCGAGGAAGGTGAAGCCGGCGAAAGTCGCCGCGTTCACCAGCGCACCGAGCAGCATCACCAGGATCAACCTCGGCCTTGCGAGCTGGGTGAGCTCCGCTCGCAAGGCCGGCCCGCCAGCCGCCTCCTCCTTCGCACGTCCCGCTGGGATCCCCTTCAGAATGCCGAGAGCCGCGGGCAGGCAGAGAACGGCGACAGCCCAGAACGCGGCCCGCCAGCCGAGCAACGTGCCGAGCACCGACCCACCGGGGACACCGGCGATCGTGGCCCCCGTCGTGCCCGACAGCAGCACGGCCAGCGCACGTCCCTTCTTGTCGGGTGGGACCAGCGCGGCGGCAGCCGTCAGAGCGACAGCAAGGAACCCCGCGTTCGCGAGCGCGGCGACGACCCGGGTGGCGACCAGAACCGGGAAGCTCGCGGTGACGGCACCCACGGCGTGAGCTGCCGCGAACATGAGGATGAACCCGAGAAGACCGGAGCGCCTGCGCCAGTTGCGGGCAAGTGCGGCCACAAAGGGGGCGCCGACGATCATGCCGATGGCGAAGGCCGAGGTGAGCACGCCTGCTGTCCCGACCGTGACATCGAGATCCGACGCGATGTCCGGCAAGAGGCCGGCGAGCATGAATTCCGAGGTGCCCATGGCGAAGACCGCCATGGCAAGCAGATACAGCGGGAAAGGCATCGAGTGGCTCCGAGGTGAGGAGAAGCACGAGACGGTCATCTCGTCACCGCGGCCAGCCCCAGGGCCGCACTCGTCCCACCACCAGATGCGGCGCGACGGCAGTGCTACGGGCTCAGTGGTGCAGGGGGCTGACGGCGTGACCGAAAGCCCCCACCGTGTCCGACTCAGGACTCGACATGGCCCGCACGCTACCCGACCGATGCCCGTCGAGGCACCTCGGTTCACCAGCATTGACCTGTGTCACCAACGTCATGTGCCAACGCCCGCCACCCCGACGCGCCGGCTGCCCAGCGCATCAGAAGGGCAGACCCCGCAGGTCCACACCGACGGTTGGATGAGGCAGGCCGGCCAGGTCGTAGATCATGGCGGTCAGTGGCGAGGTCCGCGCGCCGTCGGGCTGCTGGACGGTGACGGGCACGGAGAGCCGGCTCCATCCCAGCTGCGTGTAGAGCGGGACCAGATCCGGGCGGCAGAGCAGAATCATCGTCTCGGCGCCGGCCGCTCGTGCATGTTCGACCGCCACGCTGATCACCGCCCGGGCGATGCCCTGGCCCCGACTGGCGGGGTGCACCAGCACACCCCCCAACCCCGCGGCGCGGCGCGGCAATCCGTCAAACGCCATGTCCCGCACCAGCCATCCCGCGGAAGCCACCGGCCGGCCCTTGGAGACAGCGGTGAGGGTGTGCTGCTTGTCAGCCCACACCAGGCCGAGCCCCTTCACCCCGAAGGGGTCGGGCAGGCCGTCGCGGAGTGCGGCTTCACCTTCCGGAGAACCGGGGCCCGGCTCATGGAGCAGCTGGAGGTCCGCGAGACCGTCGTCCCCCACATGCTCCGCGACGGCCGCGGTGGCGGGAGCGAACCGGTAGCGCAGACAGTGCAGGCCACTGGACTGCACCGTCCCGTCGGCCTGGGCGCCCAGGCGGCGCAGTACCGCGATCGAGGCCATATTGCCGGGCAGGACGAACGCGAAAACGGCAGGAAGCGCCAGACGGCGAAACGCCAGGTCCAGGCACGCACGGCCGGCCTCGCCGGCGATCCCACGGCCTTGGGCCCGTGGGTGCACGGCGAAACCGAGGTCGACCCCGTACTGGGCCCGGTTACGCAGTCCCACCCGGCCGAGAAACGCGTGCGTGGCGGCGTCCCGGACCGCAAAGTCGCCGTAACCGTGTCTGGCCCAGTGGGCGACGTGGTCATCGCACATGGCCTCGGCCGCAGACCGACTGTCGGCCCGGCCGGTCGCCAGCCACCGCATGACGCTGTCCTGACTGACCACAGCCTCAAAGAGATCGTCGCGATCCCCGTGGCGGATCGGCTCCATCACAAGCCTCTGGGTGCGCAGTACGGGACCACCCGACCGGGCCACTCAGCAACTCCTCTCGACCAAGGGCTGAAGGAGCGTACCCGGCGACTCCTCTGGAGCGATCGGGAGGCAACCGGTGAACCTGTCCGGTCACCCCATCGCGGCTTGCGTTGAATCGTAGATCGGGAAAACCCGGTCCAGGCTCGTCATGGTGAAGATCTGCCGGATGTCCTGGTTTACGATGACCAGCCTCAGGGCGCCGGCGCGTGTACGGATCCGCTTGTGGATGCCGACGAGGAGCCCAAGGCCGGTCGAGTCCATGAATGTCGTTCCTGTCAGGTCGACGATGAGGCGGTGCCGGCCCGCCTGAATCCTTTTGCCCAAGTGTTCGCGGATGCGGGGCACGGTGTACACGTCGACCTCTCCGTGGATCTCGACGACGGTCCAGTCATTCTCGTCGCGGTGACAGATGTGGAGTTCGGGATGCATGCCTCGCCTAACGGCAAAACCTTGGGGAAAGGTTGCGGGTAGTGCCTGACGCACTCGCGTTCTGCATATGCGCGAACGACTGGCCATGGCTTTACAGCAGAGGCTGCGCATCCCGATCCCGGATCAGGTGGGTGAACTCGGCTGCGCGGTCGCCGAGATGCCCCAGCAAGGTATGGCCGGGCCACTACTGCAGTGCGTGGACCGCGGCTGAGAACACCGAAGGCATCCGGGACGCTGCCGGCACGATGAGGCGGGCGGTGCTGGGACGGCCGCTCGCGGCCAGCAGAGGCCCGCTCCGAACCGCCCACCGGTCCACCGGCTTCCCTGACATGTCCACCGAGGTCCGCCTACAGGTCGCCCGCCACAAACCACACCGCGTGGAGTAAGGCGGAGACGAACCGTTCAGGCCGTCCTCGCTCCGCACCTTCACCGCTGCCCCTCCACCATCAGCGGCGCTTCCTGCGGCGACCGACCGGAAGCTGAGCCCGGGAACAGGACCGGCCCAGCGGGTGCCGCCCGGCGGATTCGGGTCACGGCCGCGCGTCGGGCACGAAGACGATCCGGTCAGGCGGAAGCCGGGCCGAGACCGCTCCGATCGCCTCTTGAGCGCCGATACGGGAGGTGACGCCCGTTGCCTCCGTGGCGAAGGCACGGGATTTGGACTCGGCTGCGGAGTCGGACCGTTGGCCAAAAGTTGAACTAGCAAGCATTCGTCGAGTCTGCCTAACGTGTCGCTCATCGATTTCCGTCTCCCCCCTGAACCAGTCCGTGCGCGGACCGGAACCAAACCGTAGGAGCCCCCCACATGACCGCGCGCCTCAACAGTGCCCAGCCATACGTCGTCGGACTGTTCCGCATCGTCGTAGGCCTGCTCTTCACCTGTCACGGAGCCGCCTCGCTCTTCGGCGTCCTCGGTGGCGCGGCGGGCACCAAGGGCGGCACCGTCCCGACCGGTGCCTGGCCGTTCTGGTATGCCGCCCTGATCGAGCTCGTCGCCGGCGCCCTGGTACTGCTCGGACTCGGCACCCGCGGCGCCGCGTTCCTGGCGTCCGGCTCGATGGCGTACGCGTATTTCGATGTGCACCAGCCGTCCGCCCTGTGGCCGATCCAGAACGGCGGGGATCTGCCGGTGATGTTCTGCTGGTCCTTCCTGCTGCTGGTCTTCACCGGTTCCGGCGCGTTCGGCCTCGACCAGCTCATAGCCTCCCGGCCCGCCGCCGGTCAGGAGACCGAGCCGGCCTCGGAGCCCGTCACGGCCTGAGCCCTCACGTGCACTGCGCGTGGGCCTTGTTCCACGCCTCGCAGATGGTCCTGGCCTGCACGAGTCCTGCCGAGCCGGGCCTGCTGATCCGGGCCTGCCGATCCGGGGCGAGACGCCACGCGAGACCTCCGCTCCGCTGCCGGTCCGCCTCGGCTGCTACCACCGTTCGGGAAGCGGCGGGCAGCCGCTTGGGACGCGGGCCGGCAGCCCGATCCGCGTGAGGCCCGCATCGCCCCGCTGATGCGGGCCGCCGGGTCGGTCATCTTCGATGCCGACCACGGATGCCGGATGAAAGCGGTGAATTCGCGCTCCTCGCAGCCGAGTCGGCTATCCGGCTGTCCGTCGGCCGCACCGGCCAGCGCTGGGACAACGCGCTGGCCCAGTCGTTCTTCGCCACCCCGGCTCAGTCCGGCAGGCGCGACTGGGGGTCGGCGATGCGGAGGTGTCGGCCCTTACCGCTGCTCGCCGCTGCTGGAGTGGAGTACGGCCGCCGCGATCTCCCGCAGGCGGTCCATGCTGATTCCTGTGCGCTGTTCGACGGCGAGGGGATGTTCGGTGGGCTCGAGCTCGACGGAGGGGCGCTCACCGACCGGTCGGGTGTGGACGTTGGTCTTGAGGTTGAGGGTCGTGGGCGAGTAGACCGGCAGGTCGGTGGTGAGCCAGCCGAAGTACGGATTCTCAGCCTCGCGGCAGGGCCTGTCCCACAGGTCTGCGGCCCGGGAGAAGTTCTCGCGGCTGAGCGAGACCCAGACGCCCCAGGAGAACACGTCGTCGGTGTCGATGACCGGTATCTCGATCAGGCCCTTGACGAAGTAGTGCTGTCCCTGGATCACGCACTGGTCCGACGTGAGCATGCAGTCGTCGGCGCCGGCGAACGCCGGATCCCACACGGCCGGGGCCTCGGCCGTGTAGTTCATCGGCAGCTCAGGGTGGTGGGCCCGGAGCACGTGCAGGTGAATCCGAGATCACTGGTCATGGTGCTGGAGCCTAGTGACGGGCTCCGGTACCACCTCGGGCGGGAGCCCCTGCCGTCCGCTGCCTGGCGGGCCGGCTGCGCAGGCGGAGCCGCCCCCGTACTCCCAGAACCTAGCGGCCGACGGTGCTCCAGTCGGCGGGGGCCGGCGGCACCGAGCGGCCCGCGGCGTGATCGCGGAGGCGACGGGTCAGTTCCGGCAGGTCGGAGGCTGGGAGCCTCACCTGGAGCAGTTGCAGGCGGAACTGCGACGGCAGGTCCTCCTTGTCGACCGGGAAGGCCCTTCGTGCCTGATGGACCGCGTGCTGCACGTCGCTACAAGAGCAACAAGATCAGGGTCAGCGCGATGGGCGTGAACAGCATCGTGGCCAGGTGGCTGAACAAGGCCCGCGCCATCACCAGCACAGAGAACAACATCAGCCCGCCCACGAGCCAGCACCCGAAGATCTGGCCCGCGAGAATCCAAGCGGCGGTCTCCTCCTCCCGGGTAGAGGCCCCGAAGCTCAGTACCCCGCCGATCGCCATGAAGAAGAGCACGACGCAGAGCAACAGGTTCCCCACGCCGACGATGACAGCGACCGGCTTGTCCACCCGGCGTACCCGTCTCCAGAGTTGTATGGCGCTCATGGGCACGAAAGCCTACCCAGGGGTGCACCCACGACTGTCGACTGCGGCCATCTGTGACCATCGGTGTGTGAAGAGAGAAGAGCCCACGGTGACTGAAAGGGACAGCGTGGACCTTGCCCACTGGCAGGAGGGCGTCGAAGCCTGATGGGCCGGATGGCGGGGCGGTTCGCGCCGGTCGAACCCAGGTGCCGGGTGCGGGACTTGGCGCAACCGCCGGCAGGATCGAGAACGCCCAGGTCACCGTTTACCTCGTTCAGGCGGACGGTTCGTCCAGCGTCCTGCCGGGCCGGGGCTCCCGGTGCAGGTGCGACGATGCGGGCATGCGTGAGTTGAGCCAGCTGATCGATGTCGAGGAACCGGCCTGGCCGGAACTCAGGGAGACACTTGATGCGAGTCCGGTGTCTGTCGAGGTGCTTCCAGCCGATGGCGATCTGGGCAGGGCATCGATTCTTCAGCTGCAGGTCACGGCCAGGTCGTACCTGGGGGCGGTGGTGCTGCACTGTGGCGGTCTGCTGGTGGACGACGGGTGGGTGCGGGTCTTCGGCAGCCCCGCGAGTGGGGCTGCACACGGGGCGCCTGGCCTGGCCGGCATGAATCAGTTCCCTGGAAGGTTCGACCCAGCGTGGCGACCGGAGACAGGTTTGGTGGTGGCACACGACGTACTGGGCGGCGTCTTCGCGCTCAACGGCGCCGCTCCCGACGGCGCCGACCGTCCCGGCGCCCCTGGCGAGGTTGTCTACTTCGCACCGGATTCCCTTCGCTGGGAGGCTCTGGGTGCCGGTCACTCCGCGTGGCTGGCCTGGCTGGTGTCCGGCGCACTCGATGAGTTCTACGCCACTCTGCGCTGGCCCGGCTGGAAGGAGGAGGTCCGGGCGTTGAACAGCAGCCAGGGCCTCTCCGTCTTCCCGCCGTTGTGGTCTGCCGAGGCGCGCCGCGACATCTCCGCGACCAGCCGTCGCGCCGTGCCCATGGGAGAGCTGCTTGGCGTCGCCCGGGACTCATGCCGACAGTTCGATGGCGTTGATCCGGGCTTTCTCGGCGCCGTGTGAGTCGACCGCCCCGTCCGGTCGGCGGGAGCAGATCAGGGCGGCGGCGATGCCGGCGAAGGATCGCAGCCCTTGTCACCGTGGAGTATGGTCGGCCGCCGTCGGCGGCCGTGCCGGGAGCGGACGGGCGGAATACCTCGCACAAGCGGCTCCAGTCCCTGGCTGTCGTAGGTGATCGCGGCGGAGCTGCCGATGGAGAGAGGCGGACCAGTCCGCTCTGTGATCAAGTAGATCTTTGATCCCTTCTTGCCGCGATCCACGGGATTCGGGCCCGCCGGATCCTGCAGGGCGTTCGAGGGCAATCATGGCGGCATCGTCGTCCAACCGGCCTCCCGCGTGTGCGAGCAGGTCGGAGCGCAAGTGCTCCAGGAGTTCCTCGGGGCGCTCCCCTCTCCAGGTGGCGGCGCGTTCGGCGAGGGGATAGAAGTCGCCGCGGGGGTTGCGGGCTTCGGCCACGCCGTCGGTGTACAGCAGGAGCAGGTCGCCCTGCCCGAAGTCGAACGTGTCGACACAGTGACCGGGCGTGTCCAGCTGCAGGCCGAGAGGGGGGCCGGCCTGGTGGGCGCACAGCGCGGTGGCCTGTCCCGGGCGTAGCCGCAGCGGCGGGGGGTGACCGCAGTGGACGATCTGGACCGTGGGTGCGTGGTCGGGGATGTCGATGAGTATCGCGGTGACGAAGCATTCCTGCGCCAGATCGTTCTCACCGGGCTCCGCCAGGTTCCAGCACACGCTCGCGTCCAGGTAGGCCGTGAATTCCGCCAGGCCCGTCTGCCGGTGCGCGGCCCCTCGGAAGGCGCTCAGCAGCAGCGCTGCGTCGCTCACGGCGGTCAGGCCCTTGCCGCGGACGTCCCCGATGAGCAGCCGGGTCCCGTGGGCCGTGCGGGCGGCCGCGTACAGGTCGCCGCCGATCTTCATCTCGCGCTCCGCCGCCAGGTACACCGCCGCCACGCGCAGGGGTCCCATCCGTGGGGGCAGCGGGCGCAGGACCAGGTTCTGGGCGATCTCGGAGACCTGGCGCACCCGGGTCAGCTCCCGTACCTTCCGCTCCCGCATCCCGGACAGGAGCGCGGCGAACGCGGAGGCCGCCACCACGGCGAAGATCTGCGCCATGCGCTGCGCCGAATGGAGGTCTCTGAGAAGGACGGCAAAGATCACCTGGTCCGCCAGGGCCAGCACTCCGGTCAGTGTGGTCAGCCACGGCCCCAGGGTCACCGCGGCGAGCACCGGCGCGACGATCAGGAGCGGTCCGACGTGCGGGTGGCCGGGAGTGGCCAGGTTGACGGTGGTGATCACGACGATCAGCACAAGGGGAACAGCGACCAGGCCACGCGCCTCGTACCACGGCCGACGCCGACTCGCAGGACGCTCTACGGAGGGCATACTTCCGTGTACCCGCCATTGCGGCGACCGCCGTCCGACTTCCGCCGACACGGTCACCGCCGGGCCTGCCCGATGGGGAACTGACTGTGGGTGCGTGCAGGGTGATCACGGCGGCATCGGCGGCCAGGTGCCCGCCAACGTGCCCAAGGAGGTCGGCGCGCAGGCCGCGGACCAGTGCCGAGGGGTTCTCGTGCGCCCCATCGCGGTGCGCCCGGCCCACCGGCTCAGCCGGTCCGCCCGGCGACGCAGCCACCAGGCGCGATCACGAGCCGGCCATGGCCGGAGACACGTGTGACTGAGCACCTCCGCCAGTCACCCTGAGCACCGAAGGTGGCCGCCCCGAGCCGAACGCTGAGGAGCTCATCGGTCGCTGGGAGTAAGTCCTGCGCCTCAGGCGCACTCCGCGCCTGCCTGGCTAGGGTCGGTCCTCATGGAGACCACCGGAATCGTTCGTCGCCAGACGGCCGAGCGTGTGCGCGACGCTCTGGCGCGGCTCGTCACCGAGCGGGATGTATGGGTGTCGACGGCTCACCCTGATCACGGGCCGCACCAGGTGCCGCTGTGGTTCTTGTGGGATGGGCGAGCAGTGTGGATGTGCACCGGCGCCACTTCCGTGACGGCGCGAAACGTCCGCGAAGAGCCGCGCGTGCGCCTGTCGCTACCGGACACCTTCGACGTGGTGCTCCTCCAGGGTGAGGCGGAGTGCTTCCCGGACCAGGAGGTGCCCGCAGGCGCGGCGGAGGCGTTCGCCGGCAAGTTCGGATGGGATCCACGCGTGGAAGAGGGTTCCTTTCTGTATGTACGCGTCGTCCCGAGGACTGTGCGCGCTTGGCGCGGCGAGCCGGAACTACGCGGGAGAGTCATCATGCGCGACGGGAAGTGGCTGGAACAACGGCCGTCCCTCGCCGACACGCCTCTCTCGGATCACGATGTCCGGAAACCGACTCGGTCACGTGGACCCGGTGCCCGTACGAGCGTGCGACGACGTCCCGCGGCCCCCGTCCGGTGCCGGGTCGGCCGGTCCGGGCAGACCGCCGGGACCGGCTTCCGGGACCGGGCGTCCGAGGGCCGACTCGGTGCTTTCGCCGAGGAAGCCGCCCGACTGGTGCTGCCACAGCTTGGCGTAGGCGCCGTCCGCCGCGAGCAGTTCCTCGTGGGTGCCCTGCTCGGCGACGCTTCCGCGGTCGAGGACGACGAGGCGGTCCATGCCGGCGACGGTGCTCAGGCGGTGGGCCACCACGAGGGCCGAACGTCCGTCCATCAACCGCCACAGGGCGTCCTGGACGAGGAGCTCGCTCTCCGAGTCCAGCGCGCTGGTCGCCTCGTCGAGCAGCAGGATCGGGGCGTCGCGCAGGATGGCCCTGGCGAGGGCGACACGCTGGCGCTGGCCGCCCGAGAGTTTGACGCCCCGCTCCCCCACCAGAGTGGAGAAGCCGTCGGGGAGTTGGTCGGCGAACTCGGTGACGTGCGCGGCCGCGGCCGCCGCGTGGATCTCCTCGTCGGTGGCGCCGGGCCGGGCGAAGGCGATGTTGTCCCGCAGGCTGCGGTGGAACATGGCGGGTTCCTGCGGGACGTAGGCAATCAGGGAGCGCAGGTCGGTCTGGCGCAGCCGGCTGATGTCCTGACCACCGATCAGGATGCGTCCGTCGTCAAGGTCCGACATCCGCAGCAGGAGCCGGGTGAGCGTGGTCTTGCCGCCGCCGGACCTGCCGACCAGACCGATCCGTGCGCCTGCGGGCACGTCCAGGTCGAGTCCCTGGAAAATCGGCTTCGCACCCGTGTGGGCGAAGGTCACCGCCTCGAAGCGGATGCCGGTGTCCCGCGGTGCGAGCGGTTCGGGTGTCGCCGGGTCGAGCACGGTGGGCGGATCCAGCAGCAGCTCCGTGAACTGTGCGGCCTCGGTCATCGAGCTTTCCAGACGCCGGTAGATCTGGTTGAACTCGAACATGATCTGCGTGGCGTTGGAGTAGTAGGTGAAAGCGACGACGATCTCCTCGACTCCCTGGCCCGAGCCACCGAAGGCGATGGCCACCAGCAGACCCAGCACGTTGGTCAGCACGGACATGGGGGCGACCAGGGTGTCGACGCGCAGATTGCCGAAGTCCCACGACCTCAGCGTCAGGCGCCGGGAGTCCGCGACACGGCTGCGGTGTTCGTCGGCCTCCCGCCGCTCGGCCGCGAAGGCCCGGATGGTCTCCATGTTCATGAGGCTGTCGGCGACGTGACCGGAGACCCGGGCGATCGCCGCCTCACGGTCGTTGACGAGCCTCTGCCTGCGACGGACCAGAGGCGTCGCGGCCACCACGGTCAGCGCGATCATCACAAGAAGGCCGACGACGAGCATGGGTTCGTAGCTCCACAGCACCACGGCACCGAACACCAGGGGGACGAGGCTGCCCACGATCCGGTACGTCACCGTGTCGACGAAGTCCTCGAAGCGCTTGCCGAAGCTGAGTACCCGTTTGGTCAGGGAGCCGGCGAAGTTGTCGTGGAAGAACGCCGCGTCCTGGGCGAGGAGTTCGTCCATGCCGCTCACGTAAAGGTGTTCCATGCCGAGGGCTTCCACGCGGTTCAGGCAGTGCTGCCCGATCCGCCATACGGCCTCGGCGAGCAGCAGCGTCACGCCGAAGCCCAGCACGTACGGCAGCGCCGGGCTGAGGGTGAGGCCGCCGTCCCCGGCGGCCTGTCCTGCCAGTTTGGCGATCAGCAGGGGGGCGACGTAGCGGATGCCGATGTTGCCCACGGCCGGTAACAGCAGCGCGGGCAGGGCCAGCAGCCGTAGTCGCAGCAGTTCCCGGCCGTAGCGGCGTAGTGCCAGAACGACCGCGCTCCTGCCCGGCGTCGGCCCTCGCGTATCTGTTGTCCCCATCACACTCCCGGAGGTTCGGAAGTCGGAAGTCTCCCGTCCGCAGACTTTCTCAGTCCAGGCATTTACCGCGGACTGGCGAGAACCGGACACCGCGGCGCTCGGCGTACGCAGCGGACGTATCCGGTGACGTCCTCGCACAGCACAGCTGGGGCCGCGCTGCGCTGGGCAGCCGCCGCCTCCTCTCGTTGCGATGCGCGGAAGCTCCGGAGCGCGGCTCGCTCCGGAGCTTCCGGGACAGCCCCTCGTCAGGGCCGCTGCCGGCGTCGTCAGGCCGCGGTACTCACCGGTTCGCCTCGTTCGGCGTCGTGCAGGGACTGGATCAGCCAGGCGCGAGCGCGTGCGACGCGGGAACGGACCGTACCGATCGGACAGTCGCTGAGCTCGGCCGCTTCCGCGTAGGGCAGACCGGCGATCTGGGTGAGTACGAACGCCTCACGGCGTTCGTCGGGCAGTGCCTCCAGCAGGTCGGTGAGGACGATGCCCTCGTCGAAGCCCGGCAGGCCGCACTCCTGGGCGCACTCCGCGGTGGCCTGCCAGTCGTCGGTGTCGGCCAGGCGAGGCCGGGCCGAGGCATGCCGGTAGCTGTCGATCACCGCGCGGCGTGCGATGGACAGCAGCCAGGTCCGGGCGGAGGAGCGGCCCTCGAAACGGTGCAGGCTGCCGAGGGCCCGCACGAAGGTGTCCTGGGCCAGGTCGTCGGCGGCCTGAGGGTTGTGGCTGAGGTACGTGACGTAATGACGGACGTCTCGCTGCAGAGCGCGGACGAAGTTCTCGACCGCTCTGGGATCACCGGCGCGGGCGGCGAGCGCCCAGGCCGTTATCGACTCCTCGGTCGACGTCTTCTCGTCGCGGGTTCTCTCGGTGTGCGGCGTCGTGTCGGATGCGACAGGCAGGGCAGGACTGATCACCTGAGGTCCTTCTCGGAAGTCCGGAGATCCGGCGTGCGCAGATCCGCGCGGGCCCGGGGCATGAGGAAGGGACCGCGTGGGACGGGCGGCGGATCCGGTGATGGCGTGGGGTGGCGGACGTACGCGCGCAACGGCGACGTACGCCCGCCGCCCGGACCGCCCGGGCGCGGGACGCGCGGGGCGATGCCGGGGAATCGGCTGTCTCAGACGACAGCGGTTCCCACAGGCGGGCCCCGAGAAGTGATCGCGTGCGCGAGGAGCAGCCGGTGCGGCGTGCGGGCCGAGCGGCCGCGGCGGGCGCGGATGCGCGGTCGGTGCGGCGGTGCCGGCAGAGTCAGAGGCAGCCGGAGCGGAGCGGCCAGCCATCCGGCGACGGCCCGCAGGATGCGGAACGCGGCGCGTTCGCCGTACGCGAGCCACAGGCCGCACAGCAGAGCGGCGAGCAGGTGGGCGGCGAGCATGCCGGCGGAGGATGTCCCGCCCATGGCGTGACCCATCCCCGCCATGGCGTCCGAGGCGCCCAAGGCACCCGTCGACTCCCCCACGTCGGCCCCGGGGGCCATAGGCATGACATGGCTCATGTGGACCATCGAGGCCATGTGGTCCGTGGAGAACGCGCTGTGAACCGTTCCGCCCGTGGGCGCCGGCAACGGGGGCGGCGTCACCAGCCCCTGCGCGCAGGAGAACCACAGGTGCAGCGCCGTCTGCACGGCCACCACCACGGAGGAGACGAGAAGGAGACCACGCTCCCGGGCGGCCAGACACCACGCCGCTCCGCCGGTCACGACCGCCGCCGATGTCAGCGCCCACCAGGGCACGGCGGTGCCTGACATCAGGACGTGCCCCAGGGCGGCGAGCAGCACAGAGACGGCCGCGAACACCGCGGCCCGTGTCATGCGCAGATGCCACCCAGCAGTCATGGCCGCTCATCCTCGCATTCCTGACCCGCCGTCATGCGGGGATACGAAAACTTCCCACATCCGACGCTCAGCACTCTGACGGTGATTCACATCACAGTAAAGAGCGGGAACCTGATGAGAGCCGGGTCCGACTGCTGTCCCGGGAGGTGCGTCTGTGACGACGGATCGGGTGGGACGAGCAGGGCCCAACGGAGCGCGAGCGGTGGGCGAGAAGGGGGCGGATCCGGCGACCGGCGCTCTGACCGCGCTGCTCACCTGCTCCATGGCCTTCTCGATGATGCAGTTGTTCCTGATCGGGGCGCTCGGCCCGCGGCTCGTGGTGGAGCTGGACGTCTCGCCGACCGCTCTGGGGCTCACGACCACCGTGGGATTCAGTACGGCGGCCGTGCTCTCTCCGGTCGGCGGCCGGGTGGTGGACCGGGTCGGGCCGCGGCGTTGCCTGGTGGCCCTGCTGGGAGTGGCGGCGGTGGCGCTGGTGTTGATCGGGTCGGCTCCGAATGCCGGGTTCCTGCTGGCGGCCGTCGCGCTCGGCGGGCTGCCGCAGGCGCTGGCCAACCCCACCACGAACAAGGCGATCCTCGCCGTGGTGACGCCTGCCCGGCGCGGTGCGGTGACCGGGATGAAGCAGTCGGGGGTGCAACTCGGGGCCTTCGCGGCCGGGCTGCCGCTCGCGGCACTGGCCGGGCTCGCCGGATGGCGGGGTGCCGTGTGGACGGCGGCGGGCGCCGCGGCGGTGGCGGCGGTGTGGGCGGCGCGGGCGATGCCCGCCGATCCTCCGGCGAAGTCGAGCCCGGCGGTCTGGGTGCCGCGCGGCATGATCGCCTGGCTGATGGCGTTCTCGCTGCTGCTCGGCTGCGGCATCGCCTCGGTGAACACCTATCTGTCGTTGTACGGCACCGAGCGGCTCGGTCTCGGTCCCACCTCGGCGGGTGCGCTGGTGGCCGTGCTGGGTGTGGCCGGGATCGCGGGCCGGGTGGGCTGGTCGAAGGTCGCGGGGCGGCCCGACCGGGCGGCCTGGCTGCCGGGTTCCCTGGCCGTGGGCGCGGTGGCCGCGGCCCTGCTGCTGGCCGGCTCGTCGTCCGTGCGCCCGTTGGCGTGGGTCGCGGCCGTGGCGGTGGGCGTCTTCGCCGTGGCGGCGAACGCGGTGTCGATGGTCCTGGTGATGCAGCGGGCCGCGCCCGGTCGGGCGGGCCAGGACTCGGCGCTGGTCTCGGCGGGCTTCTTCGCCGGATTCGCGGTCGGGCCGCCGCTGTTCGGAGTGCTGGCGGAGGCCGGGCGGTACGGGGGCGGGTGGCTGCTCGTGGCGGCCGAGTTCGCGGGAGCCGGGGCTGTGGCACTGCTGTGGGCCGTGCAGGAGCATCGGGCGGGCGTACGGTCATGAGGGCACGCACGGACGAGGGCACGCCCCCGCAGGAGGACCGACAGGCGCCGCCCGGCCTGGCAACCGCTCCCTCCTGGGCAGGTCCGGCACTCGCCCGCGTCCTGGTCCGGGTCGCCGTCACCCGCACCGAGGTCGGCGACCGGTTCCCGCTGTACGCGGACCCGGGCACCGGCACGTGGCGGACGACCGCCCGCGGCTCCTGGACCGGAGGTTTCTGGGCGGGGCTGCTGTGGCTGCGCGCCCGGTACACCGGCGACGCCGCCGACCGTGCGGTCGCCCGGGCCTGCACGGCCCGCCTGGCCGGCTGGGCCGAGGCGGACACCGCCGCCCGCGGACTGATCTTCTGGTACGGCACCGCCCTCGCGGACGACGAACCGGGCCTGCGGGACCGGGCCGCCCGGGCCTGCCTGAGCGACTTCGTCCCGGAGCTCGGTCTCGTGCCGTGGGGTTCGGCGTTCGGCGGACCGCGGCTGACGGCGCGTGTGGACGGCGTGCCCGGCATGGTACCGCTGCTGGCGACGGCGAACCCTGAGGCAGCCCTCTCGCATCTGCGGCGACATGTCGAACTGTGGCTTGGTGCGCGGCCGCCCCGCTGGTCGTGGCGGCACGAGCCCGGCGCGGGCTGGACCGCGTGCGCCGATCCTCCCCCGGGCTGGAGCAGGGGAAGGGCGTGGCTCCTACTCTCGCTCGCCGAGGCCGCACCTCTGGCGGGCGGCGGCGAATTCCCCGACCACGTCGGCCGGTTGCTGACGGAGCACCTGGTGCCGCCCGCCGACTTCGCTCACCCCGGCGGCCCTTGCGACACCTCCGCCGCCGCCATCACCGCACTGGCACTGCTCGGCCTCGGTCACCGGGACCGAGCAGTCGCCGTCCTCAAGGCGCTGGTCGACAGCCACCTGACCGCCGACGGCCGCCTCCTGGACGGCTGTTACGACCTGGCGGCCGAAACAGCCGTGCGACAGGAGCTGATCTGGGGCGACTTCTTCCTGGCGTACGCCCTCGCCGTCCTCACCGGCCTCCGTGGACAGGACCTCAGGCCGGATCCGTTCGCAGCACCCGCCGCGCCACCGAGGTGATGTGCAGCTCGTCCGGGCCGTCGAGGACGCGGGCCGCGCGGGCGGTGCGGAAGAGGGCGGGGAGCGCGGTGTCCGGGCCGAGGCCCGCCGCGCCGTGAACCTGGATCGCCGCGTCGGCCACCAACTGCAGCGTGCGCGCCGCGGCGACCTTGGCCAGACCCACCTCCACATGGGCGTCGCCGCCCGCGTCCAGCCGGGACACGGCCTCGTGGACCAGGGGCCGGGTGGTGCGCAGGGCGAGCAACGACTCGAAGACGTGGCGCTGGACGAGTTGCAGGTCGCCAAGGGGGCCACGAGAACGGGTGCGGGTGACCGCTCGTTCTCTCATGAGCTCGAAGGCGCGGGCGGCCTGGCCGAGCCAGCGCAGGCTGCGCAGGATGCGGCCGAGCTGGAGCCGTTCGGCGGCGACGGCGAGAGCCTTGCCGCGTTCGCCGATCAGATGGCCGTCGTCCACCGCGACACCGTCGAGTTCGATCTCCGCCTGTCCGGCCGCACCGAGTACGGGAAGCTCTCGCACCACCCGGAAGCCACGGGAGACTGTGGGGACCAGCAGCAGGGACAGGCCGTTTCGCTCCGGGGCCCGGCCGTCCGTGCGGGCGAGCACCGTGACGAGGTCGGCGTCGGCGGCACCGCTGACGAACCACTTGTGCCCGGTCAGCCGCCAGCCTCCGTCTTCGCTGTCGTCGGCGCGGGTGGTGGTGAGGAAGGGGTCGGTGCCGGGGACGTCCGGTTCGGTCATCGCGTAGCAGGCTCGCAGGTCGCCGGCGACCAGTGGTGCGAGATAGCGGTCGCGGACGCGCGCGCTGCCGTGCCGCCACAGCATGAGCGCGTCCAGCAGCGAGGCCGATCCGAGTGCCGCCGGGCCGTGGTCACTGGCGCCCTCGGCCTCCGCGACATGGGCGTACGACCTCAACGGCAGCCCATGGCCGCCCAGTTCGGCCGGGAGGGGCAGCGCCCAGAGCCCCTCGGCCTTGGCCTCCTTGCGCAGCCGGCGCAGCGCCGCAGCCGCGTCCGGGCCGCCGCCGTCCAGGACCGGCTCGCAGGGCACGACTCGCATACGGACGAAGTCCGCCACCTTGTCTCTCAACTCCCTTAGTTCCGGGGGACATTGCGGATCGCCCCACGCCACGTCCAGCACCTCTCGCTCACCCCTTCGGGAACTCCGGCACCTGCCGGTCCGACCACCTCTTCGTGGAACTGGTCGGGGGCGACCGCTCCCGGGTTCCCGCGTGTCAGGAAAGGAGGGGCATGACATCACCAGCCACACCGGCCGTCGCGCACGCGACGGCCCGGCCGCTCGACGGGCTGCGTCTGGAAACCTCGGGACCGCCGGGACCGGCGGACGGACTCGTCGCGGAGCACCTGCGGCTGCTCGGCGCGGAGGGGGCCGCACACCCTGGCGGCCGTATCAGGCTCGGCGGACCGGAGTTCAGCGGATTCACCGCCCACACGAGGTGGGGCGACAGGGCCCTCGACGAGGCGACCGTGCAGGCGGCCACCGGCGTCATGGCCGTACACGGTCGCCGCGGCGGCACCCCGCGCGGCCTTGCCGTGGACTACGCCGCCACCGCCACCGGCCTCCTGGCCGTGCAGGCCCTGCTGGCCGGGCTCCTCTCACAGGCTCGCGGCGGACATGCCATGAGCGCGGAGGTCAGCGCCGAACGGGCCGGGCTGCTCGCCGTCTCCCAGTACCTGGCCGCGGCAGGCGCGGAGGAGGGTGAGGCCGCCGAAGTCGCCCCGGGCGGGCCGCCTTTCACCTCCGCCGACGGGGTCGTCTTCGAACTGGAGACGCTCGACCCGGGCGCGTGGGCCGGCTTCTGGCGTGCGCTGGACGCTCCGCGGGATGCGGTACGGCGCGGCTGGCGGCCCTTCCAGTTCCGGTACGCCACGGCCTGCGCGCCCTTTCCTCGGTCACTGCACGACGCCGCCCGGGCCGCCGCCTGGGAGCTGATCCGGGATGCGGCCCGTTCCTCCGGTGCCGAGGTGTGCCCGCTGCGTTCGATCGCCGAGCGGGCCGCCGAGTACGACGGGGCCCCGCCGTGGGAACTGACGCAGCACCCCGCGTCGTACTCCGGCGCGGCGGCGGGACGGGCCGACGCCCCTCTGGCCGGGCTGACCGTCCTGGAGGCCGGCCGCCGGATCCAGGCGCCGCTGACCGCGCATCTGCTGGGGCTGCTCGGCGCGGAGGTGGTGCGGATCGAGCCGCCCGGCGGGGATCCGCTGCGCGGCATGCCGCCCGCCTGCTCGGGGATCTCGGCGCGCTGGCTCGCGCTCAACCGCGGCAAGACGGCCGTCGAGGTGGACATCAAGTCGCCGGCGGATCGCGAGCGGCTGCGCGCGATGGCGGCGGAGGCCGATGTGTTCCTGCACAACTGGGCACCGGGCAAGGCCGCCGAACTCGGCCTGGACCACGAACACCTGGCCGCCGTCAACCCCGCGCTCGTCTACGCCTACACCAGCGGCTGGGCCGGCCGACTGCCCGACGCCCCGATGGGCACCGACTTCATGGTGCAGGCCCGTACCGGGGTCGGCGAGGCCGCGCGCCCCGCCGACGAGCCACCCGCGCCGTCCCTGATGACCCTGCTCGACGTGCTCGGCGGGCTCACCGGTGCCGAGGCCGTCCTCGCCGGACTGCTGCTGCGGCAGCGCACCGGGGCCGGTGTGCGGGTGGATTCGTCGCTGCTGGGGGCCGCCGACGTGCTCACCGCGGCCGCTCGGACGCGTGCCGCGCGGGGTCTCGATCCGCGCCGGCCGGCGGGCTTCCGCCGGCCGCTGCCCACGGCCGACGGCTGGATCGCCCTCCCGGACCACTCCGCCGTCCCGTACGAGGTCCGCGACCTGTCCACGGCACAGGCGCTGGAGCGGCTGCGCGAGGACGGTCTGTCCGCCGTCCCGGTCGTCACCGACCTCGCCGGTCTGCTGCCCTCCGGCTCGATCGGCCGCGACGCACACGGCGCACCCGCCGTCCCCGCCCCCTGGAGGTTCGCATGACCGTCGCCCTGCACGACCTGCTGCCCGCCGAACTGCGCCGTACCTGGGCCGTGGACGGAAGCTGCCCCGACCTCGACCTCTACAGCCTCTACCGCGCCCGCCGGATCGCCGATCCGCACCACACGGCCGTCCTCGACGCCAAGGGCAGACTCTGTTACACCGCGCTGGACCGCAAGGCCCGATGTCTCGCCGCTGGACTCGCCGGACTCGGCATACGTGCCGGCGACGTCGTCGGCGTCCAGCTTCCCAACGGACGCGACGCCGTCGTCGTCGACCTGGCGCTGGCCGCCCTGGGCGCGGTCGCGCTGCCCTTCCCCGTCGGGCGCGGCGGGCGCGAGGCGGCGTCGCTGCTGCGCAGATCCGAGGCGGTCGCGGTGATCGCGGCGGCCGAACACCGGGGCAACCACCATGCGGCCGACCTGCTGGCAGTCGCCGGTGAGTTGCCCGCGCTGCGGACGGTGATCGCCTCGGGAGCCGCACCCGAGGGGGCCGTCGCGCTCTCGACGTTGCTGCGCACCGACCCGAAGGCTCTGGTCCCGGCCCGCCCCCACCCCGACTCCGCCGCCCGCATCCTGGTGTCGTCCGGCTCCGAGGCCGAGCCGAAGATGGTGGCCTACTCGCACAACGCCCTGGCCGGTGGGCGCGGCAACTTCCTCGGCTCCCTCATGCCGGACAGGCGCCCGCCGCGCTGTCTTTTCCTCGTGCCGCTGGCCTCGGCGTTCGGCAGCAACGGCACTGCCGTGACACTCGCCCGGCACGGCGGGACCCTGGTCCTGCTCGACGCCTTCACCCCGGAGGCGGCGCTGGCGGCACTCGTCGAGCACCGGCCCACCCATGTCCTGGGCGTGCCGACCATGATCCGGATGATGCTGGACCGCATGGCGGAGAACGGCCGGCCGGAGTTCACCCCGCCCACGGCCGTGATCGTCGGAGGCTCACCGCTGGACCGGGCCACGGCAGCGGAGGCACGCGAGGCCTTCGGCTGTCCGGTCGTGAACCTCTACGGCTCGGCGGACGGCGTCAACTGCCACACCGGGCTGGTGGATGAGTCCTCCGACGGTGACGGGCGGCCCGGCGTCGCCGCGGGGCGCCCCGATCCCCGGGTCGCCGACATACGGATCACCCTCCCCGGCGCCCACGAGCTGGAGGAGGTGCCCCGGGGTACGGTCGGCGAGATCATGGCCCGCGGTCCGATGACCCCGCTGTGCTATGTCGCCGCGCCCGACCTCGACTCCCGCTACCGCACGGCGGACGGCTGGGTGCGCACCGGGGACCTGGGACTCATCGACCAGGACGGGACGCTGAGGGTCGTCGGGCGGCTCAAAGACGTGGTGATCCGGGGCGGGGCCAACATCAGCCCGGCGGAGGTGGAGCTCGAACTCGCCACGCATCCGGGTGTGCGGGACGTGGTGTGCGTGGGCGTAAGCGACCCGTTGATGGGTGAGCGGCTCGCGGCCTGCATTGTGCCGCGGGACGGCGCGGCGCCCACGCTGGAAGAGCTGTGCGCCCACCTCGGAACCCGTGGTCTCGAGCGGCGCAAGCACCCGGAACGACTGCTGGTGCTGGGCGAGTTGCCGCTGACGCCGGCGGGCAAGCCGGACCGGGTGGCACTACGGGAACAGTGCACGGCTCAGGCGGAGGAGCGGCGGCCTCTGGCATCGGCCGGCTGACCCGCCGGTGAGCGGGAGGGCCGCCCGGTGACACTCCGGGCGGCCCTCCCTGCGCGTGTCCGCCCCGGCTGCGGCTCAGGATGAGGCCATCGCCTTCTCCACCGCCGTCGCCGCGTTCCTGTACACGGCCAGCAGATCCAGGTCCTCGGCCGGATAGTTGACGATCTCCACCTGGTGCGCACGCGAGTCGGGAAGCACCTTGCCAGTCGTCATATGGACGTTGTCCAGGACGAGTTGCGGCCTCTTCTTCGAGAGGTCGGACAGCTGCTTGGCCGTCACCGCCTCGGGGCCGTACGTACCGACCAGGTTCGCGCCCGCCATCTTCGCCGACCACGTCGAGAACATCTGAGCGACGACGGTCGGCGCCTTGCCGTCCGGCCAGGCGGCCTTGAGGTCCTTCTGCAACGTGGCGTACTCGGTGTCGAAGGACGTGATCCACTTGGCGGCAGCCTCTTCGGTGCCGAACATCTTGCCCAAACGGGTCACCTCGGCCTTGGCCTTGTCGGCGTCGTTGTCGAGGTCGACCTCGACCAGCCTGGCGTTCGACCCGGCTGCCTCCTTGAACTTCGCGGCGTAGGGCTCGAAGGGCGCGTACAGCACGAAGTCGGCGCCCGCCACGGCCGCCAGGTCGGACGGCTTCGGGTCGTAGTCGGGAGCGTGCTGCACCGACTCCGGGACAATGATCTTGACGTCCCTCGCCCCTGCGGCCTTGGCGAAGGCGCCCTCCCAGCTCGTGGTGGCGACGACGACCGGGGCGCCCTCGTTCGTGCCCCCGGGCTTCGCCTCGGACGAGGAGGACGAGGAGGACGACGGGGTGTTCTCGCTGCCGCAGCCGGTGAGCGAGAGCGCGGTGCCGAGGGTCAGTGCGAGGACGGAAGTGACGGGGCCGCGGATGCGCGCCATGAGCTGATTCTCCGTTCGGGTACGAGATGCACGGCGAGGACGACCACGCCGGAGGTGAGGACCAGGACGGGTCCGGGCGGCCAGTCGAAACGGAGCGCGATGAGGAACCCGGTCAGGTTCACGACGACGCCGGTACCGACCGCCCAGAGGACGATGGAGGACAGGGAACGGCCCAACCGCCGTGCGGCGAGGGCGGGCAGGAGAGTGAGCGCGTCGACGAGCAGGGCGCCGGTGAGCTTGATCGCCCCGGCGACCGACACCGCGACCAGGACGAGCAGCAGGAGGGTGAGCCGCTCGACGCGTACGCCCGAGGACAGGGCGAGCTCACGGTCGTAGAGAAGAAGCGCGATGTCCCTCCTGCGCCACCAGAACAGGCCCGGCACGGCGACGGCCAGTGCGGCCAGCAGCCAGAGGTCCGCGCTGCCGACCGAGAGGATGGATCCCCACAGCAGCGCGAAGGCTCCCGCCGCGTTGACGCCCGAGACGGCGAGCACGAGCAGCGCGGCCGCGATCGCCAGGCTCATCAGCAGGCCCATCGCACCGGACAGTCCGTCCGGGGTGCGGGCCAGGGGCGCGACCCCGGCCCCGGCGAGCGCACACGCCACCAGCGCGCACAGCATCGGATCGAGTCCGGTCAGCAGAGCCACCGCGATGCCCAGCAGCGCCACGTGCATCATCGCGAACCGCACCGGCATGATGTCGAGACCGACGATGACGACCCCGATCACGGGCAGCCCGACGGCCGCCACCAACAGGGCGGCGCCCGCTCGCTGGACGGGCACGAGCTGCAGCAGCTGGCCGACGTCGGCCGCGGCCAGAACGCTCACCGGACCTCCCGCAGCCGGCCCGCGGCCATCTCCAGCACCCGGTCGCAGCGGTCGGCAAGGGCTCGGTCGTGGGTGACGACCACAACGGTCACCGGCAGGGACAGCAGCACGTCGGCCGCCTCCTCCTGGCCGGAGAAGTCGAGTGCGGCGGTGGGCTCGTCGGCCAGCAGCACCCCTGCCCCCGCGGCGACGCAACCCACCGCCCGTGCCAGGTACATACGCTGGAGCTGGCCCCCGGACAACGTGTGCAGCGGCCGGTCGGCGAGATGCCCGACGCCGAGCTTGTCCGCCGCCTCGACCGCTTCGGCGCCGGACGCGCTGCTCGCCAGCAACTCCCGGCCCAGCAGCGGAAACCGGCCGGTCGCCGGCTTCTGCGGGATCCACGCGCAGGTCCGGCGCCGCCATGCCCACTCGGCCGCGCTCCGGGTGTCCCGCCCCCCGACCAGGATCCGGCCGGCGAACTGCCGGTGCAGGCCGAGAACGGCACGCAGCAGCGTCGTCTTGCCCGATCCGTTGGTGCCGGTCAGCGCCACCCGCTGCCCCGCCGCGATGTCGAGGCACACCTCGCGCACCGCTTCGACCCGGCCGTGCCGGCACACGACGCCGGACATCCGGACGTCCAACCCCTCCATGCCACCTCCCCGCTTCGTCACCAGAGCAGTCGGATGGAGAGGCCGGTGAGTTCCCCGGGGAGGTGCCAGGGTTTCGCCCTCGTGGCGCGAGCACGCTCACCACCGGGCCCGCCTGCCCGTACAGGACGGGTGGGTGGGGCCGGGCCGCACGCCTGGTTGTCCCCGATCGGTCACGCCCCGTCCTGGCCGGGGCGGACAACCACGGCGAGGGCCTCGACGCGTCCCGCGTGTTCGAAGTGCAGGACGAAGGGCACCAGATCGCCGGCCTGCCACCGCCTGGTGACCGGCACGGTGACGTCGCCGGTGTGCGGTGACATGTCCAGCGTGCCGCCGGCCGGAACCGGCAGGCTGTCCGTTGCCTCACGGTAGCCGGATGCCCCCTTGCTCATCCGGTGGCGGCTGAGGGAGATCCCTCCCACGACGGCGGGTGAGGTCACCTGCACCAACCGGTCCGGTGCGTCGCCTGTGTTGGTGACCCTGAAGAACGCAGCCGTCTCGGGCACGTCCCCGAACGGCAGGTAGAGCCGTGCGTGGGTGACCCCTATGCGCGGTGGGCTGCCCGCGTTTCCGGAGGCGGCCCACACCGACAGGCCGCCCAGAGCGAGGACGCAGGCGCACACGGGGGCCATCGCCGCGAGCAGGGTATCGGTGAGGCGGCGGCGGGTGGGGATCCAGGGGTGGGCTGTCATCGGCGGGCACTCCCGGTCGGCGTCGAGCGGCGGGGACGGGTGTGGGGCCGTCCCCTGGTGGAAGAGGACGTCACGGCATGCTCCGAGGGGCCGGCGGCCGCTTGCGCCCGGACGCGCGCGACGGCTGCCAGACGCGCAGCCGCAGGCTGTTGCCGACCACGAGCAGGGAGCTGGCGGACATCGCCGCGGCCGCGAGCATCGGGTTGAGGAGACCGACCATGGCGAGCGGCACGGTGACGACGTTGTAGCCGAACGCCCATGCCAGGTTGGTCCGGATGGTGCCGAGTGCGGTGCGGGCGAGCCGTACCGCGTCCGCCAGGGCCTCGATGTCGCCCCGGACCAGCGTCACGTCCGCGGCCCCGATCGCCACGTCCGTGCCGCTCCCCATGGCGATGCCCAGATCGGCGCCGGCCAGGGCGGCGGCGTCGTTGACACCGTCGCCGACGACGGCGACCCGGTGGCCCTCGGCCTGCAACTCGCGTACGAGGGCACCCTTGCCCTCGGGCGTGCACCGGGCGTGCACCTCGTCGATGCCCAGCTCCGCCGCGACGGCCCGGGCGGCCACCTCGCCGTCACCAGTGGCGAGGACGGGGCGCACGCCCAGCCGCCGCAGCCGGTCCACGGCCCGGTAGCTTCCCGGCCGCAGGACGTCCCCGATCCCGATCAGGGCTTCCGCTCTCCCGTCCACCCGGACCATGACCACCGTGTGCGCGGCGGCTTCGGCGGCCGGCAGTGCGCCCGCGAGGGCCTGCGGCAACTCGTCGTCCGGAACCAGGACTTCGACTTGGTACTCCTCCACCGCGCCGCGTATGCCACGCCCCGGCAGCGCGACGAAGTCACGCACGTCGGGCAGGCGTTGCCCGCTCAGGATCCGCCCGGCGTATGCCGTGACGGCCCGGCCGAGCGGATGCTCCGAGCCCTGCTCGACGGCCCCCGCGAGTCGCAGCACCGCCTCCGTGCCGAGCCCGTCGGGCACGGTGGTGACTTTGGCGACGCTCATATGGCCGGACGTGAGCGTGCCGGTCTTGTCCAGCACCACGGCATCGATGTGCTGCAACCCCTCCAGAGCCTCGGCGCCCTTGACGAGGACACCCAGCTCAGCGCCCCGCCCGGTTGCGGCCATCAGCGCGGTCGGGGTGGCCAGGCCGAGTGCGCACGGGCAGGCGACGACGAGCACGGCCACGCATGCGGTGATCGCGGCCTGCGGCTCCACGCCGGCACCCAGCCAGAATCCCAGCGTGGTGGCGGCCAGGGCCAGCACCACTGGGACGAACACTCCGGCGACCGTGTCGGCGAGGCGCTGCGCCCGCGCCTTCCCGGCCTGGGCCTCGGTCACCAGCCGTGTGATGCGGGCCAGTTGGGTGTCGGCGCCGACCGCCGTGGCCTGCACGAGCAGCAGCCCGCCGACGTTGACGGCTCCGCCGACCACCGAGTCGCCCGGACCGGCCTCCACCGGCTCACTCTCCCCGGTGACCAGCGCGAGATCGATGGCGGAGCTGCCCTCGACCACCGTGCCGTCGGTGGCGACGCGCTCCCCGGGCCGGACCACGAAGACCTGCCCGACCCGCAGTTCCTCCATGGGAACGAGTCTTTCCCCGCCGGCATTGCGTACCGACACCTCCTTGGCCGCGATGCGGGCCAGCGAGCGCAGCGCGGCGCCTGTTCCCCGGCGGGCCCGCGCCTCCAGGAAGCGGCCCGCGAGCACGAACAGGGGCACCCCGACGGCCGCTTCCAGGTAGAGGTGCGCGACACCGTGGGAGGTCGAGGGCACGAGGCTGAACGGCATCCGCATCCCGGGGGCGCCCGCGCCGCCGAGGAAGAGCGCGTACGCCGACCAGGAGAACGAGGCCGTCACGCCGAGCGACACCAGCGTGTCCATGGTCGCCGCCGCGTGACGCACCCCGCGCACCGCGCGCCGATGGAAGGGCCAAGCCCCCCACACGGCGACCGGTGCGGAGAGCACGAAGCACAGCCACTGCCAGTTGCGGAACTGCGTACCGGGAGCCATCGACAGGACGAGCACGGGAACCGCGAGCAGGGCCGTGACGATCAGCCGGTCGCGTTCCTGCCGCGGTTCCGCAGGCTCGTCGTCAGCGTGCTCCTCACGCCGGGCTCGGGGCGGCTCGGGCAACGCGGCCGTGCAGCCGGCCTGCTCGACGGCGGCGATCAGCTGCTCCGGGCCGACCCGCGGCGGATGACTGACCCGGGCACGGCCGGTGGCCAGGTTGACGGTGGCGGTGACGCCGTCCAGCTTGCCGAGCTTCTTCTCGACCCGCTTCACACAGGCCGCGCAGGTCATTCCGCCGACGGTGAGATCGGTGACGACCTCCAGGGATGCCGGTTCGGCAGCCATCAGCCCCCGCTTCCGTGGTTCATGTGCGTGCCGCCCATATCGCCCCGGTCCATATCAGCGCCGTCGTGGCCGCCCGTGCCGTCCTGGGGCGTACGGGTTCCGTGCATTCCGGGGGCCACGGGCCCGACGGAGGCTCCCACGGCGTAGGAGGCGGTGAACATGAGTGCCAGCAGCAGGAGGAACCCCCACAGGACAGGCGGCGGCAGCGCGCTGGGGGTCGTCTCGGCCACGGGGCCTTCAGCGCGTTGCGGGGTCTGGTCCATCACCGAGTCTCCAGGTCGCTTCGTACGGCAACTGTGCTGTCGAGCCGCACCACATCACTGGTCGGACGCGTCGGCGCCCCAGTTCCTCGGCAACGATGTGCCATGGGTCACACGTTCTCGCTCGTCAACGACGAGAGACGACGAGACGGACGGCACGCTGGACGGAATGGCCACACTCCGCATGGGAGCGCGGAACACTCCGCCGGCGACGACGGGACGAAGCCGTTCGGTTTCCTCGTGGAGCGAGCAGCGCGGCCGCCGCCTTTCGTCCCGCGCCGGCAGACCCACGGCCGCCGCGCCGGAGGAGGCCGCCAGGTGCATCCCGGCCGTGTCGTGCACGGTGCCCCCTCCCCCACGGTCGGCAGCCATGCCGCCGGAGTCCGTCACGGCGACCACCCACGCCGTGGCCCCGGCAGCGGCGAACCGCCGAGGAGGGTCTCGGCGTCGCGCTCGGCATGCGTGGGCTTCGCCACAGTTTGCCCATTTCGGGACGCATGAATGCGTATAAGTGGTTCTAAAGCCAGTTACAGTCCTCGGGCAGTCAGCTCCGGGGATTCGAAGAGCAGTGACATGGGAGAAGCGTTTGATCACGGCACGTAAACGACGCACCGGGTTGGTCGCCACGGCCGGCGTACTCGGCGGCGTAGTCGCACTCACGGCCCTGGGCGGCACCAGCAACGCCGCCACCAGCGGCAGCGGCGCCGGGGACCACCCGAAATCGCAGGTGCGGCAGGATCAGGCGGCTGCCCCGGACGTTTCCGAAGCCCGAGTAAAGATCACGCCCGCGCGGGGAGCCGACAGCGTCGGGGCCGGCAAACCCGTCAAGGTCACCGTCAGTAAGGGCAAGCTCACCAAGGTGACCATGACCGCCGTCGCGACCGGTGCCGAGATTCCGGGCACCCTGTCCGCGGACGGCACGTCCTGGAAGCCGAACGTCTCGCTGGAGCGGGCCACCAGGTATCAGGTCGCCGCAGAAGCCGAGGACGCCAAGGGCCTCTCCGTCACCGGGTACGCCACGATCACCACAGCCTCCCCGGCCGACGGCTTCATCGGGCACCTCTCCCCCGAGGACGGCTCGACCGTCGGCGTGGGCATGCCGGTGACCGTCAACTTCGACAAGGCGATCAGGGACAAGGCCGCCGTACAGTCGAAGATCCAGGTCAGCTCCAGCAGCGGCCAGCAAGTCGTCGGCCACTGGTTCAACAACGACCGTCTGGACTTCCGCCCCAGGGACTACTGGAAGCCCGGCTCCACCGTCACCGTCAAGCTCGACCTCCACGGCGTCCAGAAGACGATCACGTTCAAGATCGGCCGGAGCCAGATCAGCACCGTCGACGCCAAGACGAAGCAGATGACCGTCGTACGGGACGGCAAGACGATCAGGACCATCCCGATCTCGTCCGGCAGCCCCGAACACCCCACGTACAACGGGCAGATGGTCATCTCCGAGAAGTTCAAGCAGATCCGCATGAACGGTTCGACCGTCGGCCTCACGAAGAAGGACGGCAAGCCCGCGTACGACATCGCGGACGTACCGCACGCCATGCGTCTGTCCGCCTCGGGCACGTTCATCCACGGCAACTACTGGAGTGCCGACTCGGTCTTCGGCAAGGTCAACACCAGCCACGGCTGCGTGGGCCTGAAGGACGTCAAGGGCGGCGACGACGGCAAGCGGCCCGCCGCGTGGTTCTTCGACAACTCGATGATCGGTGACGTCGTGATCGTCAAGAACTCCGAGGACAAGACCGTGCTGGCCCCGGACAACGGCCTCAGCGACTGGAACATGCCGTGGAGCCAGTGGGTCGCGGGTGGCACGACCGGCTGACGCCGCGTCACCCCCAATCAGGACCGGGGTCTTTGGCGTCGCGGCACGTCAAAGCTCCCCGATGACGGGCGTGTTCACCTGAGCGTCGACCAGGATCGAAGTCGTGCGGGCGAAGGGCGCATTCGGCAGGGCGGGATCCGTCTCAGTCCTCCCGGCCCGGTGAGCATCGGGCGTTCGTGTCGGTGCGCCGCGAGGACGCGCGGACCCGGAACCGGGCGGTCGTCAGGACCGGTCCCGCGCTCGGCTCGCCCGCGATACGCGCCTGGAGAAGGTCGAGCAGCGCCAACGTCGTTTCCGCGGCATGGAGTTCGACTGCCGAGATGGCGGGCCGGCTGTGCCGGGTGTGCTCGGAGTCGGAAGCCGCGGCAAGCATCGTCCGATCGGGCACGGCGACGCCGCGCGCCGTGAGACCCGAGAGCACGCCGGCCGCCTGACGACCGGTGTGGCACAGGATCGCGTCGGGGATCCCGTCGTCCACGATCGCGTGCGCGATGTTCTCGCCGCCGCGCTCGCCGCCGCGCTCGCCGGCGCGCTCGGCCGACGTGTAGACGCGCGGCGTGATCCCGGCGCTCTCACACCACGCGCGGTACGTCGCCTCGCTGTCGATGTTCCACGCGTTGGGGTCGGTTCCGCGCAACAGCACGATCGACCGGGCACCGGATGCGGCGAAGTGCTCGTAGATGCGCCCGAAGCTGGAGCCGTCGTCCTCGGTGGCCCAGTCGGTGAAATCCGGGCGGCTGGGATCGCGTCCCAGCGTCACGTACGGGATCCCGCGCCGTTCGAGGAGATCGATCACCGGATCGTCCACGTGCGGCATCGTCACGATGTAGCCGTCGAGTGACAGCGCCAGTGGTGGTGTCGGCCGCTTGGTCGGGTCGGGCACGAGCATCACACTGAGTCCGCGGTCCATCGCCTGTGCCGAAGCGGCACCGATGTAGCGAGTGAACACGTCGACGCCCCGCGGCGCGTACTCACCCAGCGCGTCCAGCGATCGCATGACGAGGCCGATCGCCCCGACCGACGAACGTCGCAGACCGCGCGCGAGGGCATCGGCCTGGTACTCCATCTCCTGGGCGACGGCCCGGACGCGCAGCCGCGTGGCCGCGCTCAGCGTCCCGGTGCCATTGAGCGCCATCGAGACCGCCGCGATGGAGACACCCGCGCGCTGGGCGACATCGCGAATGGTGACGCCCTTCGATCGAGCCACGACACCCCTCCTTGGTACGTACCTTTCGCTGCTCCCCCAGGCCGCCGGACCGTGGTCGCCGACGCACGCCGGGGCGGCAGAAAAGCAGAAAGTGACACGACAAACACCATTGTATTAAACGTTTTACCTACCTAGCGTGTCGCCCGCCCCTCACCGTGACGGGCCTCACAAGCAAAGGTCGCACAGCAACACCATGAAGCTGCACACACTGCGCACGACCACCACCGACTCCCGCGACCGTGGACGCGAGATCGGCACGCGGTACGCGGACCAGGTGCGTGACGTCAGCGCCCGCTACCTGGCGCATTTCAGGGTTCTGGGCATCTCGGAGACGACCGTCCGCGACATCGTCGCCCACAGCCATGGCGCCTTGCGCGACTGGTATCCGGCTCTGGCCGAGGAGTCCGACGGAATCGCCGAGGCATCAGGAATCGAGCCATGGCAGGTGGCAGCGGTCGGCGCACGGACCGAAGTACTGGCCGCCGCGCCCGGCAAGGGCGAGTGCACAACCGCCGTGCACACACCGCTCTCCGGCGGACCGCCCGAGACGATCCAGACATGGGACTGGCACGACTCGCTCACGCCGGACGGTCTGCTGCTGTCGCTCGTGACCGGAACACGACGCCGGGTGAAGCTCTTCACCGAGTTCGGCACGGCCGCGAAGATCGGGGTGAACGACGCCGGCCTCGGCCTGCATTTCAACATCCTGCACCACCGCTCGGACAACGCCGCCGGCGGTGTGCCCGTCCACGCTGTCGCGCGTCGCGTCCTCGAGGAGGCGGCCACGGTGGCGGAGGCCCGCGACATCGTCGCCTCCGCGACCGTGAGCGCGTCCACCGTGCTGACCGTCGCGACCTACCGGGACGGCCACTCCGCAGCAGCGTCCATCGAGATGTCACCGGCCGGATTCGCCATGGTGCGACCCGGTGCGGACGGCTGGCTCATCCACACCAATCACTTTCTCGACCCCGGCCTCGCCGGCGGTGACACCAGCACTCCGGAATCGGTGTCGGCCGAGCGGTACCACCACGCGCGCGCTGTGCGCGGCGGCATGACCGGCCGCTCCGCGCCGGAGCGCGCGGCCGCCTTCTGCGGCGGTGACGGTGCCGCCGCGGTGGTGTGCGTCCGTGCCGACGATTCCCAGCCGGGCCACGAACAGTGGAGCACCTTGTTCACGGCCTCTCTCGACCTTCCCGGCGTTGCCCTCGAGTACCGGGCAGGCGACCCCGACGCTGCGGCCCGTGAGGGTCTCGACCGTTTCTGAGGAACCCGATGGACAAGGACACGACCATGCCCGCTCATCTCTACCGCAACGCCCGGATCTTCACCTCCGGCCAACGCCCGTGGGCCGACTCGCTCGTGGTGGTGGGCGACCGGCTCACCTACGTCGGCGACGGGGCCACCGCAGCGCGTGTGGCCGGACCGGATGCCCTCATCCACGACCTCGACGGCGCGACCGTCCTCCCCGGCTTCGTCGACGGCCATGCGCACGTGATCGGCACCGGTGAGGCGGCGGTCCAGGTCGATCTGTGGGGCGCCAACACGGTGGAGGAGGTCCAGCGGCGCATCCGGACGTGGGCGGAGGAGAACCCCGACGCACCCCGGGTGCTCGCCACCGGGTGGAAACACGGTGACATCCCGGGCGGCGTACCCCATCGGGGCATGCTCGACGCCGTCGTCGCCGACCGGCCCGTCTACGCGCAGGCCTACGACTTCCACTCGATCTGGCTGAACTCGGCCGCTCTCGCCGAAGCCGGCATCGACGACACCACGACATCGCCACCGGGAGGAACGGTCCACCGGGACGAGCGGGGCGCGGCCACCGGCCTGGTCGACGAGACCGCGATGCACCACCTCGTGTGGCCGGTACTCGACCGATTCGCCACTGACTTCGACCGTGACGAGGCCCTGGCGGTCGTCCTCGCGGCGTACGCCGAGTCCGGGATCGTCGGTTCGACCGAGATGGCGCTGGGCGAAGGCGACTACGAGGCGATGCGTCGTGCCGATGAGGCGAGCGTCCTGACCACTCGAATCGCCGCGTTCTGGCGCGTCCAGCCCACCGGCGACGAGGGGAGGAACCTCGCCCAGGTCGAGCGCGCCGTCGAGCTCGCCACCCACCGGGCGACCCCGTTCCTGCGCGTGACCGGCATCAAGGTCATGGTCGACGGAACCGTCGACGGGTGCACCGCGTCCCTCGGAAAGCCCTACGTGAACGGCACGAACGCCGACCCGATCTGGAGCCTCGCCGAACTCGCGCCGGTGGTGGCCGCCGCGGACGCGGCCGGTCTGCAGGTCGCCCTGCACGCCATCGGTGACGAGGCGATCCGGGTCGCGATCGGGGCCGTAGAACACGCCGTCGCCCTCAACGGCCCCAAGGAGCGCCGCCACCGCATCGAACATCTCGAAGTCGTCGACCCGGCGGACATCGACCGGCTGGCAGCACTCGGGATCACGGCGAGCATGCAGCCCGTGCACGCCGATCCCGCCATCCAGGAGAACTGGCGGCGCGTGCTCGGCGACGAGCGGGCCGACCGCGGCTTCCCGTGGCCCGAGATGACCGATGCCGGAGCCACCCTCGTGCTCGGCACCGACTCCCCCACGTCGCCGCATGCGCCGCTGCCCAACATGTTCATCGCGGCGACACGGCGTTCGGCACTCGATCCGTCGCTGCCCGCCAACATCGCGCACTACGCCCTGCCGCTGGCCGACGCGATCGTGCACGCCACACGTGACGCCGCCTGGGCGAGCCGCTCCGAGCACCTGCACGGCCGTCTGGCCGAGGGGTTGTACGCCGACTTCATCGTTCTCGACCGGGACATCTTCACCCGGCCACTGGAGGAGCTGCTCGACACGCGGGTGCTGCGCACGGTCGTGGGCGGCCGCGTGGTCCATCACGCGCAGCCAGGGGTGAACCGATGAGCCCCGCGACCGTGACGGCACCCGTGCGATCAGGGCGGGCGAAGGCGAAGCAGCGGCCCGGCGGCGTGATGCTGCGGTTCGTCGCCACTCGCGTCGTGGGGCTGGTGGTGACGTTGTTCATCGCGAGCCTGGTGGTCTTCGGAGCGCTCTACGCCGCGCCGGGAAGCCCGCTCACCTACCTCACGCACGGTCGCACCATGAGCCCCGAGGCAGTCGCCTCGATCAAGGCCGAGTATCACCTCGACGACCCCGTCTGGCAGCAGTACCTGAGGTGGCTCGGCGGCGTGGTGCACGGCGACTTCGGAACATCGATCATCTACAACCAACCGGTGGCGTCGCTGGTCGGAAGCCGCGCCTTCGCGACCACGCTGCTCATCCTCATGGCCGCGGCGATCGTCCTGGTGCTCGGGTTGGCCATCGGCACCCTCGCCGGCCTCAGGCCCGGCTGGTTGTCACGGTCCGCCATGGCCGGCGCGACGGCCGTCATGGCGGTGCCGACCTTCGTCGGAGCGGTCGTGCTGATCATCGTGTTCGCCGTCGACCTGGAGTGGTTCCCGGTGTTCGGCGCCGGCCGTGCGGGTCTCGACGAGGTCCACCACATGGTTCTTCCGTCGATCGCGCTCGCGTTCGCGTCGGTCGCGTTCGTCGCGCGACTCGCCCAGACCGCGATCCGGCAGGAGCTGTCGGCCGATCACGTGCAGACGGCGATCAGCCGTGGACTGCCCCGCGGGGCCGTCGTACGCAGACATGTGATGCGCAACGCCGCGATGCCGGTGCTCACCGTCGCGGGTCTCACGATCGCGGGCCTGATCGCGGGAAGCGTCGTCGTGGAACAGGTCTTCCAGCTCGGCGGGCTCGGTCAGTTCCTCGTGAGTTCGGTGCAGCAGAAGGACTTCCCCGTCGTACAGGCGATCTGCCTGATGTACGTCGCCGCCTTCATCGTGCTGAACACCCTCATCGACATCGCCTACACACTGCTCGACCCGCGCGTGTCGATCGGGAAGAAGGACTCATGAGCACGACAGCAGCGGTGCGACGGATCGGAGCCCGCAAGGCCGGCCCGCGGACGACGCGTCGTACGAGATCCATCGGCATGTCCGGTTGGGTGGCGGTCGCCGCCCTCGGACTCGTCGTCTGCTTCGCCGTCCTCGCGCCCCTCCTCGCCCCCCACGATCCGAACGCCGTCGACCTCTCCGGTGCGTACCAGGGCTCGAGCGGCACGCATCCGCTGGGAACCGACGCAAGCGGGCGGGACCTTCTCTCGCGCCTCGTCCACGGCTCCCGGACCGCGCTGATCGGACCGTTCCTCGTCGTGATGATCTCGACTCTCCTCGGGACGATCCTCGCCCTCGCGGCCGTGTGGTTCGGCGGTTGGTTCGACCAGATGGTGGTGCGCGTCGTCGACGCCGTGTTCGCCTTCCCGGGGCTGCTGCTGGCGATCCTGGCGACCGCCCTGTTCGGGTCCGGTCTGAAGGCCGCCACCGCGGCGCTGTCCCTCGCCTATGTCCCCTACATCGCGCGGATCGTGCGGAGCGCTGCGCTGCGAGAGCGTTCACTGCCCTACATCGCGGCACTGCGGGTTCAGGGCGTGCACGGGCTGCGAATCGCCTTGCGGCACATCCTGCCCAACGTGGGCGGGTTGATCGTCGCCAACGCCACACTCGCCTTCGGGTTCGCCCTGATGGACTTCGCCGGCCTGTCGTTCATCGGCCTCGGGGTGCAGCCACCGACATCGGACTGGGGCGCGATGGTCGGCAGCGGTATGGCCGGTGTGCTGCAACAGCACCCTCAGGAGGCCCTGTTCGCCAGCGCACTCATCGTCATCACCGTCGGTGCCGTGAACGTGCTCGGCGACCGGCTCACGGAACGCTGGGAGGCACGCTCGTGAACGCACTTCTCGAAGTCGACGGTCTGACGGTCCGGCTGCCTGTCGCGGGCGAGTTGCGCACCGTGCTGCGCGATGTCTCGTTCTCACTCGGCAGCGGAAGCACTCTCGGTCTGGTCGGCGAGTCCGGTTCGGGCAAGTCGATGACGGTGCGCACCATCGCACGCCTGCTCCCCGACGGCGCCGACGTCCGGGGCGGTGTCCGCTTCGACGGCGCCGAGGTGTTCGACCTGCGCCCCGACGCCCTGCGGTCCTATCGGGCGAAGGACGTCGCGATGATCTTCCAGGACGCACGGGCCCACACGAACCCCGTACGCACGATCGGTGACTTCCTCACCGAGGCGATGCGCACCAACGACCGGATGCCGAAGTCCGCTGCACGCAAGCGCGCACAGAAACTGCTCGCCGAGGTCGGGATCGGGGACCCGGAGCGCCGGCTGCGGCAGTACCCCCACGAGCTCTCCGGCGGCCTGCTGCAACGGGTGATGATCGCTGCCGCGGTGGCCGCGCGACCCCGGCTCGTCCTCGCCGACGAGCCGACCACCGCGCTCGATGTCACCACCCAGGCGGAGGTGATGGCGATTCTCGGGCGCATGCAGCGCGAGTACGGCATGGCGATGCTCTTCATCACGCACGACCTGGAGCTCGCCGGTGCCGTGTGCGACGAGACGATCGTGCTGTACGCCGGCCAGGTCATGGAGCGCCAGGCGTCGGTGCGGTTGCACCAGGACCCGCTCCACCCCTACACCGCCGCACTGGTGCAGGCACGACCGGAGATCGACCGACGCGTCGACCGACTGCCCGCGATCACCGGTCATCCGACCACCGCCTACGAGGCACCGGACGGCTGTGCGTTCGCGCCGCGCTGCCGCTTCGCCGAGGAGCGGTGCCGGGCAGGAGTGCCGCCCCTGCTGCAGATCGGCCCGTCGCAGACCCGGTGCGTCCGGATGCCCGGCCTGCGCGGACAGATGGTGGAGCAGCAGCACGCCGGCTCCCCTTCGCACGAGGAGGTCCAGCGATGACCGAACCGCTGCTCGTGGTCGAGCACCTGACCAAGACCTTCGGCCGTGGGCGTGCCGAGGCAACGGCGGTCGCCGACGTGAGCTTCGCCCTGGCCCCGGGCGGAGCCCTCGGCATCGTCGGCGAATCCGGCTCCGGAAAGACGACCACAGCCCGGATGATCATCGGCCTGGAGCGTCCCTCCGGCGGTCGCATCATGTTCCGGGGCGAGGACCGCACACACCCGGCGCGTTCCGCACGCAGTCGCCGTGAGCGGGGCCGGGACATCCAGATCGTCTTCCAGGACCCGTACACCTCGCTCGACCGCCGTCAGCGCGTCGGCGACTGCCTCGCGGAAGTCGTCGGCGTGCATTTCCGGCTCGGCCGCGACGGGACCAGGAAGCGCGTGAGCGAACTCGCCGAGCTCGTCGGACTCGACGACCGGCAGCTCGCGGCACTGCCGAGGTCACTCTCCGGAGGGCAGCGCCAACGCGTCGCCATCGCTCGCGCGCTCGCCGCCGATCCGGACATCCTCATCCTCGACGAGGCCGTGTCGGCCCTGGATGTCTCGATCCAGGCGCAGATCCTCAATCTGCTCTCGGACATCCGGCAGAAACGCGGCGTGAGCTACCTGTTCATCAGCCACGATCTCGCCGTCATCCGCCAGGTGACCGACGACACGATCGTCATGCGTCACGGCGCCGTCGTCGAGCAAGGGCCCACCGCCGCCGTGCTCGACAACCCCCAGAACCCCTACACCCGCTTGTTGCGCGACAGCGTCCCTCGCAGCGGGTGGGACCCCGAAGCCCTCACAGCCCGACACTGAACGGGAGTTCCGCCATGTATTCACTCCGCCCCCGCAGACGGGCGACGGCACTGGCCGCCGTCGCCGCCGCGGTCACCCTGGTGCTGGCCGGCTGCTCCGGAGGAGGCACCTCCGGCACCGGAGCGACCGGGTCCTCCGACGCGTTGACGACCTTCACGCCGAAAGGCTCGGGGTCGGTCGACACGATCACCTGGAACGTCTTCCAGGGCGAGCCCCGGACCGTCGACCCCTTCCAGTCGGCCGACTACACGCCGAACATGATCAACTCGAACATGTGCGAGACACTGCTCGCCCAGACGCCCGACTTCCGGATCAAGCCCAATCTGGCGACCTCGTACGCGAACCCCGACCCGAAGACCTGGGTCTACAAGCTGCGCGGCGACGTCACCTTCTGGGACGGCTCGCCGATGACCGCCGACGACGTCGTGTGGAGCATGCGGCACAACATGACGGACAAGTCGAGCTTCTACGGCTACCTGTACTCGAACGTCGCCTCGATCGCGAAGACGGGCGCCGACGAAGTGACCGTCAGACTCAAGAAGCCGGACTACCTCTTCAACGACGAGCTGGCGAGCTTCGCCGGTGTCGTCGTCGAGAAGAAGTTCTACGAGCAACACGGCAAGAAGGTGGGTACGCCGGGCGTCGGTGTCATGTGCACCGGCCCCTACACGTACGGCAAGTGGACGCAGGGTCAGTCGATCAGCGTGAGCCGTTACGACGGCTACTGGAACAAGTCGCTGCCGTTGAAGGTGAAGAACATCGACTTCACTTTCCTGACCGACGACTCCGCGATCACCTCCGGCCTGCTCTCGGGCCAGATCGACGGGACGTACGGTCCGCCGACGGCCGGGCTGGCACAGCTGAAGGCGTCGTCGGCGGGCAAGCTCTACTCGGGTGCCGCGCCCCTGGCCGTCACGCTCGTGGTCGCGAACCAGAAGGGCGCGATGGGCAACGCGGACGTGCGCAAGGCGCTCCAGATGGCCATCGACTGGAAGGGCATCGGCGACCAGGTGTACGCCGGTGAGGGGACCGCTGTTCCGCTGCAGACCGTGCCGGCCGTGTACGGCTTCGCGAAGGACGAGCTGACCTCGTACGCCGACTCGGTCAGGACCGACGGCTCCGCGAAGGTCGACGAGGCGAAGAAGCTGCTCGCCGGCGTTCCGGCCGACGTGAAGTCGAAGCAGATCAGCCTCGTGGTTCCGCAGCAGGCGGAGACGCAGCAGCTGGGCCTGGGGATCAAGGCCGCGGCCGACAGGATCGGCTTGCACTTCAAGCTCAACGTCGTACCCGCGACCGGCTACTCGAACTACCTGTACGACCCGGCGACGCGTGGCAGCACCGACCTGCTGTACACGCAGTTCTGGCCGAACATCCCGAACCCGCTCGACTGGCTGGGCCTCACCGCGATCACCGGAGGCACCTTCAACCAGTCCGGCTACAGCGACATCGACGGGCTCTACGCCAAGGCGATCAGCACGAAGGACGACGGCGCCCGCGCCAAGCTGGTCGTGCGGATGGAGCAGAAGCTGCACGACGAGATGAATCCGATGTTCTCCGGCATCCAGCTGACGAACGACGTGTGGCTCGGAAGCAGGATCACCGGGGCGCCGGCGGCGTTCGACTACGTCTACTACCCATGGGCGGCGTACCTCGGCGGAACCGGCAAGTAGTCCTCGTCCTGGTCGACGGCCCGGCGGTGGGGAGCGCAGCGGGGGTGGGACGGTCTTGCGTGGGCCGTCCCACCCACGTGTGCCGCTGGTCTCACCCGTGCCGAAGCTCCGCCAGCAGCCGGCGCGTCGCTGAGGAAGGGCTCGCGCTGACCTCCTCCAGCGCGAGTCCGCATCGGCGGTAGTGGTTGATGACCTCGTCGTACTGCCCGAGCGCCCCCGCGATCCGCATGAGCAGCCGCCACATCGACTCCCGGTAGGGATCGCCCTCCAGGGCCTGCTCGGCCAGGGCGAGTGCTGTCTGCGGTGTGTCGAGCCGCCAGGCGAGTTCCGCCGCGTCGGTGGTGACGTCGAGGACGAGCCGGGCCAGTTCCGCCCGCCGTTTCTCCGCCCACGCCGACGTGGCACGCGGCAGGTACGGTCCGTGCGCGGCCACGGCCAGCGCGGACGTGAGACGGGTCAGGCGCTGATCGCCCCCGCACTCGGCCGCGGTGGCGACCCAGCCGGTGAACTCGTCGGTGTACGTGGTGACCTGGGCCGCACCGGCCAGCGAGATCGTGCCGTCCTCCAGCCGCAGCGCCTCCTCGTCGGGCAGGACGAGACGCAGATGGTGGACGGCCTGGCGGAGGTAGGCGCGCGCGGAGTTGTCGGACCGGCTGTCGAAGAGCGCGTCGAGCGCGGCCGTCCGGGTCACTGTGCGCTCGGGCGCGGCGAGGAGCAGGCCCATCAGCTCGTACGACTTGGCGATACGGGGTCGCACCAGCTCGCCGTTGACGAGGAGACGGGTGGGTCCGAGGTCGTGGAACTCCAGCATGGTGGACGTCCCCTCGGCGGCCGGCGGCGGCTCCCGTACCTCCGCGGGCGCGGGTCGTACAGAGGTGGAGAGGAGGGGGCGGCCGAGGCTGTGCCAGGAGGAGTCGGTGTCGGTGAGCCCGTCCAGGCGGCGGGAGAGCACGCCGGGGAACGCGCGCAGCGCGCCGAGCAGGGCGTGCCGGGTGCCCAGCCGGTAGGCGGTGGCGAGCGCCAGGTCGGCGGCGCGGTCGGCCGCGTCGGGGTCGCCGGCCCGCCACTCGGCCTCCGCCAGGTACACCGCGGCGGCGCACAGCTCCAGGATGCGGTCGGCCTCGTGCATCGAGACGACCGCGCGGCGCAGCCGGACGAGGGCCTCCGCGTCGTCGGCGGGCGTGCCGCAGCCGAGCAGGGCGAAACCGTGGAGTGCGTCGAGTTGTTCACCGGTGGACTGGTAGCTGCGCGCGTAGGGAAGGGCCTCCAGGTCCTCCAGGACCCGGCGGGCCCGGTGCGGGTCGCGGCACAGCCACAGTTCGAGCTTCGCCTCGGCGAGCATCGAGAACATGTCCCATACCAGGCTGCCGTTGCGCCGGGCGATGTCGCGGCCCTCGGTGAGGAAGGCGCGGGCCCGCTCCTCCTGGCCCAGTTCGGCGGACAGCTCCACGCCGACGACCGCGCTCAGCCCGGCCGTCACCACACCGCGTTCGACGGTGGCGCGCAGCAGCCGGTCGGCCTCGTCGAGACGGCCCAGCGCCCGCAGCGCGGCGATCCGCCAGGGCCCGGACACCACGCCCGCCCAGCGGCTGTCGGTGCTGGCGAGGACGTCGTTCAGGCGGCCGCGCCAGTAGTGGGCGCGGGCGATCAGCCCCTCGGCGGGCACACCGACCGCGCTCGGCGGGGTCCGGCCGCGGTCCCGGGAGTCCACCAGGCTCGCGAGGTAGTGCACGGCCTCGATGTCGTCGCCGGGCGGGGCGAGCCTCAGCAGCCGTTCCAGGTCGTCGACGCGGCACGCGTGGTAGTACGACCACGCCATCATCGCGGCGGCCCGGGTGGACCGGGAGGCGATCGCGTCGCGCTCGCCGAGCTGGTGCAGCTGGTCGGCGATGCGCACCCCGCGCCGGTAGTCCTCGCGGCCCACGGCCAGCATCAGTTCGGCCGTGGTCAGCGGGGAGCTGCTCGCGGAGTCCGCGTAGGCGAGCTGGTCCAGCCAGCGCTCGGCGACCTCGTGGTCGCCGCGCTCGATGACGTCCTCGATCGCCTCGACGGCGTGCGGCAGCGCCGCCGTGGTGTCGCCGAGGCCGAGGAAGGCCTCGGCGGCCTCCTCGTGCCGGCCTTCCGCGCCGAGGAGTTCGGCCGCGGTGAGCCGGGCGGTACGGGCGCGGACGGCGCCGTACTCGTCGAGCTGCTGCACCAGGCAGTCGCGGAAGCACAGGTGCAGCCGCATCGCGGCCGGGCGGCTCTCCCAGACGGCGGGCAGCTGGTGGGCGCGCAGGGCGGTGAGGGTGCGGGCCGCGTCGGGGAATCCGAGTGCCTCGGCGCGCGGCACCGTCACCACGTCCAGCACCGATGTGCCGATGAGGAAGTCCCGCTGATCCTCCGTCAACCCGTCGAGGAGCTGCTGCGATATGTACGCGGACAGCGGCTCCGTGTCGAGTGACGGCCAGGCGTCATCGTCCGCGGCCGGCGTCTCGGCGAGGAAGCACACCCCGGTCACCCAGCCTCGGGTCACCCGCAGCAGCTGCTCCACGTCGCGGGACGGGCCCGGCAGCCCTGCGACGACCTGGGCGGCCTCGGCGCGGGTGAGGGCGAGCTCGGCCTCGCCGATCACGGCGGGCGGCCCGCCCGGCCCCGTACGCGGTACCGGTGCCTGACCGAGGCGCACAGCACGCCGGCTGACGAGCAGGAACCGCAGGCCCTCGGGTGCGTAACGGAGCAGGCCGTCGATGACGGCGAGGGCGGCCGGGGAGCCGCTGAGCCGCTCCACCTCGTCGAGGACGAGCACCAGTTCGACATCGGCGTCATCGTCGCCGTTCGCGACGGAGTCGGTGGCGCCGCTTCTGGTGCCGTTCCGCCAGGAGTCCGAGGTTCCCTTCGCCAAGGCCGCCTGGTCCGTCGCCTCGGCCAGCAGCCCCGCGGTCTCCGCGTGCGGAATGCCCGCCGCCAGGGCCGAGGCGACCGTCCCCGCGACCTCCGGAACGGCCGAGGCCAGCGCCGCCTCCAGATACGTCAGCAGGCGGCCGGACGCGCAATCCGTGTCGTCGAGGGACAGCCAGGCGACGCGCCGGCCGGTCGCCGCGAGGTACTGGCGCACAGCCGTCGTCTTTCCGGAACCCGCCATTCCGAGGATCTGCACCGTCTGGTGCCGGTGCAGCGCGTGGTCGAGCAGGGCGGTGAGACGGGGGCGGGCGACGGCGCGGTCGGGGAGGGGAGGCAGCTGGATCTTGCGTCGGATGAGATGGACGTTCTCCCGAATCATCCGTACCGCCTTGTCTCGTCGTGCCGGGCCGCGCCGACGGCTCAGTGCGGTCCGGCGTGGCGGAAAAACAGGTGCTGAAGGACGGAATCTACGTGGTCAGTGGCCGAAATTGCATCCCCCTCCGGGGACGGCACCTGCCCCGGGCGCGGCGAAACGGAGGTTCCCCGTGCTGGTTTCGCCGCCGTTAACGGGCCGCGCGGCAGCCTGTGGGGCGTGACGAGAGCGATGACGCAAGCCGGTCTCCAGGGCCGTGCGGACAGCAGGCCGCTGCCGGTACGTGAAGTACGGCGACTGGCCGCGCTGTTGGCGCGGGCCATGGAGTCGGGTGAGCCGACGGCCCCGCTCCACCTCGCCTTCCCTGAGGTGGACGGCGCCGAGGCCGAACGCATCCGTGCGGCCCTGCTGGACCGCACCGCCGACGACGGCCCGCGCTGGGCCGTCATCGCCGACCCCGCACCCGGCGGTGAGCGCTCGCTCGCCCACGTCACGGCCGGCATGGTGCACCCCGGTGGCCGTGTCCTCGTCGAGCGACCGGACGCCGTGGTGCTGCGGGCGCGGCTGCTGCTGCGCGTCGCACCCGGTTCCCCCGGCCTGCTGCCGCCGCTCGCCCTGTGCTGGGAGCTGCGCCGCCAGGTCTACGGGGAGGGTCCCAGCCCCGCCGACCTGATCGCCGCCAACGCCGGCGTGCTGCTGGTCGTCCCCGGCGACATGCCCGCCGAGGCGGCACGGGGCCGGGAGCCCGGCACGGTGTCGTGGAGCGTTGGCGCGGCCGGCGATCGCGCCGCGAGCGGTGTCCTCACCGCCGACGACGTCCGCGACGACCTCGCGTGGGCGGCGGGACTCGCCGGCGACCCCTTCGGGTACGTGCTGTCCCGGCCGCTCGGCCCGCCACTCGGTCCGAGCGTCACCTCGGCGACGCTGACCGCCGACGCGGCCGGGCTCACCCGCTCGGTGACCGTGGCGCTGGAAGCGCCGCCCGTCACCGGGTCCCGGACGGACCCGGGCCCGACCGGTCCGCGTCCGTCCGGGACCGTCCAGGGGCCGCGGTCCGACGCCACCGACGTCGGACCCCGCCCCGGCCGGTGACGACCGGGGCCCGCGACACCCGATCCCGCCCAAGTGCCCCGCACGGCCCGCCGTGCCTCACCCCGCACGGCTTCTCGCGCCGTGCTCGTACGGCCCGCCGACCCGTACGGCCCCTTCGACCCTCCGCCCCAGTGCCCTCCTCGCCCCTGCGACAGGCCTTCACCCGCCCGAGGTGGTAGCGATGCAAACCGACGCCCCGCAGACCCCGTCCCCGCACGCGGAAGTCCCTCCCAGCTGTAAGGAAGCCCAGACCCGGGCCGGTTCCACGGCGGCCGCCGCCCCGCCGGGCCGCACGAAGAGCGCCGAGGTCCGGCGCGCGTCCGGCGGCGCCGTGGACCTCTTCCAGCGGTACGCGGTCCTGCTGGTCCTCGTGGCCCTGGTGGCCGTCTACTCGGTGCTCGCCCCCGACACGTTCCCCACCATGGACACGTTCCGCGTGATCACCTCCACGCAGGCGGTGCTGATCGTGGCCGTGCTGGGTCTCACCCTGCCCTTCGCCGCCGGCGAGTTCGACCTGTCCTTCGGCGCCGTCATCGTCTGGGCGTCGACGCTCACCGCCGTCCTGACGAAGCAGCAGGAGTGGCCGCTCGCGGCCGCCGTACCGGTCGTGCTGGTCAGCTGTCTGCTGTGGGGAGCGCTCAACGCGCTGTTCGTGGTCGGCTTCGGCATCAGCTCGATGGTGACCACGCTCGGCTCCAGCACCGTGATCATCGGTCTGACCCTCGCGGTCAGCCAGTCCCAGGTCATCGCGGGTCCGCCCGAGCTGCTGACCAACCTGACGACCGGGAAACTCCTCGGTCTGCCCTACCCGGTGTGGTTCAGCTTCGCCGTCGCCGTGGTGGTCTGGCTGATCCTGGAGCACACCCCGCTCGGCCGCTACCTGTACTTCACCGGTGAGGGCCGCGAGGTGGCCCGGCTCAGCGGCCTTCCCGTGGACCGGCTGCGCACCGGCGCGCTCATCGCCAGCGCCCTGTTCTGCGGTGTCGCCGGGATGATCAGCTTCGGCCGGCTGGGCAGCGCCGACCCGAACCTCGGCTCGTCGTTCCTGCTGCCGGGTGCCGCCGCCGTGTTCCTCGGCGCCACGGTCGTCCGCCCCGGCCGGTTCAACGCCTGGGGCACCGTCATCGCCGTGTACCTGCTGGTCACCGGCGTGACCGGGCTCCAGCTCCTCGGCGGGGCGGGCTGGCTGGAGAACGTCTTCAACGGCGGGGCGCTCGTACTCGCCGTCACCTTCGCCCACGTCGTCGCCCGCCGCCGCACCCGCGTCTGAGCCGGCGCGCACGCCATCCCCGGTACGTCACTCACCGGATGGAACGCCACGTACGCCCGCCGGCACTGCCTGGCGCTCCCCCGGCCCGAACGGCCCCGTACCGCCCGTGCGCAGGCGACGCGCCCGCCCACGACTCCACCCGAACGCCGAAAGGAACCCTCGTGCGAATCCACAGCCTCCCCCGGAGCAGAGCCGCCGGTGCCGCACTCCTCGCCGCCGCGCTGATCGTGCCGCTCTCCGCGTGCAGCGCCGCCCAGGGCATCACCGAGAAGGCCGCTGACAGCAAGACCGTCGCCGCCGCCCGGAAAAGCGCGCAGGCCCTGGTCGACAAGGCCTCCGGCCCCACCGTGTTCACCAAGCCCGGCGACGCCTTCGACATCACCGCGGCCCGCGGCAAGACGGTCTGGGTAGTCACCCTCGACAACAGCATCCCGTACGTCCGCGCCGTCCTGAACGGGATGACGGAGGCCGGCCGCCAGGCCGGAGTGAAGGTCCGCGTCTTCGACTCCAAGGGCTCCACCAGCACCGCGGGCAAGGGTGTCGAGCAGGCGCTCGCGACCGACGCCGCCGCCGTGGTCGCCTTCGGCATCAACCTCAGCGAGGTCAGCGGCGCCGTCCGCGCCGCGCAGCAGGCGAAGGTGCCGGTGATCTCCGCGTTCAACGTGGACGCCAACGCGCCGCTGGAGGAGGGCGCCGCCGGTGCCGTGAGCGTCGACTTCTACGACTCCGGCCGCATCCTCGCCGCCCACGCGGTCACCGCGACCGACGGCCCGGTGCACGCGTCGTACCAGCACCTGCCCTCGGTCGCGACGTTCACGGCGCTGAAGAAGGGCCTCCAGGACGGGTTCAAGGAGTTCTGCCGCAGTGGCTGCAGCCTCTCCGTCGACGATCTCAACCAGGCCGACTTCAAGCAGGGCGCCGAACGGGTCACCTCCTCGACGCTGATGCGCAACCGCAAGCTGAACTGGGTGTTCCCGGCGATCGACGGCATCGCCCAGTTCACGGTGCCCGCGATCGAGGCCGCGAACCGGCCCGAGGTGCAGGCGTCCAGCATCAACGCGGTCACCGCCAACCTGGAGTTCGTCCGCAACGGGCGCGTCCAGAGCGCCGACGTGGGCAACAACAACTCCTGGCTGGGCTGGGCGATGATGGACCGCAGCCTGCGCGCGATCACCGGGCAGAAGGCGGCCACGACCGTCGTCCCGCTGAAGCTGTTCGTCAAGGACAACCTGAAGGGCAAGGACCTCGCCGACGAGGACGCCCTGTTCGACGGCGCCGACTACCGCGGTGGCTTCACCGCCCTGTGGAAGACGCGATGACCGCGCCCGGCACCCTCACGGAACAGGGCGGCGGACGGCCCGAGGACGCCGGGTCCCGTGCGCAGCACCGCGGCATCAGGCTGGAGGGCATCAGCAAGACCTTCGGCCCGACCCGTGTCCTGCACTCGGTCTCCCTCGACTTCCCGGCCGGCCGCACCACCGCGGTCCTCGGCGAGAACGGAGCCGGCAAGTCCACCCTGTTCAAGATCCTCTCGGGCTTCCACGCCCCCGACGCCGGTGGCCGTCTCGTCGTCGACGGCACCGAGCACCGGCTGCCGCTCACCCCGACCTCCTCCGCCGACCTGGGCTTCGCCTTCGTCCACCAGGATCTGGCCCTCGCCCAGACCCTCAGCGTCGCCGAGAACGTGTGCGTCGGCGCCCTCGTCACCTCCCGCGCCGGACTCGTGCGCTGGCGGGAACAGGCGAGGCAGGTCAAGGAGTTGCTGGACGGCCTCGGCATGGACATCGACCCCGCGGCCCCCGTGCACCGGCTGCCGCAGGGCGAGCGGGCGGTCCTCGCCATCGCCCGTGCCCTGTACGCGCGCGGCCGGCGCCACTCCAAGCTGCTGGTCCTCGACGAGCCGACGGCCAACCTCACCGAACGCGAGCGCACCAGCCTGTTCGACGCGATCCGCCGGGTCACCGCCCGCGGCACCGCCGTCGCCTTCTGCACCCACCGTCTCGAAGAGGTCGGCATGATCGCTGACCGCGTGGTCGTGCTGCGCGACGGGCGCCTGGTGTCCGAGCACGAGGCGGGCGACATCGCAGGACCCGGTGAACTCGCCGCCGCCATCATCGGATCCGCGCCCCGGGCGGCAGCCGCCCGGACCGCGCGCACCGAACCCGGCGCGCCCGTCCTGCGCGCCGAGGGACTTCGTGGCCGCACCGGCAGCCCCGTCGACCTGACCGTGCACGCGGGCGAGATCGTCGGGGTCACCGGGCGCGCGGGCGCCGGCCACGACGCCCTGCCCATGCTGCTCCTCGGCTCCGACCGCACCGCGGGCACCCTCACCGTCGGCGAGCGCACCCTGCGGGCCTGGCGCCCCTCGGCCGCGCTCGCCGCGGGACTCGCCGTCCTGCCCGCCGACCGCAAACAGCACAGCGGCGTGCAGAGCTTCGGCATCCGCGAGAACCTCACCCTGGTCAGCCTGCGCCGCCACACCCGCCGCGGCTTCGTCGACCGGACCGCCGAGCGCCGTACCGTCCAGGACGCGATGGAGCACTACGACGTACGGCCCCGCACGGAACCCGACCGGCCGCTCGGCACCCTGAGCGGCGGCAACCAGCAGAAGGTGCTCCTCGCGAAGTGGCTCCAGCGGCCCGGGCTGCGCTGCCTGGTGCTGCACGAGCCGACGCAGGGCGTCGACGTGGGCGCCCGCCGTGCCCTGCTCGACACCGTCACCGCGCTCACCGAGGAGGGCCTCGGTGTCCTCGTCGTCGGCTCCGACCACGAAGAACTGGCCCAGATCTGCGACCGCGTCCTCGTGATGTCCCGCGGCGCCGTCGTCGGCGAACTCGACCGCCCGGCCGCGGACGAGATCTCGGCGGCGTGCCTGGGCGCGACGACGCCCGCGGCGGCATCGGCGACGACGGGAGCGGCGCCGTGACGGCGTACGAGGAGTCCGGAAGCACGGGACCAGTCCCCGCGACGGCGTACGAGGAGTCCAGGAGCACGGGACCAGTCCCCGCGACGGCGTACGAGGAGTCCAGGAGCACGGAACCGGTCCCCGCGACGGCCGGCGCGCGCCCCGGCGTCGCGGCGACGACGGCCCCCACCCACGGCACCCGGCGCTCCGTCCTCGTCCTCAACCCCAACAGCTCCGCCGTCGCCACGGGCCGTATCCGCTCCGGCGCCGAGCTCTGGGCAGGTCCGGGCATCGACGTCGACGTGCGCTCGCTGCCGGGCGGTCCGGCGGGGATCGACAGCGGCGACGACATCGCACTCGCCGCCGCGCTGACCCTCCGGGAGGCACCCCGGCTCGCGGCCGGGCGGGACGCGGTGGTCGTCGCCTGCGGCCACGACCCCGGCCTCGCCGAGGTCCGCGGGCTGCTGCCGGTGCCCGTCGTCGGCATCGCCGAGGCCGCCATGCTCCAGGCCTGCCTGTACGGCGGCCGGTTCGCCGTACCGGTGTTCTCACCGCGCTCCGTGCCGCTGGTGCGGGGCCTCGTGCACCGGTACGGACTCGACGCGCGGCTCGCATCGATCGTGCCGATGGCGACGGACACCGCCGCCGCCGTACGCGACCCGGAGGCGCTGCTCGACCAGTACGTGCGGGCCGGGCGCACCGCACGGGACCGGGACGCCGCCGACAGCCTCGTCCTGATCGGCTCCGTCGTCGGCGCCCTCGCCCCGGCCCTCGAAGCCGAACTCGGCGTCCCCGTGGTCGCCGGACTGCCCGCCGCGCTCGCCCTCACCGGCGCTCTGCTCACCCACCGCACACCCCAGGAGTCGATCCGATGAGCACCACCACCCTCGTCCACGGCGGTCCCGTCCTCGATGTGCGCCACGGCACCTGGCGCGAGGGCGCCGCCGTGGTCGTCGAGGACGGGCGCGTCACCGAGGTCGTCGGCCGTGACGCCGTCCCGCACGAGACGGAAGCCGAGATCGTGGACACCGACGGAGGGCACATCCTGCCCGGCCTCATCGACGCGCACGCCCACCTGATGAGCCGGTCAGGCGTCGAGGCGGACGCCGGACTCATCACGCGCAGCGTCGTCGACGGCGTCATCACCGCCCGCCGGTTCATCGAGTCCGGCGTCACCACCGTCCGCGACCCCGGCTGCAAGCACCGCGGCATCCACGCGCTGCGCGCCGAGCTCGCCGCGGGCCGGGTGCTGGGCCCGCGTGCCTTCACGGCCGGCCCGAACGTCGTCGGCAGCGGCGCTCCCGTCGACTGGCGCAACGTCTTCGCCGACGGTCCGGACGCCGTACGCCGCGCCGTCCGGTTGGAGCGGCTGGCGGGCGCCGACTTCATCAAGCTCGTCCTCAGCCACACCACCGCCGACTCCGACTGGACGGTGTGCCTGCGGTACCTCAACGACGAGGAGATCGCGACGGCCGTCAGCGAGGCCCATCTCCTCGGGGCCCGTGTCGGCTGTCACTGCGAGGGCATCGACGCGGCCCGCGCCGCCGTCGCCGCCGGCGTCGACGTCGTCGACCACGGTCTGGCGATCGACGCGCCCCTCGCCGCCCGGATGGCCGCGCAGGGCACCGTCTACGTCCCCACCCTGTGGGCGTTCCGCACCAAGACCCACCTCAACGTCGGCCAGACGATCACCGAGGACCAGGCGGCCGTGTACGAGGAGCGGATCGGCGCCGTCCACGAGCAGTCGGTCCGGAACGCCGTCGAGGCCGGCGTCACGATCGCCGCGGGCAGCGACCCGATCCACTGGATCCCCGCCCGCGACGTCCTGATCTGCGAGCTGGAGGCACTGACGGAAGCCGGACTGAGCGCCGCGGACGCGCTGCGCGCCGCGACCCTCGGCAGTGCCACCGCGCTCGGCGAGCAGGACAACCTCGGCAGCCTGGAGCCCGGCTACCGCGCCGACGTCCTCGTCGTCGACGGCGACCCGCTCACTGATCTGCGCGCCCTCGGCCGGCCCCGGCTCGTGATGAGGGACGGCCGCGTCCTTGTCGACCTGCGCGACGACAAGGCGGCGGCCGAGGCCCTGTGGGCCGACATCGCCACCGGACAGCCCGCGTCCGAGCGCCAGCCGGAGATCTGGCTGCGCCGCGACTGAGCCGGCCCGGCCCGGAACCGGACCGGGCCATCCGCACCACCCCACGACCCCGACGACCCTTCGCAAGAGGAGCACCCCATGACCGTCACCGCCCAGGAATGGCACCAGCGGGCCGAGCAACTGCGCTGGGAGGAGCGCGCGTTCATCGACGGCGCCCACACCGACGCCGCCTCCGGCGAACGCCTCGACACCGTCTCGCCCGTCGACGGCCGCACCGTCGCCTCCAGCCCCGCCATGGGCCCGGCGGACGTCGACCGGGCCGTCGCCGCCGCCCGCCGCGCCTTCGAGTCCGGCGTCTGGTCGCGGATGGCGCCGATCGCCCGCCGCGCGGTGCTGCTGCGGTTCGCCGAGCTGATCCGCCGCGACCGCGAGCACCTCGCGCTGGTCATGACCCTCGACAGCGGCAAGCCGATCGGCTCCACGCTCGGCGAGGCCGACCACGCGGCCGACGTGCTGCGCTGGTTCGCCGAGGCCATCGACAAGGTCTACGGCGAGGTCGCGCCGACCGCGGACAGCGCGCTCGCCCTCGTCACCCGCGAACCCCTCGGCGTCGTCGCCGCCGTCGTGCCGTGGAACTTCCCGATCGGCATGCCGATGTGGAAGATCGCCCCCGCCCTCGCCACCGGCAACTCCCTCGTCGTGAAGCCCGCCGAGCAGGCCCCGCACGTCGTCCTCGCGCTCGCCGCGCTGGCCGCGGAGGCGGGCGTCCCCGAGGGGGTGTTCAACGTCGTCACCGGCCTCGGAGAGTCCGTCGGTCGCGCCCTCGGTCTGCACCCGGACGTCGACAAGGTCGCCTTCACCGGCTCCACCCAGGTCGGCAAGTTCTTCCTGGAGTACGCGGCGCAGTCGAACATGAAGAGCGTGTCGCTGGAGTGCGGCGGCAAGTCCCCCAACATCGTCCTGGAGGACGCGCCCGACCTCGCCGCCGCGGCCGAGGGTGCCGCGCTCGGAGCGTTCGTCAACCAGGGCGAGATGTGCAGCGCCGGCTCCCGCGTCATCGTGCAGGAGTCCGTGCGCGAGGAGTTCACCGAGCGGCTCATCGAGGCCGCGGGCGCCTGGCGGCCCGGCGACCCCCTCGACCCGGCGGTGAGGATGGGCGCGCTCGTCGACGAGTCCCAGCTCTCCCGCGTCCTCGGCTACGTCGGCATCGGCCGTGAGGAAGGCGCGCGCGTCGCCACCGGCGGCGAGCGCGGACGCCCGGACTCCGGCGGCTGCTACCTGGAGCCCACGGTCCTCGCCGACGTCACCAACGACATGCGCGTCGCCCAGGAGGAGATCTTCGGCCCCGTGCTGTCCCTGATCACCGCGAAGGACGCCGACGACGCCGTACGGATCGCGAACGACTCCCAGTACGGGCTCGCCGCCGCCGTCTGGACCCGTGACGTCACCACCGCGCACCGGGTCTCCCGCGCTCTGCGCGCCGGCACGGTGTGGGTGAACTGCTACAACCACTCCGACGTGACCGTCCCCTTCGGCGGCTTCCGGCAGTCCGGCACCGGCCGTGACAAGTCCCTGCACGCGATGGAGCAGTACACGCTGCCGAAGACGGTCTGGGTGAACCTCGGTGCCTGAGTTCACCCAGGTGAGGGCACCGCACTACGCCGCGTCCGGTGCGCCGACTCCCCCGTTCGCCGGCCGGGTGCTCGTGGCCGGAGGTACCGTCATCGGCCCCGACGCCACCGAAGCGGCGGACGTCCTCGTCGAGAACGGGGTCATCACGGCGGTCGCGAGCCCGGGAGTGCTGCGCCACGCCGACGCGGACGAGACGATCGACGCGGGCGGCTGCTGGGTGCTGCCCGGCGGCATCGACCCGCACACCCATCTGGACACCCTGATCCGCGGTCACCGCACCTGCGACGACTTCCACCGGGGAACCGTCGCCGGGCTCGCCGGGGGCACCACGTCGATCCTCGACTTCTGCTACCCGGAGCCCGGCGAGTCACCGCTGGCCGCGCTGCACGCCTGGCAGGCCCGAATGCTCGCCCAGCGGCCCGCGGCGGACGTCGGCGTCCACATGGTGCTTGTCCAGCCCGGCGAGGACGAACTGGCCGAGCTGCCCCGCCTGGTCGCCGAGGGCGTCACCAGCATCAAGGTGTACATGGCCTACCGGGGCCGCCGGATGACGGACGACCGCGGGCTGCTGCGGATCCTGCAGTGCGCGGCCCCGCTCGGCATCACCGTGCTGGTGCACGCGGAGAACGGCGACGCGATCGACCTGCTCACCGCGCAGGCGATCGACCGCGGCGAGACCGCGCCGCACCACCACTCGCACACCCGCCCCGACCTGCTGGAGGCCGAGGCCGTCAACCGGATCGCGCACCTGGCCCGGGTCGCAGGCGCCCGCGTCTACATCGTCCACGTCTCCGGCGCCACCGCACTCGACCCGATCCGCAGATCCCGCGCGGCGGGCTGGGACGTACACGGCGAGACCTGCCCGCACTACCTCGTCCTCGACGAGCATGCCCTGGAGGGCGACCTCGCCACCGCGGCGCAGGCCGTGTGCTCACCGCCGCTGCGCCGGGCCGCCGACCAGGAGGCGCTGTGGCAGGCGCTCGCCGACGGCAGCCTCGCCATGGTCTCCAGCGACCACTGCGCGTTCCGGATCGCCGACCAGAAGATCATGGAGCCGCGGTTCGACTGCATCCTCAACGGCCTCCCCGGCATCGAGCAGCGCATCATGCTGCTCCACCACTTCGGGGTCCGCACCGGTCGCATCACCCCGCGCCGCTGGGCCGACGCCGTGTCCACGGCCCCGGCCCGCATGTTCGGGCTGCTGCCCCGCAAGGGCCTGATCGCCCCCGGCGCCGACGCCGATCTGCTCGTCTTCGACCCGGAGCGCCGCCGCACCCTCACGGTCGCCGACCACCACTCGGCCGTCGACCACCTGCCGTACGAGGGCATCGAGGTCATCGGCGCGCCCCGCGCCGTCCTCGCCGGCGGACGGATCGCCGTACGCGACGGGCGCCCCGTACCCGGCCTCGCGGGCGGCGGCCGCTTCCTCGCCCGCACGCCCGGCGTCCCGCACGCGGAGGAGCCGCGGCCCGCGGCCCCGGTCCTCCAGACCACCTGACCGCACACACCTCAGCCCACGACAGCCAGGAGAGAGATCACATGACCACCACCCCCGACCGCCCCTACGCCCCGCCGACCACGGTCTCCGTCTCCCGTGGGCACCGCACCGACGCGTACCACCTGCTCACCCCGGCCAACCAGTTCCCGAGCCGGCTGCCCGGCTTCGACGGAGTGATCGTGAAGAAGCTGGCCACGCCGCGGCTGCACCGCGCCCGGTTCGGCTGGTACCTGCTGGAGATCGAGCCCGGCGGCGGCACTTCGGCCGTCACCGGCGCCGAGCACGAGCACTTCCTGCTCGGCCTCGACGGCACGCCGCACGTCCTGGCCGGCGACGCCGAGCACGACCTCGCCGACCAGGGGTTCGCGTTCCTGCCCGCCGGCACCGGCTTCCAGCTGCGCAACGACACCGCGGCCCCGGCCCGGCTCCTGTGGATCAAGCAGGAGCACCAGCCCTGGCCCGGCGTACCCGCCCCGCAGCCGGTCAGCGGACGGCTCGGCGACGCGGAGTACCGGCCCGGCTCGGTCGCCGGGATCAGCCGCGCCGAACTGCTGCCCGTCGACGCGCCCTACGACTTCTCGATGAGCGTGCTGTCCTTCGAGCCGGGCGCCGTCTTCCCGAAGGTCGAGGTCCACGACGAGGAGCACGGCCTGTGGATGCTGAAGGGCTCCGGGCTGTACCACCTCGACGGCGACATCATGGAGGTGGAGACCGAGGACTTCATCTACATGGCCCCGTACTGCCCCCAGTACTTCTACCCGACGGGGCCCGGTACCGCCGCCTACCTGCTCTACAAGGACATCAACCGTGACGGCTTCTGAGCACACCACCGACGCGACGGGCCCGGTACCGACGGGGACCGCGCTGCGCGACGCGCTGTGGACGAGGATCGACGAACGCGCCGACGAATTCCTGTCCTGGCTCGTCGAACTCGCCGCGCAGCCCAGCGTCAGCGTCACCGGTGAGGGCGTACGCGAATGCGCGGCGCTCCTCACCGACATCCTCAAGCGGATCGGCGTCGACTCCGAGACCCTGGAGACCGGCGGCAGCCCCATCGTCTGGGCGGCCCTCGGCGAGCACTCCGCCGAGGACACCCCGCACCTGCTGATCTACGGCCACTACGACGTCGTGCCCGCCGGCGACCCCGCCGACTGGCCGTTCCCGCCGTTCGAGCCCACCGTCCACGAGGGGGCGCTGTGGGGCAGGGGAGTCGGTGACAGCAAGGGCCAGCTCCTCGCCCATCTGTGCGCCCTCGCCGTCTGGACCGACGTCACCGGCGCTCCGCCGCCGCTGCGGCTCGACCTGATGCTCGACGGCGAGGACGAGACGGGCTCCCTGAACACCCGCCGTTTCATCGCCGAGCACCCGGAACGGTTCACCGCCGACGCCCTCTACACCTCCGACGCCTCCACGCTGGGCCTGTGGCAGCCGGCACTCTTCCTCGGCGTACGGGGCGCGCTCTACCTGGAGTTCACCTGCGAGGGCAGCCCGCAGGAGTGGCACTCGGCGAGCTACGGCGGCATCCTGCCGAACCCGGCGGACCGCCTCACCCGGGCGCTCGCGTCCCTGACCGACGCGGACGGACACATCCTCGTCGACGGCTTCCACGACGGCATCGAACCGGTCCCGGAGTCGGTCCGGACCGCGGCGGCGGCCCTCCCCGACACCTTCCTCCCCCCGGCCCAGGACCTGGGCGTCCGCGCCTACACCACGTCCGACCCGGTGGACGCGATGTTCTTCTCGCCGCGCATCTGCGTCTGCGGCATCGAGGCCGGCTACACCGGCGAGGGCCTGAAAATGGCGGTGCCGACCCGGGCGACCGCCAAGGTCGACATCGCCCTCATGCCCGGCCAGAGCCCGGCGCGCACCGCCCAGCTGATCCGCCGTCACCTGGACGACCACGGCTGGGACGACATCACGTTCACCGTCCTCGCCGACTGCCCACCCTCCTCGATCCCCGACACCCACCCGCTCGTCACCACGGCCCGCGCCGCGCTCGGCGCCGTGTGGGGCCAGGAAGCGGCGGTGATCCCCTCGATCGGCGGAGGAGGCGTCTTCGGCGCGTTCGTCGAGCACGCCGGACTGCCCTGCCTCCTCGTCCCGTACGGCCAGCCCGACCTGCAGGAGCACTCCTCGCAGGAGCACTTCTCCCTGGAGTGGTTCAGGAACGGCATCAAGACCAGCGCGGAGGTGTTGCGCCGCCTGGCCGAGGGCGAGGCCACGGGGTGGACGCGCCGCGTCCCGTCAAAGGAGGCCGGATGACCGTCGTCGACGTCCACACCCACATGCTGCCCGCGCAGGTGCTGGCCGGCGACTGGCCGCCGGCGCTCGCGGCGGGCCTGCGCACCACCGAGGACGGCCGCCTGCTCTCACCCACCGGGGAACGCCTGCCCGCCCACTACCCGGATCTGACCGACCCGGCCGCGGCACTCGCCCGTATGGACCGGCAGGGCGTGGACCGCGCCGTGGTCTCCCTGACCCCCCACGCGTACGCCGTCGGTACGGGACCGGAGGCGACGCGGTACGCCCGCGCCGCGAACGACGCGCTCGCCGCGTACGTGGGCAGCGCGGCGGCGGCCGGCCGACTGACCGGCCTCGCGACCCTGCCCGTGGGCCGCCCCGAGGACGCGGCGGCCGAACTGGAGCGGGCGGTCACCCGCCTCGGTCTCGCGGGCGCGCAGATCACCACGGGCCCGGTCGCGGGCCGCCCCCTCGACCGCGCGGGCCTCGACGCGCTGTTCACGGTGTGCGAGACCCTGGACGTCCCGCTGTCCCTGCATCCGTCCTACTGCGGTCCCCTGCAGGACCCGGACCTGTTCCTGCACAACTCGGTCGGCGCCCCCCTGGACACGGCCCTCGCCTACGCTCGCCTCGCCGCCTCCGGCACCCTGGACCGCCATGCGCGCCTGCGCCTGGTACTGGCCCACGGCGGAGGCGTCCTCGCCCAGCTCCTGCCCCGCCTGGACAACAACTGGCACTACCGCGCCGACCTCCGCACCCGCGCCCACCACCCGCCGAGCGCCTATCTGGACCGGGTCTGGTGCGACACGGTGGTCCACACCGCCCCCGCCCTCCGCCACCTCAAGGAAACCTTCGGCGAACCCCACCTTCTCCTGGGCACGGACGCCCCGTACGGCACGGGAGTGGCAGACCCGGTCCCCACCCTGGAACAGGCAGGCCTGAACCCCCACGCACTGGGCGGGACCGCCGAACGCCTTTTCCGCACGGTGCGGTCCGGGCCGACCGCGACAGGACACTCCGCGGAGACCGTGGTGGATCTCCGCGAGGAGATCATCCGCCTGGAGTCCTCGCTCCTCGGTGCCGAGGCGCGCAATGACGTCGGCCGGCTCGAACAACTGATCCATCATGACTTCTACGAGATCGGGCGCACCGGAAAGTACTGGGAGCGCGAGGAGGTGATCCGCGTCCTCAACAGCATCCCGGACCAGGTGCAGGGCGTGACCTTCGACCGGGTCGTGGAACTCGCCCCGGGCGTCGTCCACGTTCGGTTCCGCACCGAGGACTCGGTTGGCGTGGTTCACCGCAGCTCCATCTGGACGCGCGAGGACGGTCGCTGGCAGCAGCGGTACCACCAAGGCACGCCGGACACCCAGGCCGGCTGACCGAGGCGGCCGCGCGGCCGGCGCCGCCCACCTCCGGACGACGAGGGCCGGGTGGTGCGCCACTTGCCCATCGGTGTGTGGCGTGCCCCTGCCGCTGCGTGATGGCGGCGCCTTCACGCCCCGTGCCGCTCCGCTCGCCGCGGCTTCGGCAGGTGCAGCGTGAACACCGTTTCGACGCCGGGGTCACTCGTGGCCGTGACGGTGCCGCCGTGGGCGGTGACGAGGTGGCGCACGATGGCCAGTCCCAGGCCGCTTCCGCCCGTCCGCCGGCTGCGTGACTTCTCCGCCCGCCAGAACCGGTCGAAGATGTGCGGGAGATCCTCCGGGGCGATACCGCTTCCGGTGTCGCGCACCGTGAGCAGGACGTGGTCGTCGGTCTGCCCGGCGGTGAGGGTGATCGTGCCGCCTGCGGACGTGTGGCGGAGGGCGTTGGACACCAAGTTGCCCATGATCTGGCGTATCCGGACCGGGTCGGCTTCCATCTGAACGCCGTCGGCCGCCTGATGGAGCAGGGCGATGCCCGACGCCTCGGCCTGTGCTCCGTGTGCCGCGGCGACGTGGGAGAGGAGTTCGCCGGCCGACAGGAGTTCGCGGTGCAGCTTCAGCGTGCCGGCGTCGGCTGCGGCGAGGTCCTGGAGGTCGTCGACGGCCCGGTTCCCGGATCGTCCTGGCGGTGACGGAGGGTCAGGGCCACGCTTCCGTGCGGCGCGGCGGTCGCGTCACCGTGCGGGACCGATTGGCAGGCGGGCTCTGCCACCCGTTGAGCACACGCGGTCCGGTGGCCCCGGCCCCTCGTCCCGGCACCACCGGACCGCGCGCTCAGCGGGCCAGGGACTCCGCGTCGCCCATGACGATCACGGGATGCCGTGCGGGATCCAGCGCGAGCAGCAACGCTTTCATATGGGCCTTCCGCAGGCTCACACAGTCGGACCACCGTGGTCCACGTGCAGCCAGATCCCGCCGCCCCTCTCCGCACCGAGGGGCCGGGTCCAATCCAGCGGTGAAGTGCCCGCCTCGCGGTTGTAGTTGATGGCGACGACATAGTCGAAGGAGCCGGCCAGCGGCTCACCCGCGAATCCGTTCCCGCCGATGGTGAAGGCGTTGGAGCGGCTGTACGGAAGCCGGGACCCCGGGTCCGGCAGAAGACCACCGGCATCGGTGAGGCGGAACACCCCGATCGGCGAGCGCAGATCGTTGAGATGGTGGTCGTCGGTCCAGCCCTGGAGAGCGTTGTGCGCCTGCCAGACGCTCCCGGCCTGCCACCCGGAGGCGGTGCGGTCGTACAACGCCACAGTCGACTCCGGGGAGTTGATGCCGTTCCCGGTGACGAGCACGACCTGCTCGCTCTCCTCGGGAATCGAAGCCGACGTCTGCGGCCCCACGCCGGGCAGTCCGGCGGACGCGGTTTCCTCGTGCAGCGAGGTCGAGGCAGCCGCACGTGCCGGAGCAGACACGACGGCCCGGGGTGAGTGGACCGGCGTGTTCGCTTCCTTCCCCCCGCCCGCGACGACGACCTGGTCCGTGACGCCCGGGCCACTGGCAGTGCCGCACCCCGACAGCACCGAAACGGCGGCCCCGCAGGCGATGGACAGACGTATGCGGAACACGGGTGAACGCATGGAGTACTCCGTACAGCGAGGACAGCGGAGCCACGGGCGGCCGATCGGCGTCACCCGCGGGCATGACCTCACCCTGGAGCACACTTTTGAGGATCTCGTCAGAGTCGGTGAGGAGCAGCACGCACACCGGACGGGGCCCTCGCCCGGCGGGGACGGACGTCGTCCACCTGCGGCGCAACCTCATCGCTCAGATCGTCGTCCTCGCAGGAGGGATCCAGCCTTCTTCTTCCGTCGGTATGCGCTGAGTGCCGCGTTTTCCCCCGGCTGGGCTCATGGTGTCACGCGTTGAACATGTCCGAAATGACAGTTACCAGGGCTGTTATTACGTTCATCTCAGGTCGGTCACCCGACCGACGTCCGTGAGACAGAGAGAAGTGACATGCCCACGCGTACCTTTGCTGTGGCCGCTGCCGGCGTAGGCGCGGCGGTCCTTGCAGCCACCGGTATCACCTACGCCGCGACCTCCGGATCCTCTCCGGCGTCCCCATCTGTCCACCAGCCGGCCGCAGCTGTCCACCGGGCTGCGCAGCCCGACCAACGAGCCGCCCAGCCCGACCAACGGGCCGCCCCTGCCGCGGCTCCCGAGAGCGGCGGGGGCGGAGAGAGGGGCGGCGGCGAAGAGAGGGGCGGGGGCCGCGACCGCGAGGGCGGCGGACGCGACTTCGGACGCAAGGAAGAGGGAAGGATCTACTTCAACGACCGTGTGTACTCCGCCGCCGCCGAGGGCTGCATCACCACGGCCAGCGGACTGGGCTCCAGCAGCTTCAACGTTTTCAATGACAGCCGGCGGACCATCGAGGTCTTCCGCGGCTTCACCTGTGACAACGGCGCCCCGGTCGCCACCGTGGGTCCCCACGGCGCCACCAACGGCGTGGTGACCCGTACCGTCCACGGGAGCCTGTTCGGTGACGATGGTGTCGTGGGCAGCTTCCTGGTGCTCGCCGACGACGACGAAGACTGGTGACAGCGTCGCCCGGAGCACAGGAAGGATCCCGGCCCGCCGTAATCGGGCCGACACTCCCCGAACCGCTCCGGGTCTGACACGAGGCTCCGAGCCGTCCCGGAGCCCGGCTTCTTCCCAGACACCGAAAAATGGCGCCTGACCTGGTCTTTCGACCGTCAGGCGCCTCTTGTTCGACCACACTCACGGCAGGGCCCGGTTTTGCGCGGCTTTCCAACGCGGCCGTGAAATGGGCGAGTTGCTCGCCATCAGGTGGCACAAGCACCGAAGGGAGCGGGCCCCGGCCGCCTCCCGAGAACCGGCTCGAAACAGCGGGGGCCGCAGGAATATTCCGACGCGGCGACTCCTCGGCGCGTGGTGCACCTCACGCCCGAACTAGTTCACCGTTCAACAAGTCGGGGTTAGGGTCTTCAGTGCCCAGTGAGGCAGATAAGCACTAATTTTCCCGTTCGCATCGTGGAGCGAGGAAAGAGAGGAAACACCATGGCAAGCAGGACTGTTCGTGGGGCTGTCATCGCGATCATCTCGACCGCCGTCGCGGCAGCCGGGCTTCTCGCCACCGGCGGCTCCGCCTCGGCTGCGACGTACCCGAGCAGCAGCCAGCCGGGTGTCGTCTCGGCCGTCCGCGTCTCCGACCACCACAAAAAGGACCGGCACAACCACCACGGCAGCCGCCACTGGACCAGGCACGACAAGCATGACGGCGACCGGGCGCGGATCGACGAAGGCCGTCAGCAGTGGGTTCTCGACCAGCTCCGCTGGGTCGACGGCCACGGACACACCTCCTGGGACGGCCTGAAGCACCACGACGCCTCACACCGCTGAGGAACCGCGGTTCCCAGGACCGCCACCGTTCGGGCTGCCGTACATCAGGGGGCAGGTAACGCGGCCCGAGCCACCCCGGCCCCTTGCGGGCCGGCGTCACAGAACCGCGGGGGCGGCATTCGGGGTCGCTCAAGGGACAGCGGCGGCCACAGGACCGAATGCCTCCCCCGCGCCCCCAGCGAAGGTTCGGCGGCCACCGCCGCCCCTTCCACCGACGAGACGCACACAAAGTCATGATCACTTGCGTAGACCACATGCTCGGCATGGAGCTCGTGACGCCCCAGGGCACACGGCTCCCCGTACCGACCCACCTGCTCTACAGGTCGCAGGACCCACTCGTGGTGGAGTTCCTCTTCCAGGGCCTCGCCCTGAGCCCCGTGTCCTGGGTCATCTCACGCGAGCTGCTTGCCCGAGGGATGCTGGCGGCCGGCGGAGAGGGCGACGTGAGGGTGTGGCCGACCGGAACCGGCCCGGAAGCCCTCCTGCACATTCTCCTGAAACCACCGGGCGGCTCGGCCCACCTCATCGCTCCGCTGCCGGCCCTCGCGCACTGGCTGTTCCGTACCTACGAGATGGTGCCGGCCACCCACGAGACTGAGGCACTGGACCTGGAAAGCCACCTCGACCGGCTTCTGAACGAGTCGCCCTGAAGGCGCCCGCCACGGGAACTCCCGCGACGCCTCATTTCCCGCGCGGGAGGGACGCCAGCCAGGCCGCCGTGCCGTCGGGGTGCCCGAAGCGGAGGGTGTCGAGAGAAGCGAAGCGGGGATCACGGACACGGCGCTCGATCTCCCGGCGGCGGGGCCCGTGTTGGGACCACGCCCACCAGGCCGGGTGTTCCCGGCTCAGCCAGTCCCTCCAGGTCTCCCTGTTGCCGCCGAACAGAACCTCGCGTGTGACGGTGCGCCGGAAGGACCGGCGCAGGACGCGGGGCATGATGACACGCTTGGGATAGTCCAGCCATATCACGGTGTCGGCGCGATCCCACAGCAGGTCACGGACTTCCGGATAGCCGAGAGAGTCGATGATCCAGCAAGGCTCCGCGGTGAGCCGCGAAACGTCCCCGGTCAGCTCGTCGTTGACGGCCCAGTCGGGACCGTTGAAGTACAGCGCGTCCATCTCGTGGTAGGGCAAACCCAGCCGACGGCTCAGGGCATGGGCGAGCGTGGATTTGCCCGCGCCGGTGACACCCACCACCAAGATCCGTTCCACGGGTGCACTTTATCCCTGCACCCGGCGAGGAACGTCCCGCATGTCCTGTGGCCGATACACGCCAAGGCGTATACCCGTGCCAGGGCGCGCACTGCCTGGTCCTCGCGGCCGGGGGCTACTTGGTGAGGTGCGACTCCAGGTCGCCGAGCACTTCCTCGGCTGCCGTCACGCCGAGGCCGAGGTACCAGGTCTCGTCCGGGACGTCGTAGGCGTGCCCCGCCTTGACGGCGCCGAGGTTCTTCCAGAGCGGGTTGCCCTGCGCCGTGGACTTGTCGGTCGCCTTCGCGTCGCCGTAGACGCCGGTGAAGATGTAGTCGGCGTCGGCCTGGTCGATGTTCTCGGCGCTGACTTCGGCGGCGAGGTCGTCGATGTCCTGGTTCTTCGGCCGGGGGATGCCGACGTCCTTGAGGATCGTGCCGATGAACGAGGCGTTGGCGTACAGGCGGATGACGCCGTCGGGCAGGTAACGGACCATCGAGACGGTCGGCTTGTCGGCACCGAGCTTCTCGCCGAGGGCCCCGGCCCGCTTCTCGTAGGCGGCGAGCTTCTGCTTCGCCTGCGCGGTCTTGTCGAGCGCGGCGGCGTTCAGCAGGTAGTTCTCCTTCCAGGTGAAGCCGGGACGGAGGGAGAAGACGGTCGGCGCGATCTGCGACAGCTCGTCGTACTTGTCGGCGGCGCGGAGTTGGCTGCCCAGGATGAGGTTGGGCTTGAGCGCGGCGATCGCCTCCAGGTTGAGGCTGTTGATCGTGCCGACGTTCTTCGGGCTGCCCGCGTCCTTCTTCAGGTACGTCGGGAGTTCGGGGGATCCCTCGGTGGGCGCGAGGCCGACCGGCTTGATGCCCAGGGAGACGACGTTGTCGAGTTCGCCGACGTCGAGGACCACCACGCGCTTGGGCTGGGCCTTCAACTCGGTCCTGCCCATGGCGTGGGTGATGGTGCGGGGCCACTCGCCGGGTGCCGCGTCGGTGCCCATGGCGGCGGTCTTCTTCGCCGCGTCCTTGAAGTCCTCCCCGCCCTGGGCGACGGACTTCTTGCCGCCCGCCCCGGCCTCGGCCGAGGACTTGCCGCCCGCGTCCTCGCCACCTGCGGAGGATCCACCGCAGGCCGTCAGGGCGAGCGCGGCGGCGAGAGTGAGGGCTGCGGCGGTGGTGCGGCGGCGTCCGGCGGACATGGGAAGGGCGCTCCCGTCGTGAGAGGGGTGGGGACACACGGGAACCGCCAGGGTCAAGACCCCGGCGAACCCGCAGAGTTTTAGGTAAGGCTTACCTTATGAGATGCCTGTGTGTCTGATACATCCAGAGCGTGTGCTTCCGATCACATGCCGCCTTGTCGGCTCATTTCCGAAGCGTCTCTTCGCAGGTCACCGGGCGCCATTACGCGCCGCCGGGACGGCCGCTCCGCCCTTCGTGTCCTCGCCCGCGCTCGCGCCGTCCGCCGACCGCGGAGGGCCGGGCACCACCATGGGCCCGCCCGTGACCGGGTCCGGCACGACGACCGACGTGAGCCCGAACACCTCCTGGACCAGCTCGGCGGTGACGATGTCGCCGGGCGGCCCCTGCGCGACGATCCTCCCCGCCCGCATGGCGATCAGATGGTCGGCGTAGCGCGCGGCCTGGTTCAGATCGTGCAGCACCGCCACCACCGTCCGGCCGCGTTCCCGGTTGAGCCGGCGCACCAGGTCCAGGACCTCCACCTGATGGGCGATGTCCAGGTACGTCGTCGGCTCGTCGAGCAGCAGCAGATCGGTGTCCTGGGCAAGTGCCATGGCGATCCACACCCGTTGGCGCTGCCCGCCCGACAGTTCGTCGACCGGACGCTCGGCGAGATCGGCGGTCCCGGTGCGTTCCATGGCCTGCGAGACGGACGCCTCGTCCGTCTCGGACCACTGCTGCCACCACTTCTGGTGCGGCTGGCGCCCGCGCGCGATCAGGTCCCCGACCGTGATCCCCTCCGGCGGCACCGGGGTCTGCGGCAGCAACCCGATCACCTGGGCGATCCGCTTGGTGGGCAGGCGGGCCAGTTCGGTGCCGTCCAGCAGGACGGCCCCGCGCCGCGGCTTCAGCAGGCGGCCCAGGGCACGCAACAGGGTGGACTTGCCGCAGGCGTTGGGGCCCACGATGACGGTGACCCTGCCGTCCGGGACGTCCAGGTCCAGCTCCTCGACAACCGCACGGTCCTCGTAGGCGAGGGTGAGCCCCCGCGCGGCGAGACGGGAAGTCCCGGGGGCGGTGGGATGGTTGCCGGTCACGCGGTTCCTCCGGAACGGCTGCTACGGGTACGGACGATCAGCCACATCAGATAGGGGGCGCCCACCAGGGCGGTGAACACGCCGACCGGAAGCTCCAGCGGCGAGAAGAGCCTGCGGGCCAGCAGATCCCCGACGACCACGATCAGCGCGCCCGTCAACGCGGAGCACACCAGCGGAATGTGCGGGGCACGGGTGAGCCGGCGGGCGATCTGGGGAGCGAGCAGGGCCACGAAGTCGACAGGCCCCGCCGCCCCGGTCGCGACGGACGCCAGCACGACACCGAGGACGCTGAGCCCGACCCGGACGCGGCCGAGCCGGACACCGAGGGCGACGGCCGTGTCGTCGTCGAAGGCCGAGCCGCGCTGCGCGCGGGCCGCCCACAGTAGGAAAGGCACCAGCAGCACCAGGACCGTGGCGAGTGGTGCCGCCTGGTCGTAACCGCGGCCGTTGAGCGATCCGGTGAGCCAGATCCTGGCCTGCTGGGCGACCAGATAGTCACCCTTGGTCACCCACAGTCTGGTCAGCGAACCGAGCGCCACCGAGATGCCGATGCCGATCAGGACGAAGCGGGAGGCGGCCAGCCCGCCCCGCCAGGCGAACAGGTAGACGAGCAGCGCGGCGAGCAGACCGCCCGCCACGGACACGTACGGCAGAACGGTGTACGAGGTGAGCCCGAACGTCATCGCGGCGACCGTCGCCGCACCCGCGCCGTGCGTCACGCCGATGACGTCCGGACTGGCGAGCGGGTTGCGGGCCATGGTCTGGATCAGCGCGCCGGACAGGCCGAAGGCGATGCCCACCAGCAGCCCGGTCACCAGGCGCGGCAACCGCAGTGTGCCGACCACCAGCCGGTCGGGGCTGGGCAGTCCCAGCAGGACGCGGACCACCTCGCTCGGCGCGACGAACGACTCGCCGACGCACAGCGACGTCACCACGACACCCGCGAGCAGCACGGCGAGGACGGCACCCACCACCAGGACCCTGCGGTGCACCAGGAAACTGCCCCGCCCGGCCCGCAGCACGGCGTGTCCGGCGGGCCGGCCGGGCGGACGCCCGCCGCCGTTGCCGCCGTTGCCGCCGTTGCCGCCGGCGGCATCGTGTCCGCCGTGCCCCGCGTGCTCCGTCCGCTTCAGGTGCACCGCGCGCTCCCCATGACCCAGCCGCGTCATGCCGCCACCGCCTTCCGCCGGACCAGCACGATCAGGAACGGCACACCGGCCAGCGCGGTCATCACGGCCACGGGCACCTCCGCGGGCCGCACCACGACCCGTCCGAGCACGTCCGCCAGCAGCAGCATCACCGGCCCGAGCAGCGCGGCCACCGGCAGCAGCCAGCGGTGGCCCGGTCCGACGAGGGCCCGGGCCATGTGCGGCACGGCGAGGCCGATGAAGGCGATGGGACCGGCCGCCGCGACCGCGGCGCCGGTCAGAACGGTCGCGCCCAGGGCACCGGTTGCTCGCAGCAGCGCGACGTTGCGGCCAAGCCCCCGGGCGATGTCGTCGCCGAGCGCGAGCGCGTCGAGGCCGCGCGCCATGGCCAGCACCAGCAGCAGGCCGGCGAGGAGGAACGGCCAGACCTGACCGGCGATCGTGGCGTCCCGGCCGCTGATCGAACCGACGTCCCAGAACCGGAACTCGTCCAGGGCGCGTGCGTTGGTGGTCAGGACGGCCGAGATCAGCGAGGCGAGGAACGCGTTCATCGCGGCGCCCGCCAGCGCCAGCTTGACCGGGGACGCGCCGCCTCGTCCGCTGCTGGCGACGGCGTAGATCAGGACCGCCGCGACTCCCGCGCCCACGAACGCGTACCAGACGTACCCGGTCAGGCTGTGCACCCCGAGGAAGGCGATGGCGCAGACGACGCCCATCGACGCACCCTGGCTGATGCCCAGGATGCCGGGCTCCGCGATGGGGTTCCGGGTGATGCCCTGAAGAACCGTTCCGGCAACGGCGAGCGCGGCCCCGACCATCACCCCGATGACCGTGCGCGGCACTCGCAACGACCGTACGACCTGCGCGTCGGCGCCGGTCCCGCCGTGCAGCAGGGCGTCCCAGACCACCGAGGGCGCCACCGGGCGACTGCCCACCGCGAGACTGAGCAGCACCGCCAGCAACAACAGGAGAAGAGTGGTGACCAGCCACCCGAGGCGGCGTCTTGCGACTCCTGACATGAACCCTTCCCGTATCGCTTAGCTTAGGCTCGCCTAAGCGTACGTGGTTACCCAAACGCGCCCTCGCCCACGTCGGGCACGCGGAGGCGGGACCGGCAGGACGCCTCACTCGACTCCCACACAGGAGCGGCACAGAAATGGCATGAACCGTTCATCGACCGGCCATGCGAGACGCGTTGGGCCGACAAGATCCGGCCATTGAATCTCATCGCGCGGACCGACCGGTCATCGCGAGATTCGTTTCCACAGTGGGGGGACCACACGTGGTGGCCACGCACCATGGGCTCGGCGGACGAGATGCGGACGGACCCGGCCCGAGCACAACGGAGTCCGAGGCATCGGTTTCCGGCAGATCGGGGTCCGACAGACCTGACTCCGACAGACCCGACTCCGACAGAGGGCAGTCCGACACAGGGCAGTCCGACAGATCGGACTCCGACAGACCGGAGCCCTGCAGCGGGCAGTTCGGCAGCCCGGAGTCGGGTGAACCGGCGCCCCGGCGGCCCCGTGCCGCGCGCGGGTTCGGAGACCGGGTCTTCCGCTTCCAGCTGACGGCCACCGGAGTCGTCGTCCTCGCCATCATGGCGGCGGTCGGCCTGTTCCTCCTGCTGAGGGCCGGACAGGCGCTGCGCGTGGCCAAGTTCTCGTTCCTCACCACGGCCGCGTGGCAGCCGGACGCCCACAACTTCGGCATCGCGGCCGTGCTCACCGGAACCCTGCTGATCGCCGCCGTCGCGGTGACCATCTCCGTTCCTCTGGCCATCGCGACGGCCCTGTTCATCTCGGATGTGGCGCCGCGGAAGCTGCGCCGCTCCCTGGTCACCATGGTCGACCTGATGGCCGCCGTGCCGTCGGTGGTGTACGGGCTGTGGGGGCTGTTCCTCCTCCAGCAGAACGTCATCGGGCTGTCGCGCTGGCTGTCCGACTGGTTCGGCTGGATCCCCCTCTTCAAGGTGGACGGCACCCAGCCGGGCGACCCGCTCGCCTCCGCCAGCGTCTACACCGCGTCCACCTTCGTCGCCAGCATCGTCGTCGCCCTGATGGTCGCACCGATCCAGTGCTCGGTGATGCGCGAGGTCTTCACCCAGGCGCCGGCCGGTGAACGCGAGGGCGCCTACGCGCTCGGCGCCACCCGCTGGGGGATGATCCGTGCGGTCGTCCTGCCCTACGGCAAGGGCGGCATCATCGGTGGGACGATGCTCGGGCTGGGCCGGGCGCTCGGCGAGACGATCGCGGTGTACATGATCATCTCCCCGGTCTTCGTCATCCAGCCGCACATCCTGCAGACCGGCTCGAACTCGGTCTCCGCGCTGATCGCGCTGCACTACGGCGACGCCTCCCCCTTCGGTATGTCGGCGCTGATGGCGGCGGGCCTGGCGCTGTTCGTGCTCACCCTGGCGGTCAACTTCACCGCCTCCACCATCGCGGCCCGCTCCCGTTCCGGCGCACAGAGCGAGGCATGAGATGACCGTCGTCCAGGACACCGCCCACAACATCGCCGAGAACCCGGCACCCGTCGGCGCTCCCGCGCCCGACGAACTCCCCGACGAGCCCCGCCGGATCGGCGGCCCGACCCGCTCGGGTGTGCTGGCCCTGTGCGGCTCCGCCCTCTCCGGGCTCTGCGCCGCCGTGTTGCTGTTCGGGCAACTCGCCCCGTTCTCCGGCCGCCTGGGGTTCGCGGTCACCGCCTACCTCGCCTTCCTCGCCTGCTATGCGGTGCTGACCGGGCTGGAGGAGGACGGACAGGCCGTACGCGACCGCGTGATGACCGTGGTGCTGTGGACAGCGGCCACGCTGCTGTTCTTCGCGCTCGCCCTCGTCGTCGGTTTCACCGCCTGGCGCGGGCACGAGGCGCTGGGGCACCTCAACTTCCTCACCGAGGACATGCAGTCCGCGGGCTCGCTCGACCCGCTCACCATCGGTGGTATCGCCCATGCGATGCTCGGCACCCTCTTCATGATCACCATCGCCCTGGCGATCACCGTGCCGCTGGGCCTGGCCTGTGCGGTCTACCTCAACCAGGTTCCAGGCCGCTTCTCCCGGTTCGTACGGACCATCGTGGAAGCGATGACGGCGCTGCCGTCGATCGTGGCCGGCCTGATGGTGTACGCCATCTGGATCCTCAGCCTCGGCATGGAGAAGTCCGGCCTCGCGGCGGCCTTCGCGATCAGCGTGATGATGCTGCCGATCGTGATCCGCGCGGCGGACGTCGTGCTGCGGCTGGTGCCCGGCACGCTGACCGAGGCGGCCGAGGCGCTGGGCGCTCCGCGCTGGCGCACCGTCTGGCACGTGGTCCTGCCGACCTCGCGCTCCGGCCTCGCCACCGCGGTAATCCTCGGCACGGCCCGCGGTGTCGGTGAGACCTCGCCCGTACTGCTCACCGCCGGCTACAACGCGGCGTTCAACGCCGACCCGCTGCACGGCCCGATGGTCTCGCTGCCGCTCGCCGCCTTCACCTTCGTCAAGCGGCCCGACCCCGCGATGATCGCCCGCGGTTTCGGCGCGGCGGCTGTCCTGATGGCCCTGGTCCTCGTGCTCTTCGCCATCGCCCGGGTGATCGGCGGACGCGGTCCCGGCCAGCTCACCCGCCGCCAGGCCCGCCGCACGGCCCGCGCCTCCCGCCGTGACGTCGACCGCTTCGCCGAACTGCACGCCCCGGCGCTCTCGCTGTTCGACGGCGTCCCGCAGACCACCGACCTGTCCACCACGACTTCCAGGCCCACCACCGAGGACCTGGGACACAAGCCCGGAGAAACCGACTGATGCGCAGTCACCTGCACCTTCGTCCGCGCCGCCTGCGCGCGCCGGCGATCCTGGGCGCGCTGCTCGCCATGATCGCCGGGCTGCTGGCCGGCCCGCTCGCGGCGACCGCCGCCGCCGAGAGCTACACCCCGATCGCCGGAGCCGGCTCCACCTGGGCCGAGAACGCCGTCGACGAATGGCGCCGCGCCGTCAACCAGTACGGCATGCGGATCAGCTACGCCGGCACCGGATCCTCCGACGGCCGCCGCCAGTTCCTCAGCGGCACGGTGGACTTCGCGGTCTCGGACATCCCGTTCCAGACCAACCCGACCGACGGCTCCGCCGCCGAACGGCCGGCCGGCGGATCGTACGCCTACATGCCGATCGTGGCCGGCGGCACCGTCTTCATGTACCACCTGACGGTCAACGGCCAGCGGGTCACCAACCTCCGGCTCTCCGGTGACGTGGTCACCAAGATATTCACCGGCGCCATCAAGTCCTGGGACGACCCGGCGATCAAGGCCGACAACCCCGGCCTTCAGCTGCCGCACCGCCCTGTCGTCCCGGTGGTCCGCTCGGACGGTTCCGGCTCGACGGCCCAGTTCACGCTCTGGATGGCCAACCAGCACAAGGCCCAGTGGCAGGACTACTGCCGCAAGGTCGGACGCTCCAGCGCGTGCGGGCAGACCTCGTACTACCCGACCGTACCCGGCATGATCGCCCAGTCCGGTGACCTCGGTGTCGCCGCCTACGTGGCCCAGAGCTACGGCGAGGGCGCGATCGGCTACGTCAACTACTCGTACGCGCTCAACGCGCACTACCCGGTCGCCAAGGTCCTCAACCACGCCGGCTACTACACCGAGCCGACCCCGCAGAACGTCGCGGTCTCGCTGCTCCAGGCGAGGATCAACACGAACAAGAGCTCGCCGGACTACCTCACCCAGCAACTCGACGGCGTCTACAACGACCGGGACAAGCGCAACTACCCGCTCTCCAGCTACTCGTACATGATCCTGCCGCTGAAGGTGCAGGGCACGTTCACCAAGGAGAAGGGCAAGACGCTCGGCGCGTTCTCCTACTACTTCATGTGCCAGGGCCAGCAGCAGGCACCCCAACTGGGGTACTCGCCACTGCCGATCAACCTCGTCAAGGCGGGCTTCGACCAGATCCGCCGGATCCCCGGCGTGCAGACCCAGAACATCAACATCAAGGGCTGCAACAACCCGACCTTCACGGCCGACGGCCACAACAAGCTCGCCGAGACCGCGCCCTACCCGGCGGAGTGCGACAAGAAGGGGGCCTCGGCCTGCACCACGGGCAGCGGCGGCGCCAAGTCCAGCGGCGGCTCCGGAACTTCCGGTGGCGCCTCGGGCGGATCCACCAGCGGCGGTACGAACGGCGGCTCCACCGGCGGCAGTTCCACCGGCGGCGGCGCGACCGGCGGTTCCACCGGGGGCGGTTCGGCGACCGGCGGCACGAACGGCGGCGGCTCGGGAGGCACGGGCGGCACCGGTGGCGCCGGCGGCACGGGCGGCGCCGGGCCGGACGGCACCGGACAGCCGTCCGTCGACCCCGACACCGGGCAGACCCTCGCGCCGGGCGGCGCGGCGGGCGGCGGAGCCACGGTCGCCGACGGCACCATCGCCCTGGCCCAGCCGGTCACGGTCGCCGGGCGCCACGGCTGGACCGGCACCCAGACCCTGATGCTGATCACCGCCCTGCTGCTGCTCGGGCTCGTCCTGCTGCCCTCCGTCGTCTCCCGGGCGATCGCCGCCCGCAACGGCGGCCGCGGCGGCCACGACCGGTTCACGGACGGGGGTTCGCGATGAGCCGCGACACACGAGGCAGGACCGCGCGCGTGCGCGGGCTGCTCCTGCGGCTGGTGGCCGGGGCCGCCGCCGGCGCCCTCGCGGGCCTCGGCGTGGCCCAGGCCGCCCAGCCCGCGACCGCCGCGAACGGTACGGCCGGCACCGGCTCCGCCGTCACGGTCTCCGGCCGCGGCGAGTTCAAGGACATGAAGTTCACGGTCGACCAGACCACCCACCTGACCAGCCAGGCGATCACCGTCTCCTGGACCGGCGGCACCCCCACCACGTTCGCGGGCACCCTGTTCAACACCGACTTCGTGCAGATCATGCAGTGCTGGGGCGACGACGACGGCACGGTCCCGGGCAACCCCGGCCCGCCGCGCACCCAGTGCCAGTACGGCGCCTCTCCGACCACCGGCCGGGGCAGCTGGCCCGGCAACGAACGCGACGACACGCGCAACGTCACCTACAACGCCACCCCCACCAGCTACGGCGAGGACGACCGGTACGGCGCGGGCGGCGCCTTCGGCCAGGGCGAGGTGCCCTTCAAGTCGGTCGACGGCACGATGGTCACGGCCAACACCCAGAACAACCCGTTCTACAACCGCAACACCACCAACGAGGTCGACTTCGCCCGCACCGGTGCCGACGGCACCGGCCGCGAGTACTTCGAGGTGCAGACCGCCAACGAGGCACCCCACCTGGGGTGCGGTACCCAGGCCGGAAAGAAGGGTGCCGCCCAGCCGCGCTCCTGCTGGCTGGTGATCGTCCCGCAGGGTCACCTCGACCTCGACGGCGAGCCGTACGCCGACAAGAGCATCGTCAACGCGGGCTCGCCGGTCTCCTCCACCAACTGGAAGAACCGCATCGCCGTCCCGCTCCGCTTCAACCCGGTCGGCAGCGGCTGCGCCCTCGGCTCCGACGAGCGGCCCACCATGGGCAGCGAGCTCGTCGCCGACGCCATGACCAGCTGGCAGACGGCCCTGTGCCCGACCGGCACGGTCTACGGCTACACCAAGCTCGGTGAGCCCGACGCCCGCACCCGGCTCGCCAACACCGGCTCCGCCGGACTCGCCTTCACCACCCGGGCCCTGGGCACCGACGAGGGCACCACCGCGCCGTCCGGCCCCACGGCGTACGCCCCCGTCGCGCTCTCCGGAGCCGTGATCGGCTTCACCATCGAACGCAGGCCCAAGGCAGGGGCCCCGGACGACATCCAGAGGCTCGCCGGGACGAAGGTCGAATCCATCGACCTCACACCCCGCCTGGTCGCCAAGCTGCTGACCGAGTCGTACCGCAACTCCCCCTGGGGAGCGGTGCTCGGCGACCAGGTCGCCAAGGGCTACGACTGGGCGAGGAACAACCCGGCGGGCCTCGCGAGCGACCCCGAGTTCATCGCCCTCAACCCGGAGTTCGCGCATCTGTCGGTCTCCGAGACCCCGGCCACCGACACCGACCTGATCACCTCGCTCGGCCACTCGGACACGGCCCGCGCGCTGTGGCAGTGGATCCTGTCCGACAAGGACGCCCGCGGCTTCCTCGCGGGGACGACCGACGACTGGGGCATGCGCGTCAACCCGTACTACAGCACCGACACGCACCTGAACCCGACGGGCGTGCCCTACGACCCGGCCCGCACCGACGACTACCCCAAGAGCGACCCCTGGTGCACGATCCCGCCGGGCACCGGCGCCACCGACAAGCAGTGCATGACCGACTTCCACCCGTACGTGCCCGACATGCACGCCGGCGCCCTGCACACCCGACGCGCCGACACCCTGTGGAAGGCGACCTGGGACGCGCTGGCCAACCCGCCGGGGTACAAGAGCACCGGCCCGCAGACCGTCGGATCGCGGTTCGTGATCGCGGTCACCGACACGGCCTCCGCCGAGCGCTACGGGCTGCAGACCGCCCGGCTGCGCAACGCCGCCGGCCGCTTCACCGCGCCCACCACGGCATCCCTGACCGCCGCCGCCACGAGCGCCGCCGGCAAGGGGGCGCCGGAGATCAGCCCGGGCCGGGCCACCGCCGAGGGCGCCTACCCGCTCGCCCAGCTGATCTACGGTGCCGCGCGGCCGGGCGAGCTGGACGCCACCGCCCGCAAGGACTACGCGGCGCTGCTGCGGTACGCGGTGGGCGACGGACAGGTCAGCGGCGCCGACCCGGGCCGGCTCCCGGCCGGTTACGCCCCGCTCTCCAAGGACCTGCGCACCCGCGCACTGCACGCCGCCGACACGCTCGAGCACTACACCGGGCCCTCGTCCCACGACGGCGGCACGGGAAGCGGCTCGACCGGAGGCAGCGTGGGCTCCGGCTCCGGCGGCTCCGACGCGGGTGGCTCCGACGCGGGCGGTGCCTCGGGCGCCGGGGGCGCGTCGGGCGGCGACGCGGCCGGGGGCGGCTCCGGCGGGGCCAGCCCGGACGGCGGGGACGCGAGCCCCACGCCCAGCGGCGCGCCCTCCTTCGACGGCGGCAAGGCCGTCCAGACCACGGCCTTCGGCACCACGCCTGCCGACCCCGCGAACGCGCTGCGCTACGCCGTCCCGGTCGGTGCCGGGCTCGGCGCCGCCGCGGCGGCGGGCGCGCCCTTCGCGGGCGGCAGCCGACTGCGCCTCCCGCTGCGGGTGCCGCTCCCCGGCGGCCGCACGGTGACCGTCATACCGGCGTTCACCCTGCACGAACGGCTGCGGAGGCTGCTGCCGCCCGGCCGGGGCTGACCCTCCGACCGGAGCCGGGCCTTCCGGGGCCCGGCTCCCCACAGACGGCCGTCCGCCCCGAAAGGCAGTCGGGGCGGACGGTCTGTACCACCCTGCCAGATTCTCGGCGTGCTCTCGGCCGGCTCGACGCAGGGGACCCCCACGGCACCTCCCCCACACCCACCGCACAGCACATCCACGCACACCGTCAGGAGACTCTCGATGCGCAGAATGCGCTCTACGGCCGCGCTCGTGGCCGCCGCCGTGGTGGCCGGTGGCCTCGCTCTGGCGAGCCCGGCGTCCGCCGACCCCGCACCCGCCGGGACGTTCCGCCAGCTCGTCGGCGTGGGCTCCGACACCACGCAGGACGTGCTCAACGCCCTCGCCGGTGACGCCCCCGGCTACGCCGGCTCCGCCATCAAGTCGGCGGGCGGCGCGGGCATCGCCTCGTACGACGCGGTCGAGCCCGGCACCGGATCCACCACCTCCAAGATCCAGACCCGCACGGGCGGCCCGTCCTTCCTGCGGCCCAACGGCTCCGGCAAGGGCCGTCTCGCGCTGAGCATGTCGCTGACCGGCGACAAGTTCCCCGACAGCAACGGTGCCGCCATCAAGGGCCAGGTCGACTTCGCCCGCTCCTCCGGCGGCCCGAGCACCTCCGGCAGCGCGCTCACCTACATCCCCTTCGCCCGGGACGCCGTCGGTGTCGCGGTGCGCGGCTCGGCCCTGGACAACCTGACGGTCGACCAGCTGCACGACATCTACGCGGGCATCCTCAAGGACGTGAACGGCCAGGCCGTTCACCCGTACATACCGCAGAACGGGTCCGGCACCCGCGCCTTCTTCCTCGGCACGATCGGCCTCAACGACTCGACGATCGATCCCAAGATCCCGACCGTCCAGGAGAACCAGGCCAACGACGCCCTCACCGCCGCCGGCGCGCTCGTCCCGTTCTCCGTGGGCAGCTGGATCGCCCAGATCAACGGGGTCGCCCCGGACCACAGCAAGACCGCTGCCGCCGCCGGCGCCCACCTCGCCTCGGTGCAGCTGCCCGGCGACAAGGGCGTCACCAACCCGGTGACGACCGTCAACGGCCGGCTCGAGCCGGTCCGCGGCTACTACGAGAACGCCACCTTCGGCCGGGACGTCTACAACGTCGTTCCCAGCCGGGCGATCGACCCCACCAGCATCTTCTTCGACAAGGACCTCTACGACGTCTTTGTCACCGACAGCGGCCACACCGCCCAGATGGCCACCGACAACTCCCAGAAGGTCATCGCCGACTTCGGCTTCATGAACGAGTCGTACAACGGCTCGATCAACCCGGCCAAGCACGCCAAGTTCGGCGGTCTGGAGCAGTCGGGCATCGACCTCGCGGCGCCCGCCGCGCCGGCCCTCAAGGCCACCCCCGACACCGGGAAGCTCGCGCTGACCTGGACCGCACCGGCCGCCCCCGGCCTGCCGGTCACCGACTACCGCGTCACGCTGACCCGCGCGGACGGCTCCGTCGCGGCGGCCAAGGACGTCCCGGCCACGACCACGTCGTACACGTTCAGCGGTCTGGCCAACGGCAAGTACACCGCCACGGTCGCCGCCGCCAACCTCAACGGCACCGGCGCCCCCGCCACCTGGACCGGTGACGTCAGCCTCAAGGCCGCGAGCACCACGAAGGCGACCGCCACGACGACCGCGTACGGCAAGGCGCCGAAGGTCGCCGTCACCGTCACCGGCTCGAACGGGACCGTCCCCAGCGGCAAGGTGACGGTGAAGGAGGGCTCCACCACCCTCGGTACCGGCACCCTCAGCTCCTCCGGCAAGGTCACCGTCGGCCTGTCCAACCACCTCAAGGTCGCGACCCACAAGCTGACCGTCTCCTACGGCGGCGACAGCAAGCTCAACGCGTCCTCGGCGACGGTCTCGCTGAAGATCACCAAGGCGGCGCCGTCGGTCGCCGTCACCCGGCCCTCCTCGGTCAGCCACACCGCCCGCGCCAAGGTCACCGCGAAGGTCACCGCGACCGGCACCACGCCGACCGGCACCGTGCGCGTCTACGAGGGCTCCAAGGTGATCGCCACCGGCACGCTGAAGTCCGGCAAGGTGACCATCACCCTGCCGAAGCTGAGCCGCGGCAAGCACACCCTGCGCGCGTACTACGCGGGCTCCTCGACGGTGAACGCGAAGAACAGCGCGAACTTCACCATCAAGTCCACCTGACCCCGCTGCCGGGGAGGCCGCCGCGACGGCGGCCTCCCCGGCAGTACGTGAAACCCCACGACCCATGAAGGAGGCGGGCCGCCGTGACGGTCGCCGTACAGACCACGCCCGCACCGGCCCTGCTCCGGACCCGCGTCCGGAGCGTCCCGGCCGTCCGCCACATCGCCCGGGGCGCCCTGCTCAGCCTCGCCGCCCTGCTGCTCGGCATCACCGTCCAGCTGCTGTTCCTCAGCGGCGTCCAGGAACGGGCCGCCCAGCACACGGCGTACGACGAACTGCGCAACGCACTCGCCCTGGGCACCGCCCCGGTCTCCCAGACCGACCAGCAGGGCAGGCTGCTGGCGCCCGGTACGCCGGTCGCCCTGATCGACATCCCCTCCCTGCGCGTGCGTCAGGTGGTCCTCGAAGGGACCGACTCCGGCGTCATGACCGACGGCCCCGGCCACCGCCGCGACACCCCGATGCCCGGGCAGGCCGGCACCAGCGTGCTGATGGGTCGGGCGGCCGCCTACGGCGGCCCGTTCGAACGACTGGCCGACCTCGCCGAGGGCGACAGGTTCACGGTGACGACCGGCCAGGGCGCGGCGAAGTACCAGGTCGTCGGCGTACGGCGGGCCGGAGACCCGGCGCCCGCCCCGTTGGCCTCCGGCCAGGGCCGTCTGGTGCTGGCCACGGCCACCGGCCCGAGCTACATGCCGGGCGGCATCCTGCGCGTCGACGCGGACCTGGTGTCCGCGCCCTTCGAGACCCCGGCGGCCGTGATCAGGCCCGGCACGCTGCCGGAGTCCGAGCAGCCGCTGGCCCGCCCCGCCGGGGTGCCGTGGCCGCTGGTGATGTGGCTCCAGGCCCTGCTGGTCGCGGCCGTCGCCGCGGTATGGACCTGGCACCGCTGGGGCCGCCACCAGACGTGGATCGTCTTCGCCCCGGTGGTCGCCGTGCTGGGCCTCCAGGTCGCCACCCGGACCACCGAACTGCTGCCCAACCTGATGTGACCGCTTACCGAGCCCAGCCGCGAACCGAGGTACCCGCCGTGACCGATGCCACCGACTCCCTGACCGACACGGTCGTCCTGCCCCCCGTCACCACCGTGACCTCCGTCCCCGCCGCCCCGGGCGGGCCGATGACCGCACCCGCGACGCTCGAAGCCCGCGCGGTGTCGGCCTGGTTCGGCAGCCACCAGGTGCTGAGCCGGGTGTCATTGACGATGCCCGCCGGCCAGGTCACCGCCCTGATCGGCCCCTCCGGCTGCGGCAAGTCGACGTTCCTGCGCACCCTCAACCGCATGCACGAACTGATCCCGGCGGCGGCCTTCGCGGGCGAGGTGCTCTTCGAGGGCGAGGACATCTACGCCCCCGAGCGGCGCCTGACCGACGCCCGGCGCCGCATCGGCATGGTCTTCCAGAAGCCCAACCCCTTCCCCGCCATGTCGATCTACGACAACGTGGTGGCGGGTCTGCGCCTGACGGGCACGCGCGCGAGCAGTCGGACGAAGGACGAACTGGTCGAGGAGTCCCTCACCCGCGCCGGCCTGTGGAAGGAGGTCAAGGACCGCCTCCGCCAGCCCGGCGGTGCGCTGTCCGGCGGTCAGCAGCAGCGCCTGTGCATCGCCCGCGCGCTGGCGGTACGCCCCCGGGTGCTGCTCATGGACGAACCGTGCTCGGCGCTCGACCCCACCTCCACCCGCCGGGTCGAGGAGACGATCCAGGAACTCGCCGGCCAGGTGACGGTCGTGATCGTCACCCACAACATGCAGCAGGCGGCCCGCGTCTCCCACCAGTGCGCCTTCTTCCTCGCCGAACAGGGCACCCCCGGCGGCATCGTCGAGCACGGCCCGACCGACGACGTCTTCGGCAAGCCGAAGGACCAGAGGACGGCGGACTACGTGGCGGGCCGGTTCGGCTGACGGGTCGCCCACGGGAAGCGGGCGGCCGTGCCGGAGGGCCGGACGATGGCCCGCGTGCTGGTACGACCTATGCGTCCGGGCAGCGGGCGTTCAAGGGGCTGCCAGCGTGGGTCGTTGCGCGCGTGGCGCCTCGGCGCTGAGGTTGTGCGGATGAAGACCCTGCTCGAGATCGTCCTGAAGCCCTTCATCGGTGGTCTGCTCGTGGTGGGTTTCGCCCTGGTGGCGGAAGCCGTCCAGCCCAAGCGGCTGGCCGGGATCTTCGCCGCCGCCCCCTCGGTGGCGCTGGGAGGGCTGATCCTGACGGTGGTGTTCAAGGGCGACGTCGACGCGGCGACGGCGGCTCGGGGCATGGTGGCCGGAGCGCTGGCGTTCACCGCCTACTGTCTCGTCGATGTTCCGGCGCTCGCCCGGTTCGGAGCCATGCGCGGGTCCGCGGCGGCCCTTGTCGTGTGGTTCGCGACAGCGGCCGCCATCGCCTTCGCGGTGGCTCCGTGAGGCGATCGGCGAGGCCCGGGGACGGGAGCGGACAAGGCGCCGAGGACACCGACCGGATGCGGGTGGACCTGCGGGCGGCCGCGCGCACGCCGCGCAAGGATCTGCTCCTCCGGTTCGGCTTCGGCGCGGGCGTGTCACTCCTGGCGGCCGTCGTGTCACGGCTCTTCGGGTCGTTCGTCGGCGGCGTCTTCCTCGCCTTTCCCGCGATCCTGCTGGCCAGCCTGACCCTGGTGGCCGAGGAGGAAGGGCTCATGAGCGCCCGCGACGACGCGCGTGGCGCCGCCCTGGGCACCCTGGGGCTCGTGGCGTTCGCCGTCGTCGCCGCGGCTCTCCTCGGTCACCACTCGGCGTGGCTCGCGCTCGGGGCCGCCACGGCGGCATGGCTCGTGGTCTCACTCGGCGCCTACGGGATCGCGCGAGCGACAGGGGTCGGCGGCGACGAACGTTCCCCTGCGGACGGGTGAGGCCCCGCGCGGGTTCGGTCATGGAGCCTGCGGCCACCGGAGGAGAAGAGGTGGCCATGGTGAAGGAAGAAGGAGAACACCGGGGAGTCGCCAGACGCCGCGGTCGAGGCGGTCCGCGGCCGCACGCTCGTCCGGAAACGCTTGAGCCTCGTCGCCTACAGTCGGAATTGTGGTACTGGGTGAGGGAACGTACGGATTCGGATCGCCGATCGGCCGGCTGCTGATCAGGACCAGCCGCGCGGGGTTCGGGCGGAAAGCGGGGCACGACCTCACGCTCGAAGCCACCCGGTGGACCGGGGAGGCGGTGGTCGTCACGGGTGATCCCGGGAAGTCGTCGGTGACCGTGACGGTCGAGACGGGTTCGTTGACGGTCCGGGAGGGGACGGGAGGGCTCAAGCCCCTCACCGACGCCGACAGGACGGAGATCAAACACCTGCTGAAGGGCGAGGGCCTGCTGCACACCGCACAGCACCCCGTCATCGTCTTCCGCTCCACGAGCGTCACGGGAACGCCGGAGTCCTTCGAGATCACGGGGGACCTCACGATCAAGGGCCGGAGCCACCCGGTGACCGTGCACGGGGGCGGCGACGGGGACGGATTGGTGTGCGGCTGGGCTACCGTCACCCAGTCCACCTGGGGAATCAAGCCGTACAGCGCGTTCCTGGGCGCGCTGAGACTGGCCGACGACGTCCGGATCGAGTACGCGGTGACCGGGCTCGAACCGCTGCCCGGTCCCGGGCGGAGCCCCGAGCGGTCATAACGGGCGACGAGCCCTCTCTCAGCGTCAAACGCGCGTGCTCTCGGAGTCAAACGCGCGCGCTCTCGGCGTAACCGGCCTACATGTGCCTGCCGTGGGCGACCGAGACGATGAACAGGACCACGATGCACAGCACGATGGCGGCGAAGACGGGCCAGCAGCGTCCCCCATCCCCGTCCTCGCCGGGCCGCCCGCCCGTTCCCGCGGCGGCCAATGCCGGGGAGGAGGCCACATGGCGCCAGCCGTGGCAGGCCGCGCAGGGCCGGGACGGGAAGGGGACCCGGACGTTCCGGCTGCTCAGCCCCGCGGTGGGGAAGGTGGCCCGGACGCCGGGCGAGGTGGGCGTCAGCCCGTGCAGGTAGATGGCGGTGCGCTGATGATCGAGGATCGCCGAGCGGTCGTCGTCGGGGTGGGCCAGTGCGGTCACGACCTGGGCCGTGGCCAGGGCGACGAGCTGGATGTCCACCCGGGCACCGCGGGCCGCCTGGGTGTCGGCGGTCCCCTGCCGGAAGGCCACCGCGCACTCGTAACAGGGGGTCCGCCTGCCGGGGAGCACCCACAGGATCTCGCCGACCTCGGCGTCACGGATCCTGGGGTCCACCCAGACCGCCGGATACACCGCGGGTCTGCCCACCGCCAGGGCCACGCGGTTGACATGGCGCTGGCACACGGCGGAGTCGGTCGCCGCCACCACCACGTCCGCGCCGCCCACCAGCGACCACTGCTCGTCCGCGGGCAACGCGAGGAAGTCCGCGTGATGGCCGGTGGCGTCGCAGGAGGGGAAGTCGCGACGGATCTTCGCAGCCAGTGCCAGGGCCTTCGGCTGTCCCAGGGCGGGAGCACCGAGTGGGTGGCGAATCAGGTTCTCCACCGCGAGCGTGTCGGGGTCGACCAGCCGGAGCGGGCTGAATCCGATCCGGGCGAGTTCCTCGGCGAGGAATCCGCCGACCGCTCCCGCGCCGACGATCAGCGCCGCTCCCGTACGCCGGTGGTGACGCGCCCAGACGCGGTCCTCGGGCGGAGCAGTCAATCGAAGGTCCAGCGAGCCACGCGAACCGGGCCCGGCCCGGTCTGCTCGACGCGGTCGGAACTCTCCTCCGGTTTCAGCTCCCCGGTGTCGGCATCGAGGAACCACTGACGCTCACTGGCGCGTTCCTGCTCCTCCGTCAGTTCGGCCTTCTGCAGGGTCTCCGGTGCTGTACCCACGAGAATCCCTCCCGCCTGGTCTCTTGAGTTTCCTGCATCGCCCTTTCCACGCTACGCGCCGGTATGGGCGCCGCATCCCGGGAGCGGACCGACCGGCAACCTACGGCGGGGCGGCGTTCCTTGCGGGCGGGCGGATCCCCGTGAGGGCGCTCACTGCGCGAACCGCCGCCGGGCCGGACATCGATGCGGGCGCCCGAAGGCCCAGCGTCTCCCGACACGTGTCGGCGCGGCCCGGGCGGTGTGCTCGCCCGGGCCTTGCGGGCCGGCTCGCCCGGCCCCTCACGGGTTGCGGGGCGGGGCGGTTCCGGTGCTGGAGGAGGGAGTGGAGGAGGTGGAGGACGCGGTGGTGGTGGGAGAGGCCGCGGACTCCTCGGGCCGCAGCACGCACAGGGCCCAGATGATGAACCCGGAGAACGCGATCACCACGACCGCCCAGACCGGGTAGTACGGCAGGGACAGGAAGTTGGCGAGGATGATCAGCCCGGCGATCGCCACACCGGCCACGCGCGCCCACATCGCCGTCTGGAACAGCCCGATGCTGATGATCACGGCGAGCACCCCGAGGACGAGGTGGATCCAGCCCCAGCCTGTGAGGTCGTACTGGAAGACGTAGTTCCGCGTGGTGACGAAGACGTCGTCCTGGGCGATGCCCATGATTCCGCGGAAGATGTCGAGCACTCCGGCGATCATCAGCATGACGGCCGCGAAGGCCGTCAGGCCGGTGGCCCATGCCTGCTTCGCCGGGTGCGGCCGTGCGGTGTGGGTCGCGGTCATCTTCTCCCTCGTTTCGTCTCGCCCGGCAGGTTCATCGACGGCCGGGAGTGGAGCTGACGGAGCTGTCGGGGCTCTCGGGGGTGGAGGTCACGGAGGTGGCGCGGCCCTCGGGGGCGCCGCCGGCCAGGATCATCGCCTTGGCGCGGGCGAACTCCTCGTCGGTGATGTCTCCACGGGCACGCAGGTCGGACAGCCGGGCGAGTTCGTCGACCTTGGACCCGCCGCCGCCGGCCGCGGTCTGCCGGATGTAGGCGTTGAACGCCTCCTGCTGCTCCCGCGCCTGCGCGATCTCCCGGCGGCCCATGCTCCTGCCGCGGGCGATGACGTAGACGAGGACGCCGAGGAACGGCAGCACGATGCAGAACACCAGCCACCCGGCCTTGGCCCAGCCGTTCAGGCCGTCGTCACGGAAGATGTCGAGGATGACCCGGAAGAGCAGGACGAACCACATGATCCACAGGAAGAACCACAGCATCGTCCAGAAGGCGCTCAGCAGCGGGTAGTCGTACGCGAGGTTCATCTGCGTGCTCATTTCTCTTCTCCGTCCGGGCCTGTGCCCGGATGCGCTGTCTGCCCTCTGTCAGCGTGCGCACGGCAAGGCCCGGGCGCCTCACCCGAAGCGGGTGACCGTGCGGCGCCGCCGCGGTCCCGCGCCCGCGCGGCCCCGGGGTTCGGGGGCTCAGGACGTCGCGGGGCGTACGCCGCCGGATCCCGCGGACTCGGCGGGGCCCGTGGCGGAGGCGAGGACGGCCAGGAGGATCAGGACGGCGAGGACGACGCACAGGACGAGTGCGACGACCGCGACCGTGGGGTGGTTCCAGAGCACCAGGGCGAGCGCGCCGGCCGCGATGACGACGCCGGTGGTCCACTTCCGGTGGGCGTCCAGCCAGTGTCCGGCCGTACCGGTGTGCACTCCGGCGCGGCCGAGCGCCTCGCCCGCGGCGGTGGTGCTCCGCCCGGCCAGCGTCCGCACCCCGCGAGCCGCGCGTCCCGGGCCGTACAGGTAGGCGGCCAGCGCCGTGATCACGGCGACGACCAGGAGGGTGCGCGCGCTGTCGCGGAGGAACCTCACCAGGGTGTCGTAGATGACCGCGGCGGCGTCGGGGGGCAGCGTCGTCGGCGGGACGGAGCCGAGGTAGACCCGGCGGGCCACGGCCAGGGCGATGAGCAGGACGATCATCATCACGCCCACGCCGATGGCCGTGACCTGCAACATCAGCCGGTGCGACGGAGCCGTCCACACGGTCAGCGCGGCGAACACGATGGTCACGACGGGCAGCCAGACGCCGACGATGTCGAGCAGCCGCATGGCGTCCTGGGCCTTGCTGAGCTTCTCGGTCCTGAACAGGGTGATCGAACGGTCGGGGGCGGGTATGACCGAGGCCTTCCGGAAGCCGGCGCTCTCCAGCTCGTGCTTGACCTGGTCGACGACGACCCCGATGTCCAGTTGCACGGTGTCGCCCTGGGCCCGTACGGCGCCCTTCTGGTTTCCGGTGAGGACGTTCATCAGAGCCGTCTGCGCCCGCCGGTTGGCGGTCACCCAGACCTCTTCGAAGACGTCGCTGGTGATGACGCGCTTGACGACGCGGTGCACCACGTCGGTGACGGCGCCGCGCAGCGGGCCGGTCAGCACGGTGGAGTTGTCGACGACGCGCGGCGGGGCCCCGGACTTCCTGAGGGCGTCGGTGAGCGCCGCGGTCACCGCGTTCAGGTCGATGTTGTCCACGACGCGTTTGGTCAGCCGGTCGGTCACGGCGTTCTGCACCGCCGGTTCGTGGGCCAGGGGCGTGACGGTCTGGACGTAGCGGTCGGTGTCGCCGACCGTGTCGTGCACCCAGGCGGCGACCACGGCCAAGGGGGCGAACACCAGGGTCACCACCAGCAGGACCGTGGCGCCCGCCCGGCGCAGCCTCCGGTGCTTGACCGCGGCGGCCCGGCGGAGACGTTCGTAGTCGGCGTACTCCGCGGGGGTCAGGGAGCGCCGGGGCTCCCCGGCGCCGCCCGGGGCCGGCGGGACGGGGGCGTCGGCGGGGGCCATGGATCCTCCTTGGTCGTCGCGTGCGGGGCGGCGCGCCATAGGGCGTGAACCGCCCGGACGGGGGCCGGACCGGCCGAGGGCAGGACGGCCGGCGTGCGGCCCCGGACCGGCACCGCGGTCGTCGTACGAGGGGCTCAGACCGTCGCCGCGGGCCCCGACGGGGTCCCCGTGGCGGCCCTGTGCAGTGCCGACCGCCAGGCGAAGGCGACGCCCAGTTCGACCAGGCCGAGCAGCACGAGCCACAGGCCGAGCAGCCGGGTCAGCACCAGGGCCGACTGCGTGGGCAGCGCCAGCACCACGATGCCCGCGACGATGCCGAGCGCCGCCGCGCCGAGGAGGACGCCGCGGTGGGGCAGGCTCCGGAAGGCGAGCGCCGTGTAGGCGGTGAGCATGCCGGACAGCAGCCAGACGATCCCGACGATCAGAGAGAGCGCGGCGATCGTCTGCAACGGGTGCCTCAGGCACAGCACCCCGGCGAGGACGAACAGCACCGCGACCAGCAGCCGCGGCAGGCGCTCGCCGTGCTCCTCCCGGGAGAACGCGGCGACGAACCGGAACGCGCCGGTCACGAGCAGGTACAGCCCGATCACGATCGCCAGGACGTGCAGGGTCTCGTTCGGCCAGGCGAGCACGATGATCCCCGGCACCAGCGTCGCCAGCGCCGAGCCCAGGAGCCAGGACCACGAACTGCCGAGGCCCGCCAGCATGTCGCTGGGATCGCCGTCCGGGTGGGGGCCCGTCCCGCCGGGCCTGTGCTCCGCTCCGGCATGCGATGCCGAACCACGCGACACGGTCATGGCTCCTCCTCGCGGGGATCGGTTGCAGGTCGCTGCCGGACCGCCGACGGGACGGTGTGTGGGGACCCGTACGCCAGCGTCCCGCGGGGCGGAGTCCCACGGGTCACCCGTGGGGGGTGATCCGTCCCCCGCGCCGCCGCGTTGATCTGGATGCGGACCTGCGCGCGCGTTTCCCGGACAGCGGAACCGGAGGGACACGAGATGAGCGACTCGGCAGCTCCTCGCAACCCGGACACCGCGGGGAGGCGCCCGCCGCGGCGGGACCGGGAGCAGCGTGTGCCCAGGTCGGCGGCCGTCATGGTGCTCGCTCGCTCGGTGCTCGTCACGGCCGGTCTGGTGACGGCGTACTACCTGCTGCCCCTGGACGGCCGGGCCTCGGCCACGACGGCGGTCCTGCTCGGGCTGGGGCTGGCCGGTGTCGCCCTGTTCTTCGCGTGGGAGGTGTGGGCCATCGCCCGCTCGCCCTACCCCCGGCTGAAGGCCGTGGAGGCGCTGGCGATCACGCTTCCGCTCTTCCTGCTGCTGTTCGCCGGCGCCTACTACCTCCTGGACCACTCCGACCCGAGCTCCTTCACCGAGCCGCTGACCAGGACGGACGCCCTGTACTTCGCGCTGGCCACGTTCACCACCGTCGGGTACGGCGACATCACGGCGCAATCGCAGACGGGGCGGGTGCTGGCCATGCTCCAGATGACCGGCGGGCTGCTGCTCGTGGGTGGCGCGGCGCGCGTGCTGACGGGTGCCATCCAGGCGGGTCTGCGCCAGCAGCACCGTGACCGGCCGCCCGGGTAGCTCACTCCGGGACGCGGCGCATCTCCAGGACCCGCAGGCCCAGTGACTGGCAGCGGGCCAGCAGCCCGTACAGGTGCGCCTCGTCCACGACGGGTCCGTACAGGACGGTCTGACCGGACATCACCACGTGGTCCAGCTCCGGGAATGCCTTGGTCAGCGTCTCCGACATGTGCCCGTCGACGCGGATCTCGTAGCGCATCAGCCGCTCCCACGGTGGCCTGGGGGCGTACCACGCCCCCAGTCCGAGGGTCCGTCCGGCCGGGCCGCCGGACCTCACCCGGCGCAGGTGATACGGCAGGTGAGTGTGTCCCGGTTCAGTGGGTGAGGACGACCTTGAACGCGAGGATCAGCAGTCCGATCACCAGGTTGACCGCCGCCATGCCCGCGACCAGGCCCCAGGAGGCGCCGGCCCGGCGCGCCGCGGCCGCCGACCAGCCCACCTGGCCGGCCACGGCCACGGCGAGCGCCAGCCACAGCCCGCCCGACAGGTCCAGGCCGAACAGCGGGCTGACGGCCAGCGCGAGAGCCGGCGGCAGGGCCGCCTCGGCGATCGGCCACTCGTCGCGGCACACGTGCAGGACGGTGCCGCGGTCCAGGTGGCGCTGGGCCAGGCGGGCGCCGAACAGCTGGGCGTGCACGTGCCCGAGCCAGAACACCACACCGGTGAGCAGCAGCAACAGCGCCAGTTGCAGGCGCGGGAAGGATTCCGGTACGCCGGCGCCGACCACCACGGAGGCGGCGAGCATGGACCCGTACACCCCGCCGGTGCAGTCGGAGTGGGCCCGTCGCGGGCGGTTCACAGCAGGCGCAGTTCGCGGGCCCGGTGCACCGCTTCGTTGCGCCGGTTGACGCCGAGCTTGCGGTACACGCTCTTGAGGTGGGTCTTGACGGTGTTGACCGACACGAACAGGTCCGCGGCGATCTCCTCGGTCGTCATCATCAGCGCGAGCCGCTGGAGCACGTCCCGCTCGCGGCCGCTGAGCTGGTCGACGACCAGGGCGGCCGGGCGGCCCGTTCCCGGATCGGTCCCGGACGGGGGACCCGGGCGGGCAGGCGGCCGGGGGAACGCGTCCGTGTCCAGCAGTCGGCGCAGCCACGGTCCGGCCTCGTGGAAGGGGCGCCGCAGCCGCTCGTTGCGGGCCTCCAGCAGCGCGCGGGTCGCCAGCCGCCGCGCGGTGGCGTGGTCGCCCTGCCGGCCGGTGGCCTCGGCCCGCACGAGCAGGGCCCGGACCGTGACGGCGGGGCCGCTGCGCGGCCCGGCGGGAAGGGCGTCGAGCAGGTCCAGGGCGGTGCCCGGGTCACCCGCGGCGAGGTGGGCGCGGGCGGCCGCCACCGTGCAGGCGGCCTCGGTGCCCACGGCGTCCTCCAGCACCTTCACGGCCAGCTCGGGGCGGCCCTCGGCGAGGTGGGCGGCGGAGACGACGAGCGCGGTGTGGGCTTCGGCCCAGGGCGAGGCCACGGCGGCGGGGACGGCCGACTCGGCGGTCTCCAGGGCGGCCCCGGCCTCTCCGCGGGCCAGTTGGAGCCGTGCCCGCGCGATGACCAGGCCGGCGGCCGCCACGGGATCCCACGGCACCGGCTGCGAGGCCGTCGCCCGGTCCAGCAGGGCTTGGGCCTCCCCCAGTTCGTCACGGTCTACGGCCACCGCGGCCAGCACCAGGCGGCCGAGTCCGGAGCCGGTCGGCTCGGCCAGGCTGAACCGTTCCGCGTCGGCGAGCGCCGCCAGGACCTTGCGTTCCGCGCGCGTGGGCCAGCCGGTCAGGTAGTCGATGAGCGCGAGCTGGCTCAGGGACTCTTCCCGGGGCAGCGCGGTGGCCCCGTCGGAGCCGGCCGCCGCGGCGGACAGCGCGGCCCTGGCGTCCTCGAAGCGTCCCGCCCACAGGCGGGCGGCACCCAGGTGGGTCTGCAGCAGGGCGGCGAGTTCGGGGTGCTTGTCCAGGAGTTCGGCGGGGAGGTCCTGTTGCAGGTCCCGCGCCGTCCGGGCGGCGTGTTCGGCCCGGCCCGGGGCGCCGGTCAGCCGGGCGGCGAGGGTGTCCAGGAGGGCGAAGCTGAGCCGGGCCGCCGCCATGTCGGCACCGGTGCGGGCCAGTTCCCGGCGGGCGTGCTCCAGGTGCGGGCGGGCGTGGCCGAGGTCGCCGTCGGACAGCTCGCGCGCCGCGCGGACGAGGTCGGCCTCGGGGCCGGCGGTCTCGGGGGTCATCCGCGAGAACAGCGTGCCCAGGTCCCCGGAGCGCAGGCCGGTGAACAACTCCCCGATCGCGAGGTCGTCCACCAGGGCGCGGGCGGTGAACCGCCAGTCGCCGGCCGCGGCGCCGTGGGCGAGCGTCTCGGGCAGCGGTCCGCTGTGCCGCAGCCATGCGGCGGCCCTGCGGTGCAGTTCGGTCTCCAGGCTGGGGAACCGCACCCGCAGGTGCGCCGCGAGGATCTCCGCGAAGAGCGGGTGGAGGCGGTACCAGGAGTGGCCGAGGTGCTCCACGAACGCGTTCGCCCGGTGCAGCTCGGCCAGGATGGGTTCGGCGTCCCGGCGACCGGCGAGCGCGTTGGCCAGGTCGGGGCAGAACCGGTCCAGGACGCTGACCCGCAGCAGCAGGTCCTGGGTCGGGGCCGGCTGTCTCTTGAGCACCTCGGCCAGCAGGAAGTCCGCGATCGTGCTCTGTCCGGCCTCGAACTCCTTGAGGTAGGTCTCCGGGTCGCTGCTCTGCCGCGCGGCCAGGGCGCACAGCCGCAGGCCCGCCGCCCAGCCCCGGGTGCGCTCGACGAGCGCGCGGACCGCGTCGCCGCCGAGCCGCAGCCCGTGCAGTTCCAGCAGACTCCCCGCCTCGTCCGGGGTGAAGGCCAGTTCCGCGCCCCTGATCTCGGTCAGGGTGCCGTCCGCGCGGTAGCGGTGCAGGGGCAGCGTCGGTTCGGTGCGGGTGACGAGGACCAGGTGCATGCCCTGTCCGGCGTGGTGCAGGACGAAGCCGAGCTGATCGGCGATATCCGGTGCGGTCACCCGGTCGTACTCGTCGAGGACGACGACCACGGGCCGGTCGCGGCCGTTCAGCCGCGCGGCGAGCCGGGCGAGCAGGCCGTGGTCCACCGCGCCGGCCTCGGCCGGGCAGCCGACGTCGCGGATCTCGTGCGCCCCGCAGGCGCGCAGAGCCTCCAGCAGGTAGGCCCAGAAGACGCCGGGTGCCTGGTCGGTGGCGTCCGCGGTGAGCCAGGCCACCGGCCGTTCCAGGTGGGCGGCCCAGTCGGCGACCAGCAGCGTCTTGCCCGCACCCGCGCCGCCGTTGACCATGGTCAGCGGTGTGGCCAGTGCCTGGTCCAGGTGATCGAGCAGGCGCTGCCGGCGCAGGAACGTGGCCGGCGGTACCGGCACGGCGAACCGGGTGCGCAGGAACGGGTCCCCCAGAGGATCAAGGCCCGCGGCCGTCGGCCCGGAACTGTTGTCGCCGCATTCGGACACCGCGCTCACCACCACCGGTCATGTCATGGGCAGCGCTTCTCCCGCTCAGGATCTCAGTGATCGCCCGTACGCGCGCGTCGCGAGGGGGCACGGCGGCCCGACGGCGTACGGCAGGCCCTTGGAACGCGCGCCGTGCAACCTTGTCGCAACCTCCGTGCTGCTTGTCTGGGTCCGGCTTCTTCCTCCGGAGCGGCGAAGGACGGCGACGATGTACGAGGAGATCCCGCGTGTGGAGTTCACCCCCGCGGCGGCCGGCCTGGTCCGGCGGCTGAGCGAGGCGCACGGGCCCCTGATGTTCCACCAGTCGGGCGGCTGCTGCGACGGAAGCGCGCCGATGTGCTACACGGACGGCGAGTTCCGTACCGGGGGCTCGGACGTGCTGCTCGCGGAGCTGGAGGTCGAGGGGGTGGACCGGCCCGTGCCGTTCTGGATGTCGCGCAGCCAGTACGAGGTGTGGAAGCACACCCGGCTCATCGTCGACGTGGTGCCCGGACGGGGCAGCGGTTTCTCCCTGGAGGCACCCGAGGGAGTGCGTTTCCTCATCCGCTCCCGTGTCATCGAGGGCTGAGCCCCGCACCGGACATCACGTCCCGGAACGCGGGGCGCGGTTCCGGAACGACGGCAGAATCACACGTTCGGAGGACACGTCTACCGCACGGCCTGACCCTCCGCTACGCCACACTTGCGGCCGTTAGCCGCGAAGTGGGCGTGGCGGAGGAGGACGACGATGGCCATTTCCATCTCTGTGGTGCTGCTGCTCCTGCTCCTGGCGGTGATCTTCGTGCGCAACTGCGCGCTGAAGTTCTCGCACGCCCTGGTCTGTGTCCTGCTCGGCTTCTTCCTGGCGGGTACGAGCATGGCGCCCACCATTCACGAGGGGCTGATGGCCACGGCGCAGATCGTCGGCAGCCTGCACCCCTGACGCCCGGCGGGACGTCAGGGCGCTTCGAGGCCGACCAGCCGGGCCAGCGCCTCGCGGTGGGCGCCCGCGGTGCCGTACGCGATCGAGTCCGCCTTGGCCCGCTTCAGGTACAGGTGGACCGGATGCTCCCAGGTCATGCCGATGCCGCCGTGCAGTTGCAGCGCCTCCTCGGCCGCGTGGACGGCGACGGGCGCCGCGTAGGCCTGGGCGACGGCGACCGCCACGTCGGTGTCCTCCTCCCTGGCGAGCGCGTCGGCCGCGGACCGGGCGGCGGCGCGGAGTCCGGCGACCTCCAGCCACAGCTGGGCGAGCCGGTGCTTGAGCGCCTGGAAGCCGCCGACCGGCCGGTTGAACTGCGTGCGCTCCTTCAGGTAGCGCACGGTCTCGGTCAACGTCCAGTCGGCGAGGCCGAGTTGTTCGGAGGCGAGCAGTCCGGCGCCGGCCCGCAGCGCCCGGTGCACGGCCGGCCCGGCGTCGCCCAGCCGGCGGCCCCGTACGGCGTCGAAGGAGATGGTCGCGAGCGGCCGGGTCAGGTCCAGCGACACCTGCGGGGTGATGGTGACGTCGTCCGCGTCGACCGCGTGGAGCGCGCCGTCCTCCGCGGGCACGAGCAGCACATCGGCGATCGCCGCGTCCGCGATGCCCGTCAGCTCTCCGTGCAGCAGCCCGGATTCCAGTCGTACGGCCCTGAAGGCGCCCGGCGCGGTGTGCAGTCCGACCGCGAGGGCGCCGATCGCACGACCGGACGCCAGGCGGGACAGCAGCCCGGCGCAGTCGTCGCCGGCGCAGGCCAGCAGCGCCTCGGTGGCGACCACGGCGCTGGTGAGGTACGGGACAGGGGCCACCGCGCGGCCCAACTCCTCCAGAACGACCGCCGCTTCTCGGTGCGTGGCGCCCTGACCGCCGTGTTCCTCGGGCACCAGCAGACCGGCCAGGCCCATGCCGTCGGCGAGCGTCTTCCACAGTGCCCGGTCGTGCGGGGCGTCCGTCTCGGCGCGCGCGATCACGTCCGCCGGGGCGCAGTGGTCGGTGAGCAGGTCCCGGACGGCGGCGCGCAGCGCCTCTTCCTCCTCCGAGTACAGCAGGTCGGGTTCGGCGCTCGTGATGCTCATCGGGCTCAACGCGCTCATCGGGCGAGGTCCTTCCAGGCGACGTCCTTGTCGGTGCGCGGCTCGGCGGGCAGTCCGAGGACGCGCTCGGCGACGATGTTCAGCAGGACCTCGCTGGTCCCGCCCTCGATGCTGTTGCCCTTGGCGCGCAGATAGCGGTAGCCGGCGTCGCGGCCGGTGAAGTCGACCAGTTCGGGACGGCGCATGCTCCAGTCGTCGCGCAACAGCCCCTCCCCACCGCGGAGTTCGACCTCCAGACCGCTGATCTCCTGGTTGAGGCGGGCGAAGGCGAGCTTCATGCCGGAGCCCTCGGGGCCGGGCTGGCCCGCGGCCAGTTGCTGGCGCAGCCGCTCGCCGGTCAGGCGGGCGACCTCGGCCTCCACCCACAGTTTCAGCAGCCGCTGGTGCAGGTCGTGGGTGCGCAGTTCCGGGCGCTCGCGCCAGGTCCTCGCGACCGGGCCGATCATGCCGCCCTCGCGGGGCAGCCGCATACCGCCGATGGACACGCGCTCGTTCATGAGCGTGGTCCGGGCGACCCGCCAGCCGTCGCCGACGTCGCCGAGACGGTGGGAGTCGGGGATGCGCACGCCCGTCAGGAAGACCTCGTTGAACTCGGCCTCTCCGGTGATCTGGCGCAGCGGCCGCACCTCGACACCGGGGTCGGTCATGTCGCAGAGGAAGTAGGTGATGCCCTGGTGCTTGGGCAGGTCGGGGTCGGTGCGGGCGATGAGGATGGCCCAGCGGGCGAGGTGGGCGCTGGAGGTCCACACCTTCTGGCCGCCGACCACCCACGTGTCACCGTCGCGGACCGCCCGGGTGCCGAGGGCGGCCAGGTCGGATCCGGCGCCCGGTTCGCTGAACAGCTGGCACCAGACCTCCTCCCCGGTCCACAGCGGCCTGAGGAAGCGCCGCTTCTGCTCCTCGGTGCCGTGGCGCAGGAGGGTCGGCGCGGCCATGCCGAGGCCGATGCCGATGCGGCGCGGGTCGTTGTCCGGGGCGCCCGCCGCCGCCAACTCGGCGTCCACGACGGTCTGGAGAGAACGGGCGGCGCCGAGGCCACCGAGGCCTCGCGGGTAGTGCACCCAGGCGAGCCCGGCGTCGAAACGGGCCCGGAGGAAGTCGAGCGTGCCGGTGGTGGCCGGCGGGTGCGCGGCCAGCAACTCGCCAGTGCGGCGGCGCAGTTCCTCGGCGTCGGTCATGCGGCGGCTCCGTTCTCCAGGCCGGGCACCACGGCGACGCGGCCGGTGGTGGCTCCGTCGGCGACCCGCTGGACGGCGTCCGCGGCCCCGGCCAGCGGCACCCGTTCACTCACCAGCGGCTTGATCGCGCCCCGGGCGGCCAGGTCGGTGAGCTGCTCGTGGCAGTGCCGGACCAGCTCGGGGTTCTTGGTGTTGTACAGGCCCCAGTGCAGGCCCACGATCGAGTAGTTCTTGACGAGTGCGTGGTTGAGCGCGGGGCTGGGGATGGTCCCGCCGGCGAAGCCGACGACCAGGATCCGGCCCTCGAAGGCGACGGCCTTGGCGGACTGGGCGTAGGCCGTGCCGCCGACCGGGTCGTAGACCACGTCCGCGCCCCGGCCACCGGTGGCCTCCTTCACGGCGGCGACGACGTCCTCAGTGTGCCGGTCGATCACCACGTCGCAGCCCAGCCCACGGGCCACGGCGGCCTTCCCGGCACCGCCGGCGACACCGATGACCCGGGCGCCGGCCGCCTTGCCGAGCTGCACGGCCGCGCTGCCGACGCCTCCGGCGGCGGCGTGGACGAGCAGGGTCTCGCCGGCCTCCAGGCGCGCCCGGCGGTGCAGGCCGAACCAGCCCGTCTGGTAGCCGATGTGCAGGGCGGCCGCCTCGGCGTCGTCCAGCGCGTCGGGGGCGGGCAGTACGGCGTCGGCGACGGCGTACTCGGCGAAACCGCCGTACGGCAGCTCCGGGTTGGCGATCACCCGGCGGCCGTCCTCCGTCTCGCCGCAGATCTCCACGCCCGGGGTGAAGGGCAGCGGCGGCCTGACCTGGTACTGGCCGCGGCACAGCAGCGCGTCCGGGAAGTTGATGGTGGCGGCACGCACCTTGAGCAGGATCCGGCCCTCGCCCGGGACGGGCGGCTCGGTCTCCTCCAGGCGCATCACCTTGCCCGGCTCGCCGTTGTCGTGCACTCGCCATGCCTGCATGCGCCGCCTCCAGGGGACCGCGTCGTCGCGTCGTCTGACCGGGTCGATTGCATACTAAGCAGTCGCTTGCCCCTCGGGGAACACCCGCGGTCAGCCGTCCTCGCCACCGCGGGCCGGTCGCGCCCGTACGTGCATGCGCTCGCCCTGCGGCCCGAACAGGCTCAGGAACTCCACCGGACCCTCCCCCGTCGACCCGAACCAGTGCGGCACGCGCGTGTCGAACTCCGCCGCCTCACCGGCCGTGAGCACCACGTCGTGCCCGCCGAGCACCAGCCGCAGCCTGCCGGACAGCACGTACAGCCACTCGTAGCCCTCGTGCGTCCGCGGGTCCGGTTCGAGCCTGCGCCTCGGTTCCAGCACCTTGAACGCCTGCAGGCCGCCCGGCTGCCGGGTCAGCGGCCAGTGGGTGCGGCCGCCGCGCACGATCGGCTCGGCCCGTACCCGCGGGTCGCGCACCGGAGGGGCTCCGACCAGTTCGTCCAGCGGCATCCGATGGGCCTGGGCGATCGGCAGCAGCAGCTCCAGACTGGGCTTGCGCAGGCCCGACTCCAGGCGCGACAGGGTGCTGACGGAGATCCCGGTCGCCTCCGCGAGGGCGGAGAGGGTGACCTCCCGTTCCTTGCGTATCCGGCGCAGCCGGGGGCCCACGTCGGCCAGAACGTCCTCGATGCTCATGTCTCGATAGTGCTGCCTTGGTTGCGGAACCGGCAAATGTGTTTGTCAATCCGGCACCGGACGGACGACCTTCTCCGTGGAGGTGGTCACCATGACCGAGAAGAGCGGGAAGACCGAGCCGGCCGAGCAGGTTGTGCAGGCTGTGCAGGCCGAGAAGTACGAGGCCGTCGTCGTGGGAGGCGGCGCGGCGGGCCTGTCCGCCGCGCTGGTCCTCGGCCGGGCCAGGCGGCGCACGCTGGTCGTCGACGCGGGCGAGCCGCGCAACGCTCCGTCCGCGCACATGCAGGGCTTCCTGTCCCGGGACGGCATGTCCCCGGAGCGGTTCCTCGCCGCCGGCCGCGAGGAGATCGAGCGGTACGGGGTCGAACTGGTCCGGGACCGGGCGGTGGAGGCCGTCCGGGACGCCGGGGGTGAGTTCGACGTGACGCTGGCCGGAGGGCGCACGGTCCACGCCCGGCAGATGGTCGTCGCCACCGGCCTGAAGGACGAGCTCCCGGCGGTCCCGGGCCTCGCCGAACGCTTCGGCCGCGACGTCCTGCACTGCCCGTACTGCCACGGCTGGGAGGTGCGCGACCAGGCCTTCGGCGTGCTCGCCACGACCCCGCTGAGCGTCCACCAGGCGCTGATGGTGACCCAGTGGTCCAAGGACGTGACGCTCTTCCTGCACGAGGTCGGCGAGAACGAGCTGAACGACGACGACCTGCGCAGGCTGGCCGCGGCCGGTGTCCGCGTGGTGCCCGGCGAGGTGGCCGGGATCGTCGTCGAGGCGGACCGGCTGACCGGGGTCCGCCTCGACGACGGCTCGACGCACGCCCGCGAGGCTCTGTTCGTCGCACCGCGCGCGCTGCCGCGGACCGACCTGCTCCAGCAACTGGGCGCCGAACTGCGCGAGACGCCGTTCGGCGCCTTCCCGGTGATCGACGAACGGGGCCTGACGACCGTCCCCGGCCTGTGGTCGGCCGGAAACGCGAGCGGTTTCGCCGAGCAAGTGATCAACGCCGCCAGCCGCGGCTACCGCGCCGGCGCGGCAATCAACGGCGAACTGCTGTTCACCGACCTCGACGCAGCGGTGACGGCGGGGGGCGCGGCCCTGGTGTAGGGCATCAGAAGGACACCAGTACGGCACCACCCCTGTACCGGCAGCGCCCGGTTCAGGCCCACGTCCACGTGCGGGACCACGCTCGCTTACAGGCCGCGCACGCGAGCGGCACGGCGACGCCCGTGTGCGGGGTGGCGTCCGGGTGTACGGCGGCGTCCCGCGTTGCACCATGGCTGCATGTTGCTCGCGCGGTTGGCTCAGGTTTCGCGGGAGGTTGCCGCTGCCTCGGCGCGGTCTCGGAAGATCGTTCTGCTTGCGGAGTTGTTCCGGGAGGCGGGGGCGGAGGATGTGCCGGTCGTCATTCCGTATCTGGCGGGCCGGCTGCCGCAGGGGCGGCTGGGGGTGGGCTGGAAGGTGCTCGGCCGCCGGGTCGCCCCGGCCGCCGAGGCGTCTCTCACCGTGCGCGAGGTGGACGCCCGGCTGAGCGAGCTCGGCAAGGTGTCCGGGCCCGGGTCGCAGGCGGAACGCGCCCGGATCGTCGGTGAGTTGATGGGCGCGGCGACCGAGGACGAGCAGCGGTTCCTGCGGGGGCTGCTCACCGGGGAGGTCCGGCAGGGGGCGCTGGACGCCATCGCCGTCGAGGCGCTGGCCGGGGCGACGGGCGCGCCCCCGGCGGACGTGCGGCGGGCGGTGATGCTGGCCGGATCACTGCAGACGGTGGCCCAGGCACTGCTCGCGGACGGCCCGCCGGCGCTGGAGCGCTTCCGGCTCACCGTCGGCCGCCCGGTCCTGCCGATGCTGGCGCACAGCGCGTCCTCCGTGGCCGAGGCGGTCGAACGGCTCGGCGCGTGCGCCGTCGAGGAGAAACTCGACGGCATCCGGGTCCAGGTCCACCGGGACGGCGACACCGTACGGGTGCACACCCGCACCCTGGACGACATCACCGACCGGCTTCCGGAACTGACGGCGGCCGCACGGGAGTTGAACGGCGTACGGTTCATCCTGGACGGCGAAGTCATCTCCTTCGGGGCGGACGGGCGGCCGCGCTCGTTCCAGGAGACCGCCGGACGCGTGGGCTCGCGTGTCGACGTGGCCACGGCCGCCGAGGCGGTCCCCGTCTCCCCCGTCTTCTTCGACGCGCTGTCGGTCGGCGACCGCGACCTGCTCGACCTGCCGCTGACCGAGCGCCACGCCGAGCTGGCCCGTCTGGTGCCGGAGCCGATGCGGGTCAGGCGCACCCTGGTGTCCGGACCGGACGACGTGGGCGAGGCCGAACGGTTCCTGGCCGAGACGCTGCGGCGCGGCCACGAGGGTGTGGTCGTCAAGGCCCTCGACGCCGCCTACAGCGCGGGCCGGCGAGGCGCGGCCTGGCTCAAGGTGAAGCCCGTGCACACCCTGGACCTGGTGGTCCTGGCCGCCGAGTGGGGCCACGGCCGCCGCACCGGCAAACTGTCCAACCTGCACCTGGGCGCACGCACCGCCGACGGCGGCTTCGCGATGCTCGGCAAGACGTTCAAGGGCATGACGGACGCGATGCTGGCCTGGCAGACCGAGCGACTGCGCCGGCTCGCCGTCGAGGACGACGGCTGGGTGGTGACCGTGCGCCCCGAACTCGTCGTCGAGATCGCCTACGACGGCCTGCAACGGTCCACCCGCTACCCGGCGGGCGTGACCCTCCGCTTCGCCCGGGTCGTGCGCTACCGCGAGGACAAGCGGCCCGAGGACGCCGACAGCGTCGCGACGCTGCTGGCCGCGCACCCGGAGATCGCGCCATGAGCGCCCGGCGGGGCCGGCGCAGTGCCGGTCTGCTGTTGTACCGGCGCTCCGGCGACGGCCTGGAGGTGCTTCTCGGACACATGGGCGGCCCCTTCTTCGCCCGGCGGGAGGCGGGGGCGTGGACGGTGCCGAAGGGCGAGTACGACCCGGAGGAACCCGCATGGGAGGCGGCCCGCCGCGAGTTCCGGGAGGAGCTGGGGCTGCCGCCGCCGGGCGGGGAGGCCGTACCGCTGGGCGAGGTCCGGCAGACGAACGGCAAGACCGTCACCGCCTGGGCGATCGAGGGCGACCTCGACCCGGCGGCGATCGTCCCCGGCACCTTCACCATGGAGTGGCCGCCGCGGTCCGGACGCACCCAGGAGTTCCCGGAGCTCGACCGGGTGGCCTGGCTCGGTCTGGACCGGGCCCGCGAGGTGATCGTCACGGCCCAGACCGCGTTTCTCGACCGCCTGGCCGAGCACTCGCTCTGACGAGGACCCCACGCGTTGCGATCGGCACCGCGGCGCGGGAAGGTCGAAGCACAGCCCGTCATAGGGGAGGTCAGCCATGTCCATCGCCACGGTGAACCCGGCCAACGGCGAGACGCTCAAGACGTACGAGGCCATGGGCGAGGAGGAGATCGAGCGCCGGCTCCAGCTCGCGCAGGCCACGTTCCGTACGTACCGGACGACGGCCTGCGCCGAGCGGGCCCGGCTGATGAACAGGGCCGCCGCCCTCCTCGACGAGGACCAGGAGGAGATCGCCCGTGTCATGACCACGGAGATGGGCAAGCCGGTCAAGCAGGCCCGCGCGGAGGCCGCGAAGTGCGCCAAGGCGATGCGCTGGTACGCCGAGCACGCCGAGGAACTCCTCGCCGACGAGCGGCCCGCCGAGTCGGACGTGAAGGACTCCGGGGCCTCCCGCGCCCTGGTCCGCTACCGGCCGCTCGGACCGGTGCTGGCCGTCATGCCCTGGAACTTCCCGCTGTGGCAGGTGATCCGCTTCGCCGCGCCCGCCCTGATGGCCGGCAACGTCGGCCTGCTCAAGCACGCCTCCAACGTGCCGCAGACGGCCCTGTACCTGGAGGACCTGTTCCACCGGGCGGGCTTCGCCGAGGGCTGTTTCCAGACCCTGCTCATCGGCTCCGGAGCGGTCGACGACATCCTGCGCGACGAGCGCGTGAAGGCGGCCACCCTGACCGGCAGCGAACCGGCCGGGCGGGCGGTGGCGTCCACCGCCGGGGAGATGATCAAGAAGACGGTGCTGGAGCTGGGCGGCAGCGACCCGTTCATCGTGATGCCGTCGGCCGACATCGACCGGGCCGCCGGGGTCGCGGTGACCGCGCGGGTGCAGAACAACGGCCAGTCCTGCATCGCGGCCAAGCGGTTCATCGTGCACACGGACGTCCACGACGCCTTCGCCGAGCGCTTCGTGGCCGGTATGAGGGCGCTGCGGATCGGCGAACCGTTGCAGGAGGACACCGACGTCGGGCCGCTGTCCAGCGAGCGGGGCCGGGCGGACCTGGAGGAGCTCGTCGACGACGCCCGGCGCGGCGGGGCCCATGTGCTGTGCGGTGGCGAACGGCCCGACCGGCCCGGCTGGTACTACCCGCCCACCGTGCTGTCCGGCATCACCCGCGAGATGCGCATCCACCGCGAGGAGGCGTTCGGTCCGGTGGCCACGCTGTACCGGGCGACCGACCTCGACGAGGCGGTACTCATCGCCAACGACTCGCCCTTCGGTCTGAGTTCCAACGTCTGGACCGAGGACGAGACCGAGGTGGAACGGTTCGTACGGGACCTGGAGGCGGGCGGGGTGTACATCAACGGGATGACCGCCTCGCACCCGGCGTTCCCGTTCGGCGGTGTGAAGCGGTCGGGGTACGGACGTGAGCTGTCCGGGCACGGAATCCGCGAGTTCTGCAACATCACCACCGTGTGGCACGGGGCATGAGGCTTCCACGGCTACGATCCCCTTTGTGAACCGCGAAGTGACTCTGCCTCTGATCGTCGACGACCGCGGTACCTTGCAGGTGGCCGCGGCGGACGTGAGCAAGCTGCTGCGCACGGTCGGCGGCCGGTGGCTGCGGCTGGTGGAGGCCGGCCAGGAGGGTCTCGACGAGGACACGGTGGCCGCGCTGACCATCGAGCTGGCCAAGCTGGCCGACCGCATCGACGTGGCCTGCATCGCCCACAGCAGTGGAACCGCCTCCGGCTGACGCTTCGGCGGCGCCTGGCCCTGCCCCGCCTCATCGACAGCGGCAGCACCGCCTCCCGGACGGACCGAGCCGACGGGACCCGCCCACGGCTGCCGTCTCGGCGATGTACGCGCCACGCGGGGTGGTGGCGAGGTGACCCGGCGGCCGCTTCGGCACCTCCCGCCCGCCCGGCCCTGCCCCGTCACGTCGCGCCCCACCTCGCCTCGCCCGCGACTGCGGAACCGCCTCCGGCTGACCGGACGGACCGGGCCTGCAGGCCGACGGGAGCGCCGCGGCGCCGGACCGGCTGCCGCGGCCCGGCGGGCGCTCCGGTGCGTCGCCTCGCCCTCGCCTCGCCCCGCCCCGCCCCGCCCCGAGACACGGAGCCCGGCCGTGCGCCTGCGCGGCGCCCGCTCCTCAGCCGCAGCGACGGCGGCTCCCTCCGTACGGGCGGGCGCCGTACTCCTGAAGGCTGACGCCGACGCCCGCCCCCGGGGGCTCAGGAGGCGCGGCATGGATCTTCCTGTGGTGGGTGGCGGACGGAGCGGGCCGCGAGGCTCGTGACGGAGCGCGACCTCAAGCCTATGAGCAGGCGTTTTCCGGCCGCGGAGGCCGGTTCCCCGTCCTCCGGAGCCAAGCCTCGCGAGCCCGCCGGGCCCTGTTCGCCGTCGCCGGATTGGAGTAGTTCCGCGAGAAGATTGTCGCTCTCCCGGGTGATCGTGGATAAGCCACCTTTTTGGGTGCAGCACCCTCCCCGGGCGGCAACCGGCCTTCCGGAAGGCGAAAGCAGGCACGGCTCATGGCGACTTTGTGCAGACCCTCGGTGTCCGTTCCAGAGCACGTGATCACGATGGAGGAGACACTGGAGCTCGCGCGCTCCCGCCACGCGGACCACCCGCAACTCCCCCTGGCCCTCCGACTGATCGAGAACACCGGCGTGCGGACCCGGCACATCGTGCAGCCCATCGAGGAGACCCTCAAGCACCCCGGCTTCGAGGAGCGCAACAAGCTCTACGAGCAGGAGGCGAAGGCCCGGGTCCCCGCGGTCATCCAGCGGGCTCTCGACGACGCCGAGCTCCTGGCCCGGGACATCGATGTCATCATCTACGTGTCGTGCACGGGCTTCATGATGCCCTCGCTCACCGCGTGGCTGATCAACGAGATGGAGTTCGACTCGACCACCCGGCAGCTCCCCATAGCCCAGCTGGGCTGTGCGGCCGGGGGCGCCGCGATCAACCGGGCCCACGACTTCTGCACGGCCTACCCGGACGCCAACGCGCTCATCGTGGCCTGCGAGTTCTGCTCGCTGTGCTACCAGCCCACCGACCTCGGCGTCGGCTCCCTGCTCTCCAACGGCCTGTTCGGCGACGGCATCGCCGCGGCCGTGGTCCGCGGCACCGGCGGCACGGGCGTCCGGCTGGAGCGCAACGGCTCGTACCTGATCCCCAAGACCGAGGAGTGGATCGCCTACGACGTCCGGGCGACCGGATTCCACTTCATGCTGGACAAGCGGGTGCCCACCACGATGGAGCCGCTCGCCCCGGCCCTGCGGGACCTGGCCGGAGTGCACGGCTGGGACGCCTCCGACCTGGACTTCTACGTCATCCACGCGGGTGGCCCACGCATCCTGGACGACCTCAGCAAGTTCCTGAACGTCGAGCCGCACGCGTTCCGGTTCAGCCGGGCCACGCTCACCGAGTACGGCAACATCGCCAGCGCCGTCGTCCTGGACGCGCTGCGCCGGCTGTTCGACGACGGCGGCACCGAGGACCGGGCGCGCGGACTGCTCGCCGGGTTCGGCCCCGGCATCACCGCCGAGATGTCGCTCGGCTACTGGCAGGCCGGAGGCAGGGCATGACCGAGGAGACGCTCGTCGAGGAGGCGCGCACCGGGACGGCGCCGCCGGTCCGGCACTGGCCGGCGTTCGACCTGACGGGCGTGGCCTTCGACCCGGTGCTCTCCGAGCTGATGGAGCAGGGCCCGGTCACCCGTATCGAGCTGCCCAACGGCGAGGGCTGGGCGTGGCTGGTGACCCGCATGGACGACGTGCGGACGGTCGCCAACGACCCCCGGTTCAGCCGCGAGGCGGTCGTCGACCGGCAGATCACCAGGCTGGCCCCGCACTTCATCCCGGCCCCCGACGCGGTCGGCTTCCTGGACCCGCCCGACCACACCCGGCTGCGCCGCACGGTCGCCCCCGCCCTCACCGCGCACGGTGTCGAGCGGGTGCGGGACAGCGCCCGGCGGATGCTGGACGAACTGGTCGACGACCTGCTCGCGAACGGCCCGCCCGCCGACCTGACCGCCGAGGTGCTCAGCCCGTTCCCGATCGCGGTCATCTGCGAACTGATGGGGGTGCCGGCCGCGGACCGGCAGGGGATGCACGCCTGGACCCGGCTGATCCTGTCCTCCGCGCACGGCGCCGCCGCCGGCGAGCAGGCCAGGGAGGAGATGGGCACGTACTTCGCCGAGCTCCTCGACGCCCGCGCGGACAGCGCCGGCGAGGACATCGCCTCACTGCTCGGGACCGCCGTGGCACGCCGTGAGATCGCCCTGGCGCAGGCCGTGGGCCTCGCGATCCTCCTGCAGATCGGCGGCGAGGCGGTCACCGGCAACAGCGGGCAGATGTTCTACGTCCTGCTGAGCCGTCCCGAGCTGGCCGACCGGCTGCGCGCGGACCGGCGGATCCGCCCCCGGGCCATCGACGAGCTGCTGCGCTACATCCCGCACCGCAACGCGGTCGGGCTGTCCCGGATCGCCCTGGAGGACGTGGAGATCAAGGGGGTGCGGATCCGGGCGGGCGACGCGGTCTACGTGTCGTACCTGGCCGCCAACCGCGATCCGGACGTCTTCCCCGACCCCGGGACGATCGACCTCACGCGCAGTCCGAACCCGCACGTGGCGTTCGGCTTCGGCCCGCACTACTGCCCGGGCGGCCAGTTGGCCCGGCTGGAGTCGGAACTGCTGGTGGACGCCCTGCTGGACCGGGTGCCGAATCTGCGGCTCGCGGTGTCCCCGGAGCAAGTGCCCTTCAGAAAGGGCGCGTTGATCCGGGGGCCCGAGGCCCTGCCCGTGACGTGGTGAGCCGGCGATGACCACGGAAGGGCTGCTCGTACCGCCGGGCCAGGGCCGCGTCGTCGAGGCGCCGGCCCAACGCGTGACGTTCAAGGTGACCGGCTCGCACTCGCGGACGGCCTCCACCTTCGAGGTGGAGGTCCCGCCGGGCTTCGACGTCGGCGCCCATGTGCACACCCGCAGCGAGGAGTTGTTCTACGTGCTCGAGGGCGAGCTGGACGTGCTCGCCTTCGAGCCGCGGATCCGGACCCCCGATCACTGGCAGCGATGGGAGTCCCACTCCGGCAACCGCGTGGTGCGGGCGACCCCGGGCACGGTCATCGTCGTCCCGCCGGGCTGCCCGCACGCCTTCGCCAATCCCACCGACTCCCCCGCCAAGATGTTCTTCCAGGCGTCCCCACCGCCGGACCACGAGCGGTACTTCGAGGAACTGCTGGAGATCCTGGGCAACGGGGGCCCGCCGGACCACACGGCGATCGGGGCCCTCAGAAAGCGCTATGACATCGAGCAACTGACGCCGCTGCGGCACCGCTAGTGCTGTGGCCGGAAAGGTTTGCCGGGAAGCTCGCGGCGTCCGGTGCTGGGGGCACCTCCCACGCCGTTCAGGCAGTGGGGGAGCATCGCAAGGCGGAGCATTGCCCGCGTACCGGATGTACTCGGGTGATGCGACAACGCGGCGTGGGGGTACCCCCGGCCGAAGGCTGGGGGAGTGCCGTGCCGGGCGCCGCGAGCCGGTGAACCTTTCCGGTCACAGCACTAGCGGATCGGCATGCCCGAGATCGTGCGGGAGATCACCAGCCGCTGGATCTCGCTGGTCCCTTCGAAGATGGTGTAGATCGCCGCGTCACGGTGCATCCGCTCCACCGGGTACTCCCGGGTGTAGCCGTTGCCGCCGAGGATCTGGATGGCCTGGGCCGTGACCTTCTTCGCGGTCTCGCTGGCGAACAGCTTGGACATCGAGCCCTCGGCGGCCTCGAACGGCCTGCCGTTGACCGCCATCCACGAGGCCCGCCAGACCAGCAGCCGGGCGGCGTCGATCCGCGTGCGCATGTCGGCGAGCTGGAACGCGACGCCCTGGTTGTCGATGATCGGCCGGCCGAACTGCTCCCGCGTCCTGGCATAGTCGAGGGCGACCTCGTAGGCGGCCCGGGCGGTGCCGACCGCCATGGCGCCCACGGCGGGGCGGGACGCCTCGAAGGTGGCCATCGCGGCGTTCTTCACCCTCTCCCCGCCCTTACGGGCCTTCTCCCGGGCGCGGGCGAGCCGCTCGTCGAGCTTCTCCTTGCCGCCGAGCAGGCAGGACCCGGGGACGCGTACGCCGTCCAGGACCACCTCGGCGGTGTGCGAGGCGCGGATGCCGTGCTTCTTGAACTTCTGGCCCTGCCTCAGTCCCGGTGTGCCCGGCGGGACGATGAAGGAGGCGTGGCCCTTGGAGCCGAGTTCGGGGTCGACGGAGGCGACGACCACGTGCACGTTGGCTATGCCGCCGTTGGTCGCCCAGGTCTTGGTGCCGTTGATCACCCACTCGTCCTTGGCCTCGTCGTACACCGCGCGGGTGCGCATCGAGGCCACGTCGGAGCCGGCGTCGGGCTCGGAGGAGCAGAAGGCGGCGACCTTCACGTCGCTCGGGTCGCCGTACATCTGCGGGATCCAGGTGCCGATCTGTTCCTCGGTGCCGTTGGCAAGGACGCCCACGGCGGCGAGGCCGGTGCCGACGATGGACAGGGCGATGCCGGCGTCGCCCCAGAACAGCTCCTCCATGGCCATCGGGATGCCGAGGCCGGTGGCGTCGAAGTACTGCTGGGCGTAGAAGTCGAGGGAGTAGATGCCGACCTTGGCGGCCTCCTGGATGACCGGCCAGGGGGTCTCCTCGCGCTCGTCCCATTCGGCGGCGGCCGGGCGCATCACACCGGCCGCGAAGCCGTGCAGCCAGTCCCGGACCTCCTTCTGCTCGTCGTTGAGCTCCATGGTGAACTCGGCCATGTCCCCTCCAGCGGCACACCTGCGTGTTACTTGCGGTAACGATACTATGTTACTGATCAGTAGAAAAAGTCGACTCCTGATCATTCCCCGGCAGCCCGTTCGAGGTATCCGGCCCCGTCAGTGTTACTTTGCGCAGGCGTCACCGAACCAGCACGGGTGGGGAGATCTCATGGACACCACGCAGCGGACCGATCAGCAGCGGTCCGCCGACCGCCGACGGCGCGAGCTGCTGGAGGCCGCCGACCGGGTGGTGCTGCGCGACGGCCCGCACGCGTCGATGAACGCCATCGCCGCCGAGGCCGGCATCACCAAGCCGATCCTCTACCGCCACTTCGGCGACAAGGGAGGGCTGTACGCCGCCCTCGCCCAGCGCCACACCGACGCCCTGCTCGGCTCCCTGCGGGCCGCGCTGGACGCCCCCGCGGACCGGCGGGAGCGCGTGGAGTCGACGCTGGACACCTACCTCGCGGCCATCGAGGCCCGCCCGCAGGTCTACCGCTTCCTGATGCACCCGGCGGAGGGCGGCCAGGGCACCGACCAGGGCTTCGACGTCGGCAAGCACTCCGCCCCGCTGCTGCGCCGCATGGGCGAGGAGCTGGCCCTGGTCATCGAGGAGCGGCTCGACCTGGGTCCGGCCGGACAGCAACTGGCCCGTGTGTGGGGCCACGGCATCGTCGGCATGATGCACGCGGCCGGCGACTGGTGGCTGGGCGAACGGCCGTGCTCGCGGGCGGAGTTGGTCCGCAGCCTGGCGGACCTCCTGTGGGGACGGCTGGCGGCGGTGGGCGACAAGATCGGCGGCCCCGGGTTCTGAGCCGCGCCCGCGGGCTCGGTGCTCATCGTCGTGCGGCCGCCCCGCGGGGCGCGAACGGCCGCCGACGGCCCGTGGCCGCGCGGTGGTTCACCGCCCCCACGGTGCGCGTGCGGCCTGCCGCAGCAGCCGGCTGCGCCGCCACCCCGAGAGGCGGTCGGCGTACACCCGGCCGTCGAGGTGGTCGCACTCGTGCTGGAGGCAGCGCGCGAAGAACCCCGTCCCGTGCACGGTGACCGGCTCCCCGGTCGCCGAGAAGCCCTCGACCACCGCGTGGTCGTAGCGCTCCGTCCCCGCCTCCAGGCCCGGCAGGGACAGGCAGCCCTCCGGCCCGCGGATCTCCACTCCGTCCGCCTCCACCAGCCGCGGGTTGACCACATGGCCGAGGTGGCGCACGTCCTCGTCGTCCGGGCAGTCGTACACGAAGACGCGCAGCGGCAGCCCTATCTGGTTCGCGGCGAGGCCCACGCCACGCGCCGCGTACATGGTCGCGAACAAGTCCTCCACCACCTGGAACAGTTCGGGACCGAAGTCGGTGACCTCCTCGCAGGGAGCGTGCAGAACGGGGCTGCCGAGCAGGGAAAGGGGCCGGACGCGCCCGCGGGCGCCCGGGATCGAGCCATGTCGCATGGCGGCAAGGGTACGGTTCCATGTGCCCCTGCCTGCCGCGCTGGCAGGGGCCGGGATTCGGGAGCGTCGGCGGATCTCGATAGGCTGAGGTCCACACCACGTTGCCGGATGACTCAGGGCGCGGCGCGTACGCAAGGAGGATCGAGAACTGATGGCAGGCAACTCGGACCCGCTCACGCCGCGGGCCAAGCTGGCCGTGACCGCGGGCAAGGCGGTCGCTGCGGCATCGCGTGCCGCGGGACGGGGCAGCGGTTCGGTGATCGGCGGTCGGGTGGCCCTCAAGCTCGACCCCGATCTGCTCGCCCGGCTCGCCCAGCACCTGGACGTGATCCTGGTCTCGGCGACCAACGGCAAGACCACGACCACCCGGCTCATCGCCGAGGCGCTGCGGGCCGCGGGCCCCGTCGTGTCCAACGCGCTCGGGGCGAACATGCCCGCGGGCATCACCTCGGCGCTCGCCGGCGGCTCGGACGCCAAGTTCGGCGTGATAGAGGTCGACGAGAAGTACCTCGCGGGCGTGGCCCGGGACACCGATCCCAAGTGCATCGCGCTGCTCAACCTCTCCCGCGACCAGCTCGACCGGGCCGGCGAGACCCGGATGCTCGCCGAGAACTGGCGTGAGTCGCTCAGCGGCTCCAAGGCCGTACTCGTCGCCAACTGCGACGACCCGCTGGTGGTGTGGGCCGCGTCCTCGTCCCCCAACGTGATCTGGGTGGCCGCCGGGCAGATGTGGAAGGACGACGCCTGGTCCTGCCCCTCCTGCGGCGGAGTGATGCAGCGTCCGGGCGACGACTGGTACTGCGGCGAGTGCGGCTTCCGCCGGCCCACCCCCAGCTGGGCCCTGTCCGGCGACCACGTCCTCGACCCGCACGGCTCGGCCTGGCCGATCCACCTCCAGCTGCCGGGCCGCGCCAACAAGGCCAACGCCGCGTCGTCCGCGGCCGTCGCCGCCGTCTTCGGGGTGCCGCCGCAGGTCGCCCTGGAGCGGATGTACCAGGTGCAGGCGGTCGCGGGCCGCTACGACGTCGTCCAGTTCCAGGATCGCGACCTGCGTCTGCTGCTGGCGAAGAACCCGGCCGGCTGGCTGGAGACGTTCTCCCTGATCGACCCGCCGCCCACCCCGGTCATCCTGTCGGTCAACGCGCGCAGCGCCGACGGCACCGACACCTCCTGGCTGTGGGACGTCGACTACACGCGCCTGACCGGGCACCCGCTCTTCGTGCTCGGTGACCGGAAGCTGGACCTCGCGGTGCGCCTGGAGGTCGCTGGCCAGCAGTTCCAGGTCTGCGACAGCCTGGACCAGGCCGTGCAGCAGGCCCCGCCCGGCCGGATCGAGGTCATCGCCAACTACACCGCGTTCCAGGACCTGCGCCGCCGCGTCGGCAACTGACCACAAAGGACGACCACTTCATGAGTGACAACCAACTGCGGCTGGTGTGGATCTACCCGGACCTGCTGAGCACCTACGGTGACCAGGGCAACGTCCTCGTGGTGGAGCGCCGGGCCCGCCAGCGCGGCCTGGACGTGGCCCGTCTCGACGTGCGCAGCGACCAGCCGATCCCGACCTCCGGCGACATCTACCTGATCGGCGGTGGCGAGGACCGGCCGCAGCGGCTGGCGGCGGAGCGGCTGCGCCGCGACGGCAGTCTGCACAGGGCGGTGGAGAACGGCGCGATCGTCTTCTCCGTCTGCGCCGGGTACCAGATCCTCGGTCACGAGTTCGTCAACGACCTCGGGCAGCGTGAGCCGGGGCTCGGCCTGCTCGACGTCGTGTCGGTGCGCGGTGAGGGCGAGCGGTGCGTCGGCGACGTGCTCGGCGACGTGGACCCGCGGCTCGGCCTGCCCCAGCTGACCGGGTTCGAGAACCACCAGGGCGTCACCCACCTCGGCCCCACCGCCCGCCCGCTCGCCCAGGTCCGCCTGGGCAGGGGCAACGGCACGGGCGACGGCACGGAGGGTGCGTACAACGACACCGTCTTCGGCACGTACATGCACGGGCCGGTGCTGGCCCGCAACCCGCTGATCGCGGACCTGCTGCTGAAGCTGGCACTCGACGTCAACGCGCTGCCGCCGATCGAGGACCACTGGTACGAGGCACTGCGCAACGAGCGCATCGCGGCTGCGCAGCAGCCTGCGTAGTGACAGTTGCGCAGCAGCCTGCGTAGTGACAGTTGCGCAGCAGCCCGCGTAGGGACCGCCGCGCGGCAGCCCGCGCAGGACCGGCCGCGCGCGTCGGGGCGCGGCCGGAACAGACCCGCGGCAGCCCGTGTGGACGGCCCCGGCGGGAGCCCGTCTGACACGGTGTCCGCACAGGTGAGCGGGCCCGTCCAGCAGGCGGACGCAGGGTTCGGCCCCACCGCCCGGTGCCGCTAGGGTGGCGGGGACCGACCGGACAGTGTGGTCCGGTCCCCGCGCCCATGTTGAGAAGGTTATTCGGGCTATGCGCATTGGCGTCCTCACCTCCGGCGGCGACTGTCCCGGCCTGAACGCCGTCATCCGGTCCGTCGTACACCGTGCCGTCGTCGATCACGGCGACGAGGTCATCGGCTTCCGCGACGGCTGGAAGGGCCTCCTGGAGTGCGACTACCTCAAGCTCGACCTCGACGCGGTGAGTGGCATCCTCGCCCGCGGCGGGACCATCCTCGGCTCCTCCCGGGTCCGTCCCGAGCACCTGCGGGACGGTGTGCAGCGGGCCAGGGGCCACGTCCAGGAGCTGGGGCTCGACGCGATCATCCCGATCGGCGGCGAGGGCACGCTCAAGGCGGCCCGGCTGCTGTCGGACAGCGGCCTGCCGATCGTCGGCGTGCCCAAGACCATCGACAACGACATCGCGGTCACGGACCTCACCTTCGGCTTCGACACCGCCGTGACGGTCGCCACCGAGGCCCTGGACCGGCTGAAGACCACCGCCGAGTCCCACCAGCGGGTGCTGATCGTGGAGGTCATGGGCCGTCACACCGGCTGGATCGCGCTCCAGTCCGGCATGGCGGCCGGCGCCCACGCCATCGTCGTCCCCGAACGCCCCTTCGACATTGAGGAGTTGGCGGCGAAGGTGGGCGAGCGTTTCGCGGCCGGCAAGCGGTTCGCGATCGTCGTGGCCGCAGAGGGCGCCAAGCCCAGGGCGGGCACCATGGACTTCGACGAGGGCGGCAAGGACGTCTACGGCCACGAGCGGTTCGCCGGCGTCGCCCGGCAGCTCTCCCTCGAACTGGAGCAGCGGCTCGGCAAGGAGGCCCGGCCGGTGATCCTCGGGCACGTCCAGCGCGGCGGCACGCCGACGGCGTACGACCGGGTGCTGGCCACCCGGTTCGGCTGGCACGCCGTGGAGGCGGTGCACCGCGGGGAGTTCGGCCGGATGACGGCACTGCGCGGCACGGACATCGTGATGGTGTCCCTGGCCGAGGCGGTGGCGACCCTCAAGACGGTCCCCGCGGAGCGGTACGCCGAGGCGGAGTGCGTGCTGTAGAACCACGCCGCGCTTCCCCACCGCCCCCGGTCGCAGTCGCGGCCGGGGGCGGCTCTAGTCTGGGTGCGGACAGACAGCTGTGGACAGACAGCGCACAATCCACACGAATCAGGAGCCGGCGGATGGATCACAGCGGGCACGGCATGATGAACGATCTGCCGCCGTTCACGCTGGGACGCGGTCTCGAGTGGTCCGCGGACCCGTTCTTCCTCGTCGCCTGCCTGCTGGGGCTCGGACTGTACGGCTGGGGTGTGGTGCGGCTGCGGCGGCGCGGCGACGCCTGGCCGGTGGGCCGGACGGTGGCGTACGTCATCGGTGTGCTGACCGTGGCCCTGGTGATGTGCACCAAGCTGAACGACTACGGCATGGTCATGTTCAGCGTGCACATGGTCCAGCACATGATCATCAGCATGCTGTCGCCGATCCTGATCCTGCTCGGCGGCCCGATCACGCTGGCGCTGCGCGCGCTGCCGGTGGCCGGGAGGGGCCGCAAGGGGCCGCGTGAGCTGCTGCTGGCCCTGCTGCACAGCCGGTACCTGCGGGTCGTCACGCACCCCGCCTTCACCATCCCGATGTTCGTCGCGAGCCTGTACGCCCTGTACTTCACGCCGCTGTTCGACTTCCTGATGGGCTCTCGGGCCGGCCACATCGCGATGATGGTGCACTTCCTCGCGGTGGGCCTGGTGTTCTTCTGGCCGATCATGGGCGTCGACCCGGGCCCGAACCGGCCGGGTCACCTCATGCGGATGCTGGAGCTGTTCGCGGGCATGCCGTTCCACGCGTTCTTCGGCATCGCGCTGATGATGGCGACCACGCCCATGGTCGGCACCTTCATGAACCCGCCCGCCTCGCTCGGCATCGACGCCCTGACCGACCAGAACGCGGCCGGCGGCATCGCCTGGGCGTTCAGCGAGATCCCCTCGGTCCTGGTGCTGCTCGCCCTGCTCTTCCAGTGGTACAAATCCGAACAACGCCAGGCCCGCCGCAAGGACCGCGCCGCGGACCGCGACGGCGACAAGGAGCTCGAGGCGTACAACGCGTACCTGGCGTCCCTGAACGCACGGGGCAACTGAGCCCGTCAGCGTCCGGACGGTCCTGAACGGGACACGGTGAGGCGCGGGCTCGACGCCGAGGGACCTCGGCGCACCGCCCAGAACCGCGGCTCGCGCCGTCGCCCGCGGCGGTCCTCCGCCGGGCCGTGGTGGGGGTGAGGGTGCAAGCGGCTTGTTGTGGGGGATGCCGATGGGCCGAACCGGGGCACCATGGAGGTTACGGACCATGAGGAGGGTGCCGCGATGCACAGTTCCACGGACGGTTCCACGAAGGCGATGGGGGTGCTCACCGTCGGCGCGCTCGTCGCGGTGACGGCCTACACGGTGGCGCTCGGCGGCAACGGCTGGCTGTGGTTCGGCTGGGTCGTGCTGGGCCTGGTCACGCTGGGCATGGTCGTCACCCGCGGCACCTGAGCAGGATCACTCCCCGGTGAGCCGCGTCGCCGAGTGGACGCCCGGCTGGTACTTCGGCAGCCGGGCGCTGATCTTCATGCCCGCACCCTGCGCGGTCTCGATGACCAGTCCGTGGTCGTCGCCGTAGACCTGCCGGAGCCGGTCGTCGACGTTGGACAGGCCGATACCGCCGGAGGGGCTGTGCTCACCCGCGAGGATGCGGCGCAGCAGGCCGGGGTCCATGCCGGCGCCGTCGTCCTCGATGACGACCACCGCCTCGGCACCCTCGTCGCGCGCGGTGATCCTGATGTGGCAGGTGCCGGTCTTGCCCTCGAGGCCGTGCTTGACGGCGTTCTCCACCAGCGGTTGCAGGCACAGGAACGGCAGGGCGATGGGAAGCACCTCGGGCGCTATCTGGAGGGTGACCGACAGGCGGTCGCCGAAGCGGGCCCGTACGAGCGCCAGGTAATGCTCGATGGCGTGGAGTTCGTCGGCGAGCGTGGTGAAGTCGCCGTGCCGGCGGAACGAGTAGCGGGTGAAGTCGGCGAACTCCAGCAGCAGGTCCCGCGCCCGCTCGGGGTCGGTGCGGACGAACGAGGCGATCACCGCGAGCGAGTTGAAGATGAAGTGGGGGGAGATCTGCGCGCGCAGGGCCTTGATCTCGGCCTCGATGAGCCGGGTGCGGGACCGGTCGAGGTCCGCGAGCTCCAGTTGCACGGAGACCCAGCGGGCGACCTCGGCCGCGGCGCGGGCCAGCACGGCCGACTCGCGGGGCGCGCAGGCGACGAGGGCGCCGTGGACCCGGTCGTCGACGGTGAGCGGGGTGACGACGGCCCAGCGCACCGGGCAGTCCGGGGTCCGGCAGGTGAGCCGGAAGGCCTCGCCGCGGCCCGTCTCCAGGGGCTCGGTGAGGCGTTCCATGATCTCGGTGCGGTGGTGGCCTCCCACGCCGTCCCAGGCGAGGACCCGTGTGTCGTCCGTGAGGCACAGGGCGTCGGTGCCGAGCAGGGAGCGCAGCCGGCGGGCCGACTTGCGGGCGGTCTCCTCCGTCAGCCCGGCCCGCAGCGGGGGTGCCGCGAGCGAGGCGGCGTGCAGGGTCTGGAAGGTGGCGTGCTCGACGGGGGTGCCGAGCCCGCCGAGGCTCTGCGGACGGGCGGTGCGCCGGCCGAGCCAGTACCCGGCGGCGAGCAGCGGCAGCACGGCCACGCACAGCCCGGCGAGGAAGCCGCTCATCCCTTCACCTCCGCCCGCAGCTGCTCGGGCAGGTGGAACCGGGCCAGGACGGCCGCGGTGCCGGCCGGCACCCGGCCGGGCGTGGCCAGGGACACCAGCATCATCGTGAGGAAGCCCAGCGGCACCGACCACAGGGCGGGCCAGGCGAGCAGCGCGTGCAGCGGCCCGGTGCCCGGGAGGCCCGCCATGGTCACGGCGACGGCGACGAGCGCGGCGCCGCCGCCCGCCAGCATCCCGGCGGCCGCGCCGGGCGGGGTGAGCCGCCGCCACCAGATGCCGAGGACGAGCAGCGGGCAGAAGGAGGAGGCGGACACCGCGAAGGCCAGCCCGACGGCGTCGGCGACGGGCAGTCCGCCGACCAGTACGCTCGCCGCGAGCGGTACGGCCATGGCGAGCACCGTGCCGAGCCGGAAGTGGCGGACACCGCGCGAGGGCAGCACGTCCTGGGTGAGCACCCCGGCCACCGCCATGGTCAGGCCGGAGGCGGTCGACAGGAACGCCGCGAACGCGCCGCCCGCGACCAGCGCGCCCAGCAGGTCCCCGCCGAGGCCGCCGATCACCCGGTCGGGCAGCAGCAGCACGGCGGCGTCCGCGCTCCCGGTGAGGGTGAGTTCGGGGGCGTAGAGGCGGCCGAGGGCGCCGTACACCGGGGGCAGCAGGTAGAAGGCGCCGATCAGGGCGAGCACGGCCACCGTGGTGCGGCGGGCGGCCACGCCGTGCGGGCTGGTGTAGAAGCGGACGACGACGTGCGGCAGGCCCATGGTGCCGAGGAAGGTGGCGAGGATCAGCCCGTAGGTGGCGTACAGCGGGCGTTCCTCACGGCCCCCGACCAGTGAGGTGGACATGCCGCCGCTGCCGCCGCGCTCGGCCACCGGGACTCCGGCGCCCCGGGCGAAGGTGAGCCGGGTGCCGCCCTCGACGCGGTGCGTCCCGGCCGGCAGGCTCACCCGCCGCTCGTGGTGGGCGCGGCCGTCGACGGTGCCGGTCACGGTGACGGTCAGCGGGCCCTCCAGCCTGAGGTCGAGTGTTTCCGCGACACGCACGGTGCGCTGCTCGCGGAAGGCGGCCGGCTCGTCGTAGGCGCGGCGCGGCGCCCCGTCGCCCTGCCAGGCGAGGACGAGGAAGAGGGCGGGGACGAGCAGTGCGGTCAGTTTCAGCCAGTACTGGAAGGCCTGGACGAAGGTGATGCTGCGCATCCCGCCCGCGGCGACGATGGCCACCACGACGACGGCGACGATCACTCCGCCGAGCGCGGCGGGCGCCCCGGTCAGTACCGCCAGGGTGAGTCCTGCTCCCTGGAGCTGCGGCAGCAGGTACAGCCAGCCGACGCCGACGACGAAGGCGCCCGCGAGCCGCCGCACGCTCTGGGAGGCGAGCCGGGCCTCGGCGAAGTCGGGCAGCGTGTAGGCCCCGGACCGGCGCAGCGGGGCGGCGACGAACAGGAGCAGGACCAGGTAGCCGGCCGTGTAGCCGACCGGGTACCACAGCATGTCGGCGCCCTGGACGAGGACCAGTCCGGCTATGCCCAAAAACGAGGCCGCGGAGAGGTACTCCCCGCTGATGGCGGCCGCGTTCAGGCGCGGGCCCACGGTGCGGGAGGCGACGTAGAAGTCGGAGGTGGTGCGGGAGATGCGCAGGCCGAAGGCGCCGACGAGGATGGTGGCCACCACGACGAGGGCGACGGCGGGGACGGTGTAGGCGGAGTTCACGGCGGTCAGCGGTCTCCGACGAGCCGTACGAAGTCGCGTTCGTTGCGCTCGGCGCGGCGCACGTACCAGCGGGCGAGGAGCACCAGCGGGGCGTAGAGGCCGAAGCCGAGGACCGCCCACTTCAGCCGGCGGGCGTCGGAGGTCGCGGCGAACACCAGCGGCAGCGGACCGACGAGGAGCACGAGCACCGCGAACACCGTGAGGCCGGCCCGCAGTTGGCTGCGCATCAGGGAGCGGACGTAGGTGTGGCCGAGGGTGGTCTGCTCGTCGATCTCCGTGCGCGGACGGTAGTGGCCCGGGGCCCGGCGGGTGCGGCGGGGCGGCCCGGTGACGACGACTCGGCGTTCGGTCGGGTCCTGCGGCATGACGTACGGCTCCCTAGGGGGTGTCTGACAAATGAGCGCGGGAGAAGGAGCGGTGTCTGGTGCGTGCGATCGCAAGGCGCCGGAGCGCCCTCGTGGCGGAGCCACGTGGGCGTTTCGGCAACGCGGCGAGCGTGCGTGACAGGCGCCGCGACGCCGCGGGCATTTGTCAGACACCCCCTAGCGCGCGGTCCGGCGTATCAGCAGCTCGCGCAGTTCCCGCGCGTGCCGTCGGCTGACCTGGAGTTCCTCGGTGCCGACCAGGACGCTCACGGTGCCCGCGTCCAGGCGGAGTTCACCGATGTGGCGCAGGGCGACCAGGTACCGGCGGTGGATGCGGACGAAGCCGCGGGCGCGCCAGCGCTCCTCCAGGGTGGACAGCGGGATGCGCACGAGGTGGCTGCCCCTGCCGGTGTGCAGCCGGGCGTAGTCACCGTGCGCCTCGACGTGAGTGATGTCCTCGACGGCCACGAACCGGGTCACCCCGCCGAGTTCGACGGGCAGATGGTCGGGATCGGGCTCGCTGACGGGTATCCGCGGGGCGGCGCCGCGCAGTTGGGCGGCGCGGCGGACGGCCTCGGCGAGGCGTTCCTTGCGGACGGGCTTGAGCACGTAGTCGACGGCCTTGAGGTCGAAGGCCTGCACGGCGAAGTCCTCGTGGGCGGTGACGAACACGATCAGCGGCGGCTGGGCGAACCCGTTCAGCAGCCGGGCCAGGTCGAGGCCGTCGAGGCCCGGCATGTGGATGTCGAGGAAGACGACGTCGATCGCGTCGGGTCCGTCCGGGCCGGACTCCAGCGCCCGGTTGATGCGGCGCAGCGCCTCGGTCGCGTCGCCGGCGCCCTCCACGCCGGCGATCCGGGGATCGGCGTTCAGGAGGTACAGCAGTTCCTCGAGCGAGGGGCGTTCGTCGTCGACGGCGAGGGCGCGCAGCATGAACGTGGAGTGTAGGGGCGAAAAGCACGCTGTGACATGTGCCGGGCACCGGCGTCCGTGCTGGATACAGTGCCGCCATGAACAGCAGGCAGGCACCGTTCGACGCACTCGACCGGAAGATCCTCACCGCTCTGATGGCGAACGCCCGCAGCAGTTTCGCCGAGATCGGCGCCGCCGTCGGCCTGTCCGCGACGGCCGTCAAGCGGCGCGTGGACCGGCTGCGCGAGAGCGGCGTGATCACCGGGTTCACGGCCACGGTGAAGCCTGTGGCGCTGGGCTGGCGCACGGAGGCGTACGTCGAGGTGTACTGCGAGGGCGCGGCCCCGCCGCGGCGGCTGGCCGAGGTGGTGCGCCACCATCCGGAGATCACGGCGGCGATGACGGTGACCGGCGGCGCGGACGCGCTGCTGCACGTGCGGGCGCGGGACGTGGAGCACTTCGAGGAGGTGCTGGAACGCATCCGTACCGAGCCGTTCATCCGCAAGACGATCAGCGTGATGGTGCTGTCCCATCTGCTGCCGGACAGTCCTGAGGCGGGCGCCAGCCAGCCTGCCCCGCAGGACGCAGCAGACATGCGCTGAGTCCCGGATACACGCAGCATTGCTGCTCCAACGCGCAGCTTTTGTTTCTTGTCGTCCGTCTTCGCCACTTCCTACCTTTGAGTCACCCCCAGTCGACACCCAGGAAGCGGAGGGACCCCTCTGTGCCCGAGAACCGTGTGCCGCGCCGGCGGCGCTTCCTCGTCTGCGAACCCAGACACTTCGGCGTGCAGTACGCGATCAACCCCTGGATGCATCCCGACGTCCCCGTGGACGTGTCCCTGGCCCAGGCGCAGTGGCACGAGCTGACACGCGTCTACCGCGCCCACGGCCACACCGTCGACACCGTGGAGGCCGTGCCCGGCCTGCCCGACATGGTCTTCGCCGCCAACGCGGCGGTGGTCGTGGACGGCCGCGTCTTCGGCTCCCTCTTCCACGCGCCCGAGCGCCGTCCGGAGTCCCTTCCCTACGACACGTGGTTCAAGTCGGCCGGCTTCGACGTCTACCGTCCCGAGTCGGTGTGCGAGGGCGAGGGCGACTTCGTGCCCGCCGGCCGCTGGATCCTCGCCGGCACCGGCTTCCGCACCACCCGTGAGGCCCATCGGGAGGCGCAGGAGTTCCTCGGCGCCCCGGTGATCGGCCTGACCCTGGTGGACCCGTACTTCTACCACCTGGACACGGCGCTGTTCGTCCTCGACGACGAGGGCGAGGGGAACATCGCGTACTACCCGGACGCGTTCTCGCCGGGCAGCCGCGAGGTGCTCGCCAGGCTGTACCCGGACGCGCTGATCGCCACCCGCGAGGACGCCATGTCCTTCGGCCTGAACTCCGTATCGGACGGGCACCACGTCTTCATCTCGCCCGGGGCCACGGCCCTGGCCGAGCAGCTCGCCGACCGCGGCTACGTCCCCGTCCCCGTCGACCTGTCCGAATTCCACAAGGCCGGCGGGGGAATCAAGTGCTGCACCCAGGAGATCCGCTGATGACCGCACCTGCCCGTACCCGTACCTCCGCAGAGCTGATCCAGGCCGAGGAGCCGGTCCTCGCGCACAACTACCACCCGCTGCCCGTGGTCGTGGCCGGCGCCGAGGGCACCTGGGTGGAGGACGTCGAGGGGCGCCGCTACCTCGACATGCTGGCCGGTTACTCGGCGCTCAACTTCGGTCACCGCCACCCCGTGCTGACCGAGGCCGCCCACCGCCAGCTCGACCGGCTCACCCTGACCTCGCGGGCGTTCCACAACGACCGCCTCGCCGAGTTCGCCGAGCGGCTGGCGGCGCTGACGGGGCAGGACATGGTGCTGCCGATGAACACCGGCGCCGAGGCGGTGGAGAGCGGCATCAAGGTCGCCCGCAAGTGGGCGTACGAGGTCAAGGGCGTCCCGGCCGACCGGGCGACGATCGTGGTCGCGGCGGACAACTTCCACGGCCGTACGACGACGATCGTCAGCTTCTCGACGGACGAGACGGCACGGTCGGGTTTCGGGCCGTTCACTCCGGGCTTCAAGATCGTCCCGTACAACGATCCGGCGGCCCTGGAGGCGGCGATCGACGAGACGACGGCGGCGGTGCTGATCGAGCCGATCCAGGGCGAGGCCGGCGTACTCATCCCCGACGACGGCTACCTCGCCGGCGTGCGGGAGCTGACCCGCCGGGCGGGCTGCCTGTTCATCGCGGACGAGATCCAGTCGGGCCTCGGGCGCACCGGGCGCACCCTGGCCGTCGAGCACGAGGACGTCGTCCCGGACGTCCTGCTGCTGGGCAAGGCCCTCGGCGGCGGCATCGTGCCGGTGTCCGCGGTCGTCGGGTCCCGGGAGGTGCTCGGGGTCCTGCGGCCCGGCGAGCACGGGTCGACGTTCGGCGGCAATCCGCTGGCCGCGGCGGTCGGCACGGCGGTCGTCGGGCTCCTGGAGACGGGCGAGTTCCAGCTCCGGGCGGCGGAGCTGGGCAAGGTGCTGCACGAGGGGCTCGTCCAGCTGGTAGGCCGGGGTGTCGTCGGCTTCCGCTCACGGGGCCTGTGGGCGGGCGTGGACGTGGATCCGGCGATCGGCACCGGGCGGGAGATCGGCGAGCGCCTGATGCGGGAGGGCGTCCTGGCCAAGGACACCCACGGTTCCACGATCCGGCTGGCGCCGCCGCTGACCATCACCGAGGAGGAGCTGCGCTCGGCCCTCGCCTCACTGGAGAAGGTGCTGGCCGCCTGAGGCGGACACCGGCGCCGGACGCTCACCGCCGGAGGCCTTCCGGCGGTGCGCGTCGTCCCGGTCCGGGCGCCGTCGCAGCCGAGGACGCCGGCCGGATCGCCCGGCCGGTGGTGGGCCGGCCCGTGGTGGACCGGCCGGTGGTGAGCTGGCCGGTGGTGGGCTGGCCGGTGGTGGGCTGGCCGGTGGTGGGCTGGTCGGTGGTGGGCTGGGTACCCGCCCCGATGAGTGACTCTTTGAGGAGATGACTCCCATGCTGCTCATCGGCCTGCTCCTCCTTGCGGCGACGGCCGCGTTCACCGGCCTGGTCATCGCCGACAACCTGTCCGGCGGCCCGCACTACCCGGTGTCGGTGCTCGGCAACCACATCGCCACCATGAACACGCTCGAGGTCTTCAGCGCGGGTCTCGCCCTCGCCCTGCTCTTCTGCCTGGGCGCGAGCCTCCTGACCGGCGCCGCGACGCACCACCGGCACGCGCACCGGGCCCCGCGCCACTACGGCGGCGGGCGGGACACCGGCTCGCTGAACGAGCCCACGGGCCGGGACGGCCGCTGACGCCCACGGCCGCACCCGTAAGGCCGGTGCCGGTTGTGGGCGTGCGCGCCCGTGGGGAGCGCGTGTGTCCACGGGCCGGCAGGTGTGCCCGTGCCCCGTGGACGGCGCGCGTGACGCCGTCAGTCCTCGCGTCGCCTGCGCCGCAGCAGGTGCCGCACGATCAGCGCGACGACGAGGACCCCGAGTGCCACGAGCACGTACACCTGGTAGCGGCTGATCTCGTCGTAGACGGTGCCGATGTGCGTGCCCGCGGCGTAGGCGAGGGTCACCCACAGGCCGACCCACAGCGCCGCGCCGAGCGCGTTGAAGGCGAGGAAGCGGAGCCAGTGCATGCCCGTGGTGCCGGCGATGATGCCGTTGGCCTGGCGCAGGCCCTCGATGAACCGGGCCACCACGACGATCTTGCCACCGTGCCGGCCGAAGAACCGCTCGGCCACCGCGAACCGCTCGGGTGTCAGAAAGATGTACCGGCCCCAGCGGTGCACGAAGGGGCGTCCGCCGAGGTGGCCGACGAGGTAGCCGATGTTGTCCCCGACGACGGCCGCGGCGAACGCGATCAAGGCCACGGCCACGACGTCGAGCTGCCCGGCCCCGGCGTACACCCCGGCCGCGATCAGGATCGTCTCGCCCGGGGCGGGGACTCCGAAGTCCTCCACGAGGACCACGGCGCCGACGGCCCAGTAGCCGTAGTGGCTGAGCAGCGGTGCCAGGTGCGCCAGCGGACCCGGAAGCGGAGGGGCCATGCCCACACCGTACGACGGCGCGTGAACGGTCACCGGCAGACACGGCAACGTGCCACCGCGTACTTCCGGAACTCGGACGGCGCCCCGCGACCCCGTTACCGCACGATCGGCCAGCCCGTCACGGTCTTGGGCCTCGGCGGTGCGTAGCTGCGCACCTTGCTGGTGCTGAGGCCGAGCCGGACGAGCCCTTCGGCCAGGGTGACCGCGGCGGCGACGCCGTCGACGACGGGGACGCCCGTGGCGGCACTGATCTTCTGGTCGAGCCCGGCCATACCGCCGCAGCCCAGGCAGATCACCTCCGCCCGGTCCTCGTCGACGGCCCGGCGGGCCTCCGCCACGATCGCGTCGGCCGCGCGCGCCGGATCCGCCTCCAGCTCCAGCACGGGCAGCCCGGAGGCCCGCACCGAGGCACACCGCTCGTTGAGCCCGGCGAGCAGCAGCCGGTCCTGGATCTGCGGCACGGCCCGGTCCAGGGTGGTGACGACCGAGTACGTACGGCCGATCAGCATCGCCATCTGTGCCGCCGCCTCGGTGATGTCCACCACCGGGACGTCCAGCAGCTCCTGGAGGCCCTCCCGGCCGTGCTCGCCGTACCCGGCCTGGATCACCGCGTCGTAGGGCTCGTCGTAGCGGACGATCCGGTCCATCACGGCGACGGCGGCCAGGTAGCTCTCGAAGTTGCCCTCCACCGACTCCGGCCCGAACGAGGGGGTGAGCCCCACGATCTCGACGTCGGGGGAGGCGGAGGCCGCGGCCTGTGCACGGATCGTCTCGGTCATGGAGGCGGTCGTGTTCACATTGGCGATCAGTATGCGCATCTTGGTCCTTTCTCTTTCGGCCATTGGTCGCCCGCGGCGCCGGCCGGCCCGTCGGTCAGCGGGCCGGCCGGACTGCGTGGGTGGGTTCTCGCCGGACCCCCCAGCCGGTCAGGACAGGTGTACTTCGGTGCCGATGCCGCGGCGCCGGGCGGCGTCGACGACGAGCCGGGCGGCCGCCACGTCCTGGATGCCGACCCCGACCGAGTTGTAGAGCGTGATGTCGTCCGCGGAACGCCGCCCGGGTGCCCTGCCGGTGATGACGTCACCGAGTTCGGTGCGGAAGTGCTCCGGGGTGATCGCACCATCCCGCATCGGGATCAGCACCTCACCGGACTCGTGGGACGACACCGAGAAACTGTCGACCACGACACGGCTGCGGACGATGCCCGCCGTGTCGATCTCCCGGTGATCCGGCCGCGGCGGCGCCCCGACCGCGTTGACGTGCAGGCCCGGACCGAACCACTCCCCCCGCACCACCGGCGTACGCGACGGCGTCAGCGTGCACAGCACCTCCGCCGCGCGCACCACCTGCTCCGGGTCGTCGGCGACCTTGACCGCGTACCCCTGCCCGCGGGCGTGCTCGGCGAACGCCTCGACGGTGGCACGGGTCCGGCTCCACACGAGCACCTGGCCGATGTCCATCACCCGTGCCAGCGCGGCGAGATGGGCGCGCGCCTGGGCTCCGGCGCCGATCAGGCCGAGGACGCCCGCACCCTGGCGGGCCAGGTGCCGGGTGGCGACGGCCGACGCCGCCGCCGTGCGCAGCAGGGTGATCGGGGCGCCGTTGAGGATCGCTTCGCAGGTGCCGGTGCCGGGGTCGATGAGTGTGATCACCGACTGCTGGACCGGCAGTCCCCGGCCGGCGTTGGGCGGGGTGTCGGTGAGGAGTTTGACCCCGGCACTGGACAGTGGGTCGACCGCGGCGACCATCGGCACCAGCAGTCCGGCCCCGCCGGGCAGTTCCATCGCGGACCGGTCGGGCTGACGCGCCGTGCCGGTGGACAGGGCCGCGTGGGCCTGTTCGACGACGTGCATCACCTCGCCCAGATCCAGCAGACTCGCGACCTGCGCCCGGTCCAGCACCAGCAGGGGTGCCCGGCCGGTACCCGTCTGGTCCGTCACGGCGTCACCTCGGCGGCGGCCTGCGCGGCGGGGCGGGCGTCGATCAGGTCCGCATACGGGACGGGGGCGTCGAGGAGGCCGTCCTCGGCGAGGATGCGCAGCCACTCGGCGTAGCCGTCCTGGCTGACGCGGATGTCGTCCCAGATGCCGCTCGCGCGCAGGTCGTCGACGACCGGGACCAGGACCTTGGTGTCCAGGGACGGCCACTCGCGGGCCAGCAGACCGGCCAGCTCGTCGGCGTTGTGCGTCTTGAGCCAGTCGATCGAGCGCTGGAGCGCCCGGCAGAAGCGGAAGACGAGTTCGTCGTCGCGGTCCAGGACCTCCCGGGTGGTGTAGTACACGCTGTTGGGCATCAGCCCGCCCGCCCGGTCGTAGCGGACCGCGATGTGGGCCAGCCCGCGGTGCTCGAGGAAGGCGGCGTTGACGGCGTCGGTGACCAGCGCGTCCCCCATGCCGCCCAGGAACAGCTCGGTGAGCATCGATCCGGACAGGTCCCGTACGAACCGCACCTTGGACATGTCCACACCGGCCTTGCGCATCAGCCCCGCGGTGTGCACGTACGGCGCGGTGCCGCCCGCACCCGGGGCCAGCACGATCCTGCCCTCCAGGTCCGTCCACTCGAAGTCCGACACCGGCTCCCGCACCACCAGGGCCTTCGGGTTGCGGTGGTTCAGCTGCGCGAACGCCCGGTACTCACGGCCACGCCCGTGGTACATCGCCGGCACCCACAGCCCCCCGAGAACGACCTCGGCCTGACCCTCCTCCAGATCGGCCAGCACCCGCGTCCAGTCGTCCGGAGCGCTGCGGGAGAAGTCGATTCCCTCCTCCTCGTAGAAACCGAACTCCCGGGCAACGTACTCGGGCAGGTAGTTCGGCCAGTGCGAAGTAGCCGAGACATGCAGACGGTCCATCATCTCTCCTTGGCATTTCTGACGGTGTTTCACATCAGGGTTGGTTGGTTGGTATGGGGTACCGGACCGGCCGGGCGGGACGTACCACACGGCCGGCAGGCGGGTCAGGCGGTGGCCGGCGAAGAGGCCTCCACGTTGATGTCTTCGAGGGGGCGGCCGTGGGTTTCGGGGGCGAAGCGGACGGCGACGGCCATCACCCCGTACATCGCGGCGGTCAGGACGAAGACCGCGACCACGCCGGCGTGGTCGAGGAGCAGGCCCGCGCCGATGGGCACGAAGGCGCCGGCCACGTTGCCCTGCACGGCGATCATCGAGGTGCCGAAGGCGCGTACCCGGGTCGGGTACAGCTCCGGCGCCCACGCGAACACGGTGCTGTTCAGCAGCAGCACGAAGAACTGGAAGGTGCCGCCGAGCACCAGGACCAGGGCCGGGGTACCGGCCAGGAAGCCGAAGGCGAGCGCGGCCAGGCAGGCGGCCACGGCGCCGCCGGTCATCACCAGCCGGCGCGGCCAGTGCATCGCCGCATACGTCGCCGCCGCCGCGCCGAGGAGACTGCCGACGTTCATCACCATGGTGAAGGTCAGGCTCTCGGTGATGCTGTAGCCCTGGTTGACCAGGATCGTCGGCATCAGCACCAGCACGGTGATCTGCGCACCGAACGTCATCCAGGACACCACCGCCAGCGCGGCCGTGCGCCGCAGCAGCTCGCCCCGGAAGACCTCCCCGAGCCGCACCTTCTCCGCCTTGCCCTCCTGCGTGGCCGGCTGCGTCAGATACGGAACCGTGGGCAGGTCACGGCCCTTCAGCCGGCCCGACGCCAGCCGCGTCAGCACCTGGTTGGCCTCCTCGATCCGCCCGCGGGAAGCCAGATAGCGGGGCGTCTCGGGCAGATACCGGCGGTAGAACAGCACCAGCACCGCCGGCAGCACCAGCAGCCCGAACATCCACCGCCAACTGCTGTCCGGACCACCGAAGAAGTTCCCCAGCGGACCGAGCACCACCGCGGCGAAACCGAACGAGACCACATTGCCGAAACCACCGGCACCCACGTTCAAGGACGCCACCACCGCGCCCCGGAACCGGGTGGGCACCAGCTCGCTCAGCAGCGTCATCCCCGCCGCGAGCTCACCACCGAGCCCGACACCCACCACGAAGCGCCCGACCGCCAGCACCGCGTAATTCGGAGCGAGCGCGCAGACCAACGCCCCCGCGCAGTACACGAACAAGTTGAACGCCAGCGCGAACCGGCGCCCCCTCAAGTCACCGATCGCACCGGTGACCACCTTGCCGATGATCATCGCCGAGATCGTGACCGTCTGCAGAAAGGCCAGTTCAGGCGTGGAGATGTGCCAGACATTCTTCAACGCCGGACCCACCGCGCCCAGCGAGTTCTCCTCCATCACGTCGAAGAACGCGCCGAGCAGAACCATTATCAAGATGAGCTTGTGTGCCCGGTTGAAACCGATCGAGTCCAGCGCCCGGCCGACCGCCGAGCCCGCTGGAGACGAACCGCCGTCCACCACATCAACCGCCGCAGCGCCGGCTGAGTGGGTGGACATGTCACCGGAACCGGAGCCACCGGTGTCCGGAGTGGGGGAATCCGATCTGTGCAATGGAGCCGACCTCCTTCAGAGGACGCTCGGGCTTCAGAGAGGAGCCCAGGCAGGGGACAGCCCGGGAGGACGCGAGGGGTCGGGCTGTTGAGAGGCCACCTGAAGGCCTCTGGTGACATAATTAGCAGTCATCTGATGACTTGGAGAAGGGGTGGGGATGAAGAAGATTGAGCGAGTCTCTCTGGTCGAGGCCGCGAGCAGGCAATTGCAGGCGGAGATCGAGAGCGGCCGCTGGGAGGTCGGCCGGCGGCTGCCGTCGGAGGGCGAGCTGGCCGAACGGCTGGGCCTCAGCCGCGTATCGGTGCGTGCCGCCGTCCACGGTCTGGCCCAGATGGGACTGCTCACCACCCGCCAGGGCGACGGCACCTACGTGGCCGCCAGGGACGCGACCGACGTCGCCCTGCGACGCCGGCTCGACGACGCCCACGACGGCGACGTCCTCGAAGTCCGCCGCGGCCTGGACATCCTCGCCGCCGGACTCGCCGCCGCCCGCCGCACCCAGCACGACATCACCGCCCTCGACGACGCGCTCACCCGACGCGCCGCGGCCGGAACCGCGGGCGACGAAGCCGCGTTCGTCGCCGCCGACGTCGACTTCCACCTCCACGTCGCCCGCGCGACCCACAACGAACTCCTCGTCGAGCTCTACTCGACCTTCACCAGGGCACTGGCCGACAGCATCCGCGACGACCGCTGCCTGAAGGTCTTCACCCAGGGACGGGACACCTGGCACAACACCCTCGCCGCGGCCATCGCCGAGGGCGACGCCGACAAGGCCACCACCGCCTCACTGGCCCTGCTGGAGAACGGCCCGGCGACCCGGGATCGCTGATGCCGCGTCACATCGGGATCATCGAGGAGAACATGAGCTGATCCGGGCCGGGGCCGACCGCCTGTTCGGCCCAGATGGTCTTCCCGCGCCGGCTGTAACGGCTGCCCCAGCGGGTGCTGAGCTGGGCGACGAGGAACAGGCCCCGGCCTCCTTCGTCGGTCGTGTGGGCCCGGCGCAGGCGGGGCTGGGTGTTGCTCGGGTCGCTGACCTCGCAGACCAGGACGTCCTCGTGGATCAGCCGCAGCCCGATGGGGCCGCCGGCGTAGCGGACGGCGTTGGTGACCAGTTCGCTGACGATGAGTTCGGTGCTGAAGGCGATGTCGTCGAGCCCCCACGCGGCCAACTGGCGGGTGGTGGCCACCCGGGCGTCGGACACGCTGGCGGGGTCCGCGGGGAACTCCCAGTCGGCGACGGACTCCGCGGGGACCACGCGGGTGCGGACGAGCAGCAGCGCGATGTCGTCCCTGGGCGGGTGGTCGTCGAGGCCGGCGAGGAGCGCTCGGCCGATCTCGTCCAGCGGCCGGCCGGGACGGCAGTGGGCGGCGAGGCGGTCGGTCAGCCGTCGCAGTCCGGCGTCGGTGTCGCCGTCGTCGCCCTTGATCAGCCCGTCGGTGTACAGGGCGAGGACACTGCCGGGCGCCAGATCGAGCGTGGCGGTCTCGAAGGGCATGCCGCCGACGCCCAGGGGCGGTCCGGGAGAGAGGTCCACGGGTCGGGCAGTGCCGTCGCAGGGGGAGACGACGGGCACCGGATGTCCGGCACTGGCGACGGTGCAGCGGCGGGCGACCGGATCGTAGAGGGTGTACAGGCAGGTGGCGCCGACGGTGTCCCGGTTCTCGGGGGCGGCCTCGCCCGCGAGTCGCTGCACCAGGTCGTCGAGGTGGGTGAGCAGTTCGTCGCAGTCGAGTTCCAGGTCGGCCAGGGTCTGCACGGCGGTGCGCAGCCGGCCCATGGTGGCGGTGGCGTGCAGGCCGTGGCCGATGACGTCGCCGACGACGAACGCGGCCCGCAGCGAGGGCAGCGAGAGGACGTCGAACCAGTCGCCGCTGATCTCCGCTCCGCCGCCCGCGGGCCGGTAGACGCCGACGGTCTCGGCGGCGGGCGTCTCGGTGGTCGCGCGTGGGAGGAGGCGCCTTTGGAGCGCGACGGCGGCACGGTGCTCCCGCGTGTAACGGCGGGCGTTGTCGACGCTGAGCGCGGCCCTGGACGCGATCTTCTTCAGCAGGTCCGCCTCGTCCTCGTCGAAGGGCTGCCCCTGTTCGTTGCGGCTGATCCCGACGACGCCGAGCATCGTGCCGCGCGCGAACAGCGGTGCCACGGCGAGCCAACGCGCGTTCTCCGGCACCAGCAACTCGACCAGGTGCGGCTCGCCGAACATGCCGCTGATCGTCTCGCTGTCGACGACGATGACGTCACCGCGCTGGACCGCGAGCAGGGTGGGCATGTCCGGTTGCCGGGGCGCCGCCGCGCCCTTCTGCAGCAGACGGGAGGGCCACGTCCCGTCGGCCGAGGCGACCGCGACCCGCCGCCAGCTCAGCCAGGCGCCGCCGAGCACATTGGCGGGCTCGTCCCCCTCGATGACGGGGTCCGCCAGTTCCACCCAGGCGAGGTCCCCGAGCGCGGGGACGAGGACGTCGACCAGGTCCTGCGCGGTGCGCACGACGTCCAGTGAGCCACCGATGCGGGTGGAGGCGTCGCGCAGCAGGTCCAGGTGGTCGCGGGTCCGCTGCTGCTCGGAGATGTCGGTGACCAGCGTGACGACGCCCGCGGGCTCCCCCCGCGCGTCCTCCAGCCGGAAGGCGGCCAGGGAGAGCGTCCGGTGCCGCCCGGGGAGGAGCGGTGAGCGCACGTCCTGTGCCTCCCCGATCAGCGGCGTGCCCGTCTCCAGCACCCGGCGCAGGGCCGCCTCCGCGGCTTCGGCGTTCCTGGCGTCGGCCACCTCCCTCATCTCCACGTCGGCGGCGCCTGGAGGTCCGCCGAGCGTCTCGAGGGTGATGTTGGTCCGTACGAGGGCCAGGTCCGTGTCGCGGAGGGTGACCCCCATCCGGGCCTGGGCGAAGAGCGCGCGCAGCAGGGACAGGCCCTGTTCCCGCTCGGTCGTGTCGGCCGCGGGGGCGGCCAGGGCCAGCAGTTCGGAGGATCCCTCCAGGCGCACGATCCGGAAGGCGACGTCCACGGCACGGCCCGAGCGGTGCCGCAGCCGTGTCCGGCCGGCGGCCGGAAACCCGTCCGCCGCGAGCGCGCAGTGGTGCGGCTCGTCGGGGGCATCGGCGAGAAGGTCCCCGACCGGGCGGCCGCAGACGTGCCCGGCCGGGTGTCCCAGGAGGTCGGCCGCCGCCTGGGACCACCGCACGACGGTCCCGGCTTCGTCGAACACGGCGGCTGCCACGGCGCCGAGGGCAAGGGCGCCGGCGGGGTCGAACCCGTTCATCTCGCTCCTCGCTGGCGGCCGAGCCGCCCGACAGGCTCGTCCCCATTATCGGCGATTCCGGACAGCCCGCGCCTCCGCTCCCCCGCCCGGCGTCCCTGGTCCGGAACGCGGTCGACGGCCCCGGACGCCCCGCACACGGCCTGGGGCCGGACCCGCAAGGCGCCGCCCCCTGCCGCCCTGGCGCAACCGTCCGGCGGGCGGCCGGGAGCCGCCCTCAGACCGTCGCCGCGGCGCTCACACGTCCCCTTCGCCGCCGCCTTCGAGGATCGCCAGAGCCGCGCTGGTCGCGGCGACCGGGTCGCCGGCGCTCACCGCCTCGAACAGAGCGCTGTGGAACAGGTCCTCGCCGGCCTCGTCCATGCACCGGCCGGCCTTGACGGTCTCCCGCAGGGCGTCGCTCATGTTCCGGTACAGGTCCCCGAGCAGCGGGTTGTGCGCGGCCTCCGCGACACACAGGTGGAAGTCGACGTCGGCGTCGGTGAACGCGTCCAGGTCGGCGGCCAGCCCCGCGGCGGTGCGCCGGTCCATGGCCTGGCGGAGCGCCGTGAGGTCCTCCTCGGTGCGCGCGGTGGCGGCCAGCCGGGCCGCGACGATGTCCAGGCCGCGGCGTACGTCGAGGATGTCGTCGGCCGTCACCCCGCCGAGGTGACGGCGGAGCGCGACCTGTCCCTCGTCGGTGGCGGTCACGTAGGTGCCGGCGCCCTGGCGGGTGCTCAGCAGTCCGGAGTGCACCAGCACGCGGACGGCTTCGCGGACCGAGAGCCGGCTCACGCCGAGAGACTCGGCCAGCTGGCCCTCCGGAGGGATCCGTTCGCCGACCCGCCACACGCCCCGGGCGATCTCCGCGCGTAGCTCACTGATCACGGTATCGACGATCGATACGCGCCCCACCGTTTCCATCCGACCCTCTTCTCGGTCATCTGACGACGTCAGAAGCCTAGGAAGCCCCAGAGCCCAGGTCCAGCCCTCGGCCCTGCCGCCGGGGGTCTTCCGGCCACGCACACGTCTTCCGGCCACCCGCATGTCTTCCGGTATGTCTTCCGGCCCGGGGCCGGGCCGCCGCAGCCCCCGTCGGCCGGCTCGTCGAGGACTCCGGGAGGAAGCGCCGGTTCCCGTCCGTCCGGCCGCCGCCGAGCGCGTCCTCGAGCTATCCCGGCAACGGCCTGCGATGGGTCGCGGCCACGTCGCGGCTGGTGGCCAGGTGCTTCATGACCAGGTCCTCGACCCTCGGCACGTCCCGGTCCTCGATCGCCTCGTAGAGCGCCTCGTGCTCCTTCGCGACGGTCAGCAGGTCGTCGTGCTGGGCCAGCAGCCAGCGCATACGGCTGCGGAGAGTGGTCCCCAGCTCGTTCAGAAGCTCGTTGGCGGCCATCGACGTCACGGTCTCGTGGAAGTCGGCCGCGGCACGCCGGGCCTTGACGGCGTCCCCCTGGCGCGCGGCTTCGAGTTCGGAGTCCAGGTCCGCGCGCAGCTTCTCCAGGCCGGCGCGGTTGCGCCGTTGAGCCGCGAGCCGGAACGTCAGCGTCTCCAGGGCGGAGCGGACCTCGTCGAGGTCGGAGATGTCGGTGGAGGTGAACTCGCGCACGACGGCCCAGGTGCGTGGGCGCGGTGTGACCAGTCCCTCCGCCACCAGCGCCCTCAGAGCCTCGCGGACCGGGAGTCTGCTCACCCCGAGTTCGGCGGCGAGCTCCCGTTCGACGAGTTTGCTGCCGGGCTGACGGTCACCGTCGAGGATCTGGTCGCGCAACTGTCGCGTGACGCGTTCGGACTCGGACTCAAAACCCTCGGACCCTGGCATGGGCCTCATTCTCGCAGGTCCGCGCCACCCGTCTGCCGCATACCGGTACGTCCGTCCGGCACGGGGGCGACGGGTCAGCATGAGCACGGCCGAAGGCGGTTACAGATGACTACTGACGCACGTGGACCAATTCCGGGATCCTGCCCTTTACCTGGCAAAACACCGGTCTGAAGCCGAGCTGGTCGGAGTGAGGGGCGAGCCGTGTTCTACTACCTGCTCAAATACGTTCTGCTGGGACCGCTGCTCAGATTGGTCTTCCGGCCCCGTATCGAGGGGCTGGAGCACGTGCCGGCCTCGGGAGCGGCCATCGTCGCGGGCAACCATCTGTCGTTCTCGGACCACTTCGTGATGCCGGCGATCCTCAAACGGCGGATCACCTTCCTGGCCAAGGCCGAGTACTTCACGGGACCGGGCATCAAGGGCCGGCTCACCGCGGCCTTCTTCCGCAGCGCGGGGCAGATCCCGGTGGACCGCTCGGGCAAGGAGGCGGGGCAGGCCGCGATCCGGGAGGGGCTCGGGGTGCTGAGCAAGGGCGAGTTGCTCGGCATCTACCCGGAGGGCACCCGGTCGCACGACGGCCGCCTGTACAAGGGCAAGGTCGGCGTCGCGGTCATGGCGCTCAGGGCCGGGGTGCCGGTCGTCCCGTGCGCGATGATCGGCACGTTCGAGGCCCAGCCGCCCGGGAAGGTCGTCCCGCGCCCGCACGCGATCGAGATCCGCTTCGGCGAGCCGCTGGACTTCTCCCGCTACGCGGGCTTGGAGAACGAGAAGGCGATCCTGCGCGCCGTCACCGACGAGATCATGTACGCCATCCTGTCGCTGTCCGAGCAGGAGTACGTCGACCAGTACGCGGCCGTGGCCAAGGCGGAGCAGGCCGAGGCAAAGGGCGACAGGCGCAGGTTCCCGCGCGCGCCGCTCACCTGACGCCGCGGGGCACGCGCGCGAGAGGGGCGGCCGGGCATCCCGGCCGCCCCTCGTCGTCACCTTCCGCCGGTCGCTACGCCTTCGGCGTGGCGTGCGGCGCGCAGGTCACGTCCGCAGTGTCGACCTTGCCGGTGAGCAGGTAGGTGTCCACCCGGTCGTTGATGCACGGGTTGGCCAGGCCGGTGACGCCGTGGGAGCCCGCGTCCTTCTCGGTGATGAGACGGGAGCCCTTGAAGCGCTTGTGCAGCTCGACGGCGCCGGCGTACGGGGTGGCGGCGTCGCGCGTGGACTGCACGATCAGCACCTGCGGCAGGCCCTTGCCGGTCTTCACGTCCACCGGGTTCTGCTGCTTGACCGGCCACGTGGCGCACGGCAGGTTCATCCACGCGTTGGCCCACGTCATGAACGGGGCGGTCTTGTGGAGCCTCGTGTTGTCCCGGTCCCACGTCTGCCAGTTGGTGGGCCACTTGGCGTCGGTGCACTCCACGGCGGTGTAGACGGCGTTGCCGTTCTCCGAGGAGATGTTGCCCGCGATGTCGGACATGTCCGGGGCGGCGGCGTCGATCAGCGCCTGGGTGTCACCGGCGACGTACTTGCTGAACACCCTCGCCACCGGCGCCCACGACGAGTCGTAGTAGGGCGCGCTCTGGAAGAAGGAGATCAGCTCGTTGGGGCCGACGACCCCGCCGATGGGGCTCTTCTTGGCGGTGGCGCGCAGCTTCAGCCACTGCCCCTGGACGGCGTCACGGGTGGTGCCCAGGTGGTAGGTGGCGTCGTTCGCGGCGACCCAGTCCTGCCAGTCCTTCCAGCGGCCCTCGAAGGCGGTGTCCTGGTTCAGGTTGGCCTGGTACCAGATGTTCTCGCGCGCCGGGTTGACCACGCTGTCGACGACCATCCGGCGCACGTGGCCCGGGAACATCGTGCCGTAGACGGCGCCGAGGTAGGTGCCGTAGGAGACGCCGAGGAAGTTGAGCTTCTGCTCGCCGAGCGCGGCGCGGATGACGTCCAGGTCGCGGACCGTGTTCGCGGTGGTCATCGACTGGAGCATGGCGCGGCCGGTGCGCTCGTAGCAGCCCTGCGCGTACTCGCGGGCCAGCGTGCGCTGGATGCTCTTGTCGGCCTCGGAGTCGGGCACCGGGTCCATCCCGGAACCCTGGGCGAACTCCTGAGGGTCCGCACAGGAGATGGGCGCCGAGTGGCCGACACCGCGCGGGTCGAAGCCGACGAAGTCGTAGGCCTTCGCGACGTTGGCCCAGATCGCGTTCTTGTTGGTGACCCGGGTCGGGAAGCGCAGGCCCGAACCGCCGGGGCCGCCCGGGTTGTAGACGAGGGCGCCCTGGCGCTCCTCCTTGGTGCCGGTGTTGCCGATCCGGTCGACGGCCAGCTTGATCTGCTTGCCGTACGGGTCGGCGTAGTCGAGCGGCACCGAGACGTAACCGCACTGGATGGGCTTGACCAGCCCCCAGTCGGCGGGGCAGTCCTGCCAGTCGATGCCGGCCTTCGCGGCACGCTCCGCGGCGATCGCCGCGCCACGCGTCTCGCGGTCCTGGCCCTGGCCGTTGTTCGCGCCGGCCGCGGGCGTCGCCACGGCGCCGGCCATCAGGGTCGCCGTGACCAGCACGCCGGCCGAACCGAGCGCCAGCGCACGGCTCTTGGGTCTCACGTCCCTCAAGTGGGACCTCCCCGTACATCGTTACGAATTGGGTACGGGGATCCTTGCGGCTGTGAGGTCCCTGAGAACAGGGGGCGTTGACCTTCTTTGCCAATCCGATAAGCGGCGCGCCGTGTCCCGCTGAGCGGAGTTCCGAGGGGCACGGCAACGGCGCGGGGCCCTGGGGCTGTTCGCCACTCACCCGGGCGCCTGAGCGCACCGCCTTGCGGCACGACGGCACAACGGGGCCCCTCGCGGGCCCCTTGGGGTATTCAACTGCCCCGTCGGGCAGTGCAGTTCAGACCAGCCGGCCACGCGGGACGCATGCGGCCCCAGGCCTCACCTACTGGCGGACCTCCGGCCCCCGATGGTCCGCCGAGATGCCGAAGCGCTGCTGCTCACGAGGGGCGGACGGGACGTCGTGGACCTGCGAGACGGCGCCGACCACCGGGTCCCCGGCAGGCTCCGCGAGCTGCTCGAGCCGTTCCAGATCGGCGGCGGAGACCAGGGCGACGAGCGACTTGCCGTGCCGTGTGACGACCACGCGCTCACCGCCGTACACCACCCGGTTGATCAGGTCGGCGAGCTCAGCCCTGGCTTGCGTCACCGGAATCTCGTAGGCCATACCCCCACCTTACGGGGCGTTCGCGCCGCTCTCAGGGCTGCGACCGCCCGCCGGAGAAGCCTGCGGAGCACCGCCCCAGCGCCCGCCTCAGCTGCTCCAGCTCGATGTCGGGCAGAGCACCGCCCTGCGCGAACTTCAGCACGTGCTCGGCCACCGTGCGCAGCTTGGTGTTCGACCGCTGGGAGACCTCCCGCAGGACCTGCCAGGCGTCCTCGGGCGGGATCCGCCCGAAGGTCACCACGGCGCCGATCGCCTGGTCGATCACGGCGTGCGAGGTCAGGGCCCGCTGGAGCTGATCGATCTCCTGGCGCAGCCGCTCGTGCTCCAGCACCAGATCTGCGGCGGAGAGCGGCGGGAGAGGGTGCCGCTCGGACATCGCGAAGAACACCATGGCCAGTCCCCTGGGTCGTCGAGCACCCGCGCTTCCAGCTTCACCCCGCAGGAGACCGTGCACGACCCGGGACCGTTCCCGCACCCGGCCCGGGAAAGCCCTCGGCAAGTAATGTACGTCCTGTACATTTCTCACGGAGCCTGCTCCGACCGGAGCCGGCGCCGCCGCATGGAGGGGTGTGCCATGACGCGGCCGTCCGCCCGCTACGTCCTGCCGGAGTTCACCGAGATCACCAGCGCCGGCCGGCGCTCCCTGGATCCGTACGCGAAACCGCTCGAGGAGCGGATCGTCCTCCTCGGCACACCGATCGACGACACCGCGGCGAACGACGTGATCGCACAGTTCGTCCACCTGGAGCACCGGACGCCCGGACGGGACATCTCGCTCTGCGTCAACTCGCCCGGCGGCTCGTTCAGCGCGACGCCGGCCGTCCACGACACGATGCGGTACGTGTGCTGCGACGTGGAGACGATCCGACTGGGCCAGGCCGTCGCGTCCGCGGCGGCGCTGCCGGCCGCGGGCACCCCGGGCAAGCGGTACGCGCCGCCCGGCGCCCGCGTGGTCCTGCGGCAGCCGTCACTGCCCGAGCCGGTCGAGGGCCAGGCGTCCGACCTGGCGGTCCAGGCGGACGAGCTGACGCGGATGCGCGCCCGCCTGGAGGAGCTGCTCGCGCGGAGCACCGGGCGGTCCGTGCGGCGGGTGCGGACCGACCTGGAGCGGGAGCAGGTACTGGACGCGCAAGAGGCCCTGACATATGGACTGATTGACTGAATCGTCCCGAACCGCGGGGCCACGCGCACCGCGCCGGACGCGGGGTGAGCCTCCGATGCCGCCACCCGAGCCGCCGCCCCTGCCGGCGCTGACCCGCGCCGAGGCGGAGCTGATCGACCGTCACCTGGAGGCGGCCGACCTGCTGGGCCGCGTCAACCCGGGACGGCCCGGAGACACCTACCGGGCCCTGAGTGCCGCCCAGGCGCTCGCCGGCAGGGCGGTGGAGCTGCGCGACACCCTGGCATTGATGCACCGGCGGGGCGAGACCGAGCTGCACGCGGACACTCCGGCCCGGGCTCTGCGAGTGCTGGAAGTCGAGCGGCGCACGGCCCGTGTCACCCTTCCCCCCGACTGCGGAAGTTGACGTCGTCCACAGCCGCGGTCTCGGCGGGGAAAGGGGCCCATCTGTCTGGACACGGGGTGAAATCGCCCCGAATGACCGACCGCCTTTCGGTGTAGGTTCAGCTCCTTTTTCGGGACCGCCGCAGTCGCGCAACACGCCTCCACGAATGGCGGAATGAGGTGCTCCGCTGCTGGTCCGGGGGTCGTCGCGGGCGGGGGCAACCGTTCGATCGCGAGGGTGTCCACCCGAACGGGCGCGTGGTGAGTAACAACACAAACACGCGGTTCCATTGGGATTTTCGGACATCCGTAGGTGAAGATCCCTGTCTGACGACAAGCCCCCGCCACAACGGCGGGGCGGTCCGGGCGGACGCCGAGTCCTGCCGCCGCCCGGATGACCGGTCGACAGGAGTGGATCGGCAGGAGTGGAGGACCCAAGCACGACGGGTCGCCGGAACGGTCACGCCATGGCCGGTCCGAGCAGCCCTTGGGGTGAAGCCGCGACAACGCGGCCGGGCAACTTCGCCAGCCCGAATCCGACAGGTCATCCTTCACAGGCGGCTGACGAAGGGTTGCGCATGACTGCGCTCAATCGTGTCCCGTCGCTGATGGCCCGGGCCGGCACGGCCTCGGCCCTGACCCTGGCCGCCGTGGGCGGCTCGATCGTGGTCCCGGGTGTGGCCTCCGAGGCCTCGGCCGTGACCACCGCGAACACGGCGCTGCGGATCGCGGCGTCCAAGCAGGGCTCGCCCTACCAGTGGGGCGCCACGGGGCCGCGGAGGTTCGACTGCTCCGGGCTCACGCTGTACTCGTTCAAGAGGGCGGGCAAGAAGCTGCCCCGCACGGCCGCACAGCAGTACAACAACAGCCGGCACATCTCCGCGGGCAGCCGCCGAGCCGGGGATCTGGTGTTCTTCCACTCGGGCTCGCACGTCTACCACGTGGGCATCTACGCCGGCAAGGGCAAGATCTGGCACGCTCCGAAGACCGGGGACGTGGTGAAGCTCCAGAAGATCTGGACGAAGAGCGTCTGGTACGGCCGGGTGAGCTGACCCGGCCGCAGTGCGGTGCCGTGCGGTGGCGGAGCTTCGACGTCGCCACCGCACGTTCCTACGGTTCCTGACCCGCGGCAGTCACGGGGCGGGCGGGAACCGTCCACGGAAGTTCGATGCAGACCGTCTTGCCGCCCTCCCGGGTCGGCCGCACGGTCAGTCTGCCGCCGCACTCGGCGGTGAGCCACCGGATGATCACCATGCCCCGGCCGTTGTCCTGCTGGACGGCGGCCGGCAGGCGTTTCGGGAACCGGGGGTGGCTGTCGGTGACCCCGATGCGCAGTCGTTCGTCACGCACGAGGACGAGGTCCACCGTGAAGGTGGGTGACTGCCCCAAAGTGTGCTGTACGGCGTTGGTGGCGAGTTCGGACACGATGAGCCGGACCGTCTCGGCGGTGTCCGTGGCCGGCGGCAGGCCCCACTCCGCGAGCGTGCCGGCCACATAGGCACGGGCCGCACAGACCGAGGCGGGATCGCTCGGCAGAGTGACGGATGCTTCCAGATGGTCTGCCATGGCGAGGTCGTCCCTTTCCCACGGGGCCGGAGTCCGACACTTGGCGGATGGTTCGAGTACGGTCCCGCACTGGTGCTTCGCCGTCAGACTGCCATCACCTCTCCGGTCTCGGTGGCGATCCACCGAGATATGCATATATCTGTCGCTCGATGCGGTGAACTCTGCGACGGCAGACCGTATCCGGAGCGGGTCGCGTGGAGCGTTCAGAGGGAGCGAGGGAGTAGCCCATGCAGCACGGTCCCGAGGTGCGCCGCCGGAAGCTGGGCGCCGAACTGCGCGCGCTGCGCACCGGCGCGGGCCTCACCAGCGGTGAGGCGGCCCGCCTGGTCGGCTGGCACCAGTCGAAGGTCAGCCGGATCGAGACCGGCACCAGCGGGGTGAAACCGGCCGACGTGCGCTCGCTCCTGGACGCGTACGCGGTCCACGACACCCAGCTGCGCGAGCTGCTCCTGGTGCTCGCGGGGCTGGACGACGGCGGCGACCGGCACCACTGGTGGCACGCCTATCGCGGAGTGCTGCCGCCGACCTACCGGGACTTCATCAGCCTGGAGTCGCAGGCGAGCGGGATGCGCACCCTGGAGACCTCGGTCGTGCCCGGACTGCTCCAGACACCCGAGTACGCCCGCGCGGTCACCCGGGCCGCGGTGGACGGGCTCGACGAGGACGGGCTGGACGCGCTGGTGGAGGTGCGGCTGGCCCGCCAGGACGTGCTGCGCTCGCGACCGCCGCTGGAGCTCGATGCGGTGCTGGACGAGGCGGTGCTGCGCAGGGAGGTGGGCGGGCCCGAGGTCATGAGGCGGCAGCTGGAGCGGCTGACGGAGGCGGCCCGGCTGCCCCAAGTACGGCTCCAGGTGTTGCCGTTCGCCGCCGGCGCGCATATCGGGATCACCGGCCCTTTCGTTATCTTCTCGTTTTCGAACACTTCCGATCTGAACGTGGTGGTTCTCGACCACTTGACGAGTAGCCTCCACCTCGAGCGGAAAGAAGACCTAGAGGCCTACGCCGAGGCCTTCGACACCCTGCGGATCCACGCCCTCTCGCCCGAGGACTCGTTGGACTTCATCGCCGGGATACGCCAGACCCCCTGACGGCGCACAAGCGCGTACCGCGTAAGGAGGCCCCATGTCCACTCCGCCTCGGCACGTACCTTCCAGCACCGATCTGCACGGCGTGCGCTGGCTGCGCAGCAGCTACAGCACGGGAGCCAACAACTGCGTCGAGACGGCCCGGCCCGCCACGGGACCGTGGGCCGGGCTGCTCGCCGTGCGCGACTCCAAGGCCCCGGCCGGTCCCGCGCTGCTCTTCTCCCCCGCGAGCTGGGCAGGCTTCACGGCAGCGGCACACCGCACCTGACGGACAATCCGGTCATATCCACACCTGGTGGTGCCCGGCCGTGTCACGCCGACTCATGGTCGTGTTCCACCGATCACCCGTACAGCGCGTTCGATCTGCGCCCCGGAGAGGTCCGCGCGGGCGGTCAGCCTCAGCCGTGAGATGCCGTCGGGCACGGAAGGAGGACGGAAACAGCCCACGGCCAGCCCGGCCGCCCGGCAGTCGGCCGCCCATCGCACGGCCCGCTCCGGGGACGGCGCGCGCACCGAGACCACCGCGGCGTCCGGACGCACCGCCTCCAGGCCCGCGGCGGTCAGGCGTGCGTGGAGTTCGGCCGCCACCGCACGCGCGCGTGCCGCCCGCTCCGGCTCGCGGCGCAGCAGTCGCAGCGCCGCGAGGGCGGCGCCCGCGGCCGCGGGCGCGAGACCGGTGTCGAAGATGAACGTCCGGGCCGCGTTGACCAGGTGGTCGATCACCCGCGCGGGCCCGAGGACGACTCCGCCCTGGCTGCCGAGCGACTTCGACAGCGTGGCCGTGGCGACCACGTCGTCGGCGCCCGCCAGCCCGGCCGCGTGCGCGGCGCCGCGGCCGCCCGCGCCCAGGACGCCCAGCCCGTGGGCGTCGTCGACGACGAGACCGGCGCCGTGCTCCCGGCAGACCGCGGCGAACTCCGCCAGCGGGGCCGCGTCGCCGTCGACCGAGAACACCGTGTCCGACACGAGTACGGCCGGGCCCTCGTGCGTTCCGAGCGCCTTGCGCACGGCGTCCGGGTCGGCGTGCGCGACGACCTGTGTCGTGCCCCGGGCCAGCCGGCAGCCGTCGATGAGCGAGGCGTGGTTGCCCGCGTCGGAGACGACGAGCGAGCCGTGCGGCGCGAGCGCGGTGACCGCGGCCAGGTTCGCGGCGTATCCGGAGGAGAAGACCAGCGCCGCCTCGAAACCGCAGAATCCGGCCAGTTCGCGCTCCAGTTCGGCATGGAGTTCGGTGGTGCCGGTGACCAGCCGGGAGCCGGTGGAGCCGCCGCCCCAGGTACGCGCCGCGGCCGCGGCCCCCTCGGTCACCTCCGGATGGCGGGCCAGCCCCAGGTAGTCGTTGCCCGCGAGGTCGAGCAGCGGCGAGTCGGCGGGGCGGGGCCGCAGGGTCCGAACGAGTCCGGCCCGGCGGCGTGCGTCCGCCTGCTCCTCGATCCAGCCGAACGCCATGGGTCCTCCGGGGCTTTTGTAGGCAGTGGACAGACCCTAGCGGCAGGGCCGGCCGCCCATGATGTGGCAATACCCACATGTCGATGCGCCCGTCGTTGTGCGGAGTCTCCTTGGCCGCGGACCGGGCCGTAGGACAGGATCAGCTCTCATGAACCTGCTGAACACGCTGGTGGACAAGGGGCTTCGGCGCGAGTCGCCGACCCGCGGGGAAGCTCTGGCCGTACTGGCCACCTCCGACGACGACCTGCTCGACGTGGTGGCCGCGGCAGGGAAGGTGCGCCGCCACTGGTTCGGCCGGCGGGTGAAACTCAACTATCTCGTCAACCTCAAGTCGGGCCTGTGCCCCGAGGACTGCTCCTACTGCTCCCAGCGGCTCGGCTCGAAGGCGGGCATCCTCAAGTACACCTGGCTCAAGCCCGACGACGCCTCCAGGGCCGCCGCGGCGGGGCTGGCGGGCGGCGCGAAGCGGGTCTGCCTGGTGGCCAGCGGGCGCGGTCCGACCGACCGTGACGTGGACCGGGTCTCCGACACCATCAAGGCGATCAAGGAGCAGAACGAGGGCGTCGAGGTGTGCGCCTGCCTCGGTCTGCTCTCCGACGGCCAGGCCGAACGGCTGCGCGAGGCCGGGGCCGACGCCTACAACCACAACCTCAACACCTCCGAGGCGACGTACGGCGACATCACCACCACCCACACCTACGCCGACCGGGTGGACACGGTGCACAAGGCGCACGCGGCCGGGCTGTCCGCCTGCTCCGGGCTCATCGCCGGGATGGGCGAGAGTGACGAGGACCTGGTCGACGTGGTCTTCTCGCTGCGCGAGCTGGACCCGGACTCCGTTCCGGTGAACTTCCTGATCCCGTTCGAGGGCACACCGCTCGCCAAGGAGTGGAACCTGACCCCGCAGCGCTGCCTGCGGATCCTGGCGATGGTCCGGTTCGTCTGCCCCGACGTGGAGGTGCGGATCGCGGGCGGCCGCGAGGTGCACCTGCGCACCATGCAGCCCCTCGCGCTGCACCTGGCCAACTCGATCTTCCTCGGCGACTACCTGACCAGCGAGGGCCAGGCGGGCAGGGCCGACCTGGAGATGATCGCGGACGCCGGGTTCGAGGTGGAGGGCGCCGACCAGGTGACGCTGCCCGAGCACCGGGTGGCGGCCGGGGGCGGGTGCGGGTCCCACGAAGGCTCGGGATGCGGATCGCACGAGGGGCCGGGGTGCGGGTCGCACCAGGGTGGCGGGGTCTGCGGTCCCGCCGCGGCACCGGCGGAGGAACCGGCATCGGCACCGGCCGCGACGGGCAACGAGCCGCGCACGGATCTCGTCTCCGTACGCCGCCGGGGCGCCGGAACGGACCTCGCGCCCAATGCCTGAACCGCACACCACGCCCGGCCCGGGCGCGCCCGAGCTGCTGGAGCTCGACCGGCGGCACGTGTGGCACCCGTACGGCCCCATGCCCGGCCGCCACGAACCGCTCGTCGTGGAGTCGGCGAGCGGGGTACGGCTGCGACTCGCGGACGGCTCGGGCGAACTGGTCGACGGCATGTCGTCGTGGTGGGCGGCGATCCACGGCTACAACCACCCGGTGCTGAACGAGGCCGCCCGGGATCAGCTGGAGCGGATGAGCCACGTGATGTTCGGCGGGCTCACGCACGAGCCCGCCGTCCGGCTCGCGAAGCTCCTTGTCGACATGTCACCAGAGGGCCTCGAGCATGTGTTCCTCGCCGACTCCGGTTCGGTGTCGGTCGAGGTCGCGGTCAAGATGTGCCTTCAGTACTGGCGCTCGCTCGGCCGCCCGGACAAGCGGCGGCTGCTGACCTGGCGGGGCGGCTACCACGGGGACACCTGGCAGCCGATGTCCGTGTGCGACCCCGAGGGCGGGATGCACGAGCTGTGGACCGGTGTGCTGCCGCGTCAGGTCTTCGCGGACGCGCCGCCGGCCGAGTACGAGGAGGCGTACGCCGACCATCTGCGGGAGACGGTCGAACGGCACGCCGGCGAACTGGCCGCCGTGATCGTCGAACCGGTGGTGCAGGGCGCGGGTGGAATGCGCTTCCACTCCCCCGCCTATCTGCGGGTGCTGCGCGAGGTGTGCGACGCGCACGACGTGCTCCTGGTGTTCGACGAGATCGCGACCGGGTTCGGGCGCACCGGCGCCCTGTTCGCGGCGGAGCACGCCGGCGTCACTCCGGACGTGATGTGCGTGGGCAAGGCGCTGACCGGCGGCTATCTGACGATGGCGGCGACGCTGTGCACCGCGCGGGTGGCCGAGGGGATCTCGCGCGGCGAGGTGCCGGTGCTCGCGCACGGCCCGACGTTCATGGCCAACCCGCTGGCGGCGGCCGTGGCCTGCGCGTCGATCGGGCTGCTGCTCGGCCAGGACTGGCGCACGGAGGTCAAGCGGATCGAGGCGGGTCTGCGGGACGGACTGGCTCCGGCCGCGGAGCTGCCGGGAGTGCGGGACGTACGGGTCCTGGGCGCCATCGGCGTGGTCCAGCTCGACCACGCGGTGGACATGGCGGCGGCCACCCGGGCGGCCGTGCGCGAGGGCGTGTGGCTGCGGCCGTTCCGTGACCTGGTGTACACGATGCCGCCGTACGTCACCGGTGACGTGGACGTGGCACGGATCGCGCGCGCGGTGTGCGCGGCGGCACGGGAGGGTTGAGATGCCGGTACTGGTGATCACGGGCACGGGCACGGAGGTCGGCAAGACGGTGGCGACGGCCGCCGTCGCCGCGGCGGCCGTCGCGGCCGGGCGGTCGGTGGCCGTGCTGAAGCCCGCGCAGACCGGCGTGGGGCCGGACGAGCGCGGGGACGCCGACGAGGTCGCTCGGCTGGCCGGTGCGGTGACCGCGCGCGAACTCGCCCGCTATCCCGAGCCGTTGGCGCCCGCGACGGCGGCCGTGCGGGCCGGGCGGGCGCCGGTGAGCCCGCACGAGGTGGCCGAGGCCGCCGCCAAGCTGGCCACCGAGCACGATCTGGTGCTGGTGGAAGGCGCGGGCGGGCTGCTCGTCCGCTTCGACGCGGACGGCGGCACTCTGGCGGACGCGGCGAAGCTGCTGGGTGCCCCGGTGCTGGTCGTGGCCACGGCCGGTCTGGGCACGCTGAACACGACGGAGCTGACGGCCCGTGAACTGCGGGCCCGCGACCTGGATCTCCTCGGCGTGGTGATCGGCAGCTGGCCCGCCGAGCCCGACCTCGCCTGCCGCTGCAACGTCACCGACCTCCCCGAAGCGGCCGGCGCCCCCTTGCTCGGCGCCCTCCCCGAGGCTGCGGGCGCCCTGCCGCCGGGGACCTTCCGGTCCCTGGCCTCCGAGTGGCTGGCCCCCTGTCTGAGCGGCAGGTGGAACGCGGAGGAGTTCACCACCCGGGAGGCACCCGCGCCGTTCGCACGGGGGGCCTGAGCAGGACGGGGCCCGGCCGCACCCGGGACGGCGGACGTACGGACACCTGGCCCGCGTGCCCGGACGCCGCCCGGGTGCGGCCGGGCCTCGGGCGGGCCCGGACCCCGGCGGCCGGATGACGGCCGCGGCGGACCCGTGCGCGGCGGCCGGGCGCCGAGCCGTCGGGCCAACCCGGACGAGCACACGGCCGACGCCGCAGGCGAACGCATCGGGGACGGATACGGCTCACGCCATCCAACGCGGTCGACCGCGAGCCCACCCCACGCGCATCGGGCGGCCCCCGGGCCCCGGCGGCCGAGTGACGGCCGCGGCCGGCCCGCGCGCGGCAGCCGGGCGCCGGACCATCACCCTTGCCTGCAGGCTCGTCGGGCCGACCCGGACACCCGGGATGCGCCGGCGGGGTCGGGGGTCGGCATGGGCGGGCGTGCGGTGGGTGGGCGCGGGGGACACTCAGCGTAGGCCCGTCACGGTCGGGGAGGGTGTCATGTTCTTGCGGTCCGCCGGCTCCGGGAAGGCGGCGCGGGATGCCGTGCGGCATCCGGTGTTCGCCCGTTACTACGCCCGCGCCGGCGTGGCCGCGGAGACCAGCATGGGCATGGCCGGGGTGCGCCGGCGGCTGCTGGCCGGGCTGTCCGGGCGGGTGATCGAGATCGGCGCGGGCAACGGGCTGAACTTCGCGCGCTATCCGGGCTCCGTCGCGGAGGTCGTCGCGATCGAACCGGAGCGGCTGCTGCGGCAGCGGGCGGTCGAGGCCGCCGTGCGCGCCGAGGTCCCGGTCGACGTGGTGCCGGGCTGCGCGGAGGCACTGCCGGTCAAGAGCGAGGCGTTCGACGCGGTGGTGCTCGCGCAGGTGCTGTGCAGCGTGCGCGACGTGCCGCGCGCGCTCGCCGAGGCGCGGCGGGTGCTGAAGCCCGGCGGCGAGGTGCGGTTCTTCGAGCACGGCAGGGGCGGCGGCCGGGCGATGAACCTGACCCAGCGCGCCCTGGATCTCACCGTGTGGCCGCTGCTGTGCGGCGGCTGCCATCTGTCCCGCGATCCGGTCTCCGCCCTGCGCGACGCCGGGTTCGAGCTCGGCCCCTACCGGCGGATGCTGGTTCCGGAGCAGGGTCCGCTCCAGCCCTCCTCGTACTGCGCGCTGGGCACCGCCTGGCGACCGGTCTCCACCGGCCTCGGTGATCGGCCGACCACCTGATCGGCCCATCAGCTGGTCACTCGCGCTTCCGCCGCGCGGGCACGGGCACAGCGTGGAGCCTGCATGCCTCTCACACGGGTATCAGGGCCCCGTCCTGAAGACGGAGACCGCTGCTGGGCCCAACGGAGGATACCGACTGTGGGCCCGATCACATTACGCTCGTCCAGGGACAAACCTGTCATGAGCCAGGACGTATCGGGTCGAAGAACCCCCAAGGAGGCCCCGTGTCCACACCTGCTGCGCCGACGGCCCAGGCGTCGGTCGACGGGATCGCGGCCCGCGCCCGCGGACTGACCAAGGCGTACGGATCGGGCGAGACCGCCGTGCTCGCGCTGGACTCGGTGGACGTCGACATCGAGCGCGGCCGGTTCACCACGGTCATGGGCCCCTCCGGCTCCGGGAAGTCCACGCTGATGCACTGCCTGGCCGGGCTCGACACCGTCTCGGGCGGTCAGGTCTGGGTCGGCGACACCGAGATCACGGGACTGAAGGACCGCGAACTGACCCGGCTGCGCCGGGACCGGATCGGCTTCATGTTCCAGTCGTTCAACCTCATCCCCACCCTGAACGCGCTGGAGAACATCACCCTGCCGATGGACATCGCGGGCCGGAAGCCCGACGAGAAGTGGCTGGACGAGGTCATCGGCACACTGGGGCTGCGCAACCGGCTGGGGCACCGGCCGTCCCAGCTGTCCGGCGGCCAGCAGCAGCGTGTGGCCTGCGCGCGGGCCCTGGCCTCCCGGCCGGAGCTGATCTTCGCCGACGAACCGACCGGCAATCTCGACTCACGGGCCGGTCTGGAGGTGCTCGGCTTCCTGCGCGACGCCGTCGACAGCCTCGGGCAGACCGTCGTCATGGTGACCCACGACCCGAACGCCGCCGCCCACTCCGACCTGGTGCTGTATCTCGCGGACGGCCGGATCGTGGACGCGATGGAGCACCCGACCGCGGAGGCCGTGCTGGAGCGCATGCGCCTGTTCGCCGGAGGAATCGTCTCCAGCTCCGGCCCCACCCCCGACCTCACGCCCGGCCCCACCCCCGGCTCCGCCCCCGGCTTCGATGTGGTCCACGGCCGGTTCGACGGGAACGGCGTCGCCGTCGAGGAGGCCTGACCCCGTGCTCAAGGCGACACTGCGCAGCTTCCTGGCCCACCGGGGGCGGCTGCTGCTCTCGGCCCTGGCCGTCATCCTGTCCGTGGCCTTCGTCACGGGCAGCCTGATCTTCTCCGACACCGTCGCCCGCACCTTCGACCGGCTCTTCGCCTCCACCGCCGCCGATGTGACGGTGGCCCCGAAGCAGGAACTGAAGTCCGCCCTGCCCACCGGGGTCGTGCAGACCGTGCCGGCGTCCCTCGCCCAGCGGGTGGCCGGGGTCGACGGCGTCGCGGCGACGCACGTGGACGTGGCCGTCCAGAACGCCATGGTCGTCGACAGCCGCAACGAACCGGTCGGCCCGACCACGGGCGCCCCGACGATCGTCTCCAACTGGCAGGTCACCGACCGCAGCCCGGTGCGGCTGACCTCCGGCCACGCCCCGCGCGGCGACGGCGAGGCCCTGCTGGACGCCGACACCGCCCGGCACGACGGCGTGCGGATCGGCGACGTGCTCGCGGTCCAGGCGCAGCCCGGCTCGTTCCGCGTCCGGGTCGTCGGCATCGCCACGTTCACCACCACCAACCCGGGCGCGGCCAGGCTCTTCCTGGACACCCCCACCGCCCAGGCCAGGCTGCTCGGCTCCACGGACCGCGCGACGAGCATCTCGGTCGACGCGGTCAGGGGTGTCACCGACGCCGAGCTCAAGCAGCGCGTCGGCCGGGCCGTCGGTACCACCGGCTACGACCTCAGGACGGCTGGTGAGCAGGCCAAGTCCGCCGCCGCCCGGCTCGGCGGATTCGTCAAGATCATCAAGTACGTCATGCTCGGATTCGCCGGGATCGCGGTCCTCGTCGGCGTCTTCCTGATCGTCAACACCTTCTCCATGCTGATCGCCCAGCGCACCCGCGAGCTGGGCCTGCTGCGTGCCCTGGGCGCCGACCGGCGGCAGGTTCGCCGCTCGGTGCTGGCCGAGGCGGTGCTGCTCGGCGTGGTCGGCTCCACGGTGGGGCTGGCGGTCGGGATCGGCCTCGCGGCCGGGCTGATCCGGCTGATGGGCGCCTTCGGCATGAACCTGACGACCGCGGCGATGGTCGTGCGGTGGATCACGCCCGTCGCCGCGTACGCCGTCGGTATCGGCGTCACCTTCCTGGCGGCCTACCTGCCGGCCCGTCGCGCCGCGAGCGTCTCTCCCATGGCGGCCCTGGCGGACACCGAGGTGGCCGGGACGGGGCGGCCGCTGCGGGTGCGCGCGGCGGCGGGCGCGGGCGCGGGCGCGGCCGGGGCGGCCGCGCTCGCGGGCTGCGCCGCCGCGCACCGGACCGCGACCGCCGCCTCGCTGCTGGGCGTGGGCATCGTCCTCACCCTGGTCGCCGCCGTCGTCGCGGGGCCGCTGCTGGTGCGCCCGCTGATCCGGGTGCTGGGCGGGGTCTTCCCGGCGCTGTTCGGGTCCATCGGCCGGATGAGCCAGCGCAACGCGCTGCGCAACCCGCGCCGGACCGGAGCCACGGCGGCGGCTCTGATGGTGGGCCTGGCCCTGGTGGGCGGGCTGTCCGTGGCCAGTGCCTCCATGACCCGCTCCCTGGACCGCCAGATCGACAAGGTGCTGGGCGCCGACTACGTGGTGCAGAACCGCAGCTTCCTGCCGTTCTCCGCGGAGGTCACGGACGCGGTGCGCGGCACCCGGGGCGCCGGCACCGTCGTACGGCAGCGGCTGGCCGCGGTCGCCATGAGACTGCCGGACGGCAAGCGCGTCGAGACCACCGCTTCCGGATACGACCCGCGGTTCGACGCGGTCGTCCGCATGTCGTACGTCCACGGCGACACCGCGGCGGCGCTCGCCGACGGAAACCTCGCCATGGACGCCGGCTTCGCCAGGAAGCACGGGGTGCGGCCCGGGGACGTGCTGCCCGTCGAGTTCCAGGGGGGACGGCAGGCCCGGCTGACCGTGGGCGCACTCACCAACCAGGACCCGGCCGAGGGGTTCGGGGTCCAGGGCGGCGTGTACTTCGGGATCGGAACCGTGGAGAAGTACGTGCCGGGCACCCCGGACGCCGCGGTGTATGTGAACGCCGCTCCGGGCACGGGCACCGATCAGTTGCGCTCCCACCTGGAGAAGGCCCTCGCTCCGTACCCGAATGTGCAGGTGCGCGACCAGGCGGACTACAAGAAGCTGGTCCACGACCAGATCGCGGTGCTGCTCTACCTCGTCTACGCGCTGCTCGGCCTCGCGATCGTCATCGCGGTCCTGGGCGTGGTCAACACGCTCGCCCTGTCGGTGGTGGAGCGCACCCGGGAGATCGGTCTGCTGCGGGCCATCGGGCTGGCCCGCCGGCAGCTGCGGCGGATGATCCGGCTGGAGTCGGTGGTGATCGCGGTCTTCGGCGCGGTCCTGGGGCTGGCACTGGGCCTGGTGTGGGGCCTGTGCACCCAGCGGGTGCTGGCCCTCCAGGGCATGAAGGTGCTGGCCATCCCCTGGAGCACGATCGTGGCGGTGGTGGTCGGCTCGGCGCTCGTGGGCGTCGTCGCGGCCCTGCTGCCCGCGCTGCGCGCCTCCCGGATGAACGTGCTGGCGGCGATCGCGCACGAGTGACGCGGTCGCGGCGGTGCGCGAGCGTCCGGATGCTGGAATGGGGCCCGGCGGGCGGCGGTGCGTGATGTGATCACCGCATGAGCGATCTGCACATACGCGCCGCGACCGCCGACGACCTCGACACCGTGCTGGCCTTCTGGACGACGGCCGCGGAGGGCACCAGCATCAGCGACGACCGGGACGGCATGGCCCGCCTGCTCGCCCGCGACCCGGAGGCCCTGCTGCTGGCGGAGCAGGACGGCGAACTGGCCGGCACGGTCATCGCGGGCTTCGACGGCTGGCGCTGCCACCTGTACCGGCTGGCCGTGCACCCGGACCGGCGGCGCCGGGGCATCGGCTCGGCCCTGCTGGCGGCCGCGGAGGAGCGGTTCGTGCGGCTCGGCGGGCGACGCGGGGACGCCATGGTGCTCACCCGCAACGAGAGCGCGCACCACGCCTGGCGGGCGGCGGGCTACGCGCCCGAGGAGCGCTGGCGGCGCTGGGTGAAGCCCCTGGCGGACTGACCCGTGAGGCTCTGACGGACCGACCTCGAACTCTTCTTTGCCCTTCCTTTACTCTTGGAGGACACCCGGTCCTTCATGAAAGGTTGTGAGCGTCCGCCCATGGGCGAGCCTCCCCGAGCGCGACATAGCGCGCCTGTCCCTGTCCTGCCCGACCATGGGTCGGGGGTGACCCGATGACCGAAGTGCTCCTGTTGCTGGTCGCGGTGCTGCTGAGCCTCGCCTGCGGCGCCTTCGTCGCGGCCGAGTTCTCGCTGACGACCGTCGAGCGCGGTGCCCTGGAGCGGGCGGCCGAGCGCGGTGAGCGCGGCGCGGCCGGCGCGCTGAAGGCCGTACGGAACCTGACCTTCCAGCTCTCCGGCGCGCAGCTCGGCATCACCGTCACCAATCTGGTGGTCGGCATGCTCGCCGAACCGTCGATCGCCAAGCTGATCGCGGGTCCCGTCCAGGCGCTCGGCCTGTCCCGGTCCGCCGCGACCACGGTGGCGCTGGTCCTCGGTACGGCCCTGTCCACCGTGTTCCTGATGGTCGTCGGCGAGCTGGTACCCAAGAACTGGGCGATCTCCTCGCCGCTCGCGGTGGCCAAGCGGGTGGGCAATCCGCAGCGCTGGTTCAGCGCCGCCTTCCGCCCCTTCATCACCCACCTGAACAACACGGCGAACCACCTGGTGCGCCGGCTCGGCGTGGAGCCCGCCGAGGAACTCGCCTCCGCGCGCGGCCCCCAGGAGCTCGCCGCCCTGGCCCGGCACTCCGCCAGGGAGGGCGCCCTGGAGGCGGACACCGCCGAGCTGTTCGTGCGGACCCTCAACCTGGCCGACCTGACCGCGGAGAACGTGATGACCCCGCGCGTCCAGGTCGTGGCCCTGGACGCCCAGGCGACCTGCGAGGACGTGGCGAACGCGACCCGGGCGACCGGGCTGTCGCGGTTCCCCGTGTACCAGGGCGGTCTCGACTCGGTCGTGGGCACCGCCCACATCAAGGACGTACTAGCGGTGCCCGCCGAGCGCCGCACCCGCACGCGGGTCTCCGAGATCATGCGCGAGCCGCTCCTGGTCCCCGAGTCGCTGACCGTCGACCGGCTGCTGGACCGGCTCTCCGGCAAACGCACGATGGCGGTCGTCATCGACGAGTACGGCGGCACCGCGGGCGTGGCGACGCTGGAGGACATCGTCGAGGAGGTGGTCGGCGAGGTGCGTGACGAGCACGACCCGCACGAGACGCCCGACCTCGCCCCGGCCGGGACCGACGAGGAGGGCCGCGGCCTGTACTCGGCGGACGGCTCCGCGCGGGTGGACCAGCTCGCGCGCGTCGGGCTGCGGGTCCCGGAGGGCCCGTACGAGACGCTGGCCGGCCTGATCGCCACCGAGCTCGGCCGGATCCCCGGGACCGGCGACATCATCCAGGTCGCCGGATGGCGGCTGGACGTGGTGGACGCGAGCGGCCGCCGGGCCGCGCGCGTGCTGCTGCACGCGCCGCTCGACGACGAGGACGGCGACGGCCGCGAGGGACCCGCACGGCGGACCGATCATCCGCGCGGTGACGCGCACGACGAGAAGAGGGCCGGCCGGTGACCGCCGTACAGATCCTGATCGGCCTGGCGTCCCTGTTCGTCAACGCCTTCTTCGTGGGCGCCGAGTTCGCGCTGATCTCGGTGCGCCGCAGCCAGGTCGAGCCGTACGCCGAGGAGGGTGACCGGCGCGCCAGGAGCGTACTGTGGGGCCTGGAGCACGTGTCCGCGCTGCTGGCCGCGGCACAGCTCGGCATCACCCTGTGCACCCTGGTCCTCGGTGTGGTCGCCGAGCCGGCGATCGCGCACCTTCTGGAGCCGGTGTTCCACGCGGTGGGCGTGCCGGCGGGGGCGGGCCACGCGGTGTCGTTCGTGATCGCGCTCGCTCTGGCGACGTATCTGCACATGCTGCTCGGCGAGATGGTGCCGAAGAACGTCGCGCTCGCGGAGCCGGTGCGCAGCGCGCTGCTACTCGGACCGCCGCTGGTCGCGCTGTCCCGGGCGCTGCGTCCGGTGATCTTCACGGTGAACGCGTTCGCGAACAGCCTGCTCAAGCTGTTGCGGGTGGAGGCCAAGGGCGAGGTCTCGTCGACCTTCACGGACGCGGAGCTGGCCCAGATCGTCAAGGACGCCAGCGCGGCCGGCCTCATCGACGACCGGGCGCAGGAGCGGCTGCACGACGCGCTGGAGCTCGGCAGCCGGCCGGTGCGCGACGTGGTGCTCCCGCTGGAGCGGGTGGTCCACGCGCGTCTGGGGATCACTCCCGAGCAGTTGGAGCGGCTGTCGGCCGAGTCCGGTTTCTCGCGCTTCCCCGTGGTCGACGAGGAGCGCCACATCGTCGGCTACCTGCATGTGAAGGACGCCCTGGACGCCTCGCCGCGAGGAGAGCCGTTCCGGCTGCGGGACATGCGCGCGATCGCCCGGGTCCGCGAGGGCACTCCGCTGGACGACGTGCTGACCGCGATGCGCGGCAGCCGTACGCATCTGGCGGCGGTCCTGGGTGCCGACGGCCGGCTGGCGGGCCTGGTGACGATGGAGGACGTGCTGCGGGAGCTCTTCGGACCGGCGGGAGTGACCGGGATGGCCTGACCCCGGCGGACCAACCGCTTGGTATGGCGCCGGGTCGCGGGGATACCATCGCTCACGCCATGCAGACGAATCCCACGTACACCAGCCTGGTCGCGGTCGGCGACTCCTTCACCGAGGGCATGTCGGACCGGCTGCCCGACGGTTCGTACCGCGGCTGGGCGGACCTCCTCGCGGCGCGGCTGGCCGCCCGCACGCCCGGCTTCCGGTACGCCAACCTCGCCGTGCGCGGCAAGCTCATCGGACAGATCGTCGACGAGCAGGTGGAGACGGCGGCGGCCATGCGGGCCGATGTCGTGACGCTGGTGGGCGGCCTCAACGACACGCTGCGGCCCAAGTGCGACATGGGCAGGGTCACGGGGCTGCTCACGGAGGCCGTGGAGCGGCTGGCGCCGTCGTGCGAGCGGCTGGTGCTGATGCGCAGCCCCGGCCGGCAGGGCCCCGTCCTGGAGCGCTTCCGGCCCCGCATGGAGGAGCTGTTCGCCTGCGTCGACGAGCTCGCCGAACGGCACGGCGCGCTCGTCGTCGACCTGTACGGGGCACCGTCGCTCGCCGACCCCCGGCTGTGGGACGTGGACCGGCTGCACCTAACCGCCGAGGGCCACCGCCGGGTCGCGGAGGCGGTGTGGCAGACGCTCGGCCACGAGCCCGAGGACGCCGAGTGGCGTACGCCCGTGCCGGCGACCGCGCGTCCGGACTGGCGCACCCGCAGGGTGGCGGACGCCCGCTTCGCCCGGCAGCATCTGCTGCCGTGGATAGGACGGCGCCTGACCGGCCGTTCCTCGGGCGACGGCCGCCCCGCGAAGCGGCCCGAACTGCTGCCCTACGAGGACCCGGCGCAGCCGCCGACGGCGGCCGACGCGGAGCTCTCGTAGCTTCCCACGAACACCCCCGTGGCGCTGGCCTGCACGAATCGCCAGTAGAATCCGTTCACGTGACTTCAGCGCCCGCCAAGCCCCGCATCCCGAACGTCCTTGCCGGACGTTACGCCTCCGCCGAGCTCGCCACGCTCTGGTCGCCCGAGCAGAAGGTGAGGCTGGAGCGGCAGCTCTGGCTCGCCGTGCTGCGCGCCCAGAAGGACCTCGGCATCGAGGTGCCGGACGAGGCGATCGCCGACTACGAGCGGGTCCTCGACCAGGTCGACCTGGCCTCGATCGCGGAGCGCGAGAAGGTCACCCGGCACGATGTGAAGGCGCGGATCGAGGAGTTCAACGACCTCGCCGGGCACGAGCACGTGCACAAGGGCATGACCTCCCGTGACCTGACGGAGAACGTCGAGCAGCTGCAGATCCGGCTCTCGCTGGAGCTGGTGCGTGACCGTACGGTCGCCGTCCTCGCCCGGCTGGGCAGGCTGGCCGCCGAGTACGGCGAGCTGGTCATGGCCGGCCGCTCGCACAACGTCGCCGCGCAGGCGACCACCCTCGGCAAGCGTTTCGCGACCGCGGCGGACGAGCTGCTGGTGGCGCACGGACGGGTCGAGGAACTGCTGGGGCGCTACCCGCTGCGCGGTGTCAAGGGCCCGGTGGGCACGGCCCAGGACATGCTGGACCTGCTGGGGGGCGACGCCTCGAAGCTCGCGGAGCTGGAGCGGCGCGTCGCCGGGCACCTCGGCTTCTCGCGGGCGTTCACCTCGGTCGGCCAGGTCTACCCGCGCTCGCTGGACTACGAGGTCGTCACCGCGCTGGTGCAGCTGGCGGCGGCGCCCTCCTCGCTGGCGAAGACGATCCGGCTGATGGCCGGGCACGAGCTGGTCACCGAGGGCTTCAAGCCGGGCCAGGTCGGCTCCTCGGCGATGCCGCACAAGATGAACACCCGCTCCTGCGAGCGCGTCAACGGCCTGATGGTGATCCTGCGCGGCTACGCCTCGATGACCGGCGAGCTGGCGGGCGACCAGTGGAACGAGGGCGACGTGTCCTGCTCGGTGGTGCGCCGGGTCGCGCTGCCGGACGCGTTCTTCGCGTTGGACGGCCTGCTGGAGACGTTCCTGACGGTGCTCGACGAGTTCGGCGCCTTCCCCGCGGTGATCGCCCGCGAGCTGGACCGCTACCTGCCGTTCCTGGCCACGACCAAGGTGCTGATGGGCGCCGTGCGGGCCGGGGTCGGCCGCGAGGTCGCCCACGAGGCCATCAAGGAGAACGCCGTCGCGACCGCGCTCGCCATGCGCGAGCAGGGCGCCGAGCGCAACGACCTGCTCGACAAACTGGCCGCCGACGACCGTCTCCCGCTCGACCGCGCGGGGCTGGACGCGCTGATGGCCGACAAGCTGTCCTTCACCGGTGCGGCGGCCGACCAGGTCGGCGCGGTCGTGGGCCGGATCGAGGAGATCGTGAAGCAGCGCCCGGAGGCCGCCTCCTACGCGCCGGGGGCGATCCTCTGACCCGTTTCACCCCGGCGGAGCTCCAGGCCGCCCGCGACCGTCCGGTCCCGGATGTCGTCGCGGACGGCCTGAGGGTTCTGTTCTGCGGCATCAACCCCGGTCTGATGACGGCCGCGACCGGCCACCACTTCGCACGGCCGGGCAACCGGTTCTGGCCGGTGCTGCACCGGTCGGGGTTCACCCCGAGGCTGATGAAGCCCGCGGAGCAGGGCGAGTTGCTGTCGTACGGGCTGGGTATCACGAACGTCGTGGCGCGGCCGACGGCCCGGGCACAGGAGCTGACGCCCCTGGAGTACCGGGAGGGCGGACGGCTCCTGGCCCTGAAGGTGGCGCGGCTGTGGCCGAGGTGGCTGGCCGTGGTGGGTGTCACCGCCTACCGGGCGGCGTTCGGCGACCGCACGGCCCGAGTGGGGCCGCAGGAACGGACGTTCGGCGAGACGCGGGTGTGGGTGCTGCCCAATCCGAGCGGGCTGAACGCGCATTGGACGGCCGAGACGATGGCTGAGGAGTTCGCGCGGCTGAGGGTGGCCGCGGAGACGTCGTAGCGGACGGGTCACGGCGGATCGACGTCGGTGACGACCGCCAGGAGCTGGAAGGGCAGCTCCTGGCCCCACTGGGAGACCCCGAGCGCTATCCACCGGCCGCTCTCCTGCGCCCTCCACAGCTGGACGTCCGGTACGTGCCCGCTGAGCGAGGCCCATGGCTCGGGCACGTCCTCACCCGCCAGGGTCCGTTCGAGCACGCTGTACAGGCTGAACACCTGCGGCGGGCCCCAGCGTCCGGTGAGCCGCTCCCCCAGTCCGTCCCGGTCGAGTTCGTACTGCCCCGCCGTCGCCTCCCGCCGGCTGCCGTCGTCCTCCCAGAAGTCGTCGCTCGTCTCCAACTCGGCCATCCGGTAACCGGGTCCGGCCGTGCCGAGGTCCGTCCGGGTGCACCGAGCGGGATACTCCCCGCAGCGCAGCCGGTCGATGACGGCGAGAGCCTTCGCGATGTCCATGTGCTCCAGTAAAGCGGCCCCCACTGACAACTGGCGGGGCGTCAGCGACCGCATCCCCGGGCGGGCGGCGCTCCGCCGGGCGCGCGCTCGCGCCGTCCCCGGCGCTCGCTGCCCCGGCCCGTGCCGAGTACGATCCGCCCAACACGCGCACGAGCTGGGAGGACGGACGGTGGGGCGGCTGACCGGCGGGGATCCCTCGCTGCTGCGAAGGATCAACTCCGCGGTGGTGCTGCACGCGCTGCGTGCGACGGACTGTGCGACGCTCACGGAGATCACCCGGGTGACGGGGCTGTCCCGGCCGACGGTCGAGGGCGTCGTGGAGGGCCTGATCGAGGCGGGACTCGTCGTCGAGACGGCGGCCGAGGAGGGTGCCGCACGACGGCAGGGACGGCCCGCGCGCCGGTTCCGGTTCCGGGCCGAGGCCGGGCACCTGCTGGGCCTGGAGATCGGCGCGCACCGGGTCGCCGCGCTGCTGGCCGACCTGGACGGCCGTGTGGTGGGCGCCCAGGCCAAGGACGTGGAGGAGACCGCCGAGGCGGACGAGCGGCTGGAGCGGCTGCGCGGCGCGGTCGCCGAACTGCTGCGCAGGGCCGGTGTCCCGCGCAGTTCGCTGCGGGCCGTCGGGGTCGGCACGCCCGGGATCGTCGAGGCGGACGGCACGGTACGGCTGGGCACCGCGCTGCCCGGGTGGACCGGCCTGCACCTGGGTGAACGGCTGAGCCGTTCGTTCAAGTGCCCGGTGCTCGTCGAGAACGACGCCAACGCGGCGGCGGTGGCCGAGCACTGGAAGGGCGCCGCCACCGAGTCCGACGACATGGTCTTCGTACTGGCGGGGCTGAGCCCGGGTGCCGGTTCACTCATCGGCGGGCGGCTGCACCGCGGGTTCGGCGGGGCCGCCGGCGAGATCGGCGCGCTGCACCTGCTGGGCCGGGAGGCGACCCCCGAGACGCTGCTGTCGACGACGGACCAGCCGCTGCACCCGCTGGACGAGCGGGCGGTGGCCGACGTCTTCGCACTGGCCCGCCGGGGTGACCGGCGGGCCGGCGCGGCCGTCGAGCGGTTCATTCAGCGGCTCGTCCACGATGTGGCGGCGCTGGTGCTGGCCCTGGACCCGGAACTGGTCGTCATCGGCGGCTGGGCGGCCGGGCTGGACGGCGTGCTGGAACCGTTGCGGCGCGAACTGGACCGCTACTGCCTGCGGCCGCCCAAGGTCACCCTGTCGATGCTCGGCGAGGCGGCCGTGGCGACGGGCGCGCTCCGGCTGGCCCTCGACCACGTCGAGGAGCAGCTGTTCGCGGTGGAGGGCACGGTGACGGCGCGCCGGTCCCCGTGAGGGGCTGCCGTAGGGGGGTGTGGCCCGGCTTCTTCCGGTGACGGGCCGCCGGACCCGGTGACAAGCCGCCGGACCCGGTGACGGGCCGCCGGTGCCGGTGGCAAGCCGCCGGACTCGGTGACGGCCGGCCTGCTGGTCCCCGTGAGGGGCCGCTGTGAAGGGGCCGCCCTGAGTCGTCGCCGGGGGGGGCCGCTCCTCCCGGCGACGACTGACCGTTCCCGATGACGAGCCGTCGCCGTCAGTGGCTCCGCGGTGAGGGGTCCGGGGCCACCCTCCCGGTGATGACCAACCCGTCCCGGTGCCGGCCCGCTCCTTCCCGTGACGGCAGGCCGTCCGCCGTGACGGCCTGCCGCCGAGGGCGGGTAACGCCGGCCAGGGGACCTGCCGGCCGGAAGACCGGCCGGCTAGTGCTGTGACCGGAAAGGTTCACCGGCTCGCGACGCCCGGCACGGCACTCCCCCAGCCTTCGGCCGGGGGTACCCCCACGCCGCGTTGTCGCATCACCCGAGTACATCCAGTACGCGGGCAATGCTCCGCCTTGCGATGCTCCCCCACTGCCTGAACGGCGTGGAAGGTGCCCCCAGCACCGGACGCCGCGAGCTTCCCGGCAAACCTTCCCGGCCACAGCACTAGGAGGCCTGCTGGTGGGGGCCGTGGTGTATCTCCACGCCGCCCGAGTCCCCGAAGGTCAGACGGCAGGTGTCGGCGCGGTAGGTGGCGACGGAGATCGCGGCCGTGCGTCCCCGGGCGACGAAGCGGGTGGTGACGACGAGTACGGGGGCGCCGGGCAGCCGGTCCAGTTCCTTGGCGTCGTCCGCGCGGGCCGAGCCCAGTTCGACCGAGCGGTCCTGGCCCTCCAGCTCGAGGCGGCGCAGCTCACGCAGCACGGCACGCGCGCGTGCCGGCCCGGACGGCGCGTCTATCGCGCTCAGGTCGGGCACCGATCCGTCCGGAACGTAGAGCAGTTCGGCGGCGACCGGCTGACCGTTGCTCATCCGGGACCTGCGCACCATGTGCACGGACTCCTCGTGGCCGGTCTCCAGGGCGCCGGCGACCGCGGCCGGCGGGACGGCCAGGGTGCAGTCGACGCTCTGCCAGGCGTCACCGGCCGCTCCCGGCCAGGCGTGCTGCTCGGTGCCGACGGCCACGCCCACGCGTGGCGGCGCGACGGTCGTACCCACGCCACGGCGGCGTTGCAGCCGTCCCTCCAGCTCCAGCTGCTCCAGCGCCTGGCGCAGCGTGGCGCGGGCCACGCCGAAGCGGGCGGCGAGCTCCCGTTCGTTGGGCAGGATCTCGCCCACCGAGAACTCGGAGTCCAGTGCCTCGCTGAGCACTGTCCTGAGATGCCAGTACTTCGGCTCCGGCACCGATTCCAGCTGCGTGGTCCCCACCCTGTCCTCCGCAATCGCCGTGATCCGGCCGCGTTTTAGCGCCCTTGTTTATTAAAGGTTGTTGTACTTATCTGCGACGATAAGGCGGCCCCCACCCTTGGTCAAGACCAATCCTCGTTCCCTCGGACGGCGCACAGACACCTGTCGCACGGTGTTCACGACCCGTTCGCACGGGGCCGTATTTCCGGGCATCACGCCGCGGCCCCCGTCATCCGGGACGGGGGCCGCGGCAGCCGCGCAGACGTCTGGGACCGGGGGCCGCGGCAGCCGTGCGGGCGTCGGGGCCGGGAGGCTCAGGCGGCCAGGGACCGCAACTTGTCGGGGTTGCGGACGACGTAGACGGTCTGGACACGCCCGTCGGTCACGTCCAGTTGGAAGACGCTGTCGGGCGCGCCCCCGGACAGGATCAGCACGGCCGGGCCGCCGTTGACCTCCAGGAAGCGGACGGACGGATCCGGGATGCCCTTGTGCGCCACGCCGACCAGGAAGCGGCCCACCTTGTCGGCGCTTTCCAGGACCCGCAGCGGCGCCCTGGCCTTGCCGCCGCTGTCGCCCACCAGGCGGGCGTCGGGCGCGAGCAGCGACATCAACCCGTCCAGGTCGCCGCCCGCCGCGGCGGCCAGGAACCGCTCGGTGAGGTCGCGCCGCTGGTCGGGGTCGACCTCGTAGCGCGACCGCCGTTCGCCCACGTGCCTGCGGGCCCGGCCGGCCAGTTGGCGCACCGCGGGCTCGCCGCGGTCGAGCAGGGCGGCGATCTCCGCGTACGGATAGCCGAAGGCCTCTCTCAGGACGAACACCGCGCGTTCGAGCGGCGACAGCGTCTCCAGGACGACCAGCACGGCGAGCGACACGGAGTCGGCGAGGACGGCCCGCTCCTCCGTGTCCGGGACGGTCTGAGCGAGATCCGTGACCAGCGGTTCCGGCAGCCAGGGGCCGACGTACGACTCGCCGCGCGCCTTGATCCGGCGGAGCCGGTCGATGGCGAGCCGGGTGGTCACCCGCACCAGGTAGCCGCGCGGCTCGCGCACGGCACCCCGGTCGGCGGTGGACCAGCGCAACCAGGCTTCCTGGAGCACGTCCTCGGCGTCCGCCACGCGCCCGAGCATGCGGTAGGCGACACCCATGAGGGCGGGGCGGTGCTCTTCGAAGACTTCGGTCCCGGTATCGGTGGTCACGCCCTCATCCCAGCCGACGTCCGGCGTCCGTGTCCAGGCGCACCGGGCCGGGGGCGCCGTGGCCGCGGAGGGGCGCCGGCGTTTCGGGGTTCGCCTCAGACCTGGGGGCTACCCGTCGGTAGCAATTGCTGACAGTCTGTCTACCGTCGTTGTCGGCGATTCCCGCACGAGGAGCATCCATGTCCGCCACCGTCTCCTTCGAGGTTCCCTCCGCGCACGGCCCGCGGACCGTGACCCTCTCCTACGCGCGCGTGGGCGGCGGCGAGCCGCTGCTCCTGCTGCACGGCATCGGACACCACCGCCAGGCCTGGGACCCGGTGGTCCACCTGCTCGCGGCCGAACGCGAGGTGATCACCGTGGACCTGCCGGGCTTCGGTGCCTCCCCCGCGCTGCCGGAAGGGCTCCGGCACGACCTGCCCACGATGAACGTGGTGCTGGGCGCCCTGTGCGAGGCACTGGAGATGGAACGGCCCCATGTGGCCGGCAACTCCCTGGGCGGCCTGCTGGCCCTGGAGCTCGGCCGCGAGAAGCTCGTACGGTCCGTCACCGCCCTGGCACCGGCGGGGTTCTGGACGCAGGCCGAGCGCCGTTACGCCTTCGGCGTGCTGCGGACGATGCGCACGCTCGCCCGGCGGATGCCGCTGCCGCTGGTCGAGCGGCTCTCACGGACGGCGGTCGGCCGCACCGTCCTGACCAGCACCATCTACGCTCACCCGGCCCGCCGTTCGCCCGAGGCCGTGGTGGCCGAGACGCTCGCCCTGGCAGGGGCGGACGGATTCGAGGAGACCCTCCGGGCGGGCGTCGGCGTCCACTTCACCGACGTCCTGCCCGGTATCCCCGTCACCGTCGCCTGGGGCACCAGGGACCGGCTGCTGGTGCGGCGTCAGGGAGTGCGCGCCAAGCAGATCATCCCCAAGGCCCGGCTCGTGCGCCTGCCCGGCTGCGGGCACGTCCCCATGAACGACGACCCGGCCCTGGTCGCGCGCGTCCTCCTGGACGGCAGCCGCTGACCGCCGCCGGCTTCCGGCCGGCCTCGACGCCCCTGCCCCCAGCGCGACTCCCACGCCCACCAGGGCGCTGCCCAGGGCCTGGACCGCCCCGTACGAGCCGGCGCCGACCATCGGCGCGGTGCAGGCGGCCCCCACGGGGATGAGACCGGAGAAGAGCGTGGCGCGCTCGGCGCCGATCCGCTGCACGCCCATGTACCAGCACACGAAACCGACGACGGTGACGACAGCCGCCTGCCACAGCAACGCGGCGGCCTCGGCCGCGTCCGGACGCCTGAGCCAGTCGCCGCCGAGGACGGCCCCGGCCACCGCCGACTCCAGGGCCGCCAGCCCGCACACGACGGCGGACAGCAGCCGGGGCCCGAGCGGGCGCAGCACGGGCACCGCGAGGACAGCGAAGCCGACCTCGCCGGCCAGCGCGCAGGCGGAGAAGGTGATTCCGGTGCCGTCGGTCCGGCCCCAGCCCTGCACGGTGAAGGCCCCGGCGGCGACCAGAAGGGCACCGTGGAGGACCGTCCGCCGGGGCCGGCGTCCCTCCAGTACGGGAACGACGACCGCCACCACCACGGGGGCGCAGCCCACGAAGACCCCCGGTACCGCCGGCTCGGCGCTGCGTTCGGCGGCGAGCACGGCCAGGTTGAAGCCGACCATGCCGACCGCCGCGAGCAGCGCGAGCCTGACCCACTGGCGGGGTGTGAGCCGCCGCAGCCGGGCCGGTGCGTCCCGCCCGGCGAGCGGCAGGAGCAGCAGGCAGGCCAGGCCATAGCGCAGGAACTGGCCGCCCGCGTACGGGTAGTGGCCGAGGACGCTGTTGGCGGTGAAGGACGCCCCGACGAGGACGCAGGCGAGCGCGGCGAGCAGGGTGCCGCGCGCGGGGGTGGCGTTCATGGCAGCGACGCTAGGAGGCGCGGCGGTCCGGTTTAAGGTCCACTTCCATGACGTCATCGGGGACCAATCCGGGCGGACTCACCGGCTCGGCCGCCTGGGAACTGCTCCTTCCGGCCGCCTCCGCCCCGGCACGCGCGCGTGGCCGCTCCCTGCGGGCCGCGCTGCGCGAAGCGGTCCGCTCGGGGCGGCTCGCGACGGGCACACGGCTGCCCTCCAGCCGGGACCTCGCCGCGGACCTGGGCGTCTCGCGCGGGCTGGTCACGGAGGCGTACGAGCAGTTGACGGCGGAGGGCTACCTCCGCAGCGGCCGGGGTGCGGGGACCTGGGTGGGCGACGCCGTCCGGGGCGCACGCACGCGTGCGCGTGACCTCGCTCCCCGCTCCCTCGGCGCCCGCGCGGACTTCGTGCCCGGCACGCCGGACCTGTCGCTGTTCCCACGGACCGCCTGGGCGGCCACGCACCGCTCCGTGCTGACGGACCTGCCGCACCACGACCTCGGCTACCCCGACCCACGCGGACTGCCCCGGCTGCGCACGGCGCTGGCCGAACTGCTGACCCGGCGCCGGGGCGTGGCCGCGGACCCGGAGCGGATCGTGGTCGTCTCGGGGGTGGCCCAGGCGAGCGCTCTGGTCGGCTCGGCGCTGCACGCGCGCGGGATGCGCACCGTGGGCGTCGAGGATCCCGGCAGCCCCGAGCACAGCGCCCTGTACGCCTCGGCCGGAGTCGGCACCGTCCCGCTGCCCCTGGACGCGGAGGGTCCGGCCGTCGGCCCGCTGCTCCGGTCCGGGGTACGGGCCGTGGTGACGACACCGGCCCACCAGTTCCCGACCGGCATCGCCTGCTCCGCCCGGCGCCGCGCCGAACTCCTCGACTGGGCGCGGGCGGTGGACGGCATCGTCTTCGAGGACGACTACGACGGCGACTTCCGCTACGACCGCGCCCCGGTGGGCGCCCTCCAGGGTCTGGATCCGGAGCGCGTCGCCTACGCCGGGTCGGTCAGCAAGTCCCTCGCCCCGGGTCTGCGGCTGGGCTGGCTGCTCCTGCCCGACTCGCTGGCCGACGAGGTCGTCGAGCGCAAGCGGACCATGGACCTCGGCCATCCGACGGTCGACCAGGCGGTGTTCGCGCGGTTCGTCGAGCGCGGCGACTACGACCGGCAGTTGCGCCGGTGCCAGCGTGCCTACCGCGAACGACGCGACGCGCTCGTCGCCGCCCTGGACGAGCACTTTCCCGGGGCGCGCCTGTCCGGGATCGCCGCGGGCCTGCACCTCATCGCCGCGCTGCCCGGCCGGTACGGCCCCGAGGAGCGCTTCCTCGCCCGCATGGCCGAGGCCCGCGTCGCGGTGCGCGCCCTGTCGGCGTACCGGCACGCGGATGCCGCCGGCTCCGGCCACTACGGCGTGCGCCTCGTTCTCGGCTACTCCCACCTCTCCCCCGCCCGGATCCGGGCGGGGGTGCGGCTGATGGCGGAGGGGGCCGGCGCCTGACCTCCGCCGGACCGGGAGGCGCGTGCCGGGCCCGGCGGGCGAGTCCCGCCTCGGCAGCCCACCGCCCGCTGCCGAAAAGGGTGCCGCGACCAGGTCGCAACTCCCGGTCCGAGAAGGGGGTTTCCGCAGGTCACGGCCGATTGTCAGTGGTCGCCCCTACGGTTTTTCCATGACGCGATCCTTGCAGGCCGTGGCCTATTCCCGACCCTCCGTGCTGGAGCCCGCCACGGGCGGACGGCGCCTGGGACTCGAGACGTCCCGGGGTGCGACGCCCTCGGGAATCCAGGACCATCCGCGGTTCTTCTCAGGCTTCCTGACGTCTCCTCAGGTGGCGTCCGCCGGGCTGCTGGCGGTGGCGGACGTGGCGGCCGCCCGCTACTACCAGCCGCAGTTGCGTGCCTCCCTCGACCCGGTGGTGACGGGGAACGGCGACCGGCTGCGCTTCGAGTCCTTCTCCGGCTGCTGCGGGGTGTACGCGCGCCTGGACGTGCTGCGCCCGGGCCTGGACGGTGGCGAGGTGGGGCACGGCACGACGAACGTCGACGTCAACAACCCGCTGCGCGAGGCGCTGTCCCGGATCGGCTCGGACGATCCGCTGCATATGCGGGTGGGTCCGGAGGAACTGGCCGTGACCACCGTGGACGGCCCCGTGGTGGAGAAGAAGGTGCCGCTGCCGGACCGTTGGCTGCGCGGGTTCGCGGAGGCCCAGGTCATGGCCGCCGGATTCGATCTGCGGGCCGAGCTGCCGGCGGCCGAGGCCGTGCGGTTCCTGCGGTCGCTGCCGCGGAGCGGGCCGCGGGGTGCCGGGGGCGGTCCGCGGTGGGTGGTTCCGGCGGGTCGCGCGCTGCGGCCGACCACCCGGCCCGTGCCGGGCGCGGTCTGCCTGCCCGGGCCCGAGCGGCTCGCCGCGCTCCAGCGGGTGCTGCGGCATGCCACCGCCCTGCGCGTCTACGGCCCGGCGGTCGCGGGCGCCGCCGCCACGGCCAGTGCCTGGGAGGCGGTCCTGCCGGGCATGCGGCTCACGCTGACGCTGTCGCCCGACGCCTCGCGCGGGTTCTCCGGCGAGGGCGGGGTGCTGGACGCGCTCGCCACCGACGAGGCGGCCGAGGACGCGGAGCTGATCGCGGTGCTGCTGGCCTGGGAGCCCCGCGTCGACGTCGCCGACCTCGCCGCCACCTCCGGGCTCGCCCCGGAGCGGGTCCGCGCGGCGCTGGTCCGGCTCGGTACCTCGGGCCGGGTCGGATACGACACCGCGGAGGCGGCGTACTTCCACCGGGAGCTGCCCTACGACGCGGATCGCGCCGAGCGGCACAACCCGCGCCTGCGGGCCGCCCGTGCCCTCGTCGCCGCGGGAGCGGTCGCCCTGGACGGTGCCCTGGCGACGGTGACGGCCGAGGACGGCCACGCGCACCGGGTGCGCGAGGACAAGGGCGTGCTCAGTTGCAGTTGCCAGTGGTGGGCGAAGTACCGGGGCGGGCGCGGGCCGTGCAAGCACGCGCTGGCGGTGCGGATGGCGCGGCGGGGCGCCGCCGTGGTGGAGCGGGACCTGGCACGAGTCGACGGTGGTGCGCGATGACAACGCTGACGGAGGCGATGCGAGCCGGGCGGACGGCCGAGGTGGTCGGTCTGCTGGACGCGATGACCGACGCCGAACGCCGTGCTTTCTTCCCGGAGTTGAAGGCGCTGCGCAAGGAGCTGAGGGCGACGCGCTGGGACGGGCCGTCCCGCCGCGCGTATCCGGCGCTGTACGTGGCCGGGGCGGCGTGCCAGACGGGCGCGGCCGGCGTGGCGAGCTGGATCTCGGCCGCCGACATGCGCTGGCCGGGGGTCTCCCCCGCGGTGCTGCTCCGCGTCCTCGCCGGCCGGGAGACCGACTGGCTCGCCGATCTGGCGAACCGGCTCGCCCAGCGGCCCGCCACCGCGCAGGTGCCCTACGAGCTGATGTCCGCCCTGGTGCGTCTGGCGGGCTGCCCGGTGCCGACCACCGACGCCTATGTGCGGGGCTGGGTGCAGCAGGTCGGCGGCAACTGGCGGCGAGGCGACACCTTGCTGGAGAGGCTGCGTACGGACCCGCACCTCGTGCCGCTCGTGGCCGCGCTCTTCGAGGTGAACGACATCGGCGGCCTGCTGGAATGGGCGGCCGACGAGGGACCCGCCGGCTGGCACGGCGCCCTCGCACAGCTCACCGCGGAGGGGCCGCTCGACCGGAGGGCCACGGTCGACGCCTGTGTGGCCCGCCTGCTGCGGGGTGGCACGAACGCCGACCACCGGGCGTTCCTGCGGGTACTGACATCCCTGGCGCTCACGCGCGAGGAGCAGCGGGAGCGGGTGGCCGACTGGGGGGCGCTGGCCTCGGACGCGGTGTCTCCGGTGGCGTCGCACGCCCAGTCGGTGCTCGGGACCCTGGCCCTGGAAGGTCAGTTGACGCACCGTCACCTGGCGGACGTGTCGGAGGCGGTGCTGTTCCGGCCGGAGCGCAAGCTGGTGCGGGCGCAGCTCGTGCTGCTGGGCAAGGTGCTCGCCCGGGACGCCGGGGCGGCGGACGAGCTGCTGCCCGCCGTCGCGCAGGCCTTCGGGCACGAGGACGCCGGTGTGCAGGAGCGGGCACTCAAGCTCGCCCAGCGCCATGTGAAGAAGGTCCGCTCCGCCGAAGTGCGCGTCGAACTCGCCTCGGCCGCCGATGAGTTGATCCCGCCGCTGCGCGCTCAGGCGGTCGCGTCGCTGGGCGCGGCACCGGCGGAGGTGGCCCCGGCGTACGAGGAGGTGCTCCCCCTGCTTCCCGAGCCGGCACGTCTCGCGCCCGCGGCGGCCTCCGTCGTCGAGCTCGCCGAGGAGGTGGGGGCGGCACTGGCGTCCGACACCGGCGTGACCGGCTTCGAACGCGCCCTGGACGGGCTGGTGCGCCACGCCCACCGCGACCGGGACGCCCTGCTGGAGGCGCTGGAACCGGTGGTCTCCCGCCGATGGTGGGACGGCGCCGATCCGTTCCACGACCTGCGGATGGACCATCAATTCGGCGACTCCCGGGGCGGCTTCGACGGGTTCGCGGGCCTGGATCTGCTGCTCATCACGCTGCGGGGAAAGCTGAGCACCGCCAGGCTGCACGCCGCGATCCGGCCGGGGGCACCGCACCGGACCTGCGTGCACGGCGCGCTCTCCCGGGCCTTCGACGCCCGCCTGTGGGAGGTGGCGTACCGGATCCGCACGGATCCCCTGCCGTTCCTGCTCTCGACGCCCACCTGGAGCACGGGCCTGCTGGAGCCGGACGAGCTGGTGGAGCGGCTCGACGCGTACCGGCGCCTGGGGGCGCGCGTG